>NZ_AP048544.1:4567500-5257500 GCF_059699055.1 Kaistia sp. SLG-1
GACGTTCCGGCCTATGATCCGGCCAAGATCGTCGCCGCGGCCGCCGGTCCGCGCGGCGGTGGCGGCGACGACGCGGCCCCCGCCCCGGCCGAGAAGCTCGGCGTCATCGACGACGAAGGCGCCTCCGGCGACGGCGGCGACGAGGGCCTCGTGGCCGCCGACGAAGAGGGAGCCAGCGGCGATGTCGAGCCGCAGGCCGCCGACACGAAGATCAGCGCCGACCAGGAGCAGATCTACGGCGTCAATGTCGAGGGCGAGGTCTCGGTCAAGGTCGTGGATTTCCCGCTCGACCAGGCGCCCGGCGAGGATGAACCGAGCTTCAGCCCGATCGAAGTAGAGCAGATCGCCCGCGCCTCGGTGCAGACGAACGCCAGCGGCGATATGCATATCGCGGCCATGCCCTATGTCGACCCGGACCGTTTTTCCTTCGACGAAAGCGGCACGGACCCGTTCTCGGCGCTCGGCGTCCGCATCGTGCCGGAAAACGTCTCCTTCGTTTCGAAGACCGGCACCGCGCTTCCTTCCGACGAACGCATCGCGGTCGTGGAGAAGAAGGAGACGCTGCAGGAAATCCTGTCCGAGAACGACGTCGCCGAACCCGACGCGCAGAGCATCCTTTCCGCCATGTCCGACCTGATGGACCTGTCGGATCTGCATGCCGGCCAGAAGGTCCGCATCCTGTTCGCCTCGGAAGGCGAGACGCCGCGGCCGATGCGGGTCTCGATCTATGACGAGGGCTCGCATCAGGCAACCGTCGCCCGCCGCGACGACGACACGTTCGTCCGCGCCGACGAGCCCGAGACCTCGACCGACGAGTTCGAGACCGCCGACCAGCCGTCGACCAGCAATGACGGCCCGATGCCGCGGCTCTACCAGGCGGTCTACGAGACGGCGCTCGAGCAGAAAATGCCCGCGCCGCTCATCACCGAGCTGATCCACATCTTCTCCTATGACGTCGACTTCCAGTCGCGCGTCTCGCCGGGGGACTCGCTTGAGGTGTTCCACTCGCTGCCCGAAGCGGACGGCAGCTCGGATGACGAGGAAATCCTCTACGCCGCGATCACGCTCGACGGCGCGACCAAGCGCTACTATCGCTATCGCTCGGCCGATGACGGCGTCGTCGACTATTTCGACGAGGAAGGCCGCAGCGCCAAGAAGTTCCTGATCCGCAAGCCGATGAACGGCGGCATCCTTCGGTCCAATTTCGGCTACCGCAAGCATCCGATCCTCGGCTACCAGCGCCTGCATCCGGGCGTCGACTGGGCGGCGCCGCGCGGCACGCCGATTCTCGCCGCCGGCAACGGCACGGTCGAGAAGGCCGGCTGGAGCTCGGGCTATGGCAACTTCACGCTGATCCAGCACACCAACGGCTATGAATCCGCCTATGGCCACCAGTCGGCGATCGCCAAGGGCATCCGGCCGGGCGCCAAGGTGCGACAGGGCCAGGTCATCGGCTATGTCGGCTCGACGGGCCTTTCGACCGGCCCGCATCTCCACTACGAGGTGCGCATCAACAGCAAGCCGGTCGATCCGCTCCGCGTCCGCCTGCCGCGCGGCCGCGTGCTGCAGGGCGACATGCTGACCGCCTTCAAGCAGGAAAAGGCGCGCATCGACACGCTGATCGGCACGTCCGCGAGCTCCAAGGTCGCCGCCATCAGCACGGACGACGAGACCACCAACTAGGGCGGGTTCGCGTTCGGAAAACGCGACCCAACAAATAGTTAGAGCGGCGCGGGAGGCCTCTCCGGAAGGCTCGATGATACCAGAAAGCGACAGAGCGACAGCTGCGGCCAGGCCGCCGTGCCGTGTGGCGCGGCGGCCCGCCTCCGCTGTCATCCGCCTCGTCTGAGGCGATCTTCCCGTTTCTGGGGTGCCCGCTGCGACGATGTTCGCAGGCGCACCGGCATGGACAAATGCCATGAACTTTTTCGAAAGCCCGTTCCAGGGCAAGCCGCTGACCGAGCAGGTCACCAATCCCAACATCCTGGTCGGCCGGTACAGCTACTATTCCGGCTATTATCACGGCCATTCGTTCGACGACTGCGCCCGCTACCTGATGCCCGATCGCAACGATGTCGACCGGCTGATCATCGGCGGCTTCTGTTCGATCGGCACCGGCGCCTCGTTCATGATGGCCGGCAACCAGGGCCATCGGAACGACTGGATCACGACGTTTCCGTTCTTCTATGTGCCGGAGGAGCCCGCCTTTGCCGGCGCGCTCGATGCCTACAGGCCGGCCGGCGACACCGTGATCGGAAACGATGTCTGGATCGGCGCGGAAGCGATGATCATGCCCGGCATCCGCATCGGCGACGGCGCCGTGATCGGCAGCCGGGCCCTGGTGACCAAGGACGTCGAGCCCTATGCGATCATCGGCGGCAATCCGGCGCGGGTGATCCGCAAGCGTTTCGACGACGAGACGATCGCCCTGCTCGTGGAAATGGCATGGTGGGACTGGGATCTCACCGAGATCCGCGATGCCATGCCCCTGCTCTGCTCCGGCGATGTCGCAGCACTCCACGGGCGCTGGCGTGACCGCAACGCCTAAGCCGCGACGGTAGCAGCAACAAAAAAGCCCCGCGCTGCGTCCGCAGCGCGGGGCCGATTTTTTCACCCGATCGGGATCACGCGGCTTCGGAAGCCCGCTCGCCGCGCGGCAGGAACAGCAACCGGTCCGTCCCCGCGGTGATCTTGATCAGCGATCCGTCCGGGATCTCGCCGGCGAGGATCTTGTCGGCGAGCGGATCCTGCACGTAGCGCTGGATCACCCGCTTCAGCGGACGCGCACCATAGGCGGGGTCGTAACCCTTCTCCGCCAGCCAGGCGCGCGCCGTGTCGTCGAGCTCGAGCGTGATCTTGCGATCATCGAGAAGCTTGGCCAAACGGCCGAGCTGGATCTCGACGATCCGCCCCATCTCGCTCTTCTTCAGGCGATGGAACAGGATGATGTCGTCGAGCCGGTTCAGGAACTCGGGCCGGAAATGCCCGCGCACCACCGCCATCACCTGCTCGCGGACGCCATCGACATCCTCGTCATCGCGCAGATGGGCAAGGAAGTCGGAACCGAGGTTCGAGGTCATCACGATCAGCGTGTTCTTGAAGTCGACCGTGCGGCCCTGACCATCGGTCAGGCGGCCGTCGTCCAGCACCTGCAAGAGCACGTTGAAGACGTCGGGATGCGCCTTCTCGACCTCGTCGAACAGCACGACCTGATAGGGCCGACGCCGCACGGCCTCGGTCAGCGCGCCGCCTTCCTCATAGCCGACATAGCCCGGAGGCGCGCCGATCAGACGGGCCACGGAGTGCTTCTCCATGAACTCCGACATGTCGATCCGCACCATCGCCGTCTCGTCGTCGAACAGGAAGGAGGCGACCGCCTTGGTCAGCTCCGTCTTGCCGACGCCGGTCGGACCCAGGAACAGGAACGAGCCGATCGGCCGGTTCGGATCCTGCAGGCCGGCGCGCGAGCGGCGAACGGCGGTCGAGACGGCATGCACCGCTTCGCCCTGGCCGACGACGCGCCGGCCCAGTTCGTCCTCCATGCGGAGCAGCTTCTCGCGCTCGCCCTCGAGCATCTTGTCGACGGGGATGCCGGTCCAGCGCGAGACGATCTGCGCGATATGGTCGGGCGTCACCGCCTCTTCCATCATCGTGCTGGTCTGCGCCTTTTCGGCCTCGACGAGCTGGCGCTCCAGCGTCGGGATCGCGCCATAGGCCAGTTCGCCGGCCTTGGCCAGATCACCGGTGCGCTGCGCCTTGTCGAGGTCACTACGGGCCTGGTCGAGCTGTTCCTTCAGCTTCTGGGCGGCGTTGAGCTTCTGCTTCTCCGCCTGCCAGCGCTGCGTATAGGCCGCGGATTCCTCCTCGAGATCGGTCAGCTCTTTTTCCAGCCGCTCCAGCCGGTCCTTCGACGCCGGGTCGGTCTCCTTCTTCAGCGCCTCGCGCTCGATCTTGAGCTGGATGATGCGCCGATCGAGTTCGTCGAGCGCCTCCGGCTTGGAATCGACCTGCATGCGGAGCCTGGCCGACGCCTCGTCGACGAGGTCGATGGCCTTGTCCGGCAGGAAGCGGTCGGTGATGTAGCGGTTCGACAGCGTCGCCGCCGAAACCAGCGCGGAATCCGTGATCCGCACGCCGTGGTGCAGCTCGTACTTCTCCTTGATGCCGCGCAGGATCGAGATCGTGTCCTCGACCGTCGGCTCGCCGACGAAGATCGGCTGGAACCGGCGGGCGAGCGCCGCGTCCTTCTCGACATGCTTGCGGTATTCGTCGAGTGTGGTCGCGCCGACGCAATGCAGCTCGCCGCGCGCCAGCGCCGGCTTCAGCAGGTTGGACGCGTCCATCGCGCCATCCGCCTTGCCCGCGCCGACCAGCGTGTGCATCTCGTCGATGAACAGGATGATGCCGCCATTGGCCGACGTGACTTCGGAGAGCACGGCCTTCAGGCGTTCCTCGAACTCACCGCGATATTTCGCGCCGGCGATCAGCGAGCCCATGTCGAGCGCGAGCAGGCGCTTGTCCTTCAGGCTCTCCGGCACGTCGCCATTGACGATCCGGAGCGCCAGCCCTTCCGCGATCGCGGTCTTGCCGACGCCGGGCTCGCCGATGAGCACGGGATTGTTCTTGGTCCGGCGCGACAGCACCTGGATGGTGCGGCGGATCTCGTCGTCGCGGCCGATGACCGGATCGAGCTTGCCGTCGCGGGCCACCTGGGTGAGGTCGCGGGCATATTTCTTCAGCGCGTCATACTGACCCTCGGCGCCGGCCGTATCGGCCGTACGCCCCTGGCGCAGCTGCTCGATCGCCCGATTGAGGCCAACCGGCGTGACGCCGGCCTCCTTCAGGATCTCGGCGGTCTTGGCGTCCTTTTCCAGCGCGAGCGCGAGGAGCAGCCGTTCGACCGTGACGAAGCTGTCGCCGGCCTTCTTGGCGAGATCGGACGCCTGCTGGAAAACCTTCGCAAGGGGCGGCGCGAGATAGAGCTGCCCGGCGCCGCCGCCGGAAACCTTCGGCATCGCCTCGAGGGCGCGCTCGGTCGCGGCCAGCGCCTGGCGCGAACGGCCACCGGAGCTGTCGATCAGACCGCCGGCGAGGCCTTCCTCGTCGTCGAGCAAAACCTTCAAGAGATGCTCGGGGGTGAACTGCTGATTGCCACGTGTCATGGCGAGCGTCTGCGCCGACTGGATGAAGCCCTGCGCGCGCTCGGAATAATTATCGAAATTCATATGTGCCTCCTGACCCGGTCCCATTGCCCCGAAGGCGCTGATGGGCCGCTCCAAAGATATGGACTTGCGTCCGGCGACATCCATGCGTGGCCTGCCGCCACGGGTAATATGGTGTGGCCGCCGCGCAACAGAAGGGGGCGTCTCGACAATTATGGCGGGCAGAACGGGAGGCGCGTCAACCCCGTTTCAGCGCGGCGCGCCATCTGCCCTGCCCCAGCCGCCTGCCCTCGGCCCCAAAACAAAAATGCCCGGGCGAGGACGCCCGGGCATTGGTCTGAATCAAGGAACGACGGCGATTACTCTTCGCCGGCCGGCTCCGCGGCGAGAGCCGGCTCGGACGCCGCTCCCTCGTCGCCCTCGGCGGCGCGGGCGCGCGTCCGGGTGGTCCGGCGGCGGCGGGGGCGGAATTCCTCCTCCGTCGCGGCGTCGCCATTGCCCTCGGCCGGGCCGTCCAGATTGAGCGCCGGCTGCTCGGCTGCGGCGGCCGTCGCGGCGGCGGCAGCAGCGGCCGTGGAACGGCTGGAACGCGCACGCGGCGCCGGCGCGGCGACGGGTGCCGCTGCCTCGACGGGCGCTTCAGCGACCGGGGCCGGAGCCGCCGGCTCGGCCTGAGCGACCGCCTCGACGGGCTCGGGCTTCGGCAGCTCGACCACCGGCTGGGGCTGTTCCAGCACCGGCTGCGGCGCGGGTTCGCCGGTCACGAAGCGCGGCAGCTGCGAGCGATCGCTCCGCTCGGCGCGGTCACCACGCTCCCGGCGCTCGCCGCGCTCCGGACGAGCCTGGCGCTCGGGACGGTCCTGACGCTCCGCGCGGTCCTGGCGCTCCGGACGGTCCTGCCGCTCGCCGCGATCCTGACGATCCGACTGGGCCTGACGATCCGGCTGAGCCTGGCGCTCGTTACGATCCTGGCGGTCATTACGGTCTTGGCGATCACCGCGATCCTGACGCTCGCCGCGCGGCGCGCGGTCGAAACGCTCCTGGCGGTCGCCACGGTCCTGACGATCCTGGCGCTCGCCGCGATCCTGCCGCTCCGAACCCTGGCGCTCGGAAGCATCGCCGCCATTGGCGCCATTGGTGTAGGGCTGCGGATCGTTGGGAGCGACACCGCCCTCGCTGCCCGGCTGACTGCGATCCTGATGCGCCTGGCCGAAGCGCTCGCTGAAGCGATCGTCTTCCTCGTCGAGGCCCTCGTCATCCTGTTCGGCGCGATAGAAGGGCTGCGGCTGCTGGTTGTTCTGGGGGTTCTGCGCCTGCGCCGCCGCGATCACGCGGAAATAGTGCTCGGCATGCTGCAGATAGTTCTCCGCCATGACGCGGTCGCCGGACGACTGCGCGTCGCGCGCCAGCGTCACGTATTTTTCGGCGATATGGAGCGCGGTGCCGCGGATCTTCACATCCGGCCCGTTGCTCTCATAGGAGCGGGTCAGCGGGTTCGGGCCCTTGCGGTTGTTGTTGTTGTTATTGTTGTTGTTCCGCCCGCGCATCCGCTTGTTGTTATTGTTGTTCTGCTGTCCTTGTCTCATGAATTTTCTCTTCCGTGACCAACAAGGTCAAACAATCTCATCGACCGGGGCGAAGCGCCCATCGGACAATTCCGTCGATCGGGTCAACCCGGGCATGAACCCGAGAGGCCGGAACCGGCGAAGGCGATCCTCACAATCCCGCAGATCGTGCAGCCATGGTCCGCGTCGCGAACCGAGGGCAAACTGGCACCGCCGAGGCGGGGCATCCGGGAAATACGTGTCGTACCGAGCAGAGATGACGTTGGAGTACCAGAGCCTGGCCGATCTCCCCCGATCCGACCCTCATGGCCAATCTGGTGGCCTCTAACCGCGCGGCCCCTGATCGCGGCCGTAGCTTCGGCGTTCGGGAGTCGCATCAAATCCATCTGCGGCGGCTCGGAAACTAGCTGTTTCGAGGCCGATTTCCAAGCGGATTATTCAAGTCGGGCGCTTTCACCGCCAATCTGTCCTCCCGCGAACATCTCAATCGATCCTGTGCAGTTCCACGATACGATCATGGCCCGCCAGATCGGCATGAACGGACGCATCGAAGCCCGCCTGCCGCGCCAGCGCCCGGAGGGCGTCGGCCTGATCGAATCCGATTTCCAGAAATGTCGCACCACCCGGCGCCATCACACGCTCGAGATCGTCGAGAATGGCGCGATAGGCATCCAGCCCGTCAGCGCCGCCGTCCAGCGCAAGCGTCGGATCGTGGTCCCTGACCTCTCGATCCAGCGTTGGGATGACATTACTCGCAATATAGGGCGGGTTGGAGGCAATTACATCGAATCGCCCGCAACTATTCGACCAGGCGCCGACGACGAAGCGGCTCCGTTCGGCAAATCCCAGTCGCTCGGCATTGTCGCGCGCCGTGCGGGCCGCCGCTTCCGAAAGATCGATGCCGATCCCGATGGCGTTCGGCAAGGCGCTCAGCAGCGCGATGAGGATGGCGCCGCTGCCGGTGCCGATATCGACGATGCGGAGCGGCTCCTGCCGGCGTCCCTCCCGGTCGATCCAGGCGAGCGCCGCCTCGACCAGCGTTTCGGTATCCGGACGCGGGACCAAGGTGGCGTCGGAGAGACGGAAGGGCATGCCCCAGAATTCCCGCTCGCCGACGATCCGCGCCACGGGCACGCCGGCCAGCCGGCGTTCGATCGCCGCCTCGACGGCCCTCGTCTCCGCGTCGGAAAGCGGCCGGTCCTCGGGAAGGAAAAGAAGGCGATCCGGGGGAACGCCGAGCGCCGCGGCGACCAGCACTCGCGCGTCGAGGGCCGGTGTCGCTTCGGGGCCAAGCCCCGCCGCCAGCCGCTTCGCCGCCATGCGCCGCGCGGCGCCGAGCGTGGCGGCCGCAGCGGTCATGTGTGGTCCCGGGTCATGCGTCGAGCGCCGCCAGCAGCCCGGCCTGGTGCTCGGTGATCAGCGGCCCGATGATCTCGTCGAGCGCGTCGCCCGCCATCACCGCCTCGAGCTTGTACAGCGTCAGGTTGATCCGGTGATCGGTGACGCGCCCTTGCGGGAAATTGTAGGTCCGGATGCGCTCGGACCGGTCGCCGGAGCCGACCTGGCCCTTGCGGTCGGCGGCGCGCTCGGACGAGAGGCGCTCGCGTTCCATGTCGAACAGCCGCGCGCGCAGGATCTGCGTGGCCTGGGCGCGGTTCTGGTGTTGCGACCGGCCGGCGACGACGATCACGGTTCCCGTGGGCAGATGGGTGATGCGAACGGCGGTGTCGGTCGTGTTGGCGTGCTGTCCACCGGCCGACGAGGCGCGCGTGGTGTCGATCTTGATGTCCTCGGGGCGGATATCGATGTCGACATCCTCCGCCTCCGGCAGCACGGCGACCGTGGCGGCGGAGGTGTGGATGCGGCCGCTCGATTCCGTCTCCGGCACGCGCTGGACACGGTGCGCGCCCGATTCGAACTTCAGCCGGGCGAACACGCCCTTGCCGGTCACGTCGGCGATGATTTCCTTGTAGCCGCCGGCCTCGCCCTCGCTTTCGGACAGGACGTTCATGCGCCAGCCATGCAGCTGCGCGTAACGCTGGTACATGCGGAAGAGGTCGCCGGCGAACAGCGCCGCCTCGTCGCCGCCGGTCCCGGCGCGGATTTCCAGAATGGCGCTCTTCTCGTCGGCGGCGTCGCGCGGCAGGAGGAGGATGCGGATTTCCTGGATGAGCGTCTCGACCTGGCCGTCGAGAGCATCGCGCTCCTCCTCCGCGAGCGCCGCCATCTCCGGGTCATCGGACAGGTCGTCGAGCGCGGCGCGCTCGTCGACCGCCGCCTTCAGCCGGCGCACGGCTTCGACGATGTCCTGCAGCTCGGCCCGCTCCTTGGAGAGCTGCACGAGGGTGCCGCCATCGCTGGTCGCAGCGAGCTTCTGATCGATCACTTCGGCGCGGGCGACGAGATGATTGATCTTGTCCCAGGGAAGTCCGGTAGGGAGCAACGTAGTCAGATCGGTATGCCTTCGGATTCGGCGAAGGCGGTGAGCGCCGCGCGGACGCCATCTCCACCATCGTCCAGAGCAAGCATGGGGTCGAGCACGGCCTTGAGCCGGCCGATGTCGAGGGCCAGCAGCATCGCCTTGACCGGACCGATCGCCGCCGCCGACATCGACAGCGAGCGGAACCCGATCCCGGCCAGCGCCATCGCCGCCAGCGGACGGCTCGCGATCTCGCCGCAGAGCGTCACCGGCGTGCCGTTGCGGTCGGCGCCCTCGACGATCATGCGCAGCGTGCGCAGGAAATGCCGCGACAGCGGGTCGAAACGGGTGGCGACGCGGGTGTTCCCGCGGTCGCTCGCGGTCATGTATTGCAGCAGGTCGTTGGAGCCGACCGAGACGAAATCGACGGCCTCCATCAACGAATCGAGCTGGAACAGCAGCGCCGGCACCTCGAGCATCGAGCCGAGCAGCACGCGCGTCGGCTCCTTGTGACCGTGCCGCCGCAATTGCGTCAGCTCGCGCTCCAGCAGGGCGCGGGCGCGGTGGATCTCGCCGACTTCCGTGACCATCGGCAGCATGACGCGCAGCTCGCGCCCACCGGCGGCGTGCAGCAGCGCGCGCAGCTGGATCCGCAGGAGGCCCGGACGGTCGAGGCCGAGCCGGATCGCCCGCCAGCCGAGCGCCGGATTCTCTTCCGGCTGCATCCGCATGTAGGGCAGCACCTTGTCGCCGCCGATATCGAGCGTGCGGAACACGACCGGGCGATTGCCGCTCGCCTTCAGCACTGCTTCGTAGAGCGCCGTCTGCTCGTCGAGACGCGGCATGGTCGAGGCGACCATGAATTGCAGCTCGGTGCGGAACAGGCCGATGCCCTCGGCACCGGCTTCGGCGAGATGCGGCAGGTCGACCAGAAGGCCGGCATTCATGTTGAGCGCGACGCGATGACCGTCGATCGTCACCGCGGGCTTGTTGCGGAGCAGGCGGTACTGGGCCTGGCGCTTGGCGCGGAACTTGACCTTCTCGGCATAGGCCGCCTCGACGTCCGCCGGCGGCCGCACATGCGCCTCGCCTGTGTCGGCGTCGAGGATGATCGGGTCGCCGTTCTCGACCAGCGAGACGATGTTGGCGGCGCGGCCGATCGTGGCGATGCCGAGCGCGCGCGCGACGATCGTCACGTGGCTGGTCGCCCCGCCCTCCTCCAGCACCAGGCCGCGCAGGCGGCTGCGGTCATAGTCGAGCAGCTCGGCGGCGCCCATATTGCGCGCGACGATGACGCCGTCCTTCGGCAGGCTGCCGCCGTCGGGACCATGCGACTTGCCCATCAGCTCGCGCAGCAGGCGATTGGCGAGGTCGTCGAAATCGTGCAGCCGCTCGCGCAGATACGGGTCGGTCTGGCGCTGCAGGCGGGCGCGGGTGTCGCTCTGGACCTTCTCGACCGCCGCCTCGGCCGAAAGGCCGTTCTGGATCGCCTCGTCCATGCGACGGACCCAGCCGCGGTCATAGGCGAACATGCGATAGGCTTCGAGGATGTCGCGATGTTCGCCGGCGAGCGCGATGTCGTCGCGCGAGAGCATGTCGTCGACGGACAGACGCAGATTGGCGATCGCCTGCTCGAGGCGCTGGCTTTCCTTGTCGGTATCCTCGGCGATCAGCTGCGTGACGACGACGCGCGGCTCGTGCAGCACGACATGGCCGAGCGCGATGCCGTCGGAAAGCGGCGTGCCCTTGAGCGACAGCGGCCGCTTGACGTCGAGCGAGGTGCCGGGCCGGGCAAGGCCCTGCAGCTCGCCGACGGCGATCATCTCAGCCAGCACCATCGCCGTCGTCTGCAGCGCTTCGACTTCTTCGTCGTAATAGGTGCGATGCGCGCGGTTCTGCACGACGAGAACGCCGAGCGTCCGGCCGGCGCGAAGGATCGGCACGCCGAGGAAGGCGTTGTAGATCTCCTCGCCGGTTTCCGGCAGGTAGGCGAAGGACGGGTGGCTCTGGGCGTCCTGCAGGTTGAGCGGACGCGCCTCGGAGGCGATCAGGCCGACCAGGCCCTGGCCGACCCGCAGCCCGGCATGGTGGACGGCAGAACGGTTCAGGCCCTCGGTCGCGTAGAGCTCGAGCACGTCATCGGCGCGGAGCACATAGACCGAGCACACCTCCGCGACCATGTTGGCCGCGATCTGGGCGACGATCTTGTCGAGCCGGTCTTGCGCGCTGATCGGCTCCGCCATGATCTCGCGCAGGCGACGGAGCAGGACGCGCGGCCCGGCGAGTGAACCCCGCATGGTCCGCCTTCCCCAATGCTTGAACTATGACGGGTTCCGACCATCGAAAACCGCCTTCCGGATGCGACCGATTCGGCCGCGCTCCGGCATGCTTTGCTTCCTACTCGTGGCACGAGTTAGGCAGAAGGTACAATGTTGTTTCGTAGGCTCGGAAAGCCTGTTGATCAGGCAGCATCCAGCCCATAGAGCGAGTGCAGCGTCCGGACCGCGAGCTCGGTATAGGCCGCGTCGATCAGGATCGAGATCTTGATCTCGGACGTGGTGATGGCGCGGATGTTGATGCCCTTGCCGGCCAGCGCCTTGAAGGCGGAAGCGGCGACGCCGGCATGGCTGCGCATGCCGATGCCGATCACCGACACCTTGGTCAGATCGCGCGAACCCTGAACGCTGACATAGCCGATCGAATCCTTGGCCGTCTCCAGCACCTTCCAGGCGCGGTCGAAATCGGCCGTCGGAACGGTGAAGGTCATGTCGGTCGTCGTGCCGTCCTCGGAGACGTTCTGCACGATCATATCGACATTGATGTTGGCCTCGGCCAGCGGCACGAACACCGCCGCGGCGACGCCCGGCTTGTCGGCGACTTCGCGGAGCGAGATCTGGGCCTCGTCCTTGGCATAGGCAATGCCGGTGACAACCTGCTTTTCCACGATCTCGTCCTCGTCGCAAATGAGGGTGCCTGGGGGATTGTTGGGATCGCCGAGCCGCGGGTCGAGCGGATCGACGAAACTGGACCGCACGAAGGTCCGCACGCCATGCACCATGGCCAGTTCGACGGAGCGCACCTGCAGCACCTTGGCACCCAGCGACGCCATCTCGAGCATTTCTTCATGCGAGACGCGATCGAGGCGCTTGGCCTTCGGCACGATCCGGGGATCGGTCGTGTAGACACCGTCGACATCGGTATAGATATCGCAGCGGTCCGCCTTGATGGCGGCGGCGATGGCGACGGCGCTGGTGTCGGAACCGCCCCGGCCGAGCGTCGCGATGCGGTTGTCCGGGCCGATGCCCTGGAAACCGGCGACGACCGCGACCTGGCCCTGCTCGAGCCGATCGATCAGCTGGGAGCCGTCGATGTCGACGATGCGCGCGGCGCCATGGGCTCCGTCGGTGCGGATCGGAATCTGCCAGCCCTGCCAGGAACGGGCGTTGATGCCCATTTCCTGCAGCGCGATCGCGAGAAGACCGGAGGTCACCTGCTCGCCCGAGGCGACGACGGCGTCATATTCGCGCGCATCGTGCATGGAGGCGGCGTCGCGGGTCCAGGCGACGAGCTCGTTGGTCTTGCCCGACATGGCCGAAACCACGACAGCGACCTGGAAGCCGGCCTCGACCTCCCGTTTGACGTGACGAGCCACATTGCGGATGCGTTCGATATCGGCGACGGACGTTCCGCCGAACTTCATCACCAGCCGGGCCATCATCAACCTTTGAAGGGCAGGTTCCGCAGCAATTGCGGAAGGGATTGAAGGAGTTCCGGCTAACAAGAACAACCGGACGGGCGCCTTCATAGCGGCTTCGGATTGAAGCCGCAACGGCGACGGCGAAACGCCACAGCCCGCCTATCGGGGATTGAACTACGCGCATGCAGCGCCCATGCCCGAGAGATCGGCCCGCGAGATCGGCCCGTGCCCGCGGCTTGACTTCGCCCGCCGCGCCAACGACGTTCCGCCTGAGAAGGAGCCGCCCATGTCCACCGCGCCCGAGACCGTCCCCTCCCCGTCCGCCTCGACCGTCGATCAGGACGAGATCGCCCATTTTTCCGCGATCGCCAGCGAGTGGTGGGCGCCGAAGGGCAAGTTCGGCCAGCTGCACCGGCTGAACCCGATCCGCATCGGCTTCATCAAGGACGAGGCGACGAAGCTTTTCGGCCGCGATGTCCGGGATCCGAAGGCGCTGTCCGGCCTGCGCGTGCTCGACATCGGCTGCGGCGGCGGCCTTTTGTCGGAACCGATGGCCCGGCTCGGCGCCGACGTTGTGGGCGCGGATGCGTCGGCCACCAATATCGGCGTCGCCGAGCTGCACGCCCGCGAGGCGGGGCTTTCGATCGACTATCGCGCCACGACGGCCGAGGCGCTCGGCGCTGCCGGCGAGCGTTTCGACATCGTGCTGGCGATGGAGATCGTCGAGCATGTCGCTGACCTGCCGCTGTTCATCCGCGAGATTTCGGCGATGGTGAAGCCGGGCGGGCTGATGGTGCTTTCGACCATCAACCGCACGCCAAAGGCCTGGGCGCTGGCGATTTTCGGGGCGGAGGTCGTGCTGGGCTGGCTGCCGCGCGGCACGCACGCTTACGACAAGCTGGTCCAGCCTTCGGAATTATCCACAGCGCTGGCGGAGAACGGTCTCGACGTCTCGGCCGAGACCGGCGTGGTCTACAGCCCGCTGCGCGACCAGTGGCACATCTCGCCCGACATGGACGTCAACTACATGCTGTCGGCGGTGCGGCGGTAGAGCACTAGTTGCCTTCCTCCGGCAGCGCCGGCAGGGGCAGGAACTCGACGCCCTCCTCGATCAGCGAGCGCGCCTCTTCCGGCGACGCCTCGCCATAGATGCCGCGCGCCTCTGTCTCCTGGTAGTGGATCTTGCGCGCTTCCTCGGCGAACTTGTCGCCGACATAGTCCGCGTTCTCGGTCACGTGCCGGCGCAGCTGGCGCATCATTTCGACCATTACGACCTGACGCGGATCGGGGGATGCGACAGCGAGCGCCGCCGCCTCCCGCTTGCGCGCGGTCGCGACCGAGGGCGCCATCAAGGCCTTGACGACGTCCGTGGTACCGCATTGCGGGCAGGATACCGCATGCGCGGCGGCCGCCTTGTCGAAGGCGCCCGCATCCCGAAACCAGCTTTCGAAGTCATGGCCTGCAACGCAGACGAGATTGTACCGGATCATGAACTCTATATGGGGATGGCCGGTCAGTTCACGAAAGAGCCGACCTGCGGCATTTCCGGAAGCGAGAAATCGCGGGCGTTGAGAAGCGCGGGGATGGCCTGGCGGGCCGAGGCCGAGAAGGCCGGATCGATTTCCGCGATGATGAAGCCCGGCTGGTCGTCGGCCTCGGCGAGGACCTTGCCCCACGGATCGACGATCATGCTGTGGCCATAGGTGTCGCGGCCGTCCTCATGGTGACCGGCCTGCGCGGCGGCGATGACGTAGGAGCCGGTCTCGATGGCGCGCGAGCGCAGCAGGACGTGCCAATGCGCCTCGCCCGTCTTCTTGGTGAAGGCGGCGGGAACGGCGAGCACGGCGGCGCCGGCCTTGGCGAGCGTCCGGTGCAGCGCGGGGAAGCGGACGTCGTAGCAGATCGTCAGCCCGAGCTTGGTCCAGGGCAGGTCGGCGACGACGGCGGTATCGCCGGCGCGATAGGTGGCCGACTCGCGGTAGCTCTCGCCACCGGAGAGATCGACGTCGAACATGTGGATTTTGTCGTAGCGGCCGACGACGGCGCCATTTGGCGCGATCAGGAAAGAGCGGTTGGCGATGTGGTCGTCAGCGAGCTTGATCGCCATCGAGCCGATATGGAGATGGATGCCGAGCTCGCGCGCGATCTCGCGGAAGCGCTGCAGCGAGTTGTCGACCTCCTCCGGGCCGATGGCGGCGAGAAGCGCCTCCTTGTCCCGATCGAGAATGGTCGTCATCTCCGGCGTCAGCACGTAGCCGGCGCCTGCCGCCGCGGCGGCGCGGATGAGCGCTTCCGCATCGTCGACATTCTGCGCCACCGAACGGCCGCTGCGCATCTGGACACAAGCCGCTTTGAAGCTCGACATCGGCTCTCTCCTTGACTGACTATGGGAAATTGGCGCCGATCAGGACGCCAGCAGTAGGTCCAGACGGCCTTGGCCGTCGAGATCATGCAGGTCGTCGCAGCCACCGACATGGTGGCTACCGATGAATATCTGCGGGAAGGTCGCCCGACCGTTGGCCCGCTCGATCATTTCCTGCCGCAAATCCGGCTTTCCGGTGGCATCGAACTCCACATAGGCAACACCCTTCCGGTCCAGCAGGCGCTTGGCGGCGGAGCAGTATCCGCAGGCCTGCCGGGTGTAGATAATCACTTCGGCCATGTTCGATCCTGACGATTGGGAGTGGCCTATATAGGCCTCAGCCCAGCCCTTCGACAACCCGGGCGAAGACGACGACGTCGACCGCCGCCGCGCCGCCCCGCAAAAGCGCCCGCGTCACGGCCTTGACCGTGGCGCCGGTCGTATAGACGTCGTCAACCAGAAGGATATGCCGGCCAGCGACACTCGGACGGGCCGCCGCCGAGACCCGAAACGCGCCCTGGACATTGGCGGCGCGCTCGTTCGCCTTGAGGCCGACCTGCCGGCGGGTCGCCTTGATCCTGTCGACCCCGTCAGGGACGTGCGGCTTGCCGATCCGGCGCGCCACCGCCTCGGCGATCATGGCCGACTGGTTGAAGCGCCGCTGCCAGAGGCGCCCCCGATGCAGCGGCACCGGCACGACGAGGTCGGCTTCCGGGACCAGATCGCCCGCGGCCCGCGCCATCATGGCGCCGATCGAGCGGGCAAGCTCGGTGCGATCATGATACTTCAGCGCCTGGACGATCGGTCCGGATACCGCGTCATAGACCGCGACGGCGCGCAGACGCCCGAAGGGCGGCGGGTCGGCGATCGCCTCGGCCGAAAGGGCATCGGCACCGATGTCGTAGCCGAAGGGAATGGCGAGCCGCTGGCAGAAGGGACGCTCGATCAGGCGAAGACCGCCCCAGCAGGTGGCGCAGAGGGCCCCTGACGTCGCCACAGGGCGCGCGCAGGCCATGCAGGACGGCGGCAGGGCGAGATCGATGGCCCACCGCCCGGCAGCGCCCGTCCGCGCGCCGAACGATCGCAGCAGGCCCCGCAAAGCGTCCGCCTTCCCCTCTCGCATGACGCAACGTAATGCAGAACGTCTTTGACCGGAAGGGCGGGGAGTTCCATAACCGCGCCAACCCGCATCAGCAGAAAAGCACGTCATGGCCGGCGCCCCTACCCTCTTCGACCGCAGGCTCCTCGATCAGCACCGCGCCCGCGCGGAGCGGATGGCGGTCGCGGGAAGCGATTTCCTACTGACCCGCGCCATTGAGGATCTCGTCGAGCGGCTCGCGACCGTGAACCGCCATTTCGAGCAGGGCGCCGACGTCGGCAGCCTGTCGCCGGCGCTCGCGGAGGCGCTGGCCGAGGCCGGACAGGGCGGTGTCGTCGAGCGCATTCCGATCGACGAGAGCGAGGCGCTGCCGCTCGCCGCCGGCTCGCTCGACCTGGCGGTCAGCCTGCTGCAGCTGCAATGGGTCAACGACCTTCCCGGCCTGCTCGCCCAGATCAAGCGGGCGCTCCGCCCCGACGGCCTCTTCCTGGCGACGCTGGTTGGCGGCGATACGCTGAACGAGCTCCGCACCGTGCTGACGATCGCGGAAAGCGACATACGCGGCGGCGCCGCTCCGCGCGTCGCCCCCTTCGCCGACATCCGCGACATCGGCGCGCTGCTGCAGCGGGCCGGGTTCGCCCTTCCCGTCACCGACAGCGACCGGCTGACGGTTCGCTACGACAGCATGTTCCACCTGATGCGCGATCTCCGCGCCATGGGCGCCACCAATGCGCTGACGGCGCGCGATCCGCGACCGCTGACACGCGCGATCCTCGCCCGCGCCGCCAGCCTCTATGCCGAGCGCTATGCTGATGCCGATGGCCGCATCCGCGCGACGTTCGAACTGATCGCGCTTTCCGGCTGGGCGCCGCACGAGAGCCAGCAGAAGCCGCTCAAGCCGGGCTCCGCCAAGATGCGGCTCGCCGACGCGATCGAGGCGGCGCGGAAGGATGCGGAATCCAAGAATTCGGAAGAGAAGGGCGACGAATAAGGGCGCTCAGGCGCCGATCACCAGCGCGACGAGGCGTTCGCAGAGCGCAACGATCCCGCCGCCCGTCACCGTCACGCCGATCAGCGCGATCACGATGACGCCGATGATCAGGCCGTATTCGGCCAGGATCGATCCGCGCCGATGGCGCAGGAAACGCTTCAGGGATTGTCCAGCGGCCGCGCGCATGGGATGCCTTGCCCCGGACGACAGCGGCCATGCCGCGCGTCCCCTCGCGTCGCGAAATGCGACGCCTTCAGGCCCCAAGCTGGCGCAAACTCATAAAAGCTCGATTAACGGCGCGATCAGCGGCTCGTCGGCCGGCGGCATCGGATAGTCGCGCAGCTGCTTCGCCCGCACCCATTTGAGCGCCTGCCCCTCGAGGCTCTGCGGGAAGCCCGTCCAGCGGCGGCAGACATAGAGCGGCATCAGGAGGTGGAAATCGTCATAGGTGTGGCTGGCGAAAGTCAGCGGCGCCAGGCAGGCCGTCTTGGTCTCGACGCCGAGCTCCTCGCGCAATTCGCGGATCAGCGCGTCTTCCGGCGTCTCGCCGGCGTCGACCTTGCCGCCCGGAAACTCCCAGAGGCCGGCGAGCGCCTTCCCCTCGGGCCGCTGCGCGATCAGGATGCGGTTGTCGGCATCGACCAGCGCGCAGGCAACGACGAGAACAAGGCGGCGTGTCATCAGGACCTCGGGGGAAAGGCGGATCAGGCGGGGCGGCGGTAGTGGTAGCGATATTGCTCGACGAAGCCGAGGCCCTCATAGAGCCGGATCGCCGGCTCGTTCTCGGTCGTCACCTGGATGGCGGCGTAGCGCGCGCCGTTCTCGACCGTCCAGCCGAGCGCTGCCCGCATGACGGCGGCGCCATAGCCCTGGCGGCGCTTCGTCTTGTCGGTGACGACATTCAGGAAGACGCCGATGCCGCCGGCATTGACGGCGAGCGCGGCGGCGGCCGGCGTTCCATCCGGCGCATAGGCGACGATCCCGCGCGCTTCCGGCGCGATCAGGCCGAGCAGGGTCTTCAGGATCTCCACGGTCTTGGCGGAGGCGGCGCTCAGCGCCGTCTGGGCCCGGAACCAGCGCGGATCGGTCGGATTGAAAAAGCGCACGTCGCCGGTGCGGGCGAAATCATGCCCGTCGAGATCCATGGCGAGGACGCGGCTTTCCTCGAAAGGGGCCCAGCCCTTGCGATCCAGCGCCTCGAGGATTCCGGGACCCGCCAGCGGCGTCACCCGGAACACCGGCTCGATGCCGTTGCGCGACGACAGCGCCGCCAGATAGGCGATACGGCGCTCGGCATCGCCATCGTCTGCCAGATCGAGGCTCTGGAACGAATTGGCGCGCTTGCTGTAGCCATGCGCGAAGCGCCAGACCCAGGCGCCGTCATGGACCGTGCTCAGCGCCGGCCAGGCGGAAAGGCACGCCGCCTCGATCGCGAGCGTCGTCGGCAACCTGCCCTCCGTTCCGGTCGTATCAGCTCCGATAATCGCCATTGATCGCGACATATTCCTTGGTGAGATCGCAGGTCCAAACCGCCGCCCGGCCGCTACCGAGACCGATTTCGGCCGTGATCACGATTTCCTTGTTCTTCATGTAGGCAGAAGCGGCGGCTTCCGAATAGTCCGGATCGCGCTCCCCCTCGAAGGCAACGCGGGTTTCGCCGAAAGAAATCGACAGGCGATCGCGGTCAGCCGGCTCGCCGGCCTTGCCGACGGCCATGACGACGCGGCCCCAATTGGCGTCCTCGCCGGCGGCCGCCGTCTTGACCAGCGGCGAATTGGCGATCGACAGCGCGATGCGCTTGGCCGAGGCGTCGGAGACGGCGCCCTCGACGCGGACCTCAATCAACTTGCGGGCGCCTTCGCCGTCGCGCGCCACCTGCTGGGCCAGATCGAGCAGGATCGCGTCCAGCGCTTCGGCGAAATCGGCGAGGCGCGGGTCGGCCGGATCGGTGACGAGCTCGGCGCCGGCCGCCTTGCCGGTCGCGAACAGCAGCAGCGTGTCGGAGGTCGAGGTGTCGCTGTCGACGGTGACCGAATTGAAGCTGCCGTCGACGCCCTTCGAGAGCAGCGCCTGCAGGACGGGCGCGGCGATGGCGGCGTCGGTGGCGACGAAGGAGAGCATCGTCGCCATGTCGGGCGCGATCATGCCGGCGCCCTTGGCGATGCCGTTGATCGTCACGGTGGCGCCGCCGAGCTGAACCTTCCGGCTCGAGCCCTTCGGGAAGGTGTCGGTGGTCATGATGGCGCGGGCGGCGTCGACCCAGGGGCCGCTGGCGGCGCGGGCCGCGGCATCCGGCAGGACGGCGGCGAATTTCTGGGCGTCGAGCGGCTCGCCGATCACGCCGGTGGAGGCGAGGAAGACCTCGTCGGGGCGGCAACCCGCGACCTTGGCCGCCAGCTCGCCCTGCAGGCTCGTCGTCTCGCGGCCCTTCTTGCCGGTGAAGGCGTTGGCATTGCCCGAATTGACCAGCAGCGCCCGCGCGGTGCCACCGGCCAGCGATTCCCGGCACCAGTCGACCGGCGCCGACGGGCATTTCGACCTGGTAAAGACGCCGGCGACCGTGGTTCCCTCGGCGAACAGCGCGAGGAAAACATCGAGGCGGTTCTTGTACTTGATGCCAGCCTCGGCGGTCGCGAAGCGGACGCCCTCGATCGGCGGCATGTCGGGGAAGGGAACGGCGAGCGGGGAGACGGCGGTGGACATGATGCCTCGGCTGTTTCGGGCACGGGAAAGCCATCCCTCTGCCCGAAGCCTTGGTCACACGCAAGCCGTTTCGGCGCCCTCCCCGCCCCCTCGCCCAAGCAAAAGGGCCGGACGATGTCCGGCCCTCCCGTTAGCGATCCGTTAACGAGGCGTTATCCTCGCGTCAGCGCAGGCCTACTGGGCCGGCGCCGTCGCCGGGGCCGCCTTCAGGGCCGGGTCGATGATATCGACCTTGCCGTCGGTGCGGAGCTTCGAGACGGTGTCGACGAAGGTGTCGCGCAGCACGAGCTGGCGGACCTGGTCCTTGACCTGGTCATAGGTCGGCAGCGGCTGCTTGCGCTTCTCGATCGACTTGATGACATGGAAGCCGTACTGCGACTTGACCGGCTTCTCGGTGTACTTGCCGGGCTCGAGCGCGAAGGCCGCGTCCTCGAACTCCTTGATCATCTTGCCCTTGGTGAAGAAGCCGAGGTCGCCGCCCATCTTGCCCGAACCGGGGTCCTTGGACTTCTCCTGGGCGATCTTGGCGAAGTCGCCGCCCTTGTCGAGTTCCTTGATGATGGCCTTGGCCTCGTCCTCGGTCTCGACCAGGATGTGCGCGGCGTGGACTTCCTCTTCCGGCACGATCTTGGCGACTTCCGCCTCGTAGCGCTTCTTGACCGCCTCGTCGGTGACGGCGAGGTCGACCTTGGTGCGGAAGAACTCGTTGCGGAGCGCGCGGGCGCGCAGCAGCGCCAGGCGGCGCTGGAACTCGTCGGACTTGTCGAGGCCGGCCTGCTCGGCGGCGCCCGCCATCAAGCGCAGGTCGACGAGCACGTCGAGGATCGCCTTGCGGCGCTGGTCGGGAGCGACCTTGGCCAGCTCCTCGGCGAAGTCTTCGCCGGCGAGCGTCAGATCGGCCTCGGTGATCGGCTGGCCGTTGACGGTGGCGAGCACCGTCTGCGGATCGACAGCCGCCGCTGCCGCTGCCGGCGCCGTGTCCTTGGCAGCCGCGTCCTGGGCCGCCGCGGGAAGCGCCATCGCCATCAGGCCGAGGACGGCCAGGGCGGGGCCGCGCAGGGCCGTCAGGGAAGATGAAACACGTGACGTCATGGACTTGTCCTGTTCCGTTACGGAGGGATAAGTGAAGAGTACGGACTACCCGACACGATCAAGTGGGTGGATCTGCTGCAATTCCGGCATTTTCCGGGCATTGGACGTGCCGGTGCCCACGTTGACAACCATTGTGCCCCCTCTTATCTGTCTCGGAACTCGGCGTCCAGAACGCTGTGACGTCTGGGGTGACGGCGTGCCTAGCGGTTTCCGGCCTTCGTCGCAGCCGATGCGATCGCGCCGACAACCAATAACCCGGCGTCCATCCCACTTCGGGCGGTCCGGACCAACATCAAGGATGACCAATGGTCGGTCTCGGCTCGCTCGCGCGCAAAATCTTCGGCTCCGCCAATGACCGCCGCGTCAAGGGCTACCGCCCGAAGGTCGCGCAGATCAACGCGCTGGAAGACGAGCTGTCGAAGCTCTCCGACGACGAGCTCCGCGCTCGCACCGAACAGTTCAAGCGCGAGATCGCGGCCGGCAAGTCGGTCGACGATCTGCTGATCCCCGCCTTCGCCACCGTCCGCGAAGGCGCCAAGCGCGCGCTCGGCATGCGTCATTTCGACGTCCAGCTGATCGGCGGCATGGTTCTGAACGACGGCTCGATCTCGGAAATGAAGACGGGCGAAGGCAAGACGCTGGTGGCGACGCTGCCCGTCTACCTGAACGCGCTCACCGGCAAGGGCGTGCACGTCGTCACTGTGAACGACTACCTCGCCAGCCGCGACGCCGAATGGATGGGCAAGCTCTACCGCTTCCTCGGCCTGTCGGTCGGCGTCATCGTGCACGGCCTCGACGACGACCAGCGCCGCGCGGCCTATGCCTGCGACATCACCTACGGCACCAACAACGAGTACGGCTTCGATTATCTGCGCGATAACATGAAGTACGAGCTCGGCCAGATGGTGCAGCGCCCGCATCACTACGCGATCGTCGACGAAGTGGACTCGATCCTGATCGACGAGGCGCGCACGCCGCTGATCATCTCCGGCCCGCTCGACGACCGCTCGGAGCTCTACAACACGATCGACGCGTTCATTCCGCGCCTCGAGCCGGAAGATTACGAGATTGACGAGAAGCAGCGCACCGCGAGCTTCACCGAGGCCGGCAACGAGAAGCTCGAGCAGCTCCTGACCGAGGCGGGCCTGCTCAAGGGCGAATCCCTCTACGACGTCGAGAACGTCACCGTCGTGCACCACATCAACCAGGGCCTCCGGGCGCACCGGCTGTTCCAGCGCGACAAGGACTACATCGTCAAGGACGACGAGGTCGTCATCATCGACGAGTTCACCGGCCGCATGATGCCCGGCCGCCGCTATTCGGAAGGCCTGCACCAGGCGCTGGAGGCGAAGGAACACGTCAAGATCCAGCCGGAAAACCAGACGCTGGCCTCGATCACGTTCCAGAACTATTTCCGGATGTACGAGAAGCTGGCCGGCATGACCGGCACGGCGCAGACGGAAGCGGCCGAGTTCGCCGACATCTACGGCCTCGAGGTCGTCGAGATCCCGACCAACGTCCCCGTCTCGCGTATCGACGATGACGACGAGGTCTACCGGACGGCCAACGAGAAGTACAAGGCGATCATCCGCGTCATCAAGGATTGCAGCCAGCGCGGCCAGCCCGTGCTCGTCGGCACCACCTCGATCGAGAAGTCGGAACTGCTGTCGGAGCTCCTGAAAAAGGAGAAGGTGCCGCACCAGGTCCTGAACGCCCGCTATCACGAGCAGGAAGCCTACATCGTCGCCCAGGCCGGTGTCCCCGGCGCCGTCACGATCGCGACGAACATGGCCGGCCGCGGTACCGACATCAAGCTCGGCGGCAACCTCGAGATGCGCATCGAGCGCGAGCTCGGCGAGGTTCTCGACGAGACCGAGCGCGATCGCCGGATCGAAGAGATCAAGGCCGAGATCGCCGTCCTGAAGGACAAGGCGCTCGCCGCCGGCGGCCTCTACGTCATCGGCACCGAGCGGCATGAAAGCCGCCGCATCGACAACCAGCTGCGCGGTCGTTCCGGCCGCCAGGGCGACCCGGGCCATTCGCACTTCTTCCTGTCGCTGCAGGACGATCTGATGCGCATCTTCGGCTCCGAGCGCATGGACGGCATGCTGCAGAAGCTCGGCCTCAAGGAGGACGAGGCGATCGTCCATCCCTGGATCAACCGGGCGCTGGAGAAGGCGCAGCAGAAGGTCGAGGCGCGCAACTTCGACATCCGCAAGAACCTGCTCAAATACGACGACGTCATGAACGACCAGCGCAAGGTCATCTTCGACCAGCGCATCGAGCTGATGGCCGAGGAAGACGTCGCCTCCACCGTCGACGACATGCGCAACGAGGTGATCGCCGGTCTCGTCGCCAAGCACATCCCGGAAAAGGCCTATCCCGAGCAGTGGGACGCCAAGGGCCTGCACGAGGCGCTGATCGCGGCCGTCAATCTCGACCTGCCGATCGAGGAATGGGCTGGCGAGGACGGCATCGCCGACGCCGAGGTGCTGGAGCGCGTGCAGAAGGCCGGCGACGAAGCGGCAGCGGCCCGCACCGAGCGCTTCTCGCCGACCGTCATGCGCCAGGTCGAGAAGGCCGTGCTGCTGCAGACGCTCGACCATCTGTGGCGCGAGCACCTGGTCACGCTTGACCATCTGCGCCAGGTCATCGGCTTCCGCGGCTACGCCCAGCGCGACCCGCTGAACGAGTACAAGACGGAATCCTTCGAGCTGTTCCAGAGCATGCTGCAGAGCCTGCGCGAGGCCGTCACGGCGCAGATGATGCGCGTCGAGATCATGCAGTCGCCGCCGCTGGCGCCGGACGATGTCGACGACATCCAGGCGCTGCATCTCGATCCGCTCTCGGGCGAGAACGAGTTCGACCAGCCGCTGCTGCAGAACGCCGACGCCGCCGCCGGCTTCGCGGCACTCGGCGTCGACCCCAACGACCCGACGACCTGGGGCCGCCTGCAGCGCAACGCCCCCTGCCCCTGCGGCTCGGGCAAGAAGTTCAAGCACTGCCACGGCAAGCTCGCCTGAGGCTGAATCTGTCGCGGTAAATACAAAAGCCCGGCATCCACGATGCCGGGCTTTTTTTGTGTTGGGGGGCTTAGGCGCTCCGGCACGCCAGTGCGGTCCCGAGGCCTTCGACGGAAGGGGGAAGACCACGCCGGCAGACCACCCTCCACCGTCATCCCTGCGAAAGCAGGGATCCATCCATCCGCCGCATGAAGCTAACCGGACGGAGCTCCGACGACACAGCGCAACGCTGAAGCCGGTCGAGCCTGACGGCGAGGTTTTATGGATCCCTGCTTTCGCAGGGATGACGGCGAGGGTGGGAGGACCGCCGGTGCCAATGAACGAATGCCGCTAGGAGAGGCACGGAGACTGCCCCTACGCACCGGCGTCATCCCGGGCTTGACCCGGGATCCATTCAGCCGAGGCGTACGGAGGATGAGCTCCAGGGGCACAAGCGCCCTGCCGGGAGCTCAGGCTCCCTATACCCAGGCTGTATGGATTCCTGCTTTCGCAGGAATGACGGCGAGGGTGGAGGAGCCGACAGCGCCAGAATCAAACGCATGCCAAGCGAGACACGACCTTCGCCCCACACACCAGCGTCATCCCGGGCCTGACCCGGGATCCATTCAGCCGAGGCGTGCGGAGGCTGGGCTCCCGGCGAGAAAACGCCCTGCCGGGAGCTCGGGCTCCCTATGCCCAGGCTGTATGGATTCCTGCTTTCGCAGGAATGACGGCGAGGGTGGAATGACCGCCGGTGTCAGGCCCCCGAACGAATGCCGATTGAAAAACGCCGCTCACCCCACGCACTGGCGTCATCCCGGGCTTGACCCGGGATCCATTCAGCCGAGGCGTGCGGAGGATGGGCTCCCGGTGCACAAGCGCACGGCCGGGAGCTTTGGCTGGCGACGCCCAGGCTGTATGGATTCCTGCCTTCGCAGGAATGACGGAGAGGGTGGTGACCGGCCGGAGTCCTGCGAAAAGGCGCCCGCCTTACGAGGGCTGGCGCTTCTTGAACTTGTCCCAGAAGCCCGGCTTCTTTTCGGCGGCGGCGGGCGCGGGGGCCGGTTCGGCGGTTAGGCGGACCGGCGAGGGAACGGGGAGCGGCATGCCGGGGGCCGGGACGCCGCCGATCGCCATCGAGGCGGCGTTGCCCTCGACGACGACGGGCGTCGCGAAGGCGGCCGGCGCGGCGGCGACGGCGGCAGCGTCGGCCGAGGCCTGGCGGGCAGCGAAGTCAGCCGCCGCCTTGGAGGCGTCGATCTTGGAGGCGTCGACCTTCGCGGCCGCGACCTGATCCTGGCCGTCGAGCTTGCTGGACATGGCCAGGAAGACCTGCTGGTCCTTGCCCTGCTTCTGCTTGACCGCCGCGTCAAGCCATTCCGGCACGCGCATGTCGGTCGGGCAGGCCGAGGTCGGGTTCAGCTTGCCGCTGGTGTCGACGTTGAAGACGTAGCGCTTGTCGCAGACGCCGACGACCGGCGGCTTGCGCGTCACCTCGAAATGGTCGTTGCCGTCCTTCAGCATCTGCCAGAACGACATGTTCGGGTCGTTGCGGTGACGCGCCATGTTCTCCGGCGTCATCCGGAACGGGTAGAGATTGACCTCGAAAGAGCGCTGGCCGCCGAGGAAGGAATCGCGGGCGAGCCAGTAGATCTCGCCGGCGGATTCGTCGGTCATCGAATAGCAGCCGGCCGACGAGCAGGCGCCATGCACCATCAGGCTGTTGCCGGTGCGGCCCCAGGCGTCGTCATAGGCATTCGGAAAGCCGATGTTGAACGACAGGTAGTATTTGGAGTTCGGGTTCATCTGGCCGGGCTTGACCGTATAGAAGCCCTCCGGCGCCTGCCGGTCGCCTTCCTTGACCTTGGGACCGAGCTTGCCGGACCATTTGCAGATCGAATAGGTCTTGAGCAGGCCGTAGGTGCCGTCGCGGCGCTGCTTCCAGACCTCGAATTCGGAGGTTTCCTTGAAGGAGCGGATATAGATCGGCGCCTTCGGATCCATGTTGAGCTGCTCCATCTTCGCCTTCAACTTGGCGGGGAGCGGCTTCATGTGCTTGGGAACGCCGGCATCCTGACAGGCGGCGAGCGCCAGACCCGCCACGACCACCAGGGCCGCCTTGCGGAGGCGCGAAAAAAGCACGGAACCGAAAAACGCGGAAACGGACGACCCGGAACCCGACGACGCGAACACTGACGATCCGAAAACTGACATGGACACCCCTGTGGAGCCCTCGCCCGATGCGCGCCGTGCTCCATCCCGTCTCTTAAGCGACCGCACGTCCCGTTGGGGGACGTGCAGATCGAATCAAATGCTCTTTAAGCTGGAAGACGGGCAGAATCGTGTCAAAGCGTCCGGCCGATCGCGAGAAACTTCTCGCGACGCTGGCGCTTGATCTCGGCCTCGGACTGGCCCTCGAATGCCGCCAGCGCCTGCTCGATCGCCTGGCCGGTCGCGTCGATCGCGGCGTCCGGCTCACGATGGGCGCCGCCCATCGGCTCGGGGATGATCTCGTCGATGACGTTGAAGCGGAACAGGTCCTGCGCCGTGATCTTCATGTTGGTCGCGGCGTCCTGCGCGCGGCTGCCGTCGCGCCAGAGGATCGAGGCCGCGCCTTCCGGCGAGATCACGCTGTAGATCGAATGCTCGAGCATCAGCACGCGATTCGCGGTCGCAATCGCGATCGCGCCGCCGGAGCCGCCCTCGCCGATGATGACGGAGACGTTCGGCGTGCCGAGACCCAGCGCCGCCTCGGTCGAGCGCGCGATCGCCTCGGCCTGGCCGCGTTCCTCGGCGTCGATGCCGGGATAGGCGCCGGCGGTGTCGACCAGCGCGATCACCGGAAGCGAGAAGCGCTCGGCCAGTTCCATGATGCGCACGGCCTTGCGGTAGCCCTCGGGCCGGGCCATGCCGAAATTGTGGCGGAGCCGGCTCTCGGTGTCATGGCCCTTTTCCTGGCCCATGACGGCGACCGGGCGGCCGCGGAAACGGCCGAAACCGGCGAGGATCGCCTGGTCTTCGCCGAACTTGCGGTCGCCGGCGAGCGGCGTGAAATCGGTAATCAGCCGCTTGGCGTAGTCGACGAAGTGCGGCCGGTCGGGATGGCGCGCGACCTGCGTCTTCTGCCAGGGCGTCAGCTTGGCATAGATGTCGGCGAGGGCCTGGCCGGCCTTCACCTCGAGCTTGGCGATCTCGTCACCGACCGCGACGGCGTCGCCCTTCTCTGCCAGGGCGCGCAGTTCCTGCACCTTGCCCTGGAGATCGGCGACGGGTTTTTCGAATTCAAGAAAGGTTCGCATCCAGACCTTCAAGCCGTACAAACATGGCTTAGTGTGGGCGGCCGGATAGACCTCCCCGAAAGTGGGCGCACACTGGCTGCAAGCCCCGGCGGTGTCAAGTTGACCCTACCGTCAGGCGTGACTTCGATCACGATTTTGCCAGCGGATGGTGCTCGGCGACGAGCGCGCGCAGCCGCTCCTCCAGCACATGCGTATAAATCTGTGTCGTCGAGATGTCGGCGTGGCCGAGCAATTGCTGCACGATGCGGAGATCCGCGCCGTTCTGCAGCAGGTGACTTGCAAAGGCATGGCGCAGCACATGCGGGGACACGCGCGTGGCCGGAATGCCGGCGGCGACCGCGAGGTCCTTCAGGTCGCGGGCAAAGGCCTGACGGGTCAGCGTGCCGCTGTCGCCGAAGGAGGGAAACAGCCACTGCCCGCTCGGCGCCTTGCCCTCGTGCTCGCGGCGGAGCGCCATGTAGCGGGCGATCGCCTCGCGGGCGCGGCCCGTCAGCGGCACCATGCGCTCCTTGCTGCCCTTGCCGCGCACGATCAGCACGCGGAGATCGGCCCGCGCCGCCGAGGCGGGCAGCGCCACCAGCTCGGAAACGCGCATGCCGGACGCATAGAGCGTCTCGAGCAGGGCCGCGAGGCGGGCGGCCCGCAGCGCCGCGCCGGACGTCTTGGCGGCGCCGACATTCGTCTCGGCGGTAGCGAGCAGCCGGTCGACCTCGGCTTCCGACAGCACCTTGGGGATCGGCACCTTGCGCTTCGGCCCCTCGACGATGCCGGAGGGATCGTCGGCGCGCACGCCTTCGGAAAACAGGAAGCGATGCAATTGGCGCAGCGCCGACAGCCGGCGCGCGGCGGACGAGGCGGCGAAGCCCCGCACCTCGAGATCGACCAGATAGGCGCGGACGTCGGCGAGCGTCGCCCGCTCGAAGTCGAGCCGGTGGCCGACGAGGAAATCGGCATAATCCTCGAGGTCGCGGCGATAGGAGGAGAGCGTATGCGGCGAGGCGCCCCGCTCGGCGCTCATCATCTCGAGAAAGGCTTCGAGGTGGTGCAGCCCGGCGAGCGAGCGAGCGCCCTTCGATTTCGCGGCCATTATGGCTCCCGCAACAATTTGTCGGTCGGCACCCGGATCGTGATCTCGCGCGGCGTCGGCTCGACATAGTTCGCCAGCACGAACACGATCGCATAGCCGGCGAGCGCGAGCAGGATGCAGGCGGCGATGAAGCGCGACAGGGTCGGCATGGACCGGTCCAGAACCTTTGGAATAGTGGTTCTCTGGTTATGGCCGTGGCGGGGCGTCGATGGCAAGCGCGGCGCGATGGCCGGGGCGAAGCGGCCCGCCGGCGCGGTCCGAAGCGCTTTTGAGCGCTCTCCTCCCCATTCGCCGCCGCCCGCATGCTTGACAGCATCGCCCGCGTCCGGTTCTACCTCGGCAGAGGCCGGACGAGGAGCTGCGGAACCATGATCGAGAGCATTGTTCCAGAGAATGAGAGCATCGCAGCCGGGGCGGACCTGATCGACCGCCTGGGTCCGCGCGCCATCGTGCTGGTCGGGCTGATGGGCGCCGGCAAGACCTCCGTCGGCAAGCGCATCGCCGCCAAGCTGCACCTGCCCTTCATCGACGCCGACGCCGAGATCGAGAAGGCGGCCGACGCCACCATTCCCGAGATCTTCGCCCAGCACGGCGAAGCCTATTTTCGCGACGGCGAGCGGCGGGTGATCAAGCGCCTGCTCGACGGCACCCCGAAGGTGCTGGCAACCGGCGGGGGCGCCTTCATGAACGAGGAAACGCGCGCGGCGATCCTCGGCGGCGCCGTGTCGATCTGGCTGCGCGCCGAGCTCGACGTGCTGATGGCGCGCGTGCGCAAGCGCGCCAACCGGCCGCTGCTGCAGAACCCGGATCCCGAAGGAACGATGCGCCGGCTGATGGCCGAGCGCGACCCCGTCTATGCCGCGGCGAACATCCACATCCTGTCGCGCGACGTGACCCACGAGGTCGTCGCCGACGAAACCATCGAAGCCCTGCTCGCCTTCCTGGCGGCCGAGACGCCTACCGAGGAATCCTGATCCCATGACCGCAGACGCCGCCGCCATCACCTCGGTTCCGGTCGCGCTGGGCAGCCGCGCCTACGACATCCTGATCGGCCGCGGCCTCCTCGCCGACGCCGGCCGCGCCATCGCGGAGCGGCTGCCCAAGGTGCGCGCGGCCGTCGTCACCGACGAGACGGTCGCCGGCCTGCATCTGGCCCAGCTTACCGCCTCGCTCGACGCCGCTGGCATTCCGAGCGTGCCGATCGTCGTTGCGCCTGGCGAAGGCTCGAAGAATTTCCAGACGCTGGAGACGGTCGTCCGCGCCATCCTCGGCGCGAGGCTGGAGCGCGGCGATATCGTCATCGCGCTCGGCGGCGGCGTCGTCGGCGATTTGACCGGCTTCGCAGCGGCGATCGCCCGGCGCGGCATGCGCTTCGTCCAGATCCCGACCTCGCTGCTGGCGCAGGTCGACAGCTCCGTCGGCGGCAAGACCGGCATCAACACCGCCGAGGGCAAGAACCTCGTCGGCGCCTTCCACCAGCCGGACCTCGTCATCGCCGATACGGGCATTCTCGACACGCTTAGCCCTCGCGAATTCCGCGCCGGTTATGCGGAAGTCGCGAAATACGGCCTGATCGACGACGCCGGCTTCTTCGCCTGGCTGGAGCAGAACTGGCAGGGCATCCTTTCCGGCGGGCCGGAGCGTGAACACGCGGTGGCGACCAGCTGCCGCGCCAAGGCCAAGGTGGTGGCGGCCGACGAGCACGAGACGGGCGAGCGGGCTTTGCTCAATCTCGGCCACACCTTCGGCCACGCGCTCGAATCGGCCACCGGCTATTCGCAGCGCCTCGTGCATGGCGAGGGCGTCGCCATCGGCATGGTGCTGGCGCACCAGTTTTCGGCCCGCATGAACCTCTGCTCGCCGGACGACGGCGTCCGCGTCGAGGCGCATCTGAAGGCCGTCGGCCTGCCGACGCGCCTTTCCGACGTGCCCGGCGGCCTGCCAGACGCCGAGGACCTGATGAAGCGGATCGCGCAGGACAAGAAGGTCTCGCGCGGCACGCTGACCTTCATCCTGACCCGCGGCGTCGGCCAGGCCTTCATCGCCAAGGACGTCCCGCCGGCGGCGGTGCAGGCGTTTCTTACCGACAAGCTGGCGGGGTGAGTTCGACCTTCGGGTAGGTCGCCGCGAGGGGCAGGCCTCCCCATTTCGCGGGTGAGGACTCCTCCCGGAATAAAATCAGGCACCGGCGGCGGCACCACCCTCCCCGTCATTCCTGCGAAAGCAGGAATCCATACAGCCGCGCCCTCAGGCGTTTCGCACCGGAAACCCATGCGGCCGACAACCCGGCTGAATGGATCCCGGGTCGGGGCCCGGGATGACGGCGAGGGTGTGGAGACGCCGGCAGAAAGGCGGCGAGGCCTCTGCGCCACGCCTTGTGGGAAGCGACCGACGCCCCGGACTGGCAGGCCCCTCACCTCTCCCATGGGGAGAGGTCGACGGCCGAAGGCCGGCGGGTGAGGGGTTGCGGCCTCGCAGGATGATTTCCAGCGGAATGGCGCTCGATCCGGACGGTTCCCTACCCCCTCACCCGGAGCTTCGCTCCGACCTCTCCCCATGGGAGAGGTGAAGGGCGAGCGGCGCGAGGTCCTGCGTCCTTAAGTGCTCCGGTGCTCCGGCATTCCCGCCCCTGCCCGTCATTCCTGCGAAAGCAGGAATCCATCCATCCGCGCCCTCGGGGCCTCTTCGCGCCAAGCCTCCCTGCGGCGTTCACCCGGAAAAATGGATCCCGGGTCGGGGCCCGGGATGACGGCGAGGGTGTGGAGACGCCGGTGGGAAGCTGATGGGGCGCTTCGCCACCCCCCTCCTCGGAGCGGCCAACGCCGCAGATCCAGAGAACCCCGCCACCTTTCGTGAGTACAGGCAAGGCACCGGCGGCGGCACCACGCTCCCCGTCATTCCTGCGAAAGCAGGAATCCATCGATCCGGGCCCTCGGGCCTTTCGCACCGGGCCCCATACGGCCGGCAACCCGGCTGAATGGATCCCGGGTCGGGGCCCGGGATGACGGCGAGGGTGTGGAGACGGCGGCGCGAAGGCGGCGGTAAGAGCGGCAGCTACGCGCCGCTCGATTGTTCAGCAGCGCCAGTATCGAATGGGGTACTGATCGTGCCTCAGGTCTGGCTGAGTAATCCGCTTGCCGTGCTGGCCGACATAGAGCTCCCAAATCTCGGCAGGCGCGCGCCTGCCCTTGAACCCCCAGCGATGCGCTTCCGTGCCATCGGCATAGGAGATTTCGGGATAGAAGTTCTCCGCTGTGGCGGGAAGCCATGCGTCGACTTCGTAGGCGCCGAGGACGACACCGCGCAGCACCGCGAGGACGTAGTCGGCCTTTTCGGCGCGGGCCTTGTTGATCCGCCAGCAATAGCGGACGAGCCGGTAGATGTCCGCCTCGCTGTCGCGATCCTCGAGCTTTCTGATGTTGATCAGAACCAGCTTGTGCTCCGGATCCGCTTCCAGCTCCGGCAACCCATATTTGACGACGACCTCTTTCGCCGTCATGAGGCCCGTATCGCCGGATCCATGTCCGCTGACCGCATTTGTCAGATCGGGATAGGCGTCGATCAGCGCCGCCTCCACGAGGAAGGCCTGAGCGTCGTCGAGGCCGTGCCGGTGAATGACATGCTTCACGCTCAAGCCCGCCCGATGGATCGCCTGGATGACATCCCGCTTGGGCGGCAGAAGCGCATCCGCCTCCTGCTCGGGCACTTCGTCCCGTGCATGAGCAAACACGCGGTTGCCGGTCCCCTTTCCGACATAGAACGTCTCGCCGTCGCGAGGGTCGATGAGCCGGTAGACATACTTGCCCAGCACATGCTGCACGCGCTCATCGAATTCAACCGGATCGCTCATTCACACCACCTAAGATTGCTTATCCGAAGAGAATATACAAATAGGTGTGAATCGAGCCAATGCCCCTACTCCGGCGCCTTGGCCTGGATGGCGAGGGCGTGGACGCCGGCGGCGAGTTCGTCGGCGAGGATCGCGTTGATCGCGCGGTGGACATCGACGCGGCTCTTGCCGCGGAACGCCTCCGCCGTGATCTTCACGCGAAAATGCGTCTCGCCTTCCGGCCGATGGCCGGCATGGCCCTTGTGCAAATGCGACTCGTCGATCACATCTAGGCTCTGCGGCGACAGGGCACTTGTCAGCGCCTGCGTGATCCGCTCTTTCGTATCCATACAGAGAACCTCGTTCGCATGGCGAAACGTCGCCTTGTCGGTCGACGGGGTGGCTACCATAATCGCACCATGAAGCTCGATTCAAAATTGTTCGACGGAATCCGGATCAAGCCGAGCGTCGATGAGACTGTGCTGAAGCGGTCCGCGCCGACCTGCGGCTGGGAGGGGTGCGATCGCGCGGGCACGCACAAGGCGCCGAAGGGGCGGAACCGCGAGGGCCAGTTCCACCATTTCTGCATCGACCACGTCCGCCTCTACAACAAGAGCTACAACTACTTTTCCGGCATGGGCGACGACGACATCGCCGCCTACCAGAAGGATTCGCTGACCGGCCACCGGCCGACCTGGACCATGGGCGTCAACAGCGCCGGCGAGCAGCGCGAGCGCGTCAAGAGCCATGCGGCACGCGACTGGAGCGGCGGCGTCCAGGATCCGTTCGACATGTTCGACGGCACGGCGGGGCGCGTGAAGGAGCCGCCGAAGCCGGCGCGCCACCTGAAGACGCTCGAGCGCAAATCCTTCGATACGCTGGAACTCGAGGGCAGCGAAACCAGCGTCGAGATCAAGGCGCGCTACAAATCGCTGGTGAAGATCTACCACCCGGATGCCAATGGCGGCGACCGCAGCTCGGAGGACAGGCTGCGCGAAATCATTCAGGCATATAACTTTCTCAAAGCGGCCGGCTTCTGCTAGAAGACGCTCATCCTCCGCTCGCGCCCGCGGGTGGAAAATCAGTTTGGCCCTCCCGCCTTGAACCCGACCGCAAGCGTCCGCTGGATGCGACGGAGCAGACATGACTGAGACGACGACTGATCGCACCGCCCTGCCCGATACGATGATCTCCGTGCGCGAGGTCTTCGGCATCGATTCCGACCTGCAGGTGCCGGCCTATTCCGAGCCGAACGAGCACGTGCCGGACGCCGATCCGGACTACCTCTTCGACCGGACGACGACGCTGGCCATCCTCGCCGGCTTCGCGCGCAACCGTCGCGTCATGGTCACCGGCTATCACGGCACCGGCAAGTCGACCCATATCGAGCAGGTCGCCGCCCGCCTCAACTGGCCGGCCGTGCGCGTCAACCTCGACAGCCACATCAGCCGTATCGACCTGATCGGCAAGGACGCCATCGTCATCAAGGACGGCCTGCAGGTCACGGAATTCCGGGACGGCATCCTGCCCTGGGCCTACCAGCACAACATCGCGCTCGTATTCGACGAATATGACGCCGGCCGCCCGGACGTGATGTTCGTCATCCAGCGCGTGCTCGAATCGGCCGGCCGCCTGACGCTGCTCGACCAGAACCGCGTCATCCGCCCGCATCCCGCCTTCCGCCTGTTCGCCACCGCCAACACGGTCGGCCTCGGCGACACGTCGGGCCTCTATCACGGCACGCAGCAGATCAACCAGGCGCAGATGGACCGCTGGTCGATCGTCACGACGCTGAACTACCTGCCGCACGACAACGAGGTCGGCATCGTCGTCTCGAAGGCCAAGCACTTCGCCGATCCGAAGGGCCGCGCCCTCGTCGGCCGCATGGTCCGCCTCGCCGACATGACGCGCTCGGCCTTTATCAACGGCGACCTGTCGACCGTCATGAGCCCGCGCACCGTCATCACCTGGGCCGAGAACGCCGAGATCTTCGGCGATATCGGCTTCGCCTTCCGCGTGACGTTCCTGAACAAGTGCGACGAGCTCGAGCGCTCGCTGGTGGCGGAATTCTATCAGCGCGCCTTCGGCGAAGAGCTGGTCGAATCCGCCGCGAATGTCGTGCTGAGCTAAGGTGAGGCTCAAACCCTCTCCCGCCTGCGGGAGAGGGTTGGGTGAGGGGCAGGCCTGTTTCTCGCCTTGCCCGCACGAGCCGGATGCCAAAGACCCCTACCCCCACCCTCTCCCGCCATGCGGGCGAAGGTGCTGGAAGGGGCGAGGAAGAAAAAATGAGCGGCAGCAACAGCGATCCGAGACAGAAGCCCGGCGAGGCGATGACGGAACCGTTCAAGCGGGCCGTCGCCGGCTGCGTCCGCGCGATTTCCGGCAAGCCCGACCTCGAAGTCTCGTTCTCGAACGACCGGCCGATCCTGACCGGCATGCGCGCCCGCCTGCCGGAACCGGCCCGCAAGCCGACCGCGGCCGAGATCGCGGTCACGCGCGGCCTCGGCGATTCGATGGCGCTGCGGCTTGCCTGCCATGACGACGCGATCCACCGCGCCGTGGCGCCTGAGGGCAAGAACGCCCGCGCCGTGTTCGACGCGGTCGAGCAGGCGCGCGTCGAGGCGATCGGCGCCCGGCGGATGGACGGCGTCGCCGGCAACCTCGCCGCGATGCTGGAGGACCGCTATCACCGCGGCAACTTCCACGAGATCACCGAGCGCTCGGAAGCGCCGCTGGAAGACGCCGTCTCGCTGATCGTGCGCGAAAAGCTGACCGGCCAGAAGCCGCCGGCCTCGGGCGAGAAGATCGTCGACCTCTGGCGCGACTGGATCGAGCAGAAGGCCGGCGCCGATTTCGACCGGCTGGCCGATACGCTGGGCGACCAGAAGCGTTTCGCCGCCGCCGTCCGCTCCATGCTCGCCTCGCTCGAAATGGCCGACGAGCTCGGCAGCGGCGACGAGGACGAGAACGACGACCAGGGCGACGCCACGGACGATTCGGGCTCCGAGCAGGAGAATGCCTCCGACCAGGCGGACCAGGCCGACAGCGACGCCTCGGAAGAGGCCGAGACGACGGGCGACGAGGCGGAAGCCGGCGAGACCGAGACGACGGAAGCCGGCGCCGAAGATGATTCCGAGGGCGACGACGTCGAGGACGCGCGCGACGCCGGCGAGGCGAAGCGCCCCGAGAGCCCGTTCACCAATGCCCCGCCCGGCATCGACTACAAGGCCTTCACGACCCGCTTCGACGAGACCATCAAGGCGGAGGATCTCTGCGATCCGGCCGAGTTGGACCGGCTGCGCGCCTTCCTCGACAAGCAGCTCGCGAACCTCCAGGGCGCCGTCGGCCGCCTCGCCAACCGCCTGCAGCGCCGCCTGATGGCGCAGCAGAACCGCTCGTGGGATTTTGACCGCGAAGAGGGAATGCTGGACCCGGCGCGGCTCCACCGCGTCGTCACCGATCCGATGCAGCCGCTCTCCTTCAAGATCGAGAAGGACACGAACTTCCGCGACACGGTGGTGACGCTGCTGCTGGACAATTCAGGCTCCATGCGCGGCCGGCCGATCACGGTTGCGGCGACCTGCGCCGACATCCTCGCCCGCACGCTGGAGCGCTGCGGCGTCAAGGTCGAGATCCTCGGCTTCACGACGCGCGCCTGGAAGGGCGGCCAGTCGCGCGAGGCGTGGCTGCAGGCCGGCAAGCCGGCCGCCCCCGGCCGCCTCAACGACCTGCGCCACATCATCTACAAGGCCGCCGACGCGCCCTGGCGGCGCGCCAGGCGCAATCTCGGTCTGATGATGCGGGAAGGACTGCTCAAGGAGAACATCGACGGCGAGGCGCTCGACTGGGCGCATCAGCGCCTGCTCGCGCGTACCGAGCAGCGCAAGATCCTGATGATGATCTCCGACGGCGCGCCGGTCGACGATTCGACCCTCTCCGTGAACACCGGCAATTATCTCGAGCGGCACCTGCGCTACGTCATCGACGAGATCGAGAATCGCTCGCCGGTCGAGCTGATCGCCATCGGCATCGGCCACGACGTGACGCGCTACTATCGTCGCGCCGTGACGATCGTCGACGCCGAGGAGCTGGCGGGCGCGATGACGGAGAAGCTGGCGGAGCTGTTCGACGAACACCAGCAGCCGGCGCGCCGGCCGTCGAGACGACGGGTCGCGCGATGAAAGGCGTGCGGGCAGCCTTCGCAGCGCTGCTCCTCGCCGGATCGACAGCGCTTGCCCCAAGCCTGACGTTTGCGGCGGGCTTCGAACCGGAAACGATCCGCACCAGCCGCATCGACCAGTTCCTGATCGGCCGCAGTCAGACCCAGTTCGGCGAATTCGAATTCGCCGGCGGCCTGATCCTGACCTCGCCAAACCACCAGTTCGGCGGGCTGTCCGGCATCGATTTCGGCCCCGACGGCAAGAGCTTCGTCGCGATCTCCGACACCGGCTACTGGTTTCGCGGCACGGCGGAGCGCGAGGCGGGCCGGCTCGTCGGCCTCAGCGACACGCGCTGGGCGCCGATGTTGAACGCCAAGGGCCAGCCGCTCGGTCTCAAGCACGACGCCGACGCCGAGGGCCTGCGGCTCACCACGATCGACGGGCGCGAGGCCGCCTATGTCTCCTTCGAGCAGGCGAACGAGCTCCGCCTCTATCGCGCCGATCCCGATCTGGCGTTGGCGCGGCCGGAGGTGATCAAGTTCAACCGCGCCGGCCGCAAGCTCGTCGGCAATCGCGGCCTCGAGACGGTGGCGCTGGCGCCGGCGAACGGGCCGCTCAAGGGCTCGCCCGTGCTGGTGGCGGAGCGCTCGCTCGACAAGGCGCGTAACCATCGCGCCTGGATCGTGCGCGGCCCGCTCGCCGGCGCCTTCTCGGTGGTGCGCAGCGGCGACTACGACGTCACCGACGGCGCCTTCTTGCCGAATGGCGACCTCTTGATCCTCGAGCGGCGGCTTGTCGTGCCCTATGGCGTCGGCATGCGGCTGCGCCGGCTGCCCGGCGACGCCATCCGCCCCGGCGCCGTCGTCGACGGGCCGGTGGTGATGGAAGCCGACATGCTGGCCCAGATCGACAACATGGAAGGCCTCGCCGTCTCCACCGACCCCGACGGCCGGACCCGCATCACCCTCGTCTCCGACGACAATGTGAGCATCCTGCAGCGGACGCTGATGCTGGAGTTTCTCTGGCAGGGCCCCGGCACGGCCTCCGGCACCGCCGTCAACTGACACGAATCGATCCCGACCGAGCATAAAAAAAGCCCCGCCGAAGCGGGGCTTTTCGTATTCGACGGAACGCCTAGGCCGGGCGCATCTGCGCGTCGGGCCAGGGCAGCACGATCCGCATCAGCGCGCGATAGGGCGCAAGCAGGATCAGCGCGGCGCAGAACTTGACCGTGAGATCGCCCAGCGCCCACGACACCCAACGCGCGGTCTCGACCGAGAACAGGCCGAGCAGCGGCGCCGGCTGCAGCGCGAAGCTGTCATTCGGGCCGAGGAAGGACGCGAACGGCGCGAAGGCGAGCGTGAAGAAGATCGCCGTGTCGAAGATCGAGCCGAACACCGAGGCCGCCAGCGGCGCCCGCCACCAGGCCTGGCGACGCAGGCGGGCGAACAGGCTGATGTCGAGCATCTGGCCGACCAGATAGGCGGCGCCCGAGGCGGCGGCGAGGCGCGGCGTCGCCAGCTTCACCGACACCGCGACGGCGCAGACGAAGCCGACCAGCACGACGAGCCGCGCCACGCGCGGGCCGTAGCGGCGATTGGTCAGGTCGCTGACGAAGAAGGCGAGCGGAAAGGTGAACGCGCCCCAGGTCAGGATATCGGCGAGTTGAAGCCGCCCGACCATGGCCTCGACCGGATACTGGACGAGGACATTCGACAAAACGACAACGGCCGCCATGACGGCGGCCGCAACGATGTAACCCGGCTTGATCATCGAGAGCCCCTTAGGCCGCCGCGGATTCCAGCTCGAGCTTCTTGGCGATGGCGCGCTTCAGCGTCGCCGCGCGGAAGGACAGTTCCTTCGCATCGGCCTTGGCGAGGAAGGCGTCGAGACCGCCACGGTGCTCGACCGAACGAAGGCCGTGAGCCGAAACGCGCAGCTTGAAGCTGCGGCCGAGCGCGTCGCTGATCAGCGTCACGTTGACGAGGTTCGGCAGGTAACGGCGACGAGCCTTGTTGTTGGCATGGCTGACGGTGTTGCCGGTCAGAACGGCCTTACCGGTCAACTCGCAGACACGGGACATGACAAAAATCCTTCATATTCCGCCGCAACGCGCCGGCTTCGGCATCCATCGCGGCAGGGGTATCGGAAAGTGGGCTTTCTCTTAGTCACCGAAGCCACGCCCGTCAAGCTTTCAGGACGCGATGACTAGTGACTAAGACGGGGCAAATCACCTAGAATCGCGCGAAGTGATTTGGGGGCATCATCTAAGCCACGGGACCGACGCGGGGACGAAGGCGAAAAACCCGCACGGACAGGTCTCTTCGACGGAACCATTTCTCATGAAATCGCCCCGCTTCCTCCGCGCTCTCCTTCTGCCGGCCTTCGCCGCGGCGGTCGCCTCGCTCTGCGCGCCCCAGCCGTCGCTCGCCGCCCCCGCCAAGGCGGAAGCGCCGAACGGCCGCGTCGACGCCACCTATAACATCCTGCTCGGCGGGCTGACCATCGGCCGCTTCGCGCTCGACACGGTCTTCGACGGCAAGGGCTACACCATCACCGTGCGCGGCTCGACCAGCGGCGTCAGCCGCTTCGTCTCGGACGGCAAGGGCTATCTGAAGAGCAGCGGCCGCATGGTCGGCACCCGCGTGCTTCCCGCCGCCTACCTGCTCGACACCAGCGAGAACGGCCACCGCAACTCGACCGTCTCGATGCAGATGAACGCCGGCGACATCGTCAACGTCGCCGCCCTGCCGCCGCTCGCCAAGAAGGCCGACCGCGTGCCGCTGCTGCCGCAGCACATGCGCAACATCTTCGATCCCCTGAGCGCCATGATCGTGCCGATGAAGAACGGCAGCACGGCCGGCGCCTGCAACCGCACCGTTCCGGTCTTCGACGGCTGGCAGCGCTTCGACGTCAAGCTATACTACAAGGGCACGGCCGAGGTGGACGGCCAGGCCGGCTCCTACAAGGGCACGGTCATCGTCTGCGGCGCCCGCTATGTCCCCGTCGCCGGCCACCGGCCGACGCGCGAGGCGATCGAATACATGGAAAACAACAAGGCTCTCGAGGTCTGGCTGGCGCCGGTCGAGCCGCTCGGCGTGATGATCCCCTACCGCCTGCAGATCGGCACCGAAGTCGGCATGCTGATCATCCACGCCTCCCGCTTCGTCGGCGAGGCCGAAACCCAGCGCGCCTCGGCGGAGTAGCGAAGGCGGCAGCTTGCCCTAGCTACCGTCCGCGCAGGTCGCTTAAGGCCTTGAGGGTTTTAGGCCACCGTAGCCTCCAAGACGATCGAAGACTCCGGGTGCTCCGCGGTCGGCGCTGCTCGGGTTGATAGTAAAAAATTATATTTTTACCCATACGAATTGTATCAACATTATTCGTCATCGCGAATTGCCGAGTAGTGGGTCAAATTCCCCGCAGGCAATAGCGAACACGGAATGATCCGCAGATCCTACTATAGCCGATCCATTCCTGAGTTCGTTGCGGACACAGAAAGCTCGATCCTTGGCGAACTCGCCAAAGCGCACAGCTTCAGCCTAGAGATCCAACAAACGAATGCCTGGGCCTATCAAATAGCCCACCTGCAGGAGCAGTTCGCCCTTTTTACCGCAGGCGAAGTCTATCTAGAATTCGCGATCCCACGCATGGGCAAGCGGGTCGACACGATCATTCACTATGCCGGCGTGGTTTTTGTGATTGAGTACAAGGTCGGGGCTCGGACTTATGACCGCGGCGCCATAGATCAGGTCCTCGACTACGCTCTGGATCTCAAAAACTTCCATGAGCACAGCCACGACAAGCCGATCGTTCCGATTCTCGTCGCCACCGCCGCACCAGCGGTCCACAAGGACGAAATCTGGTTCAAGGATCAGATAGCCCAGCCGCTCTTCTCCAATGGCAACGATCTGGCAGCTCTTATCGAGCGCGTGGTTCAGGATCGGCGCCCTGCGTCACGCTACGGCCCAGGGGTTAGCGATGTTGCACAGGCCGAAATCGAGATGCCTTGGGCAGAAGGCGGGTATCGGCCGACGCCGACCATCATCGAAGCCGCTCAAGCGCTCTACCAGGGCCACAATGTCGAGGAGATTTCGCGCTCCGACGCCGGCGCGAAGAACCTAACCCTCACGACCAGGGCTCTAAGGGCAATCATCCACCAGGCGCGCACCCACTCGCATAAGTCCATTTGCTTTGTCACCGGCGTTCCAGGCGCGGGAAAGACGCTGGCGGGACTGGATATCTCGACCCAGACGGCCGAAGCCGCCGAAGAGCACGCGGTTTTCTTGTCGGGGAATGGGCCCCTCGTCACCGTCCTGCGAGAAGCGTTGGCGCGAGACGAGGTCAACCGCTCGAAGGCGCGAGGCGCGCCAGTCAACAAAAGCGCCGCTCTCAAACGGGTGAGCGCCTTTGTCCAGAACATTCATCATTTCCGAGATGAAGGCCTACGCAGCAACAAGCCTCCGATCGAACATGTGGTGGTTTTTGACGAGGCACAGCGAGCCTGGAATCAGGAGCATGCCTCGGCATTCATGAAGCAGAAGCGCGGCTATCCCACGTTTGATTGGTCAGAGCCGGAGTTCCTGATCAGCGTCATGGATCGCCGGTCCGACTGGGCCACGATCATCTGCCTGATTGGCGGCGGACAAGAGATTAACACGGGCGAAGCCGGCTTGGTGGAGTGGTTCAACGCGCTGCAGAAACGCTTCCCCGAATGGCGCATCTATCATTCTGGCCACCTCACCCACCCGAATTATAGCTGGGGACAGGACCTCGGTGCCAAGCTGAGAGGGCGCGACGCGACCATTGTCGAAGACCTGCATTTAGCGGTCTCGATCCGCTCGTATCGCGCCGAAAAGCTCTCGGAATTTGTCGGCGCGGTTCTCGACGGGGACGCAAGCCGAGCCCGGAACCTAAAGGGCGGTCTGACCAATTACCCCCTCGCTCTGACGCGCGACCTCAACATGGCGCGCCGCTGGCTACGCGCGCAGGCCCGCGGCTCGGAACGTATTGGACTGGTCGCTTCATCCGGCGCCATGCGCCTCAAGCCAGAAGGCTTGCACGTCAAAGCCGACATTGATCCAGCCAACTGGTTCCTCAACGACAAGGACGACGTCCGCTCCTCCTACTACCTCGAGGAGGTAGCGACCGAGTTTGATATCCAGGGCTTGGAACTGGATTGGACGGCTGTGTGCTGGGACGCCGACTTGCGGCAAGGCCCGCAGAGCTGGAAGCACTATCGCTTTCGCGGCACGAGTTGGCAGAGCGTCAATGAGGAGGTCCGGCGCGCCTATTTGGCCAACGCCTATCGCGTTTTGCTAACCCGCGCGCGCCAAGGCATGATTATCTTCGTACCCAAGGGCTCCTCTGAGGATGAGACAAGACAGCCGGATTTTTATGATCTGACGTTCGAATTTCTGAAGGCGTGCGGCATCGAAGAAGTCGGGTCGGTCTAATATCGCGCGACGCTCCTCGAGTACCCGGTCTGGACCGTGTTTTGGGGTGGCTTTTGAGTTCCCGCCCCATTGTCTCGAATTGGAACAGCCGCCCCCCAATTTGTTAGCGCGCCGCCACACCACGCCACCAACCTCCCGAACCCACTGTCCCGATCGCTGCGATACCTCGTGGCTGAACGGGCAAAACCCACCACCTGTCGTGGGCACGAACCCGGAACTCCGATTCGCCGGCGATTCGTCCATGCTCCGTTCCGGATTCGGTCGAATCGTTAACGGCCGGCGATGGCTTCCCCTTGATCGAATTGACGTTTTGGTAACCCGCTTGTTTCGCGCGGCTCCCGCAAAGGTTAACGTCCCGGCCGGATGTCAGGCGGGCGCAGGCTTTTGCATGGCACTATTTCGTGGCGGTTCCCGCCGCGCCGCACATATATGGTGGTGAACAGAACGCGATTTTCCGCGAGTCAGTGATTCGGACATCGTTTGTTCCAGAAAGGTTCCAAGGTTTAATCGGAGCCCGTCTGCAGGATTGGATCCGGCACCCCATTGTTTCGACATGATACAGGGGCAAGGTCCGAAGCGTTGGAATGGTGAGACTGCCCGCACGATGAATGAACGGTCGAAAGCTACAGGCGCCGGAGCGGGCGGGCGCAACGTCACTGCCGTCTTGGGTCCGACCAATACCGGCAAGACGCATCTGGCGATCGAGCGCATGCTCGCCCATTCGTCCGGCGTCATCGGCCTGCCGCTCCGCCTGCTCGCCCGCGAGGTCTATGGCCGCGTCGTGGCGCGGGTCGGCGCCAACGCTGTCGCGCTGATCACCGGCGAAGAGAAGATCATCCCGCCGCATCCGCGCTACCGCATCTGCACGGTCGAGGCCCTGCCCTCCCACACTGACGCGTCCTTCCTGGCGATCGACGAGATCCAGCTCGCCGCCGATCTCGACCGCGGCCATGTCTTCACCGACCGGCTGCTCAACCTGCGCGGCCGCGACGAGACGCTGCTGCTCGGCGCCGCCACCATGCGCGGCATCCTGGAAAAGCTGCTGCCCGGGATCAACGTCATCACCCGGCCGCGCATGTCGATGCTGACCTATGCCGGCTCGAAGAAGATCACCCGCCTGCCCCGCCGCACCGCCGTCGTCGCCTTCTCGGCCGACGAGGTTTACGCGATCGCCGAACTGATTCGCCGCCAGCGCGGTGGCGCCGCGGTGGTGCTCGGCTCGCTCAGCCCACGGACGCGAAACGCACAGGTGGAACTTTATCAGTCGGGCGATGTCGATTTTCTCGTCGCCACCGACGCCATCGGCATGGGCCTCAATCTCGACGTCGATCATGTCGCCTTCGCGCAGGAGCGCAAGTTCGACGGATTCCAGTATCGCCGGCTGACGGCGGCCGAGCTCGGCCAGATCGCCGGCCGCGCCGGACGCCATACGCGCGACGGCACATTTGGCGTCACCGGCCAGGTCGACCCGTTCGAGGACGAGTTGGTCGAGGCGCTCGAGAGCCACCAGTTCGCCCCGGTCCGCACCCTGCAATGGCGCAATCGCGCGCTCGATTTCCGCACGATCGATAGCCTTCGCGCCAGTCTGGAGCGTCCGCCGGGCCATGAAGGCCTGTCAAAGGCGCCGCCGGCCGAGGACGTCACGGTGCTGGAAATCGTCAGTCGCGACCCCGGCATCCGGGCGCTGGCCAACCGGCGCGAGCGCATCGAACTGCTCTGGGACATCTGCCAGACGCCGGACTATCGGCGCATCGCGCCGGCCAACCATGCCGAGATCGTCGGCGACATTTTCACCTTCGTCGCCCGCGACGGCGCGGTGCCGGACGACTGGTTTCAGCGTCAGGTCGCCTTTGCAGATCGCACAGATGGCGATATCGATACCCTCGCCAACCGCATTGCACACATAAGAACATGGACCTTTGCGGCAAACCGGCCTAACTGGCTTAAGGATCCTCGCCATTGGCAGGAGCGCACGCGCGCTATAGAGGATCGACTTTCCGATGCGCTCCACGAGAGGCTGACTCAGCGTTTCGTGGACCGGCGCACAAGTGTACTGATGAAGCGGCTCAGAGAAAACGCCATGCTCGAAGCAGAAATCACGACCTCCGGCGATGTGCTGGTCGAGGGACAGCATGTCGGAAGCCTGCAGGGTTTCCGCTTCACGCCCGATCCCCAGGCCGACGGCCCGGACGCCAAGGCGATCGCCGCCGTGGCCCAGAAGGCGCTCGCCGGCGAGATCGAACGCCGCGCCGAGAAGATCGGCAACGCCCCCAATCCCGAATTCGTGCTGTCGACCGACGGCACGCTGCGCTGGCTCGGCGCCCCGGTCGCCCGCATCGTCGCGACCGACGACGCGCTCCGGCCGCGCCTGGTGCTGCTCGCCGATGAGGGGCTGACCGGCCCGTCGCGCGAGCGCGTGCAGGACCGCGTCGACATCTGGCTGAAGAGCCATGTCGAGACGCTTTTGAAGCCGCTGTTCGAGCTGCTGGCAGGCATCGAGCTCTCGGCGCCGGCGCGCGGCATCGCCTTCCGTATCGTCGAAGGCCAGGGCGTGCTGGAGCGCTCGGAGATCGCCGAGGAGATCAAGGCGCTGGACCAGGAGGCCCGCTCGGGCCTGCGCAAGCTCGGCGTGCGCTTCGGCGCCTACCACATCTACGTGCCGGCCCTGCTGAAGCCGGCGCCGAGCGCCCTCAACGCCATGCTGTGGGCGCTGAAGAACCACGGCCTCGACGCGCCGGGCCTCGCCGAACTGCCGCAGCTCTCCGCCACCGGCCGCACCACGGTTCCGGTCGACGCGAGCTTCGCCCGCCCGCTCTACCGCGTCGTCGGCTATCGCATCGCCGGCAACCGCGCCGTCCGCATCGACATCCTGGAGCGGCTGGCCGACATCATCCGGCCGCTGATCGCCTGGAAGCCGACTTCCGACAATCTCGTGCCGCCCGAGGGCGCCGTCGACGGCAATGGCTTCACCATCACCGTTTCGATGACCTCGCTGCTCGGCTGCTCGGGCGAGGATTTCGCCGGCGTGCTGAAGTCGCTGGGCTATCGCCTGGACCGTCGCCCGGCCCCGCCCAAGGCGCCCGTCGTCGCGACGGAAACCGCGGTGGCCGAAACGGTTGAGACGGTGACCGAGGCCGAAGCGCCTGTCGCCGCCGAGACGGCCCCGGCCGCCGAGGCTGACGCCGCGCCGGCCGTCGAGACCGAATCGCCCGTGGCGGAGGCTGTCGAAGCCGCTGAGGCCGAGGCGACCGAAGCCGTGGTTGAAGCGCCGGCCGAGGCGGTCGTCGAGACGACCGTGATCGAGACCGCGACCGAGGTCGTGGTCGAGACGACCGAGATCGTCACCGAAACCGTCGCCGAGACTCCGGCCGAGCCGGAAATGATCGACGTCTGGCGTCCGGGCCGATTCGATCGTCGCCCGCAGCAGCGCGACCATCGCCGCGACCGTCGCCCGAACAACAACGCATCGGCTCCGGCCGAAGGCGCTGCCGGCGAAGCAAAGCCGGAAGGCCGCGACGGCCGCGGCCGCCAGCAGGACGGCGAGCGCGACGGCCGTCGCCAGGGTGGACGCCCGCAGCAGCAGCGCGGCCCCCGGCCCGAGCGCGGCGATCGTCCGCAGGGCGAGGGACGCCGCAACCAGGACCGCCAGGGCCAGGATCACCGCAACAAGGGCGGCGATTCCCGCCAAGGCCAGGCGCCGCAGCCGCGTCGCGAGGAGCCCCGGCGCGAGCGTCCGGTCGATCCGAACTCGCCCTTCGCGGCGCTGCTGGCGCTGAAGGCCGACCTCGAGGCCAAGAAGCGCGGCGGCTAGCCGCGCGACAGAAACCAGGCAGCGCGGCGGCTAACGCCGCGCGACGCCGGGACAGACACGGAGCCGCGATGAGCGAGGAGACCGGGCGCCAGCGAATCGACAAATGGCTCTGGTACGCCCGCCTCGCCAAGAGCCGCTCGATCGCCCAGAAGCTGGTGACCGGCGGCAAGGTCCGCGTCAACCGCGACAAGATCGACGCGTCGAGCCGCCTCGTGCGGCCCGGCGACGTTCTCACCATCGCCTTCGAGCGCCAGGTGCGGGTGATCAAGGTCCTCGATCCCGGCACGCGCCGGGGTCCGGCGCCGGAAGCGCAGCTGCTCTACGAGGATGTGACGCCGCCGGCTCCGATCTCGCCATCCGCCCAGCCGCTGCAGCGCGGCGGACCGCGACCGACCAAGCGCGATCGCCGCGCGCTGGATGCGTTCCATTCCGGAACGTCCGGGGACGGCGGAGAGACTTTTCCATCCGACGACGAAGATTGAGAAAACCCGTTCTGCCGAAGCGGGCGATTGCGGCATCCACGATCCTTGCACCGTCCCGCCAAAGCGTTTACCCATCCGGCGTCGGCGAGCCTGGAACGTGTTCGCCGTTCCGAGGAGACGATCGTGCCCTATGTCGTGACCGACAACTGTATCCGCTGCAAGTACACGGATTGCGTCGAGGTATGTCCGGTGGACTGCTTCTACGAGGGCGAAAACATGCTCGTCATCCATCCGGACGAATGCATCGACTGCGGCGTCTGCGAGCCGGAATGCCCGGCCGAGGCGATCAAGCCGGACACCGAGCCGGGCCTCGAGCAGTGGCTGAAGCTCAACGCCGAATATGCCGAGAAGTGGCCGAACATCACCGTCCGCAAGGATGCGCTGCCCGAGGCGGCCGAGTTCGACGGTGTGCCCAACAAGCTCGAAGGGCATTTTTCCGAGGCGCCCGGCGAGGGCGACTGACGGGAACGACCGGCGGGGCGCGATTCGCGCCCGAATCCCGGACGAGGATTCCGGCACGCGGCGCCTTCACGGCGCTGCGACCGCAATGCTTTGATTTTTGGGTATTTTGTGATATATATATCTGACAGTCGGTGACCACCTACGGCGTAACCGCACCTTTTGGCGTTTCGTTCGTGAACAACCCACAGCATTGACACGATAAACCGTGCTGACGCGACTAGCGCGCGACGGCAAGGGGATCGTCGGCAATGCCGTGCACGCGCGCGGACGTCCTGCAGGTGACAAGCGTCTTCCTGATCGGCTGACAAGCGGAATGAGCGGACCCGACCGGTTCGCCTCCGGGACTTGCTTGTCCCGGAACCGGGTCGGAGTCGCATTTGCCATGGATGAGACGGGGAATCGTCAAAATCCGGCCTTTGGCTTGGCGAGCCGGGCCCGCCAATTTAACGGAGTTAATACGCGTATGGCCACCCTCAAGAAGACCACTCTGCGTTCCGATTTCAAGACCGGCGAGCACATCGTCTATCCGGCGCATGGCGTCGGTGAGATTGTCGGTATCGAAGAGCAGGAAGTGGCCGGCATCAAGCTTGAGCTCTTCGTGATCGCGTTCGAGAAAGACAAGATGAAGCTGCGCGTCCCCGTCGCGAAGGCGACGACGGTCGGCATGCGCAAGCTTTCCGATGCGACCACCGTGAAGAAGGCGCTCGAGACCATTCGTGGCCGCGCCCGCGTCAAGCGCACCATGTGGAGCCGTCGTGCCCAGGAATACGAAGCGAAGATCAATTCCGGCGACCTGATCCAGATCTCCGAAGTTGTCCGCGATCTCTACCGCTCCGACACGCAGCCCGAGCAGTCCTACAGCGAGCGCCAGCTCTATGAGGCCGCCCTCGACCGCATGTCGCGCGAAATCGCGGCGGTGAGCGAGATCTCCGAGACGGAAGCCGTCCGCCAGATCGAGCAGAACCTCGCCAAGAGCCCGAAGCGTGGCGGCAAGGCCGACGAAGAAGTCGCAGCCGAAGTCGACAGCGACGACGAGACGCACGACGAGGCCGCATAAGGCATAGGGCCCCCCCGCCCCGCCTCTGCGAACTCACTGATTTTACAGGGAACGCCCGGCCTCCGCCGGGCGTTTTTCTTTTGGGCGACCACCAGACGCGAGGGGTGTTCACGCGGGCTTCCCGTTCGCATCACACCAATGTGTCGCCCATTCTTTGAACCCGATCGTATGGTTGGGGCTTAGCTGGATACGGGGCTGCAAAAAACGGGAGCGGTCGGATGGGCACGTCGACAATCTCCGGGCGACAATTCGTCAAGGCGGCGATGCAGGCGCCCTATCTGGAGCGGGACGAAGAGCACGCTCTGGCGGTGCGCTGGCGCGAGGTCAAGGACCAGGCCGCGCTGCACCGCCTGACGGCATCGCACATGCGCCTCGTCATCGCGCTCGCGGCCCGCTTTCGTCATTTCGGGCTGCCGATGAGCGACCTGATCCAGGAAGGCCATGTCGGCCTGCTGGAAGCGGCCGCCCGCTTCGAGCCGGACCGCGAGGTCCGCTTCTCGACCTATGCCACCTGGTGGATCCGCGCCTCGATCCAGGACTACATCCTGCGCAACTGGTCGATCGTGCGCGGCGGCACCAGCTCGACGCAGAAGGCACTGTTCTTCAACCTGCGCCGGCTGCGCGCCAAGTTGTCGCAGGGCTCGGTCGCCGTCCCCAACCAGCAGATCTATCAGCAGATCGCGGTCGCCGTCGGCGTGACGGCGCAGGACGTCGCGCTGATGGATGCCCGCCTGTCCGGCTCGGACACCTCGCTGAACGCGCCAGTGCACGACACCGAATCCTCGACCTCGGATCGCCAGGACTTCCTGGTCGACGAGATGCCGCTTCCCGACCAGATGGTCGGCGAGGTCATCGACACCGAACGGCGGGTGACGTGGCTGAACGAGGCGATGCTCGCGCTGTCGGATCGCGAGGCCCGGATCGTGCGCGAGCGGCGCCTGCGCGAGGAAGGCGCGACGCTGGAATCGCTCGGCGAGACGCTCGGCATCTCCAAGGAGCGGGTCCGGCAGATCGAGAGCCGCGCCATCGAGAAGCTGAAGGCGGCGCTGCTGCGCGACCACCCCGACCGCGCGACCTTCGTGTGAAGGTCAGGGGATCAGAGACCACGCCCACTTTTTGAACCTCCCCCTTGAGGTGAGGTCGAAAACGCCCTTGCGTTTTCGGGAGGGGGCAACCACGTCGTTTGCGACAGATCCGGCGAAGAACCCCTCCCCAAGACCGCCCGAAGGCGGTCTTGACCCTCCCTCAAGGGGAGGGTTCGAAGCGCCCCCTACGCGGTCCAGACTTCCGGGCGGGCCTCGCCGAGGCCGAGTTCGGTGAGATATTCCTCGATCACCGTCACCACCAGCTTGTGATCCTCGACCTGCGGCAGGCCGGAGACGGTCGCCGTGCCGACCATGCCGACCTTGTCGACGAGGATCGGGAACGAGCCGCCATGGGCGAGGTACTTCCTCGGGTCGACCGCATGGGCGGTGGCGAAGTCGACGCCCTTCTGCCGGGCCCGCTCGCCCATGTAGAAGGAGGAATGGCCGTAGCGGCGCACGACCGCCGTCTTGCCGGCGACCCAGAATTCGTTGTCGGCCGAGGTGCCGGCGAGCGCGCAGTAGTAGAGCCGCTGTTCGCCGCGCGCGATCTCGACCGCGACCGAGAGCCCGTCGCGCCGCGCCCGCTCGATGATGCGCGTGCCGAGCTCGATCGCCGTGTCGTTGTCGAAACGATCGAAGACCAGGCGCCGCTCCTGGTCGAGCAGTTCCTGCAGCAAACCCGGATCGTCGCTCATGTCCTCAGCCCCTCTGTCGGCGCGTCGCGCGCAATGCCAACGGCATCGCATCCGGCAGGGGGATCGTCAATCGCGACGCGTTCGGGGGACCGGCCGATCAGCCGGCTTCGATCTCGGCGCCGGCGCGCAGCGTGTTGCTGACGGTGCAGATCGTCTCCGCCGCCTCGACCAGCTGCGCCTTCTTCGCCGCGTCGAGCGGACCGTCGATCGTCACCGTGGTGACGAAGCGCGCGACGCGGGAGGGCGCGTCCTCGGCCTTCTCCGGGATCACCCGCACGCTCACGCGGTCGATCTCACCGAGCCAGCCCTCGCCACGCGCGGCGATCTGGATGCTGAGCACGATGCAGGAGGAGAGCGAGGCCGCCATCAGGTCGAGCGGATTGAACCCTTCGGCCGAAGGCCGCGTCACCACCGAAAGCCGTCCGCCCGTCTCGCTCGTGACTTCGGGAAGGCTGTCCCGGTCCGCCGAGGCCGTGGCGCCCACGGCCCGGGTCCTGATCGTCGCATTCATGCTCTGTCCTCGAAGCAACCGCCGGCCCGCAGCCGGCGGTCATCGAGTGCTACAGCCACGGCCAATAGGCAAGCGTCCAGACGATGTCGGAAGTCGCGTCATCATCATCGGCCTTGTCGGGATCGCGCGTCTCGACGGCGGGATTTACGGGGGTGGCGACCCGTTCGGTCTTCGGATCGGCAGCTCGAAAGAACGAGAGAAAACGGGGAAGCTCGGAAGCAACGTGGTTGGCCAGTGTCATCGGGTTTCTCCGAAATATGCGCCGCAGAAGCAGGGAACCGGCACGTCTCCGTCGTTGGTCGGCCAGTGCTGGAAGGCTCCGGCCGACCCCGAGATTTCCCGAATTGGAACCGGCTGTCAACAAACCCGACTTTTTCGATCGTGTATGTCTACAACCGGCATGCGGCAAGCGGTTGATCCGTTAAGGAGATTTTCACCATGCCCTCGGCATCGGACAGAAAGCCTTCCCGTGCGTCATCTCCGCGCCGGCGGGGATCCCTGCAGCCGGGTCTCGGATCGCTGGAGCTTGCCGATGGCACGGCCGGGACACCTTCGACAACCCGACCTCTGGGCGCTCCCAGCAAGCCCCTCACCCCACCCTCTCCCGCAAGCGTGAGAGGGATTCGGCCGGCGCCCGTCATCCATGGCGAGGCACGTCGACAAGCGCAGGCGATCCCCCTCTCCCGCTTGCGGGAGAGGGTTGGGGTGAGGGTCCTATTCCGACGAAAAACGCCGCGAACCCTGGGGTTCGCGGCGCTGGATCCGTCACGGATGTAGAGGCGATCAGCCCTTCATCTTCTCCTGGAACGTCGAGAGGTGCTTCTGCTGCGCCTCGATCATCTTCTCGCGGTAGATGCCGTAGATCACGTCGGTGTCGTGCAGCGTGACGCCCTCGATCGTCGGCGAGGCGAAGACCGGCAGCTCGACGCCCTTCTTCGACAGCTGGTCAGCGGTGCGCGCGATCAGCTCATGCGTCAGGATCATCGCCAGCACCGTCGACGAACCCGAGACCGGGCGGCTCCAGCCCTCGATCGGGACGATCGCATCCTCGACCGGCGAGTTGGTGTCGATGACGACGTCGGCGACGTCCTTCAGGCGCTTGCCGGACGAGTGCTTGGCCGGCTTGTCGTTCGCCTTCGAGGTGATGGCGACGACGAAGAGGCCGCGCGCCTTCGCGTAGAGCGCGGTCTCGATGCCGGCGGAATTGGTGCCGGAATGCGAGTAGATGATGATGGAATCGCCGGCATTCAGCGGCTGATGGTCGAGGAACTTGTCGATGTAGTTCTCGGTCCGCTCCAGCCAGAGCAGCTCGCGCACGCCCCCGGCGCCGAGCACGTTGTGCCACATCACGCGCGGGTCGGTCAGCGGGTTGAAGCCGACATAAGAGCCGTAGCGCGGGAAGGCTTCCTGGGTCGGCAGCACCGAATGGCCCGAGCCGAACAGATGGACCAGGCCGCCCTTCGCCAGCGTCTCGGAGAAGCGCTGCGCCGCCTCGTTGAGCGCCGCGTCATTGGCGGAACCGGCCTTCTCGATCAGCTGGATCAGGCGGTGCAGATAGAAATCGGACATCAATGGTCTCCCTGGGTGATTTCGTGATGGCAAAGTCGAACGGGGCTAGATCCGCAGGGTGGAGCGGATCTCGTAGCGGTCGCCCCGCATGATCGAGAGGGTGAATTCGAACGGCCCGCGCGGGTCGACGGCGAGGCGCTCGACGATGAAGGCGGGGCTGCCGGCCTCGATTTCGAGCAGCTCGGCATCCTCCGGGCCTACGGCGCCGACGCGGTAGATCTCCGTCGCCTCGAACGGCTTGATGCCGTAGCGCCGTTCGATCTGGGCGTAGAGCGAGCTGCCGGAAAGATCCTCGTCGAGCAGGCCGGGCACACGGTCGAGGCGCAGATGCGCCGTCTGCACGCCGATCGGCGAGCCGTTGCCGAGCCGGAGCCGGCGGACCATGGCGACGGGCTCGCCCTCCTCAATCTCCAGCGCCGCCGCGACGCGGGGGCTCGCCGGCACGATCTCCTGCGCCAGCATGCGCGAGCCGACGGAGAGGCCCAGCGCCGCCATTTCGTCGGTGAAGCTGGTCAGGCCGCGCGCGCCGGCGACGACGGTGGCGCTGCGCACGAAGGTGCCGCGCCCATGTTCGCGCCGGAGCAGGCCGAGCGCCTCGAGATTTCGCAGCGCATGGCGCACCGTGATCCGGCTGACGCCGAGCAGCTCGCACAGCCGGTCCTCGGCCGGGATCTGCGATCCGGCCGGCCATTCGCCTGCCTCGATGCGGGCGCGGATGGCGCGCTCGGCCTGGTGCCAGAGCGGCTCCGGCCGGCGCCGGTCGAGGGATGTGATCAGTCCATCGTTCATCGGACCCTCCACCATTCGGCTCCCCGCGCCGCCGCGACCGCCGCGCCGACGAGGCCGGCTTGCGGGCCGAAGCGGCCGGGCCTGATTTCGATACTTCTCAGATGCGGCGGCAGGTGACGCGTCAGCGCGGCGCGAAGCGGCGGCCCCAGCACGTCGATCGTCTCGGAGACGCCGCCGGCCAGCAGCACGGCCGCCGGATCGAGCAGCGCCACGGCGCCGGCGAGCGTGGTGCCGAGCGCCGTGCCGGCCGCATGGATGGCGAGGCTCGCCGGCCGGTCGCCCTGCCGCGCCGCCGCGATCAGCGCCGCGCCGTCGGCAAGGCCGATCTCGCGCGCCGCGCGGTCGAGCGCCCGGCCCGCCGCCTGCCGCTCGAGCCAGCCGGAGCGGTCCTCGCCGGGATCCCCGACATCCGCCGAGGCCCAGCCGAAGGAACAGGCGCCGCCGCGGCTGCCGCGCACGATGCGGCCGCCGGCGAGCACGGAGGAGCCGATGCCGGTGCCGATCGCGAGCAGGATCGCGTCGTCGAGCCCGCGCGCAGCACCAAGCCGCGCCTCGGCGAGCAGCGCCATCTGCGCGTCGTTGCCGGCCGCGACCGGCGCGCCGGCGGGGGCGAGCAGTTCGGTGAGGTCGACGCCATCGAGATGCGGCAGGTTCGGCACCCAGCGCGCTACCGTGCCCTCGACGAGGCCGGGGACGGTGATGCCGATGCCGGCGAGCGGCTCCGCGCCGTTGCGCGTGGCAATCAGCGCCAGCACTTTGTCGCGCAGCGCTTCGGCGCTTTCCGGCGCCGGCCAGCGCTCGACCGAGTCGAGTTCGGACGGCGCGTCGGCGCGGACGAAGCCGGCGCGCAGGCTGGTGCCGCCGAGATCGAGCGCCAGGACGTGGGAAAAGGTGCTCATTGTCCCGTCATCCCGGAGGCTGTGATGGTGCGGACGAAGAAGCGCTGCAGGAACACGAACAGGATCAGCGGCGGCAGCACGGCGAGCGTCGCCCCGGCCATGACGAGGCCGGTGTTGACGGCGGAGCGGTTGTAGGAGAGCAGCCGCGAGAGGCTGATCACGATCGGGTAATTGTCGGAATTGCCCTGCAGCACGGTGAGTGGCCAGAGATAGCTGTTCCAGTGGTAGACGAAGGCGAACAGCGCGAGCGCAGCCAGCGCCGGGGCGACGGCCGGCGCGACGATGCGGAACAGGATGCGGAACTCCGACGCGCCGTCGAGCCTTGCCGCTTCAAGGAGTTCGTCGGGCACGCCGGCGATGAACTGGCGCATCAGGAAGATGCCGAAGGCATTGGCGAGGTTGGGCACGATGACGCCGGCGAGGCTGGCGTTGAGGCCGATCGTGCCGACCAGCCGGTAGAGCGGAATCAGCGTCACGATCGGCGGCAGGAACATGGTCGCGATGGTGATCGCGAACAGAACCTCGCGATTGCGGAAGCGGTATTTCGCGAAGGCGTAGCCGGCCATCAGCGAGGTCAAGAGGATGCCGGCGGTGGTGATGCCGGCAATCACGGCCGAATTGGCGAAGGAGCGGCCAACGCGGATCAGCTCGTTGACCTTGTGGTAGGCGTCGAGCGACGGCGTCTGCGGGATCCAGACCGGCGGCGTCTGCATCGCCTCGGCCGGCGTCTTCAGGCTGGAGAGCACCATCCAGACGAGCGGGAAGGCCGAGGCGACGGCGATCGCGATCATCAGCAGGTAGAGGAAGGCGCGCCAGCCGGTAGCACCAGCGCCGGTGGCGGGAAGGCGTCCCTGCGCGCTCATCGCCGTTCCTCCCGGCGGGCAAAGGCGAAGACGGCGGTGACGGTGACGACGAGCGCCAGGAGCAGCGTCACCGACATGGCCGAGCCGAGGCCGCCCTGGGCGCGTTCGATGCCGACGCGGCGGATATGATAGGTCATCACATTGGTGGAACCGACAGGGCCGCCCTGGGTGATCAGCGCCACCGGCTCGAACACCTGCACGGCGTTGATCAGCGCGATCACGGCGGAGAACAGCAGCGTCCGCTTCAGGAGCGGCAGCGTGATGAAGCCGAAGAGCTTCGGCCCGCGCGCCCCGTCCATCCGCGCCGCCTCGTAGATCGAGGTCGGGATCTGGGTGAGGCCGGCGATGATCAGGATGGTGAAATAGCCGACCTGCTGCCAGACGTTCAAAAGCACGATCGAGACCAGCGCCGTGTCGGGCGAGGACAGCCAGGGCTGCGGGCCGATGCCGACAAGGGAAAGCAGCTGGTTGATCGGTCCCTCCGTCGGCGAATAGAGTTTTGAAAACACCAGCGCCACCGCGATCATCGGCACCATGTAGGTGGCGAACAGGATAGTGCGGAGCACATTGGCGCCCCTGAGCTCGGCCTGGTGGATCAGCATGCCGAACACGACCGAAAGCGGCAGGATCAGCGCGATCGACATCGCCGAATAGAGCGCCGTGTTGAGCATCGCGCCCTTGAAGTCGCGCCCGACCGAGCTCGATCCGAAGATCTCGCGGAAATTGTCGAGGCCGACGAAGGTCGCGGTCGTGAACGGCGTCTGCGACGACCATTTGGTGAAGGCGAGCCACACGGTCAGCGCGATCGGCACCAGGATGAAGACGGCGAGCAGGCCCAGCCCCGGCGCGAGCATGGCGAAGGTCGATTTTCGAAGGCCGATCATGCGGGACTGTTTGCTCTGTTCATGGCAGCGATTTTGACGGCGGCCCCGACGGGCGGCCGCTGTCGGCTCCCTCTCCCGCTTGCGGGAGAGGGTTGGGTGAGGGTCTTCCGGCGGCATTCGGCCAGCAGTGGAGACCTTGAAGCGAAGCAAGGCCCTCACCCCCGCCCTCTCCCACTTGCGTGGGCGAGGGAGCGATCGAGCTCCTCCTCCGTCATCCCGGGCCTGGCCCGGGATGACGGCGTGGTGAGCTACTGCGACGCCTTTTCGAGGATCGTCGCGGCGTCGGCCTGCGCCGCGGTGGCGGCCTCGGCGGCCGTCTCCTTGCCGAACTGCACCGCCTCGATGTGGCCCTGCAGCGATTCCGTGAATTCCTGGCCGCCGAGCACGGTCGGGAACGGACGGGCTTCCGACAGCACGTCGACATAGCCGGCGAGGAACGGCGTCTTCAGCCGGTCGGCGAAGGCGGCGACGTCGGAGGTGCGCGACGGCAGGATGCCCATGGACTGCAGCAGGTCGCCCATGGCCGAAGCGCCGTTCTCGCCCGAGGTCGGGCCGTTGAACCAGGCGAGGAAGTCCCAGGCCGCCTTCTTCTCGGCGTCCGAGGCGCCGTCGGAGACGACGGTCATCCAGGAGTAGGAGATCGAATGCGGTCCGTCGCCCTTCGGGCCGACCGGGATCGGCGCGGTGGCGACATCGGCGAAGCGGTCGCCCATGCCGGCCTTCAGCGCCGATTCCCACCAGTTCGCCATGATGATCATGCCGGTCTTGCCGGAGACGAAATTGTCGAGGAACGGCCCCGTCGTGTTGGCGTCGGCCGTGCCCATGGTAGCGACCGAAGCGCCGGACTTGATCAGCTTCTCATAGAGCTCGAACGTCTGCTTGGCGCTCTCGCTGTCGAGCTGCGGCTTGCCGTCGACTACGAGCGCACCGCCATTCGAGGCGAGCAGCGAGGCGAAGGGATGGACGACGCCCGCCGCCCAGGAGTTGATCATGCCGAAGCCCTGCTGGCCCTTGTCCTTGTTGGTCAGCTTCTCGGCGGCGGCGTAAAACTCGTCCCAGGTCTTCGGCGCTTCCTTGATGCCGGCTTCCTCGAACAGCTTCTTGTTGTAGTTGAGCGCGTAGACGTCGATCTCGTTCGGATAGCCGTAGACCGTGCCGCCGACGCTGGCGGCCGTCGCGACGCCATTCGGCCAGTTGGTCTTGACGTCGGCAGCGTTCGCTTCCGGCGCGGCGTTGACGAGCTTGTCGCGCGCGAGCTCCGGCAGCCAGAGGTCATAGATGCCGGTGATCGTCGGTCCGCCGGCCTGGCCGGCCTGCGAGCGCAAGGTCGTCAGAAGGTCGCCGAACGGCACGGCGCGCACGTCCACCTTCACGCCCGGATGGTCCTTGGCATAGGTGGCGGCGGCGGCCTCGAGCTTGGCGACCGTCTCCGGCGGCCAATGCGTCAGGAACGACACGGTCACATCCTCAGCCCAGGCGACGCTTGAGAAAGCGGCCATGGCGGAACCCAGAAACAAGCCCATCAACGGTCTGATCGTCACGGTACCCCTCCGTTCGAATGTCGACGGTCCGGCGGTGCAACCGGCCATCGTTCTGTTATGACGTAAGGACGTTATAATGACTTTAGCTAATCGGCAAGCCGCCAATTCTCTCCGGCGGCGCCGACCGCGCCAGCACAGCATAACCGCTGAGTTCCGCAACGCCAGCCGAACGGCTGTCAGATCCGGGCACCCCGGAAAAGGTATAATTTTGCGCGATAGGTGCCATTCGCGAAATGCTCGGGCTTGCCCGATTCTCGCCTCGACGCCACATGTGGTGCACCGCTGCGACCGCGCCGAGTGGAGACCATTCATGACTGATCCGGCCGTTTCGACCCCGCTTCCCCGACCCGTTCGATCCAGCCTGGACCTGATCGGCCGGACGCCGATCGTCGAGCTGACGACCTTCGATACCGGCCCGTGCCGGCTGTTCGTCAAGCTGGAGAGCCAGAACCCCGGCGGCTCGATCAAGGACCGCATCGCGCTGTCGATGATTCGCGCCGCCGAGGCGGATGGCCGCCTGAAGCCGGGCGGCACCATCGTCGAGGCGACGGCCGGCAATACCGGCCTCGGCCTCGCCCAGGTGGCGCTGCCGAAGGGCTATCACCTGATCCTCGTCGTTCCCGACAAGATGTCGCGCGAGAAGGTGCAGCATCTGCGCGCCATCGGCGCCGACGTCCGCACCACCCGCTCCGATGTCGGCAAGGGTCATCCCGACTATTACCAGGACATGGGCGCGCGCATCGCCGAGGAGACCGGCGGCTTCTTCGTCAACCAGTTCGCGAATCCCGCCAATCCGCTGGCGCATGAGACGACGACCGGCCCTGAAATCTTCGAGCAGATGGACGGCAAGGTCGACGCCATCGTCGTCGGCGTCGGCTCCGGCGGCACGCTGACCGGCATCGGCCGCTATTTCAAATCGGCGTCGCCGGCGACCAAGATGGTGCTGGCCGACCCGAAGGGCTCGATCCTGGCGCCGCTGGTCACCACCGGCGAGACGATCGAGCCGGGCAGCTGGGCCGTCGAGGGCATCGGCGAGGATTTCGTGCCGCCGAACTGCGACCTGTCGCTGGTCTCGGCCGCCTACACCATCTCCGACCGCGAAAGCATCGCGGCGGCGCGCGCCCTGCTCGCGCAGGAAGGCATCCTCGCCGGTTCCTCCTCCGGCACGCTGCTGGCGGCGGCGCTACGCTATTGCCGCGAGCAGACCACGCCGCAGAACGTCGTCACCCTCGTCTGCGACAGCGGCAACAAATATCTCTCCAAGGTCTTCAACGACGTCTGGGTCGCCGAGCAGGGCCTGATCGAGAGGATCCGACACGGCAATCTGCGCGACCTCGTGGCGCGGACCTATGCCGACGGCGCCACCGTCACCGTCGCGCCCGACGATACGCTGTCGACCGCCTATTCCCGCATGCGCTCGGCCGACGTCTCGCAGCTGCCGGTGATCGAGCATGGCAACCTGATCGGCCTGCTCGACGAGAGCGACGTGCTGAACGGCCTGCGCCGGCTCGGCCGCGAGGGCCGCGGCGATTTCGGCGCCTCGGTGCGCGAGACGATGGTGACGGCGCTGAACACGCTGCAGGCGGGCGAGCCGATCGACGCGCTGCTGCCGGTGTTCGAGCGCGACGAGGTCGCCATCGTTATGGACGGCGACGAATTCGTCGGCCTGATAACCCGTATGGACCTGATCAATCATGAGAGGTTGGCGTTTTGAACAAGCCTGAGAAGACCAATCGACTTGCCTTCGAGACGCGAACCATCCACGGCGGCCAGAGTCACGATCCCCTGACGGGCGCCGTCATGGTGCCGATCTACGCCACCTCGACCTACGCGCAGGAAAGCCCCGGCGTTCACAAGGGCTTCGAATACGGCCGCTCGCAGAACCCGACCCGCTTCGCCTTCGAGCGCGCCGTCGCCGATCTCGAGAGCGGCACGGCCGGCTTCGCCTTCGCCTCCGGCCTCGCCGCGATCGCGACGACGCTGGAGCTGCTCTCCGCCGGCGACCACATCATCGCCACCGACGATCTCTATGGCGGCACCTTCCGCCTGCTCGACAAGGTGCGCAAGCGCACCGCCAACCTCGACGTCACCTTCGTCGACTTCACCGATCTAGCCGCCGTCGAGGCGGCGATCCGGCCGGAGACGAAGCTGCTCTGGGTCGAGACGCCAACCAACCCGCTGCTGCGCATCATCGATCTCGAGGCGGTCGCAACGCTCGCCAAGCGGCGCGGCCTGATCACGGTTGCCGACAACACCTTTGCCAGCCCCTACATCCAGCGGCCGCTGGAGTTCGGCATCGACATCGTCGTGCATTCGACCACCAAGTACCTGAACGGCCATTCCGACATGATCGGCGGCACGGTCGTCGTCGGCTCCAACCAGGCGATCGTCGACCAGATCCGCTTCCTGCAGAACGCGGTCGGCGCCATCTCCGGCCCGTTCGACAGCTTCCTGGCGCTGCGCGGCCTGAAGACCCTGGCGCTCCGCATGCAGCGGCACTCCGAGAACGGCCTCGCCATCGCCAAGTGGCTGGAAGCGCGGCCGGACGTGAAGCGCGTCATCTATCCGGGCCTCGAAAGCCATCCGCAGCACGCCATCGCTAAGCGCCAGATGCACGCCTTCGGCGGCATGATCAGCGTCGAGTTCGACCGTGATCTCGCCGGCACCAAGCGCTTCCTCGAGCGTGTGCGCCTGTTCACGCTGGCCGAGAGCCTCGGCGGCGTCGAGAGCCTGATCGAGCATCCGGCGACGATGACGCATGCCTCGATCCCGCTGGCCCAGCGCGAGGCGATCGGCATCACCGACGGTCTCGTGCGCTTCTCGGCCGGCATCGAGGCGGCGGACGACCTGATCGCCGACATCGCGCAGGCCCTTCTCTGACGCATCTGCGCGACAGGAAACCGGCATCGCCGCGCGAAGGGTGACGTAACGGCAACTCTGGTGTAGAAATAGATCCTTCGACATCGGGGAAATCATGTCTGAAACCGACACGCCATCGCGCGACGACGCTCTCACCGACGTCGAGGCCGACGCCTCGACTTCGGCGCTGCGCCGCCGATCCGCGAAAGCCGAAGGACAAGCCCTGGTCACCGTCTCGCTGGACCTGAGCGAGCGGGTGATCGACTTCTTCAAGATCGAGGGCGGCGACTGGCAGGCCCGCGTCAACGACGCGCTCAACCTGCTGGTCAATCGCCAGAACGCGCGCGACGCGAAGAAGCGAGCCCGCCTCCGGGCCCGCAGCGCCGTCCGCCGCCGAACGGTCGCCGGCTGACCGGTTCACGTGAAACATCAGTGCCTTGCCGCAACGCAACGCGGCGGGATGGGGTCGGACGTGCCCCTTCGTCTCTCCCCTAGTGCGGCAGGCTGAGGATGGACTTGTCCCCTCACCTCTCCCATAGGGAGACCTTCGCGCATCCCCGTCCAGCCGTCATGCGACGCTCGATTTCAATCATCCTGAGGTGCCCGAGCGCAGCGCGGGCCTTGAAGGACGCACGGTCGAGGGGCAACCAGTCGATTGCACAGCCGCTCTGCGTGCTTCGACAAGCGACAGCGACCGGGCCCCCCTCCGCCGTCATCCCGGCAAAGGCCGGGATCCAGACACTCCGGCCAGTGGCCGATAGGCTGAACCAAGCTTTCTTGGCCGGTGTTCATGGGCCCCGGCCTTCGCCAGGGTGACGGCGTTCCCTGAACCCTCCTTCGAGGCCCGGCTTCGCCGGGCACCTCAGGATGATGGTCGAGACTTGGGAAAAGAGACCGGACCAAGCCGAGGCGCCACCGATCTGTACGGCACCCCAGAGCGCTTCGGAAAGTCGAGGCGCAGCTACGCGAAAGCGCCGGACCGGAGGCGCCCCTAGCTCCCCATGGCGTAATTCATGACGCGCGTCAGCAGCGTGTAGTTCGACTCCGCCACCATGATGGCGACGAAGACCAGGATCAGCAGCGGCGGCAGCAGGATGGCGTAGATCAGCGTCAGCCGCTCCCACGCCATGTGCATGAAGAAGGCGACGATCAGCCCGGCCTTCAGCAGCATGAACAGGATGATCAGCCCCCAGCGCAACAGGCCCTGCACGCCGACATAATCGACCATGTAGGAGCAGGCGCTGAGCACGAACAGCCAGCCCCAGACGGCGAGGTAGAGCTTGACCGGATGGTGTTGTTGCGCGTCGGCATGGGCGGTCGCGTCGGACATGGAAACCTCCTACCAGAGGTAGAAAAAGGCGAAGATGAAGACCCAGACCAGATCGACGAAGTGCCAGTAGAGACCCATGATCTCGACGGATTCGTACTGGCCGCGCCGGCTGGTGAAGAAGCCGCGCCGGCCGCTGTCGAAATCGCCGCGCAGCACCTTGCGCGCCATGATGATCAGGAAGATCACGCCGACGGTGACATGCGTGCCGTGGAAGCCGGTGATCATAAAGAAGGTCGAGCCGAACTGCGCCGCGCCCCACGGGTTCTCCCAGGGCCGCACGCCCTCGCGGATCAGCTTCGTCCATTCGAACGCCTGCATGCCGACGAAGCAGGCGCCGAGCAGCGCCGTCAGCAGCATCAGGCGGCCCGCCTTGCGGCGGTCGCGCAGATAGCCGTAGTGGACCGCGAGCGCCATGGTGCCGCTGCTTGAGATCAGCACGAAGGTCATGATGGCGATCAGGATCAGCGGCACCTCGGTGCCGCCGATCTCGAGCGCGAACACCTCGCTCGGATTGGGCCAGGGCACCACGGTCGACATCCGCGCCGTCATGTAGCCGACGAGGAAGCAGCCGAAGACGAAGGTGTCGGAGAGCAGGAACACCCACATCATCGCCTTGCCCCAGGAGACCCCTTTGAAGGAGCTCTGGTCGGAGGCCCAGTCGGCGACGAAGCCGCGCCAGCCGGACCTCCGCGGCGGCGTCGTTTCCGCCTGCAGGATCCGATCGTCGGCCAGATGATCCGCCAAATGGTCCGCCATGCCCGCCTCCTATGTCAGCAATCGACGGCAAATCGCGACGAAGTCGCCGATCCGGCCGGTGAGCAGGCCGAGCAGGACCAGCCAGATCAGCAGCAGCACGTGCCAGTAGGTGGCGCAGAGATCGACGCCGAGGCGGAGCTCGGCCACGCCGGCGCCACGCAGCATTTTTCGCGTGACCCGCCCGAGCGCGACCAGCCCGCCCGCCACGTGCACGCCATGTAGCGCCGTCACCAGATAGAAGAACGCATTGGCGGGATTGCTGGCGAGATAGTAGCCCTCGGCGTTCAGCTGCCGCCAGGCGACCAGCTGGCCGGCGAGGAAGACGAGCGCCGTGAAGCCGCCGGCGAGGAGCCCGGTGCGGACGCTGTCGAGATCGCCGCGCCGCGCGCCCATCCGCGCCGTCTCCAGCGCCAGGCTGCTGACGAGGAGGGCGAAGGTGTTGGCATAGAGGATGCCGGGGAGCCGCACCGACTGCCAGTCGCCCTGCCCGGCCCGCATCAGATAGGCGCTGACGGTGAGTGCGAACAGCGAGCCGACCACGACGAGGAACACCGCCAGCCCGATCCGCGCCACCAGCGACGGCGTCGGATCCGGCGCCGCCACGCCGCCGATGACGCCGACTTCGAGCCAGGGCTTCGAGAACAGCCCCTGCCGCGCCAGCCACCAGAAGATGGCGGCCATGACGACGAGCAGGAAGACCAGGATGACGCTCACCTTGGCTCCTCCGTGACCACATGGCCCGGCCCGCCGGGACCCGGATCGTTCTGGGCGAGGAAATCCTTGGCCGTGCCGGGCACGCTGTAGTCATAGGCCCAGCGATAGACGACCGGCCGTTCCGCGCCCCAGTTGCCGTGCGGCGGCGGCGTTTCCGGCGTCTGCCATTCGAGTGTGGTGGCGCCCCAGGGATTGCCGCCGGAGGGCCTCCCGTACCGGAGGCTCCAGGCGAGGTTGAACAGGAACAGGATCTGCGCCGCGCCGACGACCAGCGCCGCGATGGTCATGAATTCGTTCAGCGTATGCACCGAGGGCGGCACGAAGGCGGTATCGCCCATCTCGAAATAGCGCCGGGGCACGCCGAGCAGGCCGATATAGTGCATCGGGAAGAACACCGCATAGGCGCCGAGGAAGGTCACCCAGAAGTGGATCCGCCCCATCGTCTCGTTGAGCATGCGGCCGGTGATCTTCGGATACCAGTGATAGATCGCGCCGAAGATGACCATGATCGGCGCCACGCCCATCACCATGTGGAAATGCGCCACCACGAACATGGTGTCGGAGAGCGGCACGTCGACGACGACATTGCCGAGGAAGAGGCCGGTCAGCCCGCCATTGACGAAGGTGACGATGAAGCCGAGCGCGAACAGCATCGGCACGGTGAAATGGATGTCGCCGCGCCAGAGCGTCAGCACCCAGTTGTAGACCTTGAGCGCCGTCGGCACGGCGATGATCAGCGTCGTCGTGGCGAAGAAGAAGCCGAAGCCCGGATTCATGCCGCTCACATACATGTGGTGCGCCCAGACGACGAAGGAGAGCGCGCCGATGATGACGATCGCCCAGACCATCATCCGGTAGCCGAAGATGTTCTTGCGGGCATGCGTGCTGATCAGGTCGGAGACGATGCCGAAGGCCGGCAGCGCGACGATGTAGACCTCGGGATGGCCGAAGAACCAGAACAGGTGCTGGAACAGGATCGGGCTGCCGCCGGCGGTGTTGAGCGGCTCGCCCATGGCGATGATCGACGGCATGAAGAAGCTGGTGCCGAACAGCCGGTCGAACATCATCATGACGGAGCCGACGAACAGCGCCGGAAACGCCAGCAGCGCCATCACCGTCGCCGTGAAGATGCCCCAGACGGTGAGCGGCATCCGCATTAGCGTCATGCCCTTCGTGCGGCCCTGCAGCACGGTGACGACATAGTTCAGGCCGCCCATGGTGAAGCCGATGATGAACAGCATCAGCGACGCCAGCATGATGATGATGCCCCATTGCTGGCCGGGCGTGTTGGCGAGGATCGCCTGCGGCGGATAGAGCGTCCAGCCGGCGCCGGTCGGCCCGCCGGGCACGAAGAACCCGGCCGCGAGCACCAGAACGGCGAGCAGGTAGATCCAGTAGCTGAGCATGTTGAGATACGGGAACATCATGTCCCGCGCGCCGAGCATCAGCGGGATCAGATAGTTGCCGAAGCCGCCGAGGAAGAGCGCCGTCAGCAGGTAGACCACCATGATCATGCCGTGCATGGTGATGAACTGGTAGTAGCGGTCGGCGTCGATGAAGGGCAGCGCGCCCGGATAGGCGAGCTGGATGCGCATCAGCCAGGAGAGCACCAGCGCCACCAGCCCGATCGCCGTCGCCGTCAGCGCATACTGGATGGCGATGACCTTGGCGTCCTGCGAGAAGACGTATTTCGTCACCCAGCTGGTCGGATGGTAGAGCTCCAGTTCGCCGGCATGCCCGGCTGCATGTCCGTCGCCGCCATGCCCTGATCCGCCATGCGTCAGATCCACCATCAGGCGTCACCTCGCTCGGTTCCGGGGCGCCCTGCCCCGTCTCGTGATCGGCGCGTCCCGCCGCGCCGCATGCTGTTCCCGCCTCAGGCGCACGCCGGGCCGCCCGGCGTCACCGCGACGACGAGGCGGCGCCAGAGCGCGGATCGAGCGGCGCATCGAGCGCGCTCGTCTTCGCCGGCGCCGTCATCTGCTGGAAGGTCTGCTGCTGGTCGAGCCAGGTCTGGTAGTCGGCCTCGGTGTCGACGACGACCGTGCCGCGCATATAGGGATGGCCGACGCCGCAGAGCTCGGCGCACAGCACCTCGAAGGTGCCGGTCCGGGTCGGCGTGATCCAGTAATAGGTGACCGAGCCGGGGATCATGTCCATCTTGGCCCGGAACTCCGGCACGAAGAAATTATGCACCGCGTCGACCGAGCGCAGCAGCAGCGCCACCGGCTTGCCGACCGGCAGGTGGATCTCGCCGCCCTGCACGACGACGTCGTCCTGGCCGGCCGGATCGGCCGGGTCGATACCGACCGGATTCTCCGGCGTGACGGCGCGCGTATCGGCGACGCCGAGGCGGCCGTCCTTGCCGGGCAGGCGATAGGCCCATTGCCATTGCTGGCCGACCACCTCGACGCTCGACGCGCCGGCCGGCACGGTGATGAAGCGGGCCCAGACCACCAGTCCCGGCGCCAGCATGGCGGCGACGCCGAGGCTCGTCACCACGGCGAGCCAGGTCTCGAGCCGCTTGTTCTCCGGCTCATAGGCGGCGCGATGGCCCGGTCGGTGCCGGAACCGCCAGAGGCAATAGGCCATAAACAGCAGCACGGCGGCGAAGACGGCGCCGGTGATCCAGAAGGTCAGGTTGATGGTGTCGTCGATATAGCCCCAGTTCGAGGCGATCGGCGTGAACCACCACGGGCTCAGCAGGTGGAACAGGACCGAGCCGACGACCACCAGGGCAAGGACAATTGCGATCAGCATCCCTTATTCTTCCCAGCCAGGAGAAAACGCGTCCTGCGGCAATGAATGAAGTGGATAGGCTTCCTGTCGCCGGTTCGCCCGCGACCACCCTTTTGCGTTTCCTTTTCCTTGCGATCCCGAAGATCTCCGCGCCGGCTGGCCCAGTCGCCCAGGCCACAGCACGGACCTTCAGTCGTCGCTCCTTCCCGACCGGCGCGACGGCCGGGAAACCCTATTGCTTCTTGCCGTCCGGACCGAACTGCTTGATGTAGGCGATGACGTTGTCGATGTCCTTGTCGTCCTTCAGGCCGACAAAGGTCATCTTGGTGCCCGGCACCTTGGCCTTTGGATCGTGGATGTATTCGCGGAACACCGTCTCGTCCCAGACGATGCCGGAGTTCTTGTTGGCGTCAGAATATTTGTAGCCCTCGACCGAGCCCGAATGGCGGCCGAACAGGCCGTTCAGCTCCGGGCCGACGGCGTTCTTGGCGTTCTCGCCGATCTGGTGACAGGCCCGGCACTTCAGGAAAACCTTCTGGCCGAGCGTCGCGTCGCCATCCGCATGGGCCGCTGCCGGCGCGGCGAGAAGGGCCAGCATCACAACAAAGCCCCGTGAATTCATCGAAGCCTCCCAGGAGCTTCGCGTCCGCTCCGCCGGGCTGCTGCCCCGAACGGCGTGCTCCGCTGTCAAGCTAGCACATTCCGTAACGGGATGTCAGTTTAGAATGACTATGATCAGAGCCGTGATGAAGCACGCTTACCGGGCGCCCGTCCGAACGGGCCTTGCCTCGACCGAGAGACTCGGCTTGTCTCTCTCTGCGCAATCAAGCCGGATTGAACCGCAGCGAAAGCGCCGGAGAGGAAATGATCTACGAACTGCGCGTCTATACTTGCCTGCCCGGCCGCATGGCCGCCCTGCAGAAACGCTTCCAGGACCACACGCTGCGCATCTGGGAAAAACACGGCATCCGACAGGCCGGATTCTGGACGACCCTGGTCGGGCCGGCCAGCAACGACCTCACCTACATGATCGCCTGGGAGAGCCTGGCCGATCGCGAGGCGCGCTGGAACGCCTTCGTCGCCGATCCGGAATGGGTCAGCGCCCGGCTCGACAGCGAGAAGGACGGGCTGATCGTCGCCAACATCGTCAGCTCGTTCCTGCAGCCGACCGCCTTCTCGTCGGTCCGCTGACGCGCCGCGCTGGAGAGCGTTTCGCCGGCGTATCTCCGGCGGCGCCGCGCCCCGTCGACAGCCCCGTGACGTAACGTTAGGCTGCCCGCTCCGCCTTCGGCACACCGAGGGCGGCGTGGGATCTGCCAGCGACGTTCGCCAGGGAGGGGGCTCCGATGGGCTTGTTGTTCCAGAATGATTTTCATGACGGATTCGGCAGCTGGGCGCTCGGCTATATTCCCTATGGCGGCGCGGATTTCGGCGAGGTGCGGGCGGTCGGGCTCGCCGTCGGCGACGGCGATGACGGCGCCTTCTACACGGCCTGGGTCGAGGCGGGCGACCGGCTCGCGGACGAGGCCGAGGTTGCGCTCGCCAGGGGCCACCGCGCCAGTGCCCGCGCCCTGTTCCTGCGGGCCGCCAACTTCTACGCCGCCGCCTATCATCCGCTCTACGGCGTCCCGATCGATCCGCGCCTCATCGCCGCGTTCCGCAAACAGATCGCCGCCTTCGACAAGGCGCTGGCTCTGTCTGAGCCGGAGATCCGGCCGCTGCGCATTCCGTTCGGCGATGCCTCGATGCCGGCCTATCTGCTGCCGGCGCGCGGCCGGGCCGACGAAATCCGGCCGCTGCTGATCCTCAACAACGGCTATGACGCCACCATCACCGACCTCTATTTCGCCTCCGCCGTGGCGGCGACCGAGCGCGGCTATCATTGCCTGATCTTCGACGGCCCCGGCCAGGGCGCGATGCTCTACGAGCAGGGCATTCCGCTCCGCCCCGACTGGGAAACGGTGATCAACACCGTCGTCGATTTCGCCGTCACCTGGCCGATCGTCGACCCCACGCGCATCGCGCTTTCCGGCTGGAGCCTCGGCGGCTATCTGGCACCGCGCGGCGCCTCGGGCGAGCCGCGCATCGCGGCGCTGATCGCCGATCCGGCGCTGCCCAGCATGGCCGACCCGTTCCGCGGCCTGGCGATCCGGTTCGGCGCCAGCAACGAGGCGGCCGGCAATCTCGGCGAGCTGGAAGCCACCGTGCTGGAACGGCTCGACCAGTTCATCGACAGCGACCGCCGCATGCGCTGGAGCATCAAGCAGCGCGCCTTCTGGGTGCATGGCGTCGATACGCTACGCGACTATCTGCGCCAGGCGGAGTTCTACACGATGCGCGGGCGGCTCGACCGGATCCGCTGCCCGACGCTTCTGACCCAGGCCGAGAACGACCGGCTCGCCGCCGGCGCGCCCGCCTTCTTCGACGGGCTCAGCTGCCCCAAGACCCTGCTCCGCTTCACCGCCGCCGAGGGCGCCGGCGATCATTGCGAGATGATGAACCGCTCGCTCCTGAACCAGCGCGCGCTCGACTGGCTCGACGAAGTATTTTCGGCCTGAGAATACCGGACTGTATTGGCCGAGCCGGCGAAACAACACGGCAACCATCCAGCCGGATCGCATCGCCACGGGTAATAAATCCCGGCCAAATTCCTTGAGTCGAGGCCGATTTCGCTCTTAAGTGGAGACCGGAATTCCTGCAATCGGGATGGAGGGCTCCCAAAATGATCCGGATCGACGAGCGAAAACTTGGCCGCTTCTGGCGGAACGCGACGCGCGCCGCCGCCACAGTGACCGTGGCCGCGTCGCTGCTGGCGACGCAGACGGCGCTGGCCTGCACCAGCTTCATCCTCCGCACGACCGACGACGGCGCCGTCTACGGTCGGACGATGGAATTCGCCATGCCGATGGAATCGAGCGCGATGGTGATCCCGCGCGGCTTCGCGCTCACCTCGACCGGCCCGGACAACAAGCCCGCCATGGCCTGGACCAGCAAGTATGGCGCCGTGGGCCTCAACGCGATGGGCATCACCGCCCTGATCGACGGCATGAACGAGAAGGGCCTCACCGGCGGCATCCTCTATTTCCCCGGCTTCGCCGGCTATGCCGACCCGGCCAAATCGGATCCCGCCAAGTCGCTGGCGCCGTGGGACGTGCTGACCTGGGCGCTGACCAGCTTCGCCACCGTCGCCGAGGTCAAGGCGGCGCTTTCCGAGATCGCCATCGTCGAGGTGGTGCAGTCGGACATGAAGATCGTGCCGCCGGTCCACTACACGCTGCACGACCCGTCGGGGGCGTCGCTGGTGATCGAGCCGATGGACGGCACGCTCAAAGTCTATGACAATCCGCTCGGCGTCATGACCAACTCGCCGCCCTTCGACTGGCACCGGATCAACCTCAGCAACTATCTGAAGATCTCGCCCTTCAACGCGCCGCCGCTGACGCTCGAGGGCGTGACGATCCCGCAGCTCGGCCAGGGCTCGGGCCTGCTCGGCATTCCCGGCGATCCGACGCCGCCCTCCCGCTTCGTCCGCGCGCTTGGCTACGTCATCTCGGCCGAGCTGCAGCCGAGCGGCATCGAGAGCGTGCGCCTCGCCGAGCACGTGCTGAACAATTTCGACATTCCGCGCGGCTGGATCCGGGAGGGCTCGGACAAGAGCGCGCCGCTGGAATACACGCAGTGGTCGTCGATCGCCGACCTCAAGAACAAGACCTATTACGTCAAGACCTATGACGACCCGGTCCTGCGCGGCATCGAGCTGACGAGCTTCGACCTCGACGCCAAGGAACTGGTGTCGGCGCCGCTGAAGCCCGCCATGGCGGCTCCGGCGCTGGCGTTCCCGAAGCCCTGAGACGGCCGCCCAAGAACGAGGGCGCCCGCGCCCTCGTTCGCTACCGCGTCGACTAGATCGCGCTCCGCACGATCTCCCCCTGCTTCATGATGAAGACGGGGCCGGCAAGCGCCGTGAGATCGCCGGCATCCGCCGCGATCGCGACCAGATCCGCCGACTTGCCGGCGACGAGGCTGCCGGTCTCGGCCGCGAGGCCAAGCGCCTCCGCCGCCACGATCGTGCCGGCCCGCAGCGCCGCGTCCGGCGCCATGCCCCATTCGACGGCGAGCTCGAACTCCTTCGCCGCTGAGGCGAGCGGATGGGTCGGCCTGCCGATCAGGTCGGTGCCGAGCGCGAAAGGGATGCCGGCGGCAAGGCCGAGCTCGAAATCGCGGCGCATCGCCTGCCAGTGGCGCTCATAGACGTCACGTTCCCATTGCGGATAGCCGAATTCGTCATAGGCGGCGCGATGGAAATGCAGCTGCGAAATCGTCGTGACGACGATCTTGCCCGCGTCGACCAACCGGTCCCGCGTCGCATCGTCGATCGCATAGCCGTGCTCGATGATGTCGACGCCGCCGTCGAGGGCGAGATTGACCGCCGCCGTGCCGATCGCATGCGCGCTGACCAGCATGCCGTTCCGGTGCGCCTCGTCGACGGCGGCGCGGACTTCTTCGACGCTGTAGGTGGTGACCTGGCCATGGGGATCATCGCCCCAGGCGTGATAGCGATCGCGCGTGCCGCCCTTCGACAGGCCGAGCTTGATGAAATCGGCGCCCGAGCGCGCCCGCTCGCGCACCGCCTGCACGATCGCGTCGACGCCGTCGGCCGTCGCCCCCTGCCCCCGCGCCCAGGACGACGGCAGTGGCGGGGCGTCCCAGGTGCCGCCGGTCGACGAGATGAACTGCCCGGCGACGACGAGCCGGGGCCCTTCGATGTGCCCCTCGTCGATCGCCCGGCGAAGATCCGGCCCGACCGAGGAGCCGAGGCAGCGCGCCGAGGTGAAGCCGGCATGCAGCAGCTCGCGCAATTCGCCCGCTGCCCTCAGCGCGCGATAAGGCTCGCGCTCGGTATTCAGCGCGCCAAGTCCGGTGCTCGGCATGCCGAACGTATGCATATGCGCGTCGATCAGCCCCGGCAGCAGCGTCACGGCGCCGAGATCGATCGCGATCGCGCCCTCGGGCCTCGGCACGGCCGCGTCCGGGCCGGCGGCCACGATCCGCCCCGCCTCGACCAGCACCGCGCCGTTACGGCAGGGCTCGAGCGCGTCGCCGATCCGGATCTCGCGCGCGGCAATTCGGAAACTCGACATCGGATTCCAATTTGTTTGATTTTGGACTAATTTGATCTTTGATTTGATCGATATTGACAAAACTACGACGGCTATGCCACTGCAATTTTCAGGGGGAATTCATGGTCAAGGCTCGTTCACAGCATCGGCTGCGCAGCGCGGTTCTGGCGGCGCTCGAAGAGGCGCCACGGTCGCGCGCCGAAATCGCGCGCCTGCTCGCCGTCTCGCGCTCGACCGCCTCCAGCGCGATCGCCGAGCTGATCGAGGAAGGCATCGTCGAAACCGTCGACGACCATGTCCCGACCTCGCGGAAAGCGGCCGGACGGCCCGGCGAGCTGGTCGCGCTCAAGGCCCGGCACGCCTATCTGATCGGCATCGATTTCGGCCGGCTCAGCTTCAAGGCGGCGGTCTCCGACCTGAACTATCGCCTGATCGACGAGCTCGACTGCGCCTTCGACGTCGACATCTCGGCGGAGGCAGCGCTGGCGCTCGCGGTCGAGCATGTCGAGCAGCTGATCGCCCGCAACAACATCGACCGGCGGCGGATCGAGGCGGTCGGCATCGGCGTTCCCGGCCCGGTCGAAACAGCCACCGGCATGCTGCATCCGGGCTCGATCCTCGCGAGCTGGGTCGGCGCCGACATTCCGCGCCGGCTGTCGCAGAAGCTCGATCTGCCGGTCTACATGGACAACGACGCCAATCTCGGCGCGCTGGCGGAAAGCCGCCTCGGCGGCGCCGTCGGCTCGAAGATGATGCTCTATGTGCTGCTTTCGGTCGGCGTCGGCCTCGGCATCGCCATCGAGGGCGAGATTTTTCGCGGCGCCTACGGCATGGCGGGACAGCTCGCCCATGTCGTCACCGACGAGAACGGTCCGCTCTGCCATTGCGGCAGCCGCGGCTGCCTGGAGGCGCAGATCTCCGTCAACGCGCTCACCCGCTCGCTGGAACCGACGCACCGCGACATCGCGCCGGTCGAGATGCTGCGCCTCGCCGCCGAGGGCAGCCCCGGCCCGGCCCGCGTCGTCGCCGATGCCGGATCGATGGTCGGCCGCGCGCTCGGCGCGCTCTGCAATTATTTCAATCCCGACGTCATCCTGGTCGGCGGCGAGCTGACCCGCGCCGGGCCGGTCCTTCTCAACGCGATGAAGGAAGCGATGCGGCGGACCGCCATCTCGCGCGCCGTCGAGCATGTCGAGATCCGCCCCGGCGCGCTCGGCGACCGCGCGGAATTGTTCGGCACGCTGCTGTTTGCCCATGAACGGGCCCGGGCGGAACTGCGCGCCCGCCCCACCCTCACCGCGAATTCCGGCGCGATCGAAGGAGCCGCCTCATGACTTCCACCGACGCCGGTCGCCGCCGGCTCGCCCTGCCGGCCGGCGTCTCCTGGTCGAACTACGCCCTGCTCGCCATCTTCGTCGGGCTGGTCGTCGTCTTCTGCCTGACCGTGCCGCATTTCGCCACCTGGGCGAATTTCGCCAACGTCCTGCAGCGCAACTCGATCATCGGCATCGTCGCCTGCGGCATGCTGCTGATGATCATCCTCGGCGGCTTCGACCTCTCGGTCGGCGCGGTCGGCGCCGCCTCCTCGGTCGTCGCGGCGGCGCTGATCGTGCATGTCTCGATGCCGTTCGGCATCGTCGCGGCGCTGCTGCTCGGCCTCGGCGTCGGCCTCGTCAACGGCTTCTTCATCGCCAAGATCGGCATCAACCCGTTCGTCACCACGCTCGCGACGCAGGTGCTGGTGACCGGCATCATGTTCGTCGGCACGGCGGCGCAGCCGGTCTATGGCGTGCCGGAATCCTTCACCTGGCTCGGCCTCGGCCGCATCGGCCCGGTGCCGGTGCCGACCCTGATCTTCGCCGCGATCGCCATCCTGACCTGGGCAATCCTGCGCTTCACCACCTTCGGCCATCACATCTACATCGTCGGCGGCAACAAGCTCGCCGCCCGCCTCGCCGGCATCAATGTCGACCGGGTGACGATCCTCACCTACGGCCTCGGCGGCCTGTTCGCCGGCGTCGCCGGCGTCGTGCTGCTCGGCCAGACCAATATCGGCCAGCCGGCGAGCGCCGGCGACTGGCCGCTCACCGCGATCGCCGCCGTCGTCGTCGGCGGCGTGCCGCTCAGCGGCGGCGTCGGCAAGGTCGGCGGCGCCGTCCTCGGCACGCTGCTGCTCGGCGTCATCGCCAACGCCCTCAATTTGCTCGGCGTATCGCCCTTCTGGCAGCCCGCTGTCACCGGCGCGGTCATCCTGGTCGCCGTGGGCATCGACAGCTACCAGCGCCGCCGGCTCGAGCGGCGCTGACACAGAACTTCAAGAGGAGGAGAGAGTGACAATGAAGACTTCGATCACCCGACGCCTGATGCTCGGCCTGGCCGGCGCGACCATGCTCGCGCTCGGCGGCACCGCCCAGGCGGCCGACGCGCCGCGCATCGGCTTCATGATCTGGAACACCTCGGTTCCGTTCTATTCGAACCTGATCAAGACCGCCGAGCAGACCGCCAAAGACCTCGGCGTCGAGCTCAACATCCAGAGCGGCAATGGCGACCTCGCGACCCAGATCTCGGTCGTGCAGCAGTTCATCGCCCAGGACGTCGACATGATCCTGATCGCGCCGAGCGATCCGCAGGGCATCGTGCCGGTGATCCGCCAGGCGACCGCCGCCGAAATCCCGGTCATGGCCGTCAACACCACGGCCGACACCAGCACCGGCGCCAAGCTCGTCACCTATGTCGGCGTCGACGACTTCGCCTTCGGCCAGCGCCAGGGCGAGCTGCTCGTGCAGGCGGTCGGCGAAAACGCCAAGGTCGCCTACATCCTCGGCAAGCTCGGCACCTCGGCCCAGCTCGCCCGCGAGGCCGGCCTGATGGACACGCTGAAGGCGCATCCGGGCATCGAGATCATCGAGAAGCAGGCGGCCGACTGGGACAACTCCAAGGCCCTCGCCCTCACCCAGGATTTCCTGAGCAAGTACCCGCAGGGTTCGATCGACGCGATCGTCGACCAGGGTCCGGAAGGCGTGAACGGCGCCCAGTTCGCGAGCGAGAACGGCCGCACCGACGTCAAGTTCATCCTCGGCGACTACCCGGCCGACGTCCGCAACGCGATCATCAAGGGCACCGTGCTCGGCACCGTGAACCAGGACCCCGCCCCGCAGGGCAAGTTCGCGATCGAGAACGCCGTCAAGTATCTCTCCGGCAAGGCATCCGAAGTGCCGTCGCCGAACCACTATCTCGACCTGCCGATCGTCACCAAGGACAATGTCGAGCAGCATCCGGCAGCCTGGGGCGGCTGATCACCATGTCGGAAGGGACCCGCGCGATGCTATTGGACATGCAGCAGATCCGGAAAAGCTTTGGAGCCGGACCGGTCTTGCACGGCGTGAACTTCCAGCTCGCGCGGGGCCAGATCCACGCTCTTGTCGGCCACAACGGGGCCGGCAAGAGCACCCTGATGAAGACGCTGGGCGGCAATTTCGCCGATTATGACGGCCGCATCGTCATCGACGGCGTGGAAGTCGCGCTTCACACGCCGAAGCAGGCGCTCGAAAAGGGCGTCGCCATGATCTACCAGGATTTCTCGCTGATCCCGGATCTCTCCGTCGCCGACAATATCGGCCTCGGCCGCGATCCGCGCGGCGCCCTGCCCGGCCTGATCTCGCATGCGGCGCTGCGCAAGCGCTCGGCCGAGGAAGCAGAGGCAGTCGGCATCCGCCTGCCGATGGATACGCCGGTCCGCCATCTCGGCGTCGCCGAGCAGCAGCTGACCGAGATCGTCCGCGCCTGCTCGCAGAACGCCCGCATCCTCGTCATGGACGAGCCGACGGCCCGCCTGGCGCCGGCCGAACGCCGCCACCTCTTCGACGTCATGCGCAACATGGCGCGGAACCGCGGCGTCGGCATCATCTATATCAGCCATTTCCTCGAGGAGATCCGCGAGGTCTGCGACGCCGTCACCGTCATGCGCGACGGCCGGATCGTCGAGACAGGCCCGGCGGCAGACTATTCCGTACCGCAGCTGGCGCGCCTGCTCGTCGGGCATGACGACGTGACGGCCGGCACGCCGCCGACATCGCGGCTTCGTGCCGATGCGAAGCCGGTACTGACGCTCGAAGGGCTTTCCGTCGCCGGCCGGCCGCCGGTCGACCTCACGATCGCCGCCGGCGAGATCGTCGGCATCGCCGGGCTGATCGGCGCCGGCCGCACGCGCCTCGCGCGCGCCATCATCGGCGACGTCGCCGCCGAGGGCCGCGTCCGCCTCGCGGGTCGAGAACTCCGCCGCCGCACGCCGCAGCGTTCGGCGACGGCCGGCCTCGTCATGGTGCCGGAAGACCGCAAGGTCAGCGGCCTCGCGCTCGCCTCGGATATCGAGGAGAACATGGCGGCGACAGCGCTTTCCGGCCGCTTCTCACGCTTCGGCCTGATCCGCGCCCGCGAAAAGCGCGCGCTGGTCGAGAGCCTGATCGCCAAGTTCGGCATCCGCCCGCCGGATCGCAAACGCGCCGTCGGCACGCTCTCCGGCGGCAATGCCCAGAAGGTCCTGGTCGCCCGCGCCGTCGCGGCGCGGCCGAAGGCGATGATCCTCGACCAGCCGACCGCCGGCGTCGATGTCGGCGCCAAGGCGGAGTTGCACAAGATCGTCGAGCTGAGCGCCGCGGAGGGCGCCGCGATCCTGCTGATCTCCGACGATCTCGACGAAATCCTGGGCTTGAGCAACCGCGTCGCCATCATGGTCGGCGGGCGTATCCGCGAGATCCTGCCGCGCGAAAACCTCGATCGGGCGAGCCTGCTCGCCGCGATCAGCCAAGGCGCGCCGACCTGACCGCGCGCCGACCTGAACATCGGGCCGGCCAGCTCGAACGCCGCGCGCGGCTAGACCAGCTTGAACAGGCGAGCGCCGACCCAGACCAGCACGACCAGCAGCAGGATGCCGGACCAGACCCGCTCATTGCGCGCGAAGGTCGCAATGGCGAGACCGGCCAGCGCCAGCAGCGCCAGGACGTCGATGAAAACAAAGTAATCCGCTACGAAAGTCATCCCGATCTCCTGGGCCTCAATTGAAAACGGGAGCGCCTCATCGTTTCCCTGAAACGACGAAGCGCTCCGACTGTTGGTTGGGATTGTCCCGCGAAGCGGAAACCACTTCGCGGGAAATGCCCTAGCGCCGGAACCGCGTCAGGCGGTCGAGAATCGGAGCCCCTTCCGACGTTCCGCGCATCTCTATCAGATCGTTCAACGTGAAGATGCAGAGACCCTCGACCGGGCTCTTCTCCACCGCGTCGAGCACGCGGGAGAATTCCGGTCCGTCGATCACCGGAATGCGGCCGCGTCCGGCATGCATGCCCTCGAGATAGAGCGCCTTCGCCTGCACGGTGCAGATCGCCTTCGCGCCGCTCCGCGCGCGGATGTCGGTCGCAACATTCGCCGGCCATTCCGCCTCGCGGCCCATGATCTGGTGATAGGCCATCACCTCGAACACGTCGACGACCTCGGCGAGCGCGCGCGCGTCCTGGCCGAACACCTCGGTGACGCAATTGTCGAAATCATCGGCGAAGAAGGGCAGCGTGTTGATCGAGATCTCGACATCGCCCTTGACCGCGCGGACCGCATTGCGGATCCGGCGGATCGCCGCGACCGTCGTCTTGCATTTGTGCTCGGTCCACTCGGCGCGATGGTCGCGGGCGATCAACGCCGCCGCCGCGACCGGATCGGAGGTGTCGATCGTCAGACCATAAGCCTTGGCAAAACGATCGAGCGTCTGCGGCGCATAGCAATATTCCGGCTTGTCGGCGCGGCGGTCACCGGGCAACCAGGTTTCCCAGAAGCCGGGCCAGCGGATGAAGCCGAGATGCACGACATCCGGCGTCAGCGCGGCAACGCCCTTTTCGAGCAGGTCGATCTTGTGCGCGAGGTTGGCCTCGCGATCCGGCGGCACGCCGATATACCAGTCCTGCTTCTCCTCGACCTTGCCGAACTGGTCGATCGGCAACAGCTCCGGATGGGCGGCGATGTAGTCGGGATCGAAGCAGATATTGAGGCAGGAAAAATAGCCGATGCCGCGCGCGGCGAGCGCCTGGCGCACCGCGACATCGTCGAGGGTCGCATAGCGCGCGACATCCGCCGGCGTCACCCGGCTCGGCACCGCCGAATCTTGCATCGGCAAGTATCGGCTCTGGGCGATGACATAGCTGATGTTCCAGCTCGCCAGCAAATCGGCCAGTTGATCCGGCTCCATCCCATGCCGGATATACCAGTCGTTGTCATAGATCTTGACGCCACTACGCAGGTCGACCCTGCTCCCGCCCGTATGTGTCATGCGATTCTCTCTGAGGAATTCAGAATGATCTTGTCTCGCACAAGGAGAGGCGAGGATCAATCTTCCCGGCCATGCCGCAAGCGACATCTCGCTTGCACCCACAAATTTAGGAAATCGCTGGGGAAACAGGGGCGTTGGCCGGGGCGGTTTTGCCGGCCCGACCGGCCGCGCCGGAGCCGATTTCGACCGAATTCAGCGCAGTGATAAGCCGGCTAATTTTGGCACTGAGAGCGGTGTCCTAGCCCCTCAGGATCGGGCAGTTGGCGACGCTTCCGCCCCCTCAAAGCGCCTGCGGCGGCAGCAGGTAGAGAGTCATGGCGAAGACCAGATAGACCATCAGGATGAACACGCCGACGAACCAGGCCGAGCGTCCCGTGCTGGTCATCAGGAAGGCGGTTATCGTCGAGATCAGGACCATGATGACCGCGCCCGGCCAGAAGCGCAGATCCATCGGGGTCGGGCCGATGACATAGCTGAGCAGGACGAGCACCGGGGCGACGAAGAGCGCGATCTGGGCAGCACTTCCGAGCGCGATGCCGACGCTGAGATCCAGCCGATCCTTGCGCGCGCCGGAGAAGGCGGAGGCCATTTCGGCGGCGCCGCCGACCAGCGCGACGACGATGAAACCGACAAAGGCCGGCGTCATGCCGAAGGTTTTCGCCGCCTCCTGCACAGATTCGACGAAGACCTCGCTGGTCAACGCCACAAGAATAGTCACGCCGGCGAGCACCGCGAGCGCCAGCCCCAGCGGCCAGGTCGCCTCGCCTTCCTCGTGATGGGAGGTGCTGCCGAATACTTCGCGATGCGTCCAGAGCGAGAAGTAGAGCCCAAGCGCATAGGTGCCGATCAAGAGCACCGACAGGCCGAGGCTCAATTGCGCCGTGAACGGCGACCCGGCGGATTCCGCATCCGCGATCGCCGAGGGCGTCATGATCGCGATCGTCGCCAGGAACAGCAGGCAGGTCTGCAGGCGCGCGCTGTCGCGGTTGAACGTCTGCGTATGGTATTTGAGGCCGCCGAGCAGGAACGACGCGCCGAGCATGAAGAGCGAATTGGCAACGATCGCGCCCGCCACCGAGGCCTTCACCAGCGTGTATTGCCCGGCACTCAACGCGGCCAGAGCGATGATCAGCTCGGTCAGATTGCCGAGCGTGGCGTTGAGAAGTCCGCCGACGGCGTCGCCCGTCCGGGTCGCCACGGATTCGGTCGCGGAGCTGAGCAGCGTCGCGAGCGGCACGATCGCCAGGATCGAGAGCACGAAGAGAAGCGTGTGCGCTTCCGGCCGAACGCGCGCCAAGATGAGCACGATCGGCACGAAGACGAGGAGCCAGAGGATCGGATTGCCGCGGATTTCCTTGAGCAAGAGAGACATGGCCACGATCCGTCGCCTTCCTTTTTCAGGGATCGGCACCGCCGCGTCAGGCGGCGATCCGCCCCGTCCCAGCCCACCGATCGACCCGCCCTGCCGGGCCGGATTGTTTCATCGTTTCCGGAAATAGACGAAACAACATCACTCGATTTCCGGTCGCGATTTCTTTACGCCGATCCCTGACGACTTCGTTCAACGCCATTCCCGCATTCCGCAATCTGCGCGCCGCGCCGGCGTGACTATTGTTGTTCGGGATCCTCCGTCGCCCGCAGCGCCTGGACGCTGACGGCCGCGACGAGGCCGGTCAGCAGGATGCCGGAAAAGCCGATCGCGACGGCGAGCAGCCGCGCCGCGAGATGCTTCGGCGCCAGGTCGCCATAGCCGATGGTCAGACCGGTCACGAAGGTGAAATACATCGCCTCGTCGAGCCGCCAGCCTTCGATCCGCCCGACCAGGAAGCCCGATCCGACCATCGTGACCAGAACGCCGGAGAGGATCGGCCAGAGCACGTGAAGCTGACGCCAGAGCGCGACGAAGAAGATGTGCCGCATCTGCCGCGCTTGCCGCCGCTTGGGTTTGACAGGGGGTGCCAAGGGCATCGAACGCTCCCATCTTGCGTTTACGCCCCCCGTTCAACTGGCGATGATCCCGACGATCACCGTGCCCCATGTGGTCAAAAGGATGTGGCCGATCGGCACCGCCGGCGTATAGCCGAGGACGGCCACCGGGCTGCCGGAGCGATCCTGGATGGCCGCCATGCCAGCGGTCATGGTCTGCGCGCCGGCGAGGCCGCCGAGCAGCAGGATCGGGTTCATGCGGAGTAGATAGCGCCCGACATAGAGCCCGACGATCATCGGCATCAGCGTGACGACCATGCCGCCGAAAAGCAGCCCGATCCCCGCTTCGGCGAGGGCGGACGCGAAGATCGGCCCGGCATGCAGGCCCGTCATCGCGACGAAGGCGGCGAGGCCGAGCGCCGTCATCAGCGACACCGCCGCGTCCGGAATCCGGCCGAACAGGGGAAAGCGCGTGCGCAGATGGCCGACCACCAGCCCGGCGATCAGCGTGCCGACGCTCGTGCTGAGCGAGATCCGGAGGTCGCCGATCGGGAAGGTGACGAGGACGCCAACCAGTCCGCCGAGGAAGATCGCGAGGCCGAGCACGAAGAAATCCGTCGCCGTCGTCGGCGCGATGACGACGCCGATCCGCTTGGCGGCCTGCGACACCACCGGCGCCGGCCCGATCAGGCGCAGGATGTCGCCCCGCTCCAGCGCGACCCCGGGTCCGAGCGGGATGTCCTGGCCGCCGCGCGTGATGCCGGCGAGATAGAGGCTCCTCGCCCAGCTCGATTTCGCGAGGCCATCAAGGTTGCGGCCGGCGAGATCCCTTCGGGTCAGAAGCACTTCCACCGCGGCGACCGGGATATCCAGGAGCTCGCGATCCTCGACCTCCTCGCCGCGCGGATCGAGCACCTCCACCAGCGTCTCGCGCCGGCCGGATACCGCGACCACGTCGCCGGCCTCGATCCGAAGCTCCGGCGTTGCCTCCAGGATCGCGCCCTGCCGCCGGACGCGCTGGATGTACAGCCGGTGTTCCGGGAATTTCGCCTCGGCCGCCGCCGTCGTCAGGCCGACGACCGGCGCGTGTTCCGGGATCCGGTAAGCGCGCAGCTCGAACCGATGCCATGCCGAGCTGACGCCGGCCGGCGTGCGCTTGATGCCGAGCTCCTGCTCCAGCTTGAGCGATTCAGCGGTCAGGTCGATGCCGAGCAGCTTGGGCCCGACCACGCTGCAGAACAGGATGACGCCAATCGCGCCGAAGATGTAGCAGACGGCGTCCGCCACCGCGATGTGCGCCACCAGACGCGCCCGGTCGGCGTCGGGCAGCGGCAGCGCGTTGATGGCCTCCGTCGCCGTGCCCATGGCCGGGCTTTCGGTCAGCGAGCCGGAAACCAGCCCGGCGGCGAAGCCCGGATCGAGGCCGAGGATCTTGGCGACGACGATCGCCGTCACCAGGCCGGTCACACAGACGACGACCGCCAGCACGACGGGCTTCATGCCGTCGCGCTTCAAGGCCTGCAGGAATTGCGGCCCGACCGAATAGCCGATGCCGAAGAGAAACAGCAGGAACAGGAAGGATTTCGCCATGCCGGAGATCGGCACATCGGCGAACTGGCCGATCAGGATACCCGCGAACAGGGAGCCTGTGACCGGCCCGAGGCCGAAGCCGCCGATCTTGATCCCGCCAATCAGGTAGCCGAGGCTGATCGCGAAGAAGACGGCGAGCTCGGGATATCGAACCAGGAACTGCTCGAGCCACACCATCATCCGCCCCCTTGCTCCCCCTACCACGACCCGCGTCGCCCCTCGCGGGGTGCGAGCGGCCGGATCCGCCCCGTTCCGCTCAGCGCCTCGCCTTGGCGAGGACGGCATCCGGCTTAACCAGCTTGAGACCCCTCGCCTTCTCGTAGCCGTGGATCTCCTTCACATCGAGCTTGCGCATGAAGTCGATCGTCTCCTGCGTCAGCACCTGGCCCGGCACCATGATCGGGAAGCCCGGCGGATAGGGAATGACGAAATTGGCCGAGACCATTTCCGGCCCCTCGCGCAGCCGGCGGTCGCATTCGGCGCCGTTGAGCGGCACGTACTCGCAGACCGAGGCGTCATAGGCGTTGAAGAAGGCGGAGCGCATGTCGCCCTCCGGCGTCCCCTTGCCGGCATCGCCGCGATAGATCTCGTGGAAATGGCTGAAGTTCGGGAGATCCGGCACGTCGGTCATCAGCGATTTGACCCGCGCCGCGAAGGCCTCGCGCTCGCCCTCGCCGCCATCGGCGAGGCGCTTCTCGATGCCATGGCAGATCTCGACCAGCACGCGGACGAGATGGGCGACGTCGCTGCGGGTGTTGTTGATGTTCGACTGCAGCAACACGCTGTTGCGCGAGGTCTTGTTGAGCTGGATGTCGTATTCGTTCGCCAGCAGGCCCTTGAACTGCGTGCCATCGAAGCCCGCCGTGCCGCAGACCAGCGTCATCCGCGTCGGATCGAGATAGAATTCGTCCTCCCGCATCGCCTTCAGGGCCGTGCCCCAGTTCGCGCCGGGCGCCAGATAATCCTGGAAGCCGGACTGTCGATACGCCTCGGGGATCATCGCGTCGGCGCCGAGCACGCGGAAATATTTCGAAATCAGCGGATGCGTGTTCACCGCGTGGCGGATCTTCAGCGCGATCTCGATGGCGTTCATCACCAGCCCGTAGCCCTCGAGCTCCATCTGCCGGCGCGCGACATCGAGGCTGGCGATCAGCTGCTGGTTCGGGCTGGTCGAGGCGTGGGTGAACACCGCCTCGTGGAACTGCGCCTCGACGGTGTGGAAGTCGACATCCTTGACCAGCAGCATCGAGCCCTGACGGATCGCCGACATCGACTTGTGCGTCGAATTGGTCTGGTAGACGCGCAGCCGCACGCGGCGCGGATCCGGGATCAGATGGGTTTCGAGCAGCACCTCGTCGGAAGGGTTGTCGCCGAGTTCGGCCTGCTGCTTCTCGTAAGCCGCGATCGACTCGGGATCGCGCAGCCAAACCTCGAGATCCGCCGCCGCGCCCATCGCGGTGCGCGGGCGCAGGAAGGGCGAGAAACGGGCGAATCCGGACCAGGCCTCGTCCCACAGGAAGATCAGGTCCGGCTTGATGGCGAGGCATTCCTCCATCACCCGCCGGACATTGTACATGTGGCCGTCGAAGGTGCAGTTGGTGAGATCCAGCAGCTTTAGCCGGTCGAGCCGCCCCTCCGCCTTCAGCGCCAGCAGCGCGCGCTTGATGGTATCGAGCGGCACCGCGCCATACATCGAGTATTCCGTCATCGGGAACGCCTCGACGTAATAGGGCTGCGCCCCGGTCAGCACCATGCCGTAATGGTGCGACTTGTGGCAGTTGCGATCGACCACGGCGATGTCGCCGGGCGCGAGCAGGGCCTGCACCGCCATCTTGTTGGAGGTCGACGTGCCGTTGGTCACGAAGAAGACGTGATCGGCGCCGAAGGCGCGTGCCGCCATTTCCTGCGCGCGCTTGATGTTGCCGGTCGGCTCCAGCAGGCTATCGAGGCCGCCCGTGGTCGCGCTGCTTTCCGCCAGGAACAGGTTGAGGCCGTAGAACTCGCCCATGTCGCGGATCCAGTCGGACTGGAACACCGACTTGCCGCGCGCGATCGGCAGCGCATGGAACGTGCCGATCGGGCGGCGCGCATATTTCTTCAGATTGTCGAAGAACGGCGTCTCGAAGCGGTCCTGTACGCCCTCGAGGATGGCGAGATGCAGTTCGAGCAGTTCCTCGACCGCATAGAAGACGCGGCGCACGGAATCCGCCGCCGGATCGCCGGCGATCTGCTCGACCTGACGGTCCGAGAGCAGGTAGATATCGAGCTCGGGCCGGATCCGCTTCAGGGTCCGCGACAGGCGAAGCGCGGAGACATCCGGCCCCTCCTGCTCGCCGAGCGGATCGAGCACCGAGCGCAGCACCGGCGCGTCATGACGCGAGCGGTATGGGAAGCCCTCGGCGAGGACGACCGAGATGATCTCGGGGTTGAGGGCCGCCGCGCAGAGCGCATCCTCGAACGAACCCGCCAGAACAGGCTCGTAGATGAACGCATCCTCGGGCCGGCGCAGCCGGCGGATTTCCGCCGTGAAGGCCGGCCAGCGCGCCGCCGGCTGACTGTTGACGAACAGCACCTCGAAATAGGGACGTCGCGCGCCGCCATCGCCGACCGTCGGCGGCAGCAGGTCGGCCACCTCGTCCGCCGACCGCTCGTCATGCACGTCCCACTCGCCCGGACGATCGCGATAGGCATGCGTCAGCAGCCCGTTGGAGATCCGGCGCGCCAGCTTCGCCGCGCCGCCGGCGTCGTTGGTGGCGATGCGCTCCTTCAGAGCCGCGAGCAATCGGACGCCCGGATAGGCGTGGCACGCCTCCACGGCTTCCATATCCGCGAGCGCCGCCTCCAGCGCCGTCCGCTCGCCGCGCCCGGCCGCCCAGGAATCGGCGAGGCTTGTGATCTCGCGCCAATTATCGTCGCGCGCAGCGTGGATGAGAAGGAACTGGTCGATACGGGCGTTCTTGCGTGACATCGCGCGCTCCCAAAGTCGTTTTTGTCGCCCCACCGGCGGTCGCGCCGCCGGCTTCTTGCGATTTCACCCGGGGCGGGGAACCGCATGGGCCTTCGAGTGGGCATTCCGTTTGATTGGCCGACCGCGACGCGGCCGACCGTGATTTGGCCGACCGCGACGCGGCCGGCAGCGCATCTGCCCGGACGACCGGGCGGGGGCCGGAACGGCGGTTCGGCCCGGCGCCGGCAGAGCGGCGCCGGGCGAAGGGCTAGGTCATCAACATGACCAGGACCATGCCCCAGATCGTCAGCAGCGTGTTGCCGATCGCGTAGGTGACGGTATAGCCGAGCCCCGGAATCGAGCTCTTGGCGCGATCGTTGATCATGCCGAGCGCCGCGGTCGTGGTCCGCGCGCCCGCGCAACATCCGAACAGGATGGCCGGGTGGAACCGGAACACGTATTTGCCGACATACATCGCCAGCACCAGCGGCACGGTCGTCGCGAAAATGCCCCAGAGGAACAGGCTGAAGCCGAGCTCCCGCAGGCCGGCGACGAAGCCGGGCCCGGACGAAATGCCGACCACGGCGATGAACACGTTGAGGCCGACCGAATTCATGAACCAGACGGTAGAGGACGGGATCCGCCCGAAGGTCGGATGGACGGAGCGCAGCCAGCCGAAGAACAGGCCGGAAATCAGCGCGCCGCCCGAGGTCGACAGCGTCAGCGGCACGTTGCCGATCTTGTAGACCAGCGCGCCGATTAGCGCGCCGATGGCGATCGCGGCGCCGATGAAGGCGACATCGGCGACATTGCTCGGACGGTCGGCGACGCCGAGCGCCTTCGCCGCCGCGGTGGTATCCTGGGTCCGCCCGACGATGGTCAGGATGTCGCCGCGATTGATCTTCGTGCTCGGCAGGATCGGGATCTCGGTCGCCGTGACGCCGCGCGCGATCCGGCGCAGGAACACGCCGCGCGCCGACGGCAGCTTCGCCAGTTCGGCCAGCGTCTTGCCGTCGGCCTGCTTGCTGGTCACCAGAACGTCGACACCTTCGGTCGGCACCGCCAGCAATTCGCGATCGTCGACCTCGTCGGCAAGGGGCCCGAGCACATCGACCAGGACATCACGCCGGCCGGCCACGGCGACGATGTCGCCCGCCTGGATCACCGTATCGGCCGTCGCGTCCTCGATCTTGCCGCCCCGACGGATGCGCTCGACGAACAGGCGCTGGTCGGGGACCATGGATTCCGCCTCGCGGGCCGTTTTGCCGACGACTGGCCGGCCTTCCTCGACCCGGTAGGCGCGAAGCTCGTAATAGTGCCAGGCGGTGCCGGCGCCACCCTCCTGCTTCTTGCCGCCATGTTCGTCCTCGTAGCGCTTGCATTCCGCCTCGAGGTTGATGCCCAGAAGCGCCGGGCCGATCAGGGCGAGCACGATCGCCGAGCCGAGCGTGCCGAAAATATAGGTGACGGCATAGGCGACCGGCATCGCATCCAGCAGCCGCTTGGTCTCTTCCGGCGCCAGCGCCAGACGGTTGATGGCGTCCGTCGCCAGGCCCATCGACGCCGAAATGGTCTGCGATCCCGCATAGAGGCCCACGGCCGAGCCGACGTCGTAACCGGCGATCTTGGCGGCGATAAACGGCGCCGCGAGACAGAACAGACAGACGATCACGGCGAACACCGCCTGTGGAATACCGTCCTTGGCGATACCGCGCACGAATTGCGGCCCGACGCCGTAGCCGATCGCGAACAGGAACATCAGGAAGAACGTCGCTTTCAACGGCGGCGAGATCGTGATCCCGAGCTGTCCGATGATGACCGCCGCAATCAGCGTTGCCGTTACTGCGCCGAGACCTAGGCCCTTGTAAGTAAAAGACCCGAAGTAATACCCAAGAGCCAGGGATATGAATATTGCGATTTCTGGATAACTACGGAGCGTGTTCGCGAACCAGTCAAACATAGCGGAATCCCCCTATGAATCAGAAAGGCCGGCAACAAATCGGCGCTTCGATTTCCGCCAAAACGGGGCTGATACTACACGCTTGCACGTTTCTTTCAAGGTGCTAACATCCAGATTACCAAGAGGAATGCAAGCATAGACAAAGATAGATAGAGCACACGGAAAGCAGTATCAGCACCATCCGATTCGAATACGACGAAATTTGAAATGTTGTGGGGCCTTACATTATAACATGCGAACTTTTGGGGACAAAAAGCCAATGAGCTGTGACTCATGCCATGAGGTCACGGCCGTCCTGGTCTCCGCGCGACCGCGGCCAGAAGCGCATCCGGCCTCGCATCCCGAACGACTTTCCAATCCGCATCGACAATCGCATCCGCATCGAGGCTCTCCCGGCGGTCACAACGGGCCGGCCGACCGCGATCGTCCGCCCGCTCGCGGGCGGCAATCGCCTCCCCGGTCGCAGCCCCGGGCCGACACCGGCAAACAGGCGTTTCAAGCGGTCGCCGGCGGAGATCGCCGCGCACCCAACGGATCGGAGACGGCAACCATGCGCATTCGGCGATGGCCCCTCGCGGCGGCCCTGTCTGTCCCGCTCCTGTCGCTGGCCTCACTCCTGCCGGCCGCGGCCGCCGACGCCACGGCCCCGACCGAGGCGGAGGTCGCCAAGGCCAAGGCGACGCTGATCCCCAAGCTCAGGACCGGCAATGACGACGCCTATATCGAGCTCTACGGGCAGATCAACAAAGGCCTGCTGATCTTCGACGATGGCGGCTCGACGCTCGGCTACGGCCCGGTCGACAACGGCAATTCGTCGACCCGGGCCGGCGCGCGCATCTATGGGCGGGTCAATGACGACTGGGGGATGGGCGGCAATCTCGAATGGGAGTGGACGCCGTATTCGACCAACAGCGTCAACCAGCTCAATCGCGGCGATTTCGACTGGAGCTCCAACCTGCTGCGCAAGGCCGAGCTCTATCTGGAATCGAAAACCTACGGCAAGCTCTGGCTCGGCCAGGGCAGCATGGCCTCGGACGGATCGGCGGAGGTCGACCTCTCCGGCACGACGGTGGTCGGCTATGCGCTGGTGTCCGACATGGCGGGCGGACCGTTCTTCCGCTTTTCCGACGGAACGCTCACCTCGGTGAAGGTCAAGGACGCGTTCACCGACTTCGACGGACTGAGCCGCAAGCTGCGCGTTCGCTACGACACGCCGCAATATGCCGGCTTCACCCTGTCGTCCTCCGTCGGCACGCAGGTGGTGCCGACGACGACCGACGTCACGGTCTGGGACATCGCCGCGCGCTACGACAACACACTCGCCGACTTCAAGATCTCGGCGGCGATCGCCTATTCGCAGCCGGGCAACGACCAGTCGCTGGTCGACGGATCGGTGTCCGTGCTGCACCAGCCGTCGGGACTGAGCGTCACCGCCGCCGCCGCCTATTCGGATGAAGAGACGGTCGACGGCCGCTACGGCTATCTGAAGCTCGGCTACCAGACGAAGTATTTCGAGGCCGGCAAGACGGCTTTCTCCGTCGATGCCTATTACGGCAAGGACATCGACGCGCCCGGCAGCAGCAGTACGTCCTTCGGCGCGCAGCTCGTCCAGAATCTGGACTACTACCAGACCGAACTCTATCTGGGCCTCCGGTCCTACGACTATCAGGAACCGGCCGCCGACATCGACAAGAGCTATGCCGTCCTGGGCGGAGCCAGGGTGAAATTCTGAAGCCGGCCGGCCGATAAGCCGGAATTACAGCTGAGAACACGACGCAAAGCGGGCGATCACGCCCGGCGCGGCATTCTGGGAGGACATCATGGCAGCGATCGACTATCGCGAATACGAGAAGATGAGCCCGTTCGAGATCAAGGACGGCCTGCTCAAACTCGCCAAGCAGAGCGCGCAGAAATCCGCGCATGCCCTGCTCAACGCCGGCCGCGGCAATCCCAACTGGGTGGCGACCGCGCCGCGCGAGGGCTTCTTCCTGTTCGGCCAGTTCGCGCTGACCGAGTGCCGCCGCTCGATGGATGATCCGAAGGCGGGGCTCGCCGGCATGCCGCAGATGCGCGGCATCGCCGGGCGACTGGAAGCCTGGCTGGAAAAACACGCCGACATGCCCGGCGCATCCTTCCTGTCGCACATGGTCCAGCACGGCGTGACGGTGCTGGGCTTCGACGCCGACGCCTTCGTCTTCGAACTCACCGACTCGATCATCGGCGACAATTATCCCGTCCCCGACCGGATGCTCGTCCATGCCGAGCAGGTCGCGCACCGCTACCTGATGTGGGCGCTTTGCGGCGACAAGCCGCCGGCCGGCAAGTTCGACCTCTACGCGGTCGAGGGCGGCACGGCGGCGATGTGCTACATCTTCAAGTCGCTGATGGCGAACCGCATCCTGAAGAAGGGCGACACCATCGCGATCGGCACGCCGATCTTCACGCCCTATATCGAGATCGCCGAGCTCGAGGACTATGCGTTCCACGCCGTCCACATCAAGGCGACGCAGGAACACCGGTTCCAGTATTCCGACGAGGAGATCCAGAAGCTCGAAGACCCGAAGATCAAGGCCTTCTTCGTGGTCAATCCCGGCAACCCGACCTCGATGGCGATCGACGCCACCACGCTCGACAAGCTCGTCAACTTCGTGAAGACGAAGCGGCCGGACCTGATCCTGCTCACCGACGACGTCTACGGCACCTTCGTCAACGGCTTCCGCTCGCTGATGGCCGAACTGCCGCACAACACGATCGGCGTCTATTCCTATTCGAAATATTTCGGCTGCACGGGCTGGCGCCTCGGCGTCATCGCGCTGCACGAGGACAACATCCTCGACAAGCTGATCGGCAAGCTCCCGGCCAAGGAACTGACGGCGCTCGACCATCGCTACAGCTCGATCACGCTGGAGCCGCGCAAGCTCAAGATGATCGACCGCATCGTCGCCGACAGCCGCGACGTCGCCCTCAATCACACCGCCGGCCTGTCGCTGCCGCAGCAGGTGATGATGACGATGTTCTCGATGAGCGAGCTGATGGACAGCGAGAAGATCTATCAGAAGGCCTGCATGGAGATCTGCAACCGGCGCGTCGACAGCCTGCTGGAGGGCCTGCCGCTCGACCTGCAGCCCAATCCGAGCTTTGCCGGCTATTACGGCACGATCGATTTCGAATTCTGGCTGCGCCGCTATGTCGGCGAGGACATGGTCGCCTGGCTGAAGGAGAACGTGCATCCGCTCGATCTCGTCTATCGCCTGGCCGAGGACCATTCGATTGTGCTGCTCAACGGCGGCGGGTTCGAGGCGCCGAACTGGAGCGTGCGCGTCTCCTTCGCCAACCTCGCCGACGATGTCTACGACGACATCGGCCGGGCGGTCCGCGCCGTCGGACGCGGCTATGTCGACCGGTATGCCGCGCAAACGCAGAAGACGGTGCCCCTGGTGAAGCCGGCGGCCAAATCCGCGGCCAAGGCGACGGCCAAGCCCGCAGCCAAATCGGAGGCCAAGGCAACAGCCAAGTCGGCGGTCAAATCGGAGGCCAAGCCGGCGGCCAAGGCCGAAGCGAAGCCTGCGGCCAAGCCGGAGGTGAAGCGGGAGAAGAAGGGCAAGAAGAAGTAGCCGCACCTTCCCTTGAGGTCCGCACGCAGCCGGAAAGTCGATCCGTCTTTGAGCGAATTCAACGCAAGGTAGTCAAAGGCTTGGAGACGAGGGACGCTGTTGCGCGCCTCTCGATCTCTCTGCCATTCCTCGACGGAAGCGAGTAGGCTTCCCGCTAGAGACGGGCCTCAAGGGGTTATCTCAATGGACGACAAGCTTCATCCGGTCGCGATCGAGCATCTTCCGTTCTTCATCACCGCGCCGGGGCAGACGGACGTCCTCTTCAACGTCATGGTCGGCTTCGTGCTGGTGGTCGTGCTCGTCGTCGGCAATCTGTACTTCCAGCTGCATGCCGTCCCGGAGCGCATGGCGCATCGCGCCAATCGCGTGCAGATGGAGATCGTCGCCATCCTGGCGCTGATCTCGCTCGCCACCCACAACCACCTCTTCTGGATCGCCGGCCTGTTGCTGGCCGTGATCCAGATTCCGGACTTCTCCACCCCGATGGCGTCGATCGCCGCATCGCTGGAGAAGCTCTCCGGACGACGCGACGGCCGCGCCGAGGAACTGGCCGCGATCGAAGGCCCCCTGCCGCCGGATGCCCTCCCGGCCATTGCGGCGGACACCGGAGCGCCCGAACCGCCCGATCACCCTTCAGGATCGAAGGAGCCCCACGGGAAAAGACCGGCAACCGGCAGCCATGCGCCGAAAGAAGGACACTGAGCGATGCTTGAGTTGATGCTCTGCTCGATGCTCACGATCCTTCCCGACTATCTCTTTCGCCGCTATGTCCAGGGCAAGCGGATCGGTCGCGAGATCAACCTCTATACGGTCTGGTACGAACTGCGCTGGGGCATCACCGCCTGCCTGGTGCTGACGATCTCCCTGATCACGCTGATCTTCTACTTTCACCCGTCGACGAAGAACGTCACCGCCATCTTCCGGACGGTTTCGATCCTGCCCGAAAGCGGCGGCCGCGTCGCCAAGGTGTTCGTCGGGGTCAACGAAAAGGTCGAGGCCGGTCAGCCGCTGTTCCAGCTCGACAATTCGCAGCAGGAGGCCGCCGTCGAGACGGCCCGGCGCCGCATCGCCGAGATCGATGCCGAGACCGCGGTGGCGCAGACCGAACTGGCGGCCGCCGACGGCGTCATCAAGCAGGCGGAAGGCTCCTATCTGCAGGCGCTGGACGAGCTGGAGACCAAGCAGGAGCTCATGCGGCGCAATGCGAACGTCGTCGCCGTGCGCGAGATCGAGCGCCTGCAGGTCGCCGCCGACGGCCGGAAGGGCGCGGTCGATGCGGCGGTCTCCAACAAACAGACCCTCCAGACCAAGCTCTCCACGCTTCTGCCGGCCCAGAGGGCCAGCACCGAGGCGGCCCTCGCGCAGGCGCAGGTCGAGCTCGACAAGACGCTGGTGCGAGCCGGCGTCGCCGGCTCGCTGCAGCAGTTCACGCTGCGGCCGGGCGACGTCGTCAATCCGCTGCTGCGGCCGGCCGGCATTCTCGTCCCGGCCGAGGCGGGCCGCGGCGCGCTCATCGCCGGCTTCGGCCAGATCGAGTCGCAGGTGATGAAGGTCGGCATGATCGCCGAGGCGACCTGCGTCGGCAAACCCTTCACCATCCTCCCCATGGTGGTCACCCAGGTCCAGGACGTCATCGCGGCCGGCCAGTTCCGGCCGACGGATCTCCTGATCGACGTGCAGAAGCTCGGCCAGCCCGGCTCCATCACCGTCTATCTGGAGCCGCTCTACACCGGAGAGTTGGACGGCGTTCCGCCCGGCGGCAGCTGCATCGCCAACGCCTACACCAACAACCACGACGCGCTCGCGGCGAAGGACATCGGCACGGGGCGCTGGCTCTTCCTCCACGTCGTCGACGCGGTCGGCCTGGTGCACGCCATGATCCTGCGGCTGCAGGCGATCCTCCTCCCGGTGCAGACGCTCGTCTTCAGCGGGGGACACTGACCCCCGTCGCTCCGCGCGCGGAGCGACGACCGAGGCTGACAATAAGCCGCCGCGCCGCCGGCAAGGGCGCGGCGGATCGATCGGGGCGGCCCGGCCTGAGGACGCGCGGCACATCGAGGACGGGAAGCCATGATCGGCGAGCGACTGGATCTCACACGCATCACGCTGGCGGTTCTGTTCATCGGCGCCATCCTCGCCACCAGCATCTGGATCCTGCTGCCCTTTCTGCCGGCGATCATCTGGGCCACCACGCTGGTCGTCGCCTCCTGGCCGCTGATGCTGTGGGTGCAGCGCCATACCGGCAACCGCCGCGGCCTGGCCGCGCTGATCCTCACGCTGGTGCTGCTGCTGATCCTGATCGTGCCGTTCTGGCTCGCCATCAGCGCCGTCGCCGCCAACACCGACGAAATCGGCCGCATGATCCAGACCGTCCTGTCGCTGCACCTGCCGCCGCCGCCGGCCGGGCTCGCCGATTTTCCGCTGATCGGCGCCCGCGCCACCGAAATCTGGACCCGCCTATCGGCCGGAAAGGTCGAGTCGCTCGCGCCGCAGCTCGCGCCCTATACCGGCGCCATCACACAATGGATCGCCGCCACCGCCGGCAGCCTCGGCTCAATGTTCGTGCATTTCCTGCTGACGACGCTGATCGCAGCGATCCTCTATCTCAGCGGCGAGAAGGCGGCCGCGACGATGATCCGCTTCGGCCGACGCCTGGCCGGCGATCGCGGCGAGATGGCGGTGCGCCTCGCCGCCCAGGCCATCCGCAGCGTCGCCCTCGGCGTGGTGGTAACCGCTGTTGCCCAGAGCGCGCTCGCCGGCATCGGGCTGGCGGTGGTCGGCATCCCGTTCGCCTCGGTGCTGACGGCGATCATCTTCCTTTTATGCCTGATCCAGCTCGGCCCCGCCCTCGTCATGGTGCCGGCGGTAGCCTGGATGTATTATTCAGGCGACGCCTTCTGGGCGACGGTACTGGTCGTCTTCACCATCATCGCCGCGACCATGGACCAGCTCATCCGGCCCGCCCTCATTCGGCGGGGCGCCGATCTGCCAGTCCTGCTGATCCTAGCCGGCGTCATCGGCGGGCTCATCGCCTTCGGCATGCTCGGCATCTTCATCGGCCCGACGGTGCTGGGCGTCGCCTATACGCTCCTCAATGCCTGGATGGAGGAGCGCACGTAAGGCCGCGCGCCGAGGCGAAGCGCCGGCCGGCCGGCAGCCCCGTCAGGGCTTGGGAACGAGGACCCGGTCGCGGAGGACGAGAAAGGTCCGTTCCACGCAGAACCACAGCACCGCCGCCACGGCAAGGCTGGTGGCGAGATAGACCGCGAAGCCGAATTCTCCCTGCAGGTTCTCCTGACCGAAGATCAACCGATCGAGGTGGAAGACCGACTTGTGCGTCAGGTACAGGCTGTAGGAGAGCGTGGCGACGATCGTCATCCCCGGCACCGGCCAGCGACCAAGCACGTGCTCGAGATCCAGCATGGCGCCGAGGATGAGGGCGATGCCGATGGAAATGAGCGGGAAGCCGGCGACGGCGCCAAGCTGCGCCTGGAACACGAGGAACAGGTTCGTTCCCGCCAGCGGCCCCCGCAGGGAAAACAGGAACAGCGCGGCGACGACGAGCGCCAGTCCCAGCGGCAGCGCGACGCGCGGTTGCAGGTAGCGGCTGTAGAGTTCGGGCTTGAAGAACCGGGCGGCGGCAAGAACGACGCCGAACAGAAGGCCGTCCAGACGGGTATAGGTCGGGTAGTAGACCTCCCGGAGATAGACCGCGAAGGCGTCCCGGAGCTGGTTGGCGTCGATCAGGCTGCCGACCTGGTTTTCCCAGATGGCGTAGCGAACCAGGATCCCTGCGGCGGCGATCGCGACGGCGAGGAAGAGCGCCCAGGACACGCCGATGCGACGGTGCAGGAGGAGCACCAGCATCGGCAGCACCAGATAGAACTGCTCCTCGACGCTGAGCGTCCAGGCCTGCGAGAATGCGTTGCCCTGGCGGGGATCGAATCCAAGATTGACGGTGAAGCTGGCGAACCGCCAGACAGGCTGCATCGTCGGCGCGTCCCGAAGCACGGGAACGAGCGCATAGAGAGCGAGAACGACGAAGAAGGCGGGAAAGATCCGGAAGGCGCGACGGAGATAGAAGGACTTCAGCCCGACCGTTCCCGTCCGCGCGATCTCCTTGAACAGCTGCGTCCCGATCAGGTAGCCGCTGAGCACGAAGAAGATGTCGACGCCGAGCCAGCCGTAATTGCGAATATTCACCAGCCCGAACGGCGTCGCATCCAGAGGAAGGTGGACGAGCATGACGAGCAGGATCGCCATCGACCGCAGAACATCGGGACCGACCGCCCGCGAGCCTAGCTTCGCGGCCGAACTATATTCGGACACCCGCGCCGGAGGCGAATAGGCCTGACCGGAAATAACTATAGTATTCATTTGAAAAATCCATGACCGTCTATGAATATTAGGCACGCCATGGGACGTGTTATCTAAACTTTTAGCTTTATTTTCTCATTTCAAAATAGGCAGTTTTGGATTGGTAAAATTAACCTAAACGTTTCGTAAATAGAGATATGAGGCCATCGGCGATGGGAGCGCCGGCGCCGCCATGCCTCGCCCATCCCCGAGCCCGCTTGGATCGCTCAGACGTAGGGCGTGCCGGCCATCGCGGCCTTGAGGCCGAGGGTCCCCCTCTCGACGACGGCGAGAAAAGCGGCTTCCGCCGCCGCCGTGTCGCGGCCCCGCCGAAACGTCCGATGCCCCTCACGGAAGGCCACACTCCATGTCGCCAGCAGCAGCGCGGCCGCGAGGCGGGCGTCGGGATCGTCCGCTTCCCGCCCCACGGATTCGGCCAGCGCGACCGCCACCAGCTGCGCGAGTTCGTCCCGGATCGCCCGCGCCCGCGCCTTGAGGGTTTCGCTGGCCTCGATCGTCTCGATGAAGCCCTGGCTCCGGGCCGAGAATTCGGCATAGGGGCTCCGTTCCGCGACCAGCCGATGCGCGAGCCGCCGCAGCGTCTCGATCGGTGCGACGCCGGGTTCGCGCTGCCGGAGCGCTTCGCGCAGCCTCTCGCGCCCCTCCTCGTCACGATCGAAAAACATGTCCTCCTTGCGGGGGAAGTGATTGAATACCGTCATCCGGCCGACATCGGCGGCGGCCGCGATCTCGTCCACCGTCACATGATCGAAGCCGCGCTCGTGGAAGAGGCGCGTGGCGGCGTTGGAGATGCCCTGCCGCGTGGCGAGGCGCTTCCGGGAGCGGAGGTCGGATGGCATTGACATGGTCTCGTCCGTAGCACATTTTATGTACTGAGTACAGATTGATACTCAGTCTGGATAATTTCCGTCATGGTTGTGCGAGCCGCGCCCTCCCCCCGAGCGGCGCTCGCGGGCTCGAACAGACCGGAGCCCCGCATGAACAAGCCCCTCGTCGTCATCTTCACCGCCATCGTCCTCGATGCCGTCGGCATCGGCCTCATCTTTCCGATCCTGCCTTCGCTGCTGCAGGACGTCACCCATGCCGGCAACGTCGCGCCCTATATCGGCATTCTGACCGCGCTCTACGCCACCATGCAGTTCATCTTCGCGCCCGTACTCGGCTCGCTGAGCGACCGGCTCGGCCGGCGGCCCGTTCTGCTGATCTCGCTCGCCGGCGCGGCGATCAACTATCTGTTCCTGGCCTTCGCGCCCAGCCTCTGGATGCTGCTGCTCGGGCGCGCCATTGCCGGGCTGACCAGCGCCAACGTCTCGGTCGCGACCGCCTACATCACCGACATCACGCCGGAGAACCAGCGCGCCAGGCGCTTCGGCCTGCTCAACGCGATGTTCGGCATCGGCTTCATCATCGGCCCCGTGCTCGGCGGCGCGCTTGGCGATTACTGGCTGCGGCTGCCCTTCATCGCCGCCGCCGTGCTGAACGGCTGCAACCTGCTGCTGGCCTTTTTCGTCCTGCCGGAATCCCGCACCCCGACGCGCGAGAAGATCGACCTCGCCGCCCTCAACCCGCTGCAGCCGCTCCGCTGGGTGTTTTCGATGAAGAGCCTGCTGCCGATCATCTTCATCTTCTTCATCCTGAGCGCCACCGGCGAGGCCTATGGCATCTGCTGGGCGCTCTGGGGCAACGAGACCTTCCAGTGGAATGGCCTCTGGATCGGAATGTCGCTCGGCGCGTTCGGCATCTGCCAGGCGCTCGCCCAGGCCTTCCTGCCGGGGCCGGCGGTGAAGCTGCTCGGCGAGCGCGGGGCCATCCTGACCGGCGTCGCCAGCAGCTGCGTCGCGCTGACGGTGCTGGCCTTCGCGACCGAGGGCTGGGTGGTGTTCGCGATCATGCCGGTCTTCGCGCTCGGGGGCATCGGCGTGCCGGCGCTGCAATCGCTGGCGACACGGCAGGTCGACGAAAGCCGGCAGGGCCAGTTCCAGGGCGTGCTGGCCTCCTCGGTCAGCCTCGCCTCGATCGTGGCGCCGCTCGTCTTCTCGAGCCTCTATTTCGTGGTGCGGGCGCAGTGGCCGGGCGCGATCTGGCTGTCGGTCGTCGTCATCTACGCGATGAGCGTGCCGCTGGTGCTCGGCCTCAGGCTGAAGAAGCCGGTGGCGGTCCCGGCCACCTAGGCATCGTCTGGAAGGAGGCTTGGGCTCGACGAGCCCAAGCCTGGTCGATACGGCGATCCCCGCTTTTACTGCGTGGCGAGCGCCTTCGCCTCGGCCGCGCAATCCTGCTTCGGCGTCAGCCCCTTGGCGCGGGCGTCAGCGATTTCCTCGCGCGCGACGCGGAGATCCTCGACGAAGACCGGGTCGGCATGCAGGCGGGCGACGGTCGCAGCGCCCATGATGCGGCCGCCGTCGACATCGCTCTGCCAGTGCGCGTTGCAGACGATGCGGCTCTGGCCGAAGGCGATGCCGCGCGCGAGCAGCTCGTTGGCGCGCTCCGGCGCGATTTCCGAGAGCGCCAGCGCCCAGGCGAAGCCGGCCGCCGTATGGCCGGACGGGTAGGAACCGTCATCATGCAGGATCGCTTCCTGATCCGGCGTGCAAGTGCCCTCGCTGTGCACGACGAACGGGCGGGTGCGGTTGTACTTGTTCTTGACGCCATAGGTCGACAGGCCGGCGTCCGACATCATCTTCTTCATCAGACCGAAGAGACGCGGCGTGTTGGTTTCGTCGATCGGAACGCCCAGCGCGCAGGCGAAATTGTCGGCCGGCTGCGGGAAGACGAGATCGGCATCCAGGATCGCCTGCTTCCAGCGATCGCCACCGCGCAGCGGAACGGTCGACTGGCGGGCCTCCTCGTCGCGCGCCAGCGCCGCGCTGCCGGCGGCCGGCGGCGGGCCCAGAAGGTCGAGGCTGTTCGGCAGGTCGGCGGGCTTGAGATAGCCGGGCGCGATCGTGAAATGAGCGTCAGTGACGACGGGCGCCGGCGCCGCGCTGTCGGCAAAGGCGGGAGCGGCGGCGCCGGCGACCATCAGCGCGGCGATCTGCGCTGCCTTCGAAAGGATGTGCTTGTTCAGCATGGCTCTCATCTTATGGGGGTGAAACCGTCGAAACGCGACCCAGAGGGGTACCCGGCCACGCACCGATGTCAACATCGAAGCATAGCCTCCCTTACCATCCTGCCAACGTCGGACGATCGCGTGACATCCCATTGCCATGGCGGAATCGTTCCCGCCCCGGCCCGAGAGCGCCCCTCCCCTCAGACCGGCCTATACCTGAAGTATGCAAACGTCGCGGGCGTGGCGGTGCCGTTGAGGTCGTTGGCGGCCATGCCGACGAAGGCGCCGGTGAAGCTGCCGTCGACGCCATAGGCGCCACCCTCGTCGGAAAGGAGCGACGCATCGAGAACGGGGCCGACCGGCACGAGGTCGCCGGCTTCGCCGAGGCCGTAGAAGAACTGCAGTTTCGCTTCCCGGATGGAAAGGGCGAGCCGGACGGCGCCCTCGGCCGGCAGGGAAATCGGCGCGGCGGGAAAGCGGAGATTGCCATCTGGGAAGGAGCTCTCCGAGCTGAGGATCAGCAGCTCGCGATTGCCCTCGGCATCCGCCGTGACGGCGAGATAGTAGAAATTGTAGCGCTGATAGTAAGCAACCAGCCCCGCCATCACGCGCTCGTCGCTGGGCGCGATCTCGACGATCGTCTCGGCGTCATAGCGGAAATGGGTCTGGCGGCGCGCCACCATCGCCTGCTCGAACCAGGAGCCGATCGACTCCCGGCCGATGAGGCGGAGGCCGGTCTCGCCGGTCGAAAAGATCCGCTCGGGCTCGGGCGTGCGCAGCCACTGGAAATCGTCCGGCAGGCCGGATTTGAAGTCATAGACGCGCTCGGCGTCGAGGCCGGCATCGTCGCGCAGACCCGGCACGTCGACGACGAGTTGCGGCACGACACCGCCCGCCTTGAGCCAGAGCCAGTCGTCGCGCCATTCCACTTCCTGGATGGCGGTTTCGCGGCCGAGCACGCAGCGCTTCTTCTGGGTGATCGGACGGCCGGCGAGGTGCACGATGTAGTGCCGCCCGTCCGGCGTCTCGACCCAGTCGCCATGGCCGGTGCGCTGCAGGGGATGCAGCGGATGATCCTTGGCAGTGAAAATGTGCTTCTGTGGGTGGGTCTCGTAGGGGCCGTCGATCGTGCGGGAGCGCGCCAGCGAGACGGCGTGGTCATAGCCAGTGCCGCCCTCGGCGGTCAGCAGATAGCACCAGCCGTTGCGCTTGTAGAGATGCGGCCCCTCGGTGAGGCCGAGATCGGTGCCGTGCCAGATCGTCTTGCGCGGCCCGACCAGCCTGCCCGCGACGGGATCGAATTCCTGCAGCCGGATGCCGGCGAACATGTTGGGCCGGGCGCGGTGGTCCCACAGCATGTTGACGAACCATTTGCGGCCGTCGTCGTCATGGAACAGCGAGGGGTCGAAGCCGGAGGAATTGACATAGACGGGGTCGGACCAGGGACCGGCGATGTCGGTGGCGGTGACGATGTAGTTGTGCGTGTCCTTGAACGAGCCGTCCTTGCGCCGGACATGGGTATAGACCAGCCAGAACTTTTCGCCGTCATGGCTGAGGCACGGCGCCCAGACGCCGCAGCTGTCGGGGCTGCCGCGCATGTCGAGCTGACTGGCGCGGTTCAGCGGCCGCGTCAGCAGCGTCCAGTTGGCGAGATCCGTCGACTGATGGATCTGCACGCCCGGATACCATTCGAAGGTCGAGGTCGCGATGTAATAGGTGTCGCCGACCCGGCAGATCGACGGGTCGGGGTTGAAGCCGGGCAGGATGGGATTGGTCAGCAGGGCCATGATGCCTCTCGGCGAAAAGGGATTTTTCAGTTCAAAGGCGGAATGGCGGAGCGCTCTCAGCCCCAGTCCTTGCCCATGACGGGCGCGAGGATCGCCTGCACGGCGGCGACCAGCTCCGGATCCGGCGCCGTGCCGTACCAGTCGAGGCAGCGCCGCAGCGAGGCGCGGCTGGCCGTGCTGAACATGGTGGTGGGAATATCGGGATTGCCGGTCGCAAACTGGAAGGCGAGCTGGCTGATCGAAACGCCCCGCGCCGCGCAATAATCGGCCGCGCGGCCGAAAAGGGCGCGGTCGGCCGTCGACGCGGCATGCCAGTCGGCCGGGCCCCTCTCGGTCAGAAGGCCGGAGGCGAAGGGCGAGGCGTTGATAACGCCGATGCCCCGTTCGCGGGCGAGCGGCAGCAGTTCGAGAAGGCGCGTATCGTTCAGGCAATAATGGTTGTGCACGAGCGCTGCATCGACCGGAAACTCGGCGAAGATGCGATGCCAGAGATCCATCGGATAGATGCCGAAACTGACCGCGCCAATCCGCCCGGCCTGCTTCAACGCCAGCAGCGTCTCGAGCCCCTCGGTCAGCGCCCATTCGGTATGCTGGCGATCCTGATATTCGATGTCGTGGATGTGGAGGATGTCGAAATAGTCGGTGCCGAGCCGCTCGGCGCTCTCTTCCAGCGAGCGCGTGATGCGCGCGGCGGAATAATCGAGTGTGTCGCGGCCATACTGGTTTGGATCGGTGTATTTGCCGACCTTGGTGGAGAGCACGTAGCGAGAGCGGTCGATGCCTTTCAGCGCTTGGCCCAGAACCGTTTCCGAACGGCCGCCGCCATAGGCGGGGGCGACGTCGAAATAATTGATGCCGGCGTCGAGCGCCGCGTGCACGGTGGCGATCGCCTCTGTCTCGTCGACGTCGCGAAACACGCCGCCAAGCGCCGACGCGCCGAAGCTCAGCGCGGAAACGGAAAGGCCCGTGCGCCCGAGAGCCGCGCGCTTCATGGCTCGGCACGCATCCGGTGGATCGCGTCCGTGGCGATGGCGTGCCGCATGGAGCCCTCTCATTGCACTAAAACCGATATATCGGTATATTGCATATCCATGTGGCCAAAGCAAAGCCGAAGTGACTAGTGTCGCCTTCAACTTCTGCGAGATTTTTCGGGACTCACAATGCCCAGACCGCGCCTAGGTGCCAAAGCTCCGGCGGATACCGCGCCCCACTTTTCGGTGTCGGATATCAACCAGTCCCTGCCCAAGACGGCGCAGGTCTATGACCTGGTCCGCGGGGCCATCGTTTCGCTCGCCATGCCGCCCGGCATGGTGATCAACGAAAAGAAGATCTGCGAGGAGTTGCAGATCTCGCGCACGCCGCTGCGCGAGGCGATCCTGCAGCTGCATGCGGAAAACCTCGTCGAAGTCAGGCCGAACGCCGGCACCTTCGTGGCGCCGATCGATCTCCGCTACGTGCTGGAAGGCCAGCTGGTCCGCGACGCGCTGGAAATGAAGGTCGTCCGCTTCGCCGCCCGCCGCGCCGACAAGGCCTTCCTGGCCCGGCTCGACCTTAACATGCACCAGCAGCGGACCTGGGCGGCCGAGCGTGACTACGACCAGTTCTATGCGCAGGACGAGGCCATGCACCAGCTCATCTGCGAGCATGGCGCTTCGCCGCGCATCTGGCGGCTGGTGACCGGGGCGAAGGCGCAGCTCGATCGCGTGCGCCGCCTCCAGATGCCGGAGCCGAACCACCTCACCATCGTTTTGGCCGAACATGAAGGGATCGTCGGCGCAATCCGGGCCGGCGACGAGAATGCCGCCGCGCAGGCGATGAAGGTGCATCTCGACCGCGCGTTTCTCACCATTCGCCACCTGATGGCGGAACGCTCGGAACTGTTCGCGCCGCAGGCGGCGCCGCTGCTCGACGAGTTCGAGCGCTTTACCCTGTAGAGCGTTTTCGAGCGAAGTGGGCACCGGTTTGCGCCAGGAAAACGCGACCCACCAATACTCCAGCATCAAGAAAAGGGGTCGGCGGCAACGTGGGAGGAATTCCGCGCCGCCGACCCGTCAGCGCCTGGAGCGGAAGCGGACGGCGACCGGACGGGTCGCCGAGGCCTCGATCCAGACGATCAGATCGCTGCGTTCCGCAGCATGACGCCAGCCGATGCGCAGGCCATCGCCCTGCGGCACGACAACGCCGTCCAGCTCGACATCGACGCCATTGCCCTGCCAGCCTTCGAGAATGAAAGCCGGATTGAGGACAGGCGTCTTTTCGCTGGCGGAGAGGACGAAGGACAGATCCGTCGTCGCCGGCAGCACATAGGCCTTCTCGGCCGGATCGAAGCCGCCTTCCGCGCCGGTGAGCGGCGCCGGCGAGAGCCAGGCGGCCGCCAGCGGCACGAGGTTCCCGGCGCTCTCGCCGGTGAGCCCGTGCAGCATGATGCGCTGACGCGAGGTGGGCGTCACCTTGTAGTCGACCCATTCCGAGCCGGTCAGCACCGAGGAATGCGAGGCGCGGTCCGCCGCCACGGCGCGGCGGCCGTCGGACGGGATATCGGCGGTCGGCCAGTGGTTCCACCAGGGGAACTTTTGGCCGTCGCTCAGCGTCTCGTGGTAGTAGGGCGGGAAGAGCGGCGCCGGCTGCGGACCGTCGTCGCGCGTCAGGCACGGCTCGTCCGAGACGATCATGTAGGGGCGCTGCGACGAGCGCGTGTTGATCACGGCGATGTTGGCGCGCTCGGGCTCCGACAGGTGGCGCGGCCGCCCGTTCTCCCACGAATAGGTATGGGCTTCGCCGGCCATGTTGGCGAGGGTCACCGGTTCGATGTCGAGCACGTCCTCCGGGCGCTGGCCGGGGCCGAGAACCACGATCGATTCCTGGAATTCATGCGATTCCATCGGCTGGGTCGAATGCAGCGTGACGGACCGGATCGCCGTGCCGTCCGGGTAGATCGTGTAGACCTCGTCGGAGAAATCGGTCCAGCCGCTCACCGGGTCCTTGCGCGGGCGAACATCAAGCACGTCGACTAGCGCATAGCGCCAGTGCACGACGACGCGCGCATCGTGGCTTTCGAGGATGCGGACATGCGAATAGGCGCAGTGCCGGTCCGACATCGGCTCGGCGCAACCCGTGGCGCCATTGCCCCAGGTCTCGTTGAACTCGTTCGTGTACCAGACGCCGTCGCCGCTGACCCAGCAGGGGATGTAGTTGGTGCCGCGCCAGAAGACGACGCGATAGTCCGCCTTGTCGAAGCGCACCAGAACGTCCGGATGGTCGCCGACGCGCCAGCGCCGGTCCCAGCCGTCGTAGTATTTGAGATGCTCATAAGTGGCGCCGAAGCGCCCCTTGCCAGCCGGACCGGCCGGCATGCGACGGGGCGCGATATCCGCTGGGCCGCCCGGCACGGTCTCGAGCCGATCCGGAACGCCGTCTTCCACGCTCACCGTCTCGATCAGGCCATCGAAATAGAGAGTGATCGGGAAATGGGCATAGGGACGGATCGGCCCGGTCGGGATGATCTCGTGCCGCGTGCGGCCGACCAGCGCCTCGGGCGCTTCCGACGGACGATAGCGGCCGGAAATGCGGCTGCGACCGATTTCGACACCGTCGAGCCAGATGGAAATCGCCGTCTCGGGCTCGTAGACGAAGGCTAGGCGATGCCACTGATAGAGCCCGAGCGCGGCCTCGCCATTGACGACGTGCAGGCCCGTGCCCGTGACGAGGGTGAAGCGCGGCCGGCCGCGGTCGTCAATGCCGACGCTGAAGCCGGATTCGCCGCCGTCGCGCTCCAGCGTCAGCAGGTCGAGGATGGGGCAGACGTTCCACGGATAGGCCGCCAGCGCGACATTCGCCGAGACATGGAAGGCGCCCGACGGGACGCCCGCCGCCGGGGCCGAGACATAGGCCGAGAAGCCGTCGAACTGGAGCGACGTCGCGCCGTCGAGGCCGGCGGCCGGCACGGCATGGCCGTGGCGGACGAAATCCGGCTGCTCTGCGGCGGCGCTCCAGCGGAAGGGAGAGCGGGTCTGAGACATGGGGAGCCCTTGCAACTGCCCGATCACGCCTTGAGGGCGCCTTCGATCAGGCCACTTTGAATCTGGCGGCGGAACACGAGGAAGATGACGAGCGGCGGGCCCGTGGCGATCAGGAGCGCGGCGACCTTCAGGTTCATCAGCGCCGCGTGGCTGCCCTGGAAGGCCATCATGCCGAGGGTGACGGTGCGCAGCGACTGATCGTTCAGATAGATCAGCGGCCACATGAAGTCGTTGAAGATCCAGATGAAGTAGACAATGCCCACGGTGGCCATGGCGGGCTTTGCCAGCGGCAGCATGATGCGGACGAAGATGTTCCACTCCGACACGCCCTCGACCCGCGCCGCCTCGGCCAATTCCTTGGGAATGCCGCTGAAATAGGCCCGGAAGAAGAAGATGGCGAAGGGCACCCAGGCGAAATAGGTCAGGATCACCGAGGCATAGGTGTTGATCAGGCCGAGGCTCGCCATGAGCTTGAAGCTCGGCACCATGATGACCTGGGGCGGGATCATCATCCCGGCCAGGAAGTAGAGGAACAGCGCCTCGCGGCCCTTGAACCGGTAATGCGCCAGCGCATAGCCCGCCGCGCTGCACAGCGCGATCAGCCCGGTGACGGCGACGATCGTGATACCCAGCGAGTTCAGATAAAGCCGGGTGAAGTTGCCCTGGATCCAGGCATCGACGAAGACGCCGAGATTGGGCGTGGCGGGCCAGGAGAACGGCGACTGGTTGATCTCGGCCGTCGTCTTGAGCGCGGTAAGGACCATCCAGAGGAACGGCAGGACGACCGAGGCGGAGAGCGCGAAAAGCAGCAAATAGGCGGCGACGCGCACCCAGAGCGGAAGCGACTTGGACATGGATCAGGCCCCCTTCCGGCCACGGCCGCCCAGGACGAGCTGGACGACGCTGACGCACAGGGTGATGGCGAAGAGCATCATGGCGATGGCGGTGCCATAGCCCGGATTACCCTTCAGGAATGCCTGGCTGTACATGTAGACGCTCAGCACCTCCGAGGCGTGGAACGGACCGCCATTGGTCATGACGATGATGAGATCGAAGAGCAGGAAGGCATTCGTCGTGACCAGCACGATGACCACGGTCAGCACCGGCCGCATCAAGGGCAGCGTGATGTAGCGGGTGATGTTCCAGGGCGTGGCGCCGTCGATCCGGGCCGCCTCGAGATAGTCCTTGGGGATCGTCTGCAGGCCCGCCAGCAACAGCAGGATCGCGAAGCCGAGCTCGCGCCAGATGTAGACGAGCATGACCATCGGCAGCGCGGTGTCGCGGCTTCCGAGCCACTGATACTGCTCGACCCCCGACACGCCCATGGCCGCGAGAGCCGGGCCGACGAAGCCGACGGTCGGGCTCAGCATCTGCGTGAACAGGAGGCCGATCACCACGCTCGAAAGCACGATGGGAATGAAGAAGATGGTCGAGAAGACCGAATGGCCGCGCGGCTTGGCGTTGAGGATCAGCGCATAGATCATGCCGAGCACGATGATCGAGCAGAGCACCACCGCGACGAAGAGTAGATTGTTGCGCAGCGCGTTCCAGAACCAGCGGTCGTCGAACAGCTGGATGTAGTTCGCGAGGCCGACCCAGCGGATGGAGTCGAAGCTGATGCCGTTCCACTGCGTGAAGCTGGACAAAAGGGCGATCAGCGCGGGCAGCATCCAGAACAGGGTGTAGAAGACGAAGGCCGGCAAGAGCAGCCAGATATGGAAATGGGTCTGACCTGCAGCGCGGCGCACGGCACGTCTCCTCGGCGTATAAGAGGGAGAAGGAGGCGGCCATTCGGCCGCCCCCGGATCGCTTACTGCCCGTTCGCTTATGGCTTGAGCGAGGCGCGCAGTCCGTCCACACACTCCTGGTGCAGCGCGCCCGCCTCGGCAGGCTTGAGGTCGCCGGTAAGCACCGCGACATTCGCCTCGTTGACGTTTTCCTGCACGCATTTGACGTCCTCGATCATGTCGAGGAAGGGCGAGGCGTTCTTCGCATTGTCGAGCAGGCCGGCGATCTGGCGCAGCAGCGGGTCCATCTCCCAGCCCGAATGGTCGTACTCATAGGGGCTCAAGTCGAAGTTCTCCTCGACATAGAGCTTCTGGACCGCTTCGCTGGTCAGGAACGTCAGGAAGCGCTTGGCGGCCTCGGCGTCCTTGGTCGTGGTCGGGATGGTGAACAAGAGCGAGTTGGTGACGACAGCCGTCGGATCCGGGCTGCCGGAGACCGGCGGGAACAGCGTCAGGGCGACGTTCTTGGCGCCGTTGCCCTTGGCCATGCCGACGCCCCAGCTGCCCGTGGCGTAGAAGGGCGCGCGACCGGAGAAGAACAGGCCGGCGGCGGTGTCATTGTCGTCGGAGAGATAGCCGGGCGTGAAATAGCCCGCGTCGGCCGTCGCCTTGTAGAGCTCCCAGGCGCGCACCGGCTTGTCGTCGGTCCACTTCATCTGGGACTCGATGGATGGATCGAGCGTCTGCAGCCCGATCGCGTCATATTCCTGCTTGGTCAGAAGGCCGTGCAGGAGGTGATTGAAATAGTGATTGCCGGTCCACTGGTCGCGATCGCCGAAGGCGATCGGCGTGATGCCGGCGTCCTTGAACTTCCGGCTCGCCTCCATGAACCCTTCCCAGGTGGCGAGCGACGCCGGGTCGATGCCCTGCTCCGCCAGCATGGCCGGATTGTAGTAGAGCACGTTGCCGACCTTGAGGCCCCACAGCACGCCATAGGACTTGCCGTTGTACCGGTACATGGTCTCCAGGCCCGGCCGCAGCTTTTCCTCGATCGGCTTCACGAAATCGCTGAGGTCCGTCAGCTGGCCGGACTTCGCATACTGGAACGCATTGGAGCCGGCATTGACCTCGGCAATGTCGGGCGGCTTGCCACCGGCGAAGGCGGTGCGCAAGGCGGTTTCGTAGGCCGTGTTCTCGAACGCGGTGTGCTTGACCACGATGTCGGGATTGGCGGCGTTGAACATCTCAACCGCCTTGTTGAGCACGACGGACTCGGGCGGAGCCGACAGCTCCGACCAGAGATTGAGCGTCACGGGTTGGGCTGCTGCCTCGGCATGGGCAATCGCCAAAGCAACGCCAGCGAGCACCAGAACCCGCATGTTACGGAACCTGGACATGACCGATAGATCCTCCCTGAAAGGGCGCGTTCAGCACGCCACCCAATACTGATATATCGGTATATCGGAAAATCGAGACCGTCAAGACACGTCGGCGCGACGCAGCGATCGCACCGCTTTGTGACCCTCAACGCGCGCGCCCGGCGCCCTGTCCGGGCACGGGCTGATTGGGATTGCCCGTGACCGGCAGAGCGCCGGGCGCCTGCCTTCGATGAAGTGTTCGCCGAGGATCCCCCGGCTAGATGCCGCTCACGAATGTCCGGGATGGACCAGGATCGGGTTCGCGAACGCGGCGGCCTCGGCGCGGATGTGATCCGGATCGAAGGCGGCGTGCGTCAGCAGGCCGTAGCGGAACCGATGCAGGCCCGGCTGTGTCAGCGGATAATTGGTGTTCCAGTAATTGTTCATCGGCCAGGCCAAAAGCAGCGGGTCGGCATCGCGCGGCACCGCGTCGAGCGGCGGACCGAAATGGAAGCCGCCGGCCATGGCGAGCGGCGCATCGGGCAGGAACAGCGACGCACCACGATCCGCGGTGTGGATCGACGTGAACGTATCCGCCGTGAACCAGTTGCGGCACGCTCCGGGCAGCTGCTGCTCGTCGAGCGCGACGGGCAGGCCGGCGGTGTCGAAATGGCTGCGCCAGCCGGCGGCGAGATTGAGCGGCAGGGCGAAGTAGATCGCCTCCGGATCGGCATAGGCCAGCTTGTCGACGTCGCACTCGACCGTGACGACCGGCGTGTCGGCACGCAGGGTGATCCGCTGCCGGAGCCCGTTCGTGCCCGGCGCGTCGAACAGACGCTCGAGCGTCACGCTGCCCGGAGTGCGCGTGACGGCGCAGCTGCGCAGCCGCGTCGCCCGCTCGCGGATCGCCCGCCAGGGCTTCCAGCAGGACTGGTCGATCTTCTCGCGATCGAGGTCGCGGTCGTAATAGGCCTCGCGTCGGCCATCGACCAAGGCGTCGGGCCTCTCGCGCACGAAGTCGAAGAAATCGTAGTCGCCATTCGCCGGGCAGACGTCCCAGTCGAGCTCCTTGTCATAGAGGCCAAGGATCCGCCCGGTGTCGGGATCATAGGAGAGCCGGTGGCTCGGCGACTCGATGACGGCATGCCCGGTGCGCGCGATTTCCAGGCGAACATTGTTGAAGGCCCGGAAGCTCGCGGGCGAGCGGCGGTCTTCGTGGAAGACACGGAGGTCGTCTTTTGCCGCGACGAGGTCGGCGAGCGGCAGGCGCACGACGCCATGCGCCGGCACCTCGAACGGACCGCAAACATCCGCCTCGCCCTGCACGTCCGGCTTGAAGCGCTCCGTCCGCAGGCGGGGGCCGGGCTTCCGCCACGCCGTCGGGATCTCGACATATTCGCGGCGAGCGAGGGGCGAAGGATTGAACAGGACGACATGGTCCGGCGCGCTCTCCGAATGCGCCGGGTTGCGGGCGGTCGCCTCGAGCTCGTGGGTGAGCACGTATTTGGCGAGTTCTCCGGCCTCCACGGCGGGGGCTGCCTTCAGCGCATCCTGGATGACGCCGTTGTCGTCCTGGGCGGCCGTGTCCCAGTAGGTCCAGGTGTGCTCGTCGAACAGGTCGAGCAGATCGCGCGCGCGTTCCGCCGCACGCGTCACGGCGACCGACCGGCTGTCGCCGGCGAGCTGATCGGCGGCATCAAGCGCGCGCTTCGCCGCGCGGGAGCGGAGCACGAGGGTCGCCGTGCTGGCGCAGCCGAAATTCCAGTAGTCGGTCCAGTCTCCGTCGAGCAGCGGCAACTGATCGTCCGGGATGGCCTTGATGCGCTCGGCCAGATCCTCGGTCGTGACATAGCGGATGGCCGGCTCGCGGCCTTCCTCGTTCCACCGGCGGATCAGCTCCGCGACGGCCGGATTGGGCGGCGCGTTGTCCCACATTTCCGGCGCGGCGGTCGTGGTGAGGTAGAGGAAGTCGTGCGGATAGCCGATGCGGTCGAGATGGCCGACATAGTCCGCCAGACCGCTCGCCATCGAATCGAGCGACCGCTCCCAGCTCAGCAGGACCTGGTCGAACATGGTGTAGTGATTGCCGTTCATCACCCTGAGCTCCCGGCCGGACGGGGTCCGCCAGCGGAAGATGCCGGGGCGCGGCTCGACATGATTGCCGAGATGACGGTTGACGGCCATCACCAGGAGATCGACGCCATGGTCCAGCAGCAGGTCGGCGAGCGGCCACGGCACGCCCGTCACGTCGTGCTGGAGCGCCGTATTGATGCGCGCGCCAAAGCGCTCGCGCAGCTGGGCTACCGGCGCCAGCTGGCGCGCCAGCTGATCGGCGCCGTTCAGCGCGGTGACGTTATAGCGCATGGCGCCGATGGCGAGCCGCCCGCCCTCGACCATCCGCCGGAACCGCGCCTCGTCGGCGGCGCTTGCCGTCTCCAGCCATTTGAGCACCGGCGAGGTGACCTCGCATGTCCATTTCGGCTGCAGATGCGCCGGCCAATCCGCCGTCTCGTCGAGCAGGTCCAGCGCCTGGTCGATATATTCGCGCTGCAGCTCCCAGATGATCGGCTGGCTATGCGTGTAGCCGACGTCGAGATGGCTGTGGTGAAGGACGAGGATTTCTTTGAGTTTCATGCGGAGTCCTGCACGGAAATAGGCACGACGAGGCTCGGACGCAGGCCGAGCGCGCGCCGCGGGAAATTGGGATGAACCGTCTGGAGCGTTTTCGAGCGAGGCGCGGGCCGCGCCCTTACTTGACCGCTCCGCTGGTAAGGCCGGCGACGAACTGCTTCTGCACGAGCAGGTAGCCCACCACCGGGATGACGGCGGCGAGGAACATAATGCCGAAGACCTGGCCGTAATCGGTCGAATAGGTGCCGAGCGCCTGATAGATGCCGGTGGTGATGGTCTGGCCCTGCAGCGGACCGAGGATGAAGAGCGGGTTGAGGAAGTCGTTCCACACCCAGAGCCCGATGAAGATGGCGACAGTCGCGGTGGCCGGGCGCAGCAGCGGCATGACGATGCTCCACCAGATGCGCAGATCGCTCGCGCCGTCGACGCGCGCCGCCTCGATGAGCTGGCGCGGCACCGTGCGCAGGAAGCCGACATAGACGAACACGGCGAACGACATGTAGCCTCCGCCGATATTGGAGAGGATCAGTCCCGGATAGGAGTTGGCGAGGCCGATCTGCTGCAGGAGCGACACGATCGGCTGCAGCACGACCTGCGGCGGCACCATCAGTCCCATCGCGAACAGCGCCAGCAGCGGCGCCTTGATCAGGGTCCGCTGCAGCGAAATCCAGAAGCTGAGGGCGGCGGCGAACGGTACCAGGATCACCAGCGTGAGACCGGTCACGAAGGCTGAGTTCAACAGCCCCGCCTGCACCATGCGGTCGCTGCGGGAGAGCGCTGTGACCAGATTGTCGAGGGTGAACGGCGCCGGCAGCGCCAGCGGGTTGGCGAGGATCTGTTCCTGGCTTTTGAAGGCGCTGGCGAGCGCGATGTAGATCGGCAGCACGAAGGCGAAGGTGACCAGCCAGGATATGGCGAGATGGCCGCCACGGCCGGCGATCTCCCGCCGGTTGGCAAGGATCCGGCGATAGGCCGAGGGCCGAGGGGCAAGCGTCGCGGCGGCGCGGTTCGGCATCGTATTCACAGGCGTTCCTCCCGGCGGCGGAGAATTCCCGACGTGCCGTATGAGATGAGGGCAGTGAGGGCCAGCAGCAGCATGGCGATCGAACTGGCATAGCCGAAGCGGTTGCCGGTGAACGCCACGTCGATCAGGTAGTAGGCGACCGACTTGGTCGAATTCGCCGGACCGCCGCCGGTCAGCACGACGACGATGTCGAAGAGCTTGAGCGTCGTGATCAGGCTGAGCGTCACGCAGATGGTCATGCCCGGCGCGATCATCGGCAGGGTGACATTTCGGAAGCGGCCGAACGCGCCGGCGCCGTCGATGCGCGCGGCCTCATAGAGCTCCAGCGGCACCGATTGCAGCGAGGCCGTATAGACCACGGTCGTGAAGGCCACCGTGACCCAGCTCACCACGACGCAGATCGAGAAGGTCGCAAGCGTCGGCGTCCCGATCCACGATATCGGACCATCGGTCAGACCCAGGTTCTGCAGGGTGACGTTGAGCAGCCCGTTCTGGGTCAGGATGCTCCGCCAGATGAAGGCGACGATGACGCCGGAGAGCACCTGCGGGATGAAGATCAGCGTGCGCATCACCCGGTAGCTCGCCCGGGCTCGATTGAGCAGCATGGCGATCATCAGGCCGAGCACGTTCGCGACCACGGCCACGAACACCGTGACGATGAGCGTGAAGATCAGACTGCGCAGCAGCCGCTGGTCGTGGAAGAGCGCGATGTAGTTGTCGAAGCCGACATAGGAGCTCTCGCGGCGCAGGGGATTGCGATCGGTGAAGCTCGTCAGAAAGCTCTGGATGACCGGGTAAAGGAGGAACGTGGCGTAGAGTCCGATCGCAACCCAGGCGATCGCGGCAAGGCCAAAGGATTGGCGCCAGACGGCGAGCTTGCTGTTCATGTCGATTCTGTTCTTGAGACGGTTCGTCCGGGTGCCGCGACGACGCCGCGACACCCGCATTGACGTTGCGCTTGGCTTACTTGCCGGTCGCGGCATCCCAATCGGCGTCGAGGCGCGCCAGCTGGCCGGCGACGTCGGTATCGGAGAAGAACGACTGGGAGAGCGCGTAGAACAGGTCGTTGACGCCCGGCGCCAGGGCGTTGTCGTTGTTCACCCAGCCGAAGGCCGAGACCTTGGTGCTGTCGGCCGTCGCAAGGCCGTAGGCCTCCTCGAACAGGCCGCTGACCTTCACGCCGAAATCGGCGAGCGACAGCTTCTTCATCATCGGGAAGGCGCCGTCGGTCTCGATCAGGGTCGCGAGGTTCTTCGGATCGAGCGACCAGGCCTTGGCGAAGGCGATCGCCTGGTCGGGAGCCTTCGATCCCGCGCTGACCGACGTCGTTCCGCCGACGTTGAACGGAATGACGATCGTGCCGTCATCGGTCGGCCAGGGGAACACGCCGACATTGGCGGCCTTCTCGGCGTTGATATAGCCCGAGCCGGTGAGCCAGCTGCCCTGGGCGTACATGGCGCTCTTGCCATCGAGGAAGTTCTTGTTGGCCGTGGTGAAGTCGACGCTGAGCGCGCCCGGATCGTAGGCGCCCATCCCGACCAGATCGACGGCCTTCTGCATCGCTTTGGCGAACAGCGGATCGGAGAACTTCACCTCGCCGGCGAAGCGCTTGCGGATCCAGTCCGGGTCCTTGCCCAGCACATCCGCGCTGGCGAGCGCCACGAGCGGCATACCGGCGGCCCAGGGCTCGGCGCCGGCGAGCTCCATCGGCGTGACGCCGCCGGCCCGCAAAGTCTTCACGACGTTGACCAGCTCCGCCCAGGTCTTGGGCGGCTGCAGGCCATGCTTCGCGAAGACATCCTTGTTGTAATAGACGAGCGGGATAACCTGCGCGTTGGTCGGCGGAATGTAGACCTTGCCGTCGATCGTATTGCCGCCCGGCTGGATGAAGTTTTCCTCCAGCCAGCTTGGGTCGAACGGCAGCAGCAGCTCCGCCTCGATGAAGTCCTTGGGATTGATCGATGCAAGAATGTCGGGGAACTGCCCGCTCGCCTGCAGCTGCTTGGCATAGGCGTTACGGTCGGCGCTGGGCGAGATGATCTTCTTGACGGTGAGGCCCGGGACCTTTTCGGACGCGCGCGCGATCGAGCCGTCCCAGAAGGTCGCGTTCAGCGCCGGCGTCTCGAAGGTCATGAAGGTGAGCGGGGCATCCTGCGCATGCGCGGGCATGGCGGCGGCGCCAACGGCAAGCGCCGCGGCGGAAAGCAGTCGAATTAGTCTCACGTCATCCTCCTTGGTGAGCCAGGTTCGGTCTATTATATCCAAACGATGGAGTAATTATTTTTGGCAAGCTAGATCGCCGGCACAGACCCGTCAAGCCGGTCTTGTCAGGCGATCCGGTCGGTGATCAGCAGCGAGGAAGGACGGGGGGAGAGCACCGTGTCGAGAACCAGGCAGGCGGCGCCGACGGCGCCCACCTCGACGCCGACCCGCGACAGGCCGAACCGGATTTCGTGACGCGTGCTTCGGATCGGCGACGTCTGCACGACATAGGCGATGGTCGGCAGGACCAGCGGACGGAGACGCGGCCAATAGGGACCGGCGAAGACGACTTCCGGAATGTCCAGAATGTTGACCAAAGTCAGCACGGCCGAGGCCAGGTTGCGCCCTGCCCGCTCGAGAACAGCAAGCGCACTGGGCCTGCCCTGCTCGGCCTCCGTCAGCAGTTGCTCGAAGCCGGTTTCCACATCGGCATCGGCCGGCAGGATCCCCTCGCGCACGGCCTGCTGAACCAGATATTCCGGCGTGACGAGGTGGCCGAGCTGCTGGCTCGGAGCATCGGGCACGCCACTGTCATTGACGATGATCCGGCCGCCGTCGCCCGCATTGCCGGTGGCGCCGCGGCGGATGGTGCCGTCGAGCACCAGGCCGGTGCCGATGCCGGCACTGAGATAGACGAGGGCAAAGTCGCGCCGGCTGGGCTCGCCGAACCAGATCTCCGCCGCCGCCGCCGCGATGACCTCCTTGTCGAACATGACATCCAGCCCGGTCGCCGCGGCCACGGCATCCCGGATCGGCACGTTCCACCAGCCGAGCATCAAGGGCGGGTCGACCATCACGCCGCGCGCGGCATCGACCGGCCCCGGCGTTGCCAGCCCTATCCCGAGGATGCGGTTCCGGTCGATCCCCGCCGCCTTGGCGAGGCTGTCCACCTGCTCGGCGATCTCGGCGATCACCGCCTTGGGGTCCGTGGCCGAGGGGGTTCGATGCATCGACCGCGCGAGAATCTGTCCCCGCAGGTCGAGCAGGACATAGGTGATGAAACCGGGGTCGACATGCACGCCGATGGCGAAGCGGGATTGCGGATCGAGGCGCAGAAGCACCGGCGGCTTGCCCGGCCCCTGGATGACCGTGCCGGCCTCCATGACGAGCCCCTGCGCCAGCAGCTGCTTGGCGGCGTTCGACACGGTTTGCGGCACGAGGCCGGTCCGCACCGCGATCTCCGCGCGGCTGATGCCCTCCGGCGCGCGCCGGATCAGCTCCAGAATGACCGACTGATTGAAGGAGCCGACGGCCGGCAGGTTGGTTCCGCGATGCATCCCTTCTCCCCGATTTTATCCATACGTTAGACGAATTAATCGCCTCCCGCGAGGACTCGGGCGTTCCAACCCTCAATTTCTTTACCGCATCCCTCCGTCGGATGTCTGCATTCGGATGCCCGCAAAGAAGGCCCGCCCGCTCCGGCGGAGCCCTCCGAGCCAGCCCTATTGGCGCTTGGACACCAGGTCGACACCGTCCCAGGCCCAGCCGGAATGGTAGCCCGCCAGTTCGGTCTCGAGGGCGCGGATCTGGGCCTCTTCGAGCGGACCCGTTCGCGCAAAGATGAAGGCCTTCCGTCCCTGCGCCAGATCGAACGGCCCGGCCAGCTTGCTGTAAGCAGCCCCGAAGCCTGATCCCTCAAGAATGTGGGCCGCCGGAACAGTGACGACGCGCTGCGAGGTTTCGGGCAGATGCAACGGGACGGGATCGGCCACCACGGCATATTTCGCCCGGATTGCCTGCAATCCCAGCCCGTCGCGCTCGTCGACCTGCGATGCCCAGGCGATCCTGGATCCCATGGTTTGATCCAGCGCATCGAGCAGGGAGTCCGACAAGATCGGGCTGGAGGCAAACACGGCGAATTTGTCGCCATCGGCCGTCAGGCCTTTGAGCTCGGCAATGAGGCGCTGGTACTCGGGATAATTCTCGACCTTCAGCGGAAAATAGGTCTCCCTCGGCGCCAGAGCGGCGATGGCCGGCAAGGCGGCGTTCGGGCCCGGCAGCAGGGCCACCGCGAAAATGGCCACGCTGACCAGGACGCCCGTGACGGCTGCGACAGTGCGAAGCGTGGCGGGCAAGAGGGACAACACCCACAGAAAGCCGAACATCGCGACCGGCAAACCCCAGAAGAACATGGGGAGCCCGTGCTGGACACTTGGCGCCTGCGTTCTCGAAAACAGGAAGCAGGTCAGAAACGCCGCCGCTGCCATGAACAGGATCGGGGTCGATAGCGCGACAACCGCGACGATCAGGCCGATTGCGAAGGCAGCCGCGTAAAACGGCCCGATACGCCGATAAAGCAGGGACAATTGATCGAGCCAGGGCGTCTGATAGGCGACGTACAGATCGCTATACGAGGTCGTCAGCACGCGGTAGGCCAGATCCCGCTGGAAGGCGAACAGAAGGACACCTGCAACGCCCACGATGATCGGGAACGCGATGGCCATCTCCCGCATCCGGGCCGGCCTGTTCTGCGATTCATAGGCCAGCCGAACCGTCGTCACCACGAAGGTGCAGACGATGAGCGCGAGGCAGGCATAGGCGTACCAACGGCGCAGCAGGAATGCCGTCCAGAGCAGCGCCCCGACCGCGATGGCAGTTCTGACAGTTTGGCGCGACAGGAAGTCCGACCGGAGGATGAGCCAGGTCGCGATCCCCAGCGGGATCAGCCCGGCGATGTCAGGCATGCCCCGCAAGGTGGCCTGCCAGAACGGCGGGAAGCAGACCGTAGCGATCACGACGAAGATCGCGGACGTATCGGAGTTCCCCAGACCGTATTGGCGGGCGCTGCGGATGGACAGCGCCGCCGAGATTAGCGCGGCCGGCAACAGAAAGCAGGCGACGATGGCCAGGATATAGCCCGCCCGGCTCGCGCCGAACGCCATATGGAAAGGGAACAGCAGGGCGATGCTGGAGGCGTTGTAGTCGTCGGCCCGCACCGAACGAGCCATCTCCTTCGCCCACGCGCCGGCATCGGCGGGCAGGAGAGCGCCGAAATGCTGGTAAAATCGATAGTACAGGCCCCAGTCCCAGATATAGGCCGGGTCCTCCATCGCCACGTATCCGTAGCAGAAGAGGGCAATCGCATACCCGAAGAACAGGGCGCCGACCGTGATCGAGAGGTGCTTTGCGCGGATCATTCGGCCGACTTCGTCCTCTCGGCGATGATGAAACGGGGGCGGCGTTTTACTTCGAGGTAGATCTTGCCGACGTATTCCCCGACCACTCCGATGCACAGGATGTGCAACCCGCCCAGGAACAGCAGCGGCAGCAGAGTGGACGCCCAGCCGGGAACGGTAGTCTGCGGCGAAAACAGTCGAACGCAGAGAACGTAGATCCCGGACAGGATGGAGCCGAGAAACACGCCCCCACCGACGAAGGCCACGTATCGAAGCGGCGCAACGGAGAAGGACGTGATCCCGTCGATCGCCAGGCGCAGCATTTTGACGATGGTGTATTTCGTCTCGCCGGCTACCCGCGCCTGCCGGGCATAGGGGACCAGCATCACGCTGAACCCGATCGTCGGGATCAGCCCCCGGAGGAACAGGTTCACCTCGCCATGATCGAGCAGGGCGGCCAGCGCTTTCCTGGACATCAAGCGGAAATCGGCATGGTTCTCGATGATGTTCACGCCCATCAGCCGGAGCAGCCGGTAATAGGCATTGGCAAATCCGCGCTTGCCGCGGCTGTCGGAACTGCGGTCCTGACGAACCCCGAGCGCCATATCGGCCCCTGACTCGTAAGCGTCCAGCATGGCGGAGACAGCGTGGATGTCATCCTGAAGATCGGCATCCATCGTGACCACCACGTCGGCCGTGGCTAGCGACAGGCCGGACAGCATGGCTGCCTGATGGCCGTAATTCCGCGAGAGCTTCACGCCTTCGATTTCGGGATTGGCCTCGGACAGACCTTCAATGATGCCCCAGGTGCTGTCCTTGCTGCCATCATCCACCAGCAACAGCCGGAACGACATGGCGTCGTTGGAAGGCGAGGCAACGAGATCACGAAAATAGGCCGCGATCTTCGGGGCCGTAATCGGCAGCGCGTCCTGCTCTTGATAGCAGGGAACAATAACGTCGATGCTATACGGATTCCGCCTTATGGACACTGCTGAACACCCAAAACTTCATAAGCAGGAAGAAGGTGATGTTGTAAGTCAGTATGGCCATGACGATCCCCGTCGTCCGCCGTCAAAGCATTCGACCTGATTTTCGACATAGATTACGGATCGCCCGTCGAGCCGTCAGAGGGAAGGTACGCAGCGATCTCGCTTTGCGGCAAGCGACAATCCCGAAATTCAGCAAAATTGCTGGAGAAAACGGGGATATCGCCGACGAGGACCAGAACTCACCGACGAAAATCCGCGCATGTAAAGAATTACTACTAAGGTAACATTACGGAATATCGGGATCGAAAGATCGATCCACGCCAGCTCCCGTGCGCCGCAAGGCTGATCTCCGTATCGACCGCCATTGCCCCTGAGGCCCGCCCGCAGACGTCCAGAGACCGAGGGGGACAGAGCCAACCCATCGATCCATCAAAGCTTTGGTGTCCCGGAAGGGAATCGAACCTTCTCAGCGCTCCTGACGAGGCTCACACTGTCGACTCGCCGGCGGGAGCGGATTTCTGCCAGATTTCGGGTTCGACGTGCCGCTCGGGCTGCGCGACGAAGAGGTTTTCGGGGCGGCTGAGGCCGAGATTTTCGCGCAACGTCGCCCCTTCATATTCGGTGCGGAACAGGCCGCGTTCGCGCAGGATCGGCACGACGCCCGCGATGAACTCGTCGAGACCGCCCGGCAGATAGGGCGGCGAGACGACGAAACCGTCGGCAGCACTTTCTTCGAACTGATGCTGAAGGATGTCGGCGATCTCGGTGGCCGTGCCGACAAAGCGCTCGCCGAGGCGCGTGGCGGCGACATGGGTCGCGATCTGGCGAATGGTAAGATCGAAGCGCCTGGCCCGGTCGATCACGCCCTGCCGCAGCGAGTGCCCGCCTTTGGTCGGCGGTATCTCGGGCAGCGGACCATCCAGCGGATAACCGGAGAGATCCACGCCGCCCAGCGACATCTGCAGCCAGGACAGCGCCAGATCGGGATGGATCAGATTGTCGAGATAGGCCGCCTTTTCCGCGGCCTCCCTGGCCGTCGCCCCGATGACCACCTGAATGCTGGGCATGATCTTGAGGTCATCGGCCCTTCGACCATGGGCCACGACGCGCTGTTTCATGTCGGCGTAGAACGCCTTGGCCACATCGAGCGGCGGATTGACCGTGAAGATCGCGTCAGCCGTCCGGGCGCCGAGCGAGCGCCCCGCAGGGGAGCCGCCGGCCTGCACCAGCAGGGGGTGCCCCTGCGGCGCGCGACCGACATTGAGCGGGCCATGCACGAAGAAGTTGGGACCATCATGGCCAAGCGCATGCAGCTTGTCGGGATCGAAATAGCGCCCCGATTCCTTGTCGAGCAGGAAGGCATCGTCCTCCCAGCTGTCCCAAAGCCCGCGCACCACATCGATGAACTCTTCGGCGCGCTGATAGCGCGTATCGTGATCGTTCAGCGTGCGCTGGTTGAAATTGTGCGCTTCGTTCTCGCCGGTCGAGGTGACGGCGTTCCACCCTGCCCGTCCCTTGCTGATGTGATCGAGCGAGGCAAACTTGCGGGCGATGTTGTAGGGCTCGTTGAACGAGGTCGAGGCGGTGGCGATCAGGCCGATATGGCGGGTGCCCATGGCAAGCGCCGCCAGCATGGTGATCGGCTCGAGCTTGCCCACATCCATGCGCGAAAAGGCGTCCTTGCCCTCGACGCGCCGGAACCCCGGACCATCGGCGAAGAACACCGCGTCGAACTTGGCCGCCTCGGCGCTCTGCGCCATGGCGAGGAAATAGTGGATGTCGTGCAGTCCGCCGGCGTGCGCCTCGGGATGGCGCCAACCGCCCATCTGGTTGCCGGTATTGAGCAGATGCGCGAAGAGCTTGATCTGTCGCCTGGGAGCGGCCATGGAGGGTCTCAATTGGTGCGGTTGCGGGGCGGCAGACGCCCGTTGAGAGCGTGGTCGCCAATGCGCAGATAGCGCCAGCGGCTCGGGTCGTGCAGCGTATGGGTCCGCGCATTGCGCCAGTGGCGATCGAGGCCGATCAGGTCGGGCCGCGCGAACTCGGCCGCAATATCGAGCAGGCCCGCCGCGATATCGATGGCAAGCTCGCCGGCGTGCACCTTGACGACGCTCACCTCGAGCGAGAAGCGCTGCACGACCGCTTCGGTCAGTGTCTGCGAGGCCAGGGCGCGCAGCGAGTCCAACGCCTCGGCAAACAGGGCCTCGCTGGCCGCGAGGTGCGCGGAGAACGCGCCGAGATTTCCCAGAATTTCGTCGGGAACAGGGTCGGCGCTCGCTGCGATGAGATCAACGATTCCGCTCAGCGCGGCACGCGCGATGCCGAGATCGATGCCGACATGCGCAAGATTGGCGCCGGCATTGCCGGTCGTCGGGACCTCCGAATTGAGCCAGCGGGGCAGGATTTCGTCGGCCGCGACCACGACATTGTCGAGGATCGCCGTGCCGCTGCCCGTACCGCGCTGTCCAAGCCCATGCCAATCGTCGAGTAGCGTCAGCCCGTCGCTGCCGGCGGCGACCACGGCGATGGAGGGTTGCCCGTCGTCGCCGACGGCCAGCACCGAGACGAAGTCCGCGCCGGTTGCACCGGTCGAATAGAATTTGCGACCGTTGAGCCGGTAGCTGCCATCGGGCTGGGCCGCCAGCCGGGTCGCGGTGATTTTGGCATGGGCGACGCCACGCTCGGCGGCGGCATTGCCGAAGCGCGCGCCTCGCACCACCTGCGGCAACCATCGCGCCAATTGCGCTTCGGTCGCCGTGCGGATCAGGGATTCCAGTATCCCGTAGTGGATGGTCATGATCTGGCCGACCGAGCTGTCGCCAATGGAAAGGCGGCGCGACACTTCCAGCGCATCGGCGAAACCGAGGCCAGCGCCGCCAAAGGCCGTCGGCACCGTGATGGCCAGCAGGCCGCTGCGAGCGATCGCCTCCAGCTCTGCCTTGGGAGTAGCTCGCTCGCGGTCTCGCTGGGCCGCATCCCTTGCGAGATGCTGGCTTATCGCGTCGGCGCGTCGATACGCATCGGCACGATCGACCGGCACGCCGACGGGAATGGGGAGAGCCTCGCTGGACGAGCGCCTCTGCTCCAGCGCGGTACGTCCGGCTGCCAGCCGCGCCGCTCGAACGGGTTCACGAGACGCCGTCTCCAGCACAGCGCGATGATGACGGCCAAAGTCGCTGGGATCGTCGGTCGTGCTGGTGCCGCCCGCTTCGAACAGGAAGCGCACGGCACGCCTGGCGACGTCGCCTGCGAGCAGGCGCGCTTCGGCTTGCCCAATCGTCTCGGAGCGGCGCGCCGCCAGCGCGGCGGCGAGCTCCACCGCGAGAGCGCCGGCGGCGTGAACGATCGTCGGCTCCTCGCGAACCGGCAGTCCCTCCGCTTCGAACCACGGCCGCGCCGCCGTCGCGAGGAACGACACGGTGTCTGCGAACGCCGCCTCGGCGACGGCCAGATCGGCATCTGTTGCATCCAGAACGTCGTCGCGATGCGGTTGAACGGCGACGTTGGCGCTCATGCCGCCCCCTCGCCACGCGCAGCCCGCGCCGCTTCGAGCGGGCCAGCGTCGATGAACGCGTCGAATTCGAACGCGTCGATGAACTTGGCATCGCGCAGATGCTCGTACTTGGCCTTGAGCAGCGCCACGCGCGGTGCGCTCAGGGATACATCGGCCTGTGCATGCAGGCGCGGCGAGTAGGCCTTGTCGAGCAGGTCTTCCGGCAGCCCCGTTTCGCGCGCGAACAGGCGGCGCGTGTCATCGGCGTGCTGGATGGCCCATTGCTGCGCATCCAGCAGCCGGCCGACCCAGCGCGCCACCAGATCGGGGCGTTCAGCCAGCAACGGCGCCGATACGGTCAGGATGCAGGGCGTGCCATAACCGTCGCTATCATCCTCGTTGCCGCGCAGAACGACCACGGGATGCGCGCCGGTGGTGCCTGAAAGGATCGCCGTCAAAGCGCCGTCGCTATAGATGGCATCGACCTTGCCCCTATAGAGCGCCGCCACCTCCTCGCGCTGCACGGCAAATTGGCTATTCGCCCCCCAGAGCGACTGCCCCGCCGTCGAGCCGCTGGTGGCATCCGCCACATATTCGCGACTGACCGGAATCTCGACCAGTTCCACGTCCTCGCGATCGATGGCGCCGCTGGCGAACAGCGCCTTGTAGCCACCCAGAACCGAGGCGCGCCACCAGTCCACGTCGTCATTCAAACGCACCGGCACGCCGAGCCGCTTGCCCTTGAGATCGGCGGCGGTCTCGATGCCGGCACCCGGCAAGGCATAGATGCCATGCACCCGATCATGCCAGGCAATGCCGATGACCTTGATATCGGCGCCGCGCGACTGCGAGATCAGCGGCGGGACGTAGCCGCCGAAGCGGAACGAATTGGGCTGCGAATGGCGGTAGTGGGACAGATGCACCTGTCGGTCCGTCGAGGACGCCAGCGAGCGCACCGCAATGCCATCGCCGGCAAACTCGGTGTCGAGCCAGCCCTCGCGGATCGCGATCGTGGCCGCCGTCGGCGCGGGGCAGCGCGTGTACCAGAGTGTGTCGATAGCCATGCCCTATGCCTCCACGCCGATCGATTGCTGGGCGGCCAGCGCGTTGCGTGAAAGGCCGTGCTTGTCCAGGAGTTGAGCCACTTCTGGCCGGTCGAGAAACACGAAGCGCCCGTGGTCCCAGAGGATTTCATCGTCAAAGCGGATCGTGGCGTTGAAGAGCGATCCGCAGATCTCGCCGGGATCAGACCCCACAATGTGTAAGTGGGTGTAGCTGGGGCTGCCGAAGGCAACCGAACCCCAGCGGTCGAGATCATCGATCGCGCGACCCGCGAAGAAGGTCGTCGGGTTGATCCCGGTGTGCCAGGAATTGAGCGCCCGTGCGTCCGCCCCAAACAGCGCGGCGACGCGATCAAAATGCGCCTCGGCGCGCGCGGCCTGAACGGGCTCTCCCCCGAAACGCGTGATTTTCCCCTGCTCGATGTCGAGCAGAAGCGGGCTCTCCAGCGGCACGATGGGATCGTCATATTGGTGGATCGACGTCGACAGCAGCGCCAGGGTCAGGGCGAGACGACCACTGGCTCTCGCGCTCGAAATCGGCGGAAAGATCATCACCGGGAAGTTTCGCACCGCGAACGGCGTCAATTCCGTCGGCTTGCCGGCGTCGCTGGGCTCCAAGGCCATGCGGAGATCGCTGCCATTGGGGCATGTCAGGTGATAGCTGCGGGCCGCCGCAATTCGCTCGACCACCAGATCGTGCAGCTCGGTGACAAAAGCGTAGGGAAGCCTGCCGAACGGAGCGGCCAGACTCTCCGCATCCAGCACATAGGAGACGGTCTTCGTGCCCGGGCCCGGCAACTGCAGGAACCGCGCCTGGGATCCCAGGCGACTGAAGAAGAGCGTGTGATCCGCCGCTGCGATCTTGTCGAGCACGTGCCGCGGGAAGTGCTCGGGCCCCGCCGGCACGCTCTCGACGATCAAGGTCGCATCGAGTCCGCGCGCTTGCGCGGCGTCCACGACCTGCCGACCGAGTTCTCCGCGATAGAACGTCTGATCCTCGGGCTCCGCGACCACCAGAAGCGACTGCCCGGCAGCAATACCGATGCAGCCGTCGAGCACGTTGGCGATGCCCGCAGCAAGGTCTGCACTCACTCTCAAAACCTCCCGAACCAGTTGTTCTCCGCATGTCGCCGATCGGATTCACGCGATTTTCGATAATGCCGTTTCGATTTCACCTGATTTGGCAGCAGCCATTTGGCGCGAAACGCTACGTCACCAGAATATGCTTGCGAAGATAAAACCATTTAATTTCAATGGGTTGTCATTTCTATATAGAATTTATAGACATAATCAAGATTTCCACGGATCGATAGATGACCTTTGCTTCACTGCAACTGGATGCGCCGACCGGCACAGCGATCCCGTGGCTCACGCGATGGCGTGCTTTCGCTCGCAGCGACACTGTCCGATCGGTCGGCACCTACGCTGTCGTGACCGGGGCGCTGCTCTATTCGATCTGGGCCGGCGCGGCCGCCATGCCCTACCAATGGCAATGGGAGCGCGTGCCGCAATTTCTGTTCGTGGCGGACGAGTCCGGCTTCCACTGGGGCACGCTGACGCTCGGCCTGATGGAAACGCTGCGCATCTCGGCGCTCGCCCTGGTCCTCGCCCTGCTGCTCGGTCTGGGGCTCGCACTGCTGCGCCTGTCGCCCTCGTGGTCGGGTCGTGCCATTTCGGGCGGCTTCGTTGAGTTGGTCCGCACGACACCGCTGATCGTTCAGGTCAGCATGTTCTATTTCGTGCTGGCGCCGACGATCGGCATCGGCCGTTTCTGGACCGGCGTGTTCGCGCTTGCCCTGTTCGAAGCGGCCTTCATCGCGGAAATCGTCCGCTCGGGTATTCTCTCGGTACCGCAAAGCCAGTGGGAGGCGGGCACGAGCCTCGGCCTGTCGCGCTTCACCATCTATCGCCACATCGCGCTGCCGCAGGCGCTGCGCCTGATGTTGCCGCCGCTCACCGGCGCCGTGATTTCGCTGATCAAGGACAGCTCGATCGTCAGCGTCATCGCGCTGTTCGAACTCACCACCGCCGGGCGCGATGCCATCTCGCTGACCTATATGAGCTTCGAGATCTGGCTGACGGTCGCCGCGATCTACCTCGTTCTTACCCTGCTGCTTTCCCTCGCCGCCCGACATCTCGAGCGGCGCCTGAAAACGCGCGCCTGACGATCGGCTGCATTCCTGTCACCCACAGAAACGGATGAAAGAGCTGAAATGAAAAAGTTCCTCTTCAGCAGCGTTCTCGCGCTTGCCCTGACCGGTTCCTCGCTGGCTTACGCCGGCCCCGTGATCGACGACATCAAGTCCGCCGGCGTCATCCGCGTCGGCCTGGGCACCTTCGTGCCCTGGGCCTTCCCGAACAAGGATGGCCAGCTGATCGGCTTTGAGGTGGACGTTGCCAACAAGCTGGCCGAAGACCTCGGCGTCAAGCTGGAACTGGTGCCCACCGCATGGGACGCCATCATCCCCTCGCTCGTTTCCGGCCAGTTTGACGCCATCATCGGCGGCCTGACCATCACGGAAGAGCGCGCCAAGACGGTCGACTTCACGATCCCCTACGAGCACTCGCAGGTCTATGCGGTGGTCAACAAGAAGGTCGCCCCGGACGTGACGACGCTGGAAAAGCTCAACAAGCCCGGCGTCACCTTCGCCAAGCGTCGTGGGTCCGCCGCGGCCGCGATCGATCGCTTCCCTCTGGCGAAGACCGTCCTCTTCGACGACGAGAACACCCAGCAGCAGGAATTCTTCAACGGCAACGTGACCGCCCTGACCGTGGCGACACCGACCCAGGCCCTGCTCGCCGAACAGTATCCGGACATCGTGCGCGTCGTCGAACCCGCCACCGAGCAGACCGACGAGGGGATCGCGATCCGCAAGGACGATCCGACTTCGCTGGCTGCCCTCAACGAATGGATCCAGAAGCGCACCGACGATGGCTGGCTGCAGGAGCGCTTTGACTACTGGTTCAAGGGTCGCGCCTGGGCCGATCAGGCCGCCTCGAACTGAATTCTTGCCGGTATCCCGGCTCAGGGCCGGGATACCAAACCGGATATGCCCTCTTGCTTCCAGGCTCGCGCAAACCACGCTTCGGCTGGCTCGACGCTTTGATTCTCGCCGTTCTCGCGGGGGGGATCGGCTATGTATTTCTGCAGGTCGGCGAAGTCCTGAACTACCAGTGGAAATGGTCGGCGCTGCCGCGATTTGTGCTGCGATATGATGAGGCCACCGCCCGCTGGATCCCGAACCTACTGCTACTCGGCATCCTGACGACGCTGCGTCTGTCCATCTGGGGCAGCGTTGTCGGTCTCGCGATCGGCACACTGGTCGGTCTGTTGCGGGTGTCGCCAAGCTTGACCCTGCGCATGTTCGGCACGACCTATGTCGAGACCATCCGCAACATCCCGCCGCTGGTCTTCCTCTTCATCTTCTTTTTCTTCTTCGCCAGCCAGCTGATCCCGCTGACGGGAATTGCCCCGGCGGTCCGCCGCGCCGGCCCCGAGACGTTGGCCATCCTGAACTTCCTGTTCGGCGAGCCACGCCAGCTCACCTCGTTCCTCGCCGCGTCGCTCGCCCTCGGCCTGTTCGCGGCGTCCTACGTGGCCGAAATCATTCGCGGCGGCATCGAGTCCATCGATGAAGGACAGTGGGAGGCGGCGAAGGCGCTGGGGCTGAAGCGCGGCGTCACGTTGCGCAAGGTGATCCTACCGCAGGCCCTGGCGCGCGTCTGGCCGCCGCTCGCCAACGAGGTGATCCTGCTCGTCAAGTTCTCGTCCCTGGCATCGCTGGTGTCGGTGCCGGATCTCACCTTCCAGGCCAATCAGGTCGGCGTCACCACGCGCGGCATGTTCGAGGTCTGGCTCGTCGTCGCGGCCATCTATTTCGTCATCTGCTTCGGCCTCGCCGCGATCTTTTCGGCGTTGGAGAAGCGCTCCAACCGCTATCTAGCCCGCTGAGGCCGCCCGCATGAAACCCTCGTCCCTCGCCGACAGCGCCGCCGGAGGGCCGCAGCAAGGGCGCTGAATTGGTGCGCAAGGCCATAGCGCTCGGCGCCCTTGCCGAGGCCCAGGCGGTCGCGGCCGCGTAACGCTTCCTTCCATCTCGAAACACAAGAAACGAGACATCCAATGAACAGACGCGAAGTTTTCGGCGCAGTCGCCCTCGGCGCCGGCCCCGGCCTTGCCACGCAGGCATCGGCACAGGCGCCGGCTGCCGCCAGCATTCCCGCCAACAATTCCCGGCTCGCCAAGATCCTCGAGCGCGGCGTGTTGCGCGTCGGCACGACGGGCGACTTCAACCCCATGTCGTTCCGCAATACCGCGACCAACAGCTATCAGGGCTATGACATCGAAGCCGTGACGGCCCTTGCCGCAGATCTCAAGGTCGAGATCGAATGGGTGACCGCCGAATGGGCCACCATTACCACCGGCATCACCGCTGACCGCTTCGACATTTTCTCCGGCGCTTCGGTCAGTGTCGCCCGCGCCCGCGTCGCTGCATTCTCCATTCCCTATACCGAGGCCGGCACCGTGCCCCTGGGTCTGGCGAGCGCGGCCGAGCGCTTCCACAGCTGGGATTCCATCAATGCGTCGGGCGTGCGGGTCGCCGTGAGCCAGGGCACGGTGTTCGAGGATCAGGCACGCCAGCACTTCCCCAACGCCACGATCCAGGCCGTGCAGTCGCCCGCCACCGGCTTCCAGGAAGTCCTCTCCGGGCGCGCCGATGTCACCATCACCTCCAATGTCGAGGCAGCAACGCTGGTCGCCAAGTATCCGGAGCTGAAGATCCTCGTTTCGAGCGCCGAGCTGCGCAACAAGCGCCCCTTCGCCTATGTGGTGGATCAGAACGATCCCGTCTGGCTGAACTTCATCAATACCTGGGTATCGCTGCGCCGCATCGAAGGCTTCTACGCGGCGCTCGACGCCAAGTGGCTCGGCCGGGCCTGAACATGACGCATGCCAAGACCAGGGCAAGCCGCGCGCTTGCCCTGTCCGCCGTCATCTTTCTCGCCATCCTGGTGAGCGGCTGCACCAGCACCAACTACAATTGGAGCTGGTACATCCTCTCTCCCTTTGACGCTCGCGGCCAGCAGAACCTCCGGTTCCTGCTGGCCGGCTTCGGCACGACGATGGGCCTGTCGGTTGCCGCATCCCTGATCTCGATGGTCATCGGGATCGTCGTTGCCCTGATGAGCTTTGCCCGCTGGCGTCCGGTGCGCCTGGCGGCTCGCAGCTATGTCGAGATATTCCGCGCAATCCCCATTCTGGTTTTCATTCTGTGGGTGTTCTACGGCCTGCCGATCCTGACCGGCGTGCGGTTTGACGTATTCACCACCGGGCTCATTTGCCTTGCCGTGTCGGACTCGGCCTTCACGTCGGAGATCTTCCGAAGCGGGCTGCAATCGCTCGACAGAGGGCAACCCGAAGCGGCTCGCAGCCTTGGCCTGGGGCCGGTGCGCACCCTGCGCCTGGTGGTGCTGCCGCAGGTTGTCCGCGCCATCCTGCCGGCACTCGGCAACCAGTTTGTCTACGTGCTCAAGATGTCGTCGCTGGTGTCTGTCATCGGGCTGCAGGAACTGACCCGCCGCGCCAACGAGCTGACCCTCGTCGAGTATCGCCCGCTGGAGATCTACACCTTCCTCGTGGCCGAATATCTCGTGCTCATCTTGATCATTTCGTGGCTGGTGCGTCGCCTTGAGGTCAAGCTGCGGCTGCGGACGAATGGGCGCTAGACCATGAGTTCAAAACTGCGCCTCTACGCGACGCCCGGCAGCCTCTATTCGGCCAAGGTCCGCATTGCCCTGCTGCACAAGGGGTTGGATTGGGATGAAATCGAACCCGAGGGCGGCTATCGCAGCGACTCCTACCGCAAGCTGGTGCCGCAAGGCACGGTGCCGGCGCTGGAGGTCGACGGCTTTCTGATCGTCGATTCCGAGGCGATCCTCGAATATCTCGAGGAGGCCTATCCGACCGCTCCCCTCCTTCCCCGCGCCCCGCTGGATCGGGCGCGGATCCGCTCGTTGTCGCGCTTTCACGACACGGCCCTGGAGCCAGCTATCCGCGCGCTTTTTCCGTCCATCCGCGAGGGAAAGCGTCCGCCGGATGAGCTGATAGACGGTATCAACACACGCCTCGCCGATCTCCAACGCATCGCCGAGCCATCGCCACTGCTCGGCGGCGCTGTGCTCTCGCTCGCCGACTGCGGCTATCCTGTCAGCTTTGCCACGCTCGACATCCTTGAGGCTTCAACGGGCATGAAGCTCGATTGGCCGGAAGCGATCCAGCAATACCAAGACGCGCTGGATCGGATGCCGGCCGTCGACGCCGTCCTCACACCCTATCGCGCCATCACGACAAAATGGGCCGAAGCGGCCCTTGGAGCCCGCGCATGAGACTGGACCTCAGCACCTGGAAGGAGATCGACGCCTATCTCCTCAAATCCCAGGCGGTGATCTTGCCGGTGGGTTCCACCGAACAGCATGGCCCCCTCGGGATTATCGGCACCGACACGCTGTGCGCCGAGGCCGTCGCCCGAAGGGCTGGCGAACTCGGCGGGGCTCTGGTGCTTCCTGCCCTCGCCTACACGCCAGCGCCCTTCAACATGGGCTTCGCCGGCACGATTTCCGTCAGCGAGACGGTGTTCTCGGCGCTCGTCACGGAGATCCTTGCCGCGCTGGCTCATCATGGCTTCCGGCAGGTCTATGTGCTCAATGGCCACGGCGCCAATCTGGAGCCCCTCCGCCGTGTCGCATCCGCGCAAAGCGCGCTCGACATTCACATTCGCTCCTGGTGGGAGTTCGCGGCCGTCCGCGCCCTGCGCGACGAACTCTATGGCTCCTGGGAAGGCATGCACGCCACGCCGTCCGAGGTGGCGATCACGCAGCACACCCACCGCATCGTGGACCACGCCCCGATCCCTGCCCCCGAGCCTCTCACGCCCGAGTTCATCGCTAGCCACGCGGGCGACCGTCACGGCCCTCCCGACGAGCACCGCCGCCAATTCCCCGACGGCCGCGTCGGCTCCCACTCGGGATTGGCGCGACCTGAACATGGCGAGACGCTGCTAAAGCTAGCGAGCGAGGCTTGCGCCGCAGAAATCAATACGCTGTGGGCAACGGTCGAGACGTCTCCTTGAGCGCCTGCCTGTGCCGGAGCGGCCGCGGCTTCGCTGCCACCGGGACTTCGTTCTGCCACGCCGCCTCGTCTCGTGCCGGCCTTCCCACAACCGGATTTTGGCAGCATGCTCGGAACCAGGATGAGTTAGCTCAGTTGTAACCTGGGTACGACGCTGACGAGCCCGGCCGCAGGGTAAGCGGCTTCCTTGAGGAACTCCCCATCATGATGCTTTCGACCAGAATTCGTTCAGTCGCGATTGCCGTCATCGCCGCTGGCGCGGTCAGCCTTGCGGGCGCTGCGCATGCCGACAGCGGTACGATCCGCTTCGCGGTCTACAAGGCCGCCTTTTTCGTCGGTGGCTCCGGCGGCGAGGGAACGCTGACCTTCCAAGGTCGTCGTTATCCCATCTCGATCGCCGGTGTCTCGGGCGGCCTCGCCTTCGGTGTTTCCAAGACCTATTTCCAAGGTACCGTGCGCCACATTCGCCGCGCCCGCGACGTGACGGGCGTCTACGCCGCGGTGGGCGGTGGCGGCGCGGTCGGCAGGGGCGCCCAGATGATCATCCTGAAGAACGACAAGGGCGCCCAACTCGAACTCACGGGCAAGCAGGTGGGCCTGCAGGTCAACGCCGATCTCAGCGGTATGGCCATCACCGTGAAGTAAGCGACACGGCAAATCCGGAAGCGACAACGCGGCTGGTCCGCGCCCGGTGACTTGCTCAGGGTTCCGCCGTAGGGCGGAGCCCATCGCCGGAGCTATGCCGAACCTGCGTCGGCGATCACGATTGAAGTTCGGATGGTTGGCTAGGACACCGGATGTCGGCGGGCGGCAAAAAGCTGCGCGGCCCAATCCAGAAAGATGCGCACGCATGGAGAAAGGTGCCGCGACGGCGGATACAGGGCAAAAACCGGGACCGGATCGCCGCGGAAATCTGCGAGGACTTCGCGGAGAGCGCCCTTCTCGATGATCGGTGCGGCCAGATAATCGGCGATGCGGATCAGTCCGTGCCCGTTGAGGGCGCATTCGACATAGGCCGCCGTGTCATTGACGGCCAGTTGGCAGCCCAGGGGAACCAGGAGCTCCCGCCCCTGCTCGCTGAACTTCCACGTCTCGCGAAATTCGGAGCCGTTCTGGAAATACCCGACAATGCGATGCCGGGTGAGGTCCTGAGGGGAAATCGGTGCGCCGAATTGCTCAAGATATTCGCTTGAGGCGCAGACTATCCAGTTGAAAGAGCCGATCCGCCGGCTCACCAGCGAAGCATCGTCCAGCTCGCCGGTCCTGAGCACGCAGTCAACCGCTTCCCGCACCAGATCGACGCGCCGGTCGCCAACTCCCAATGCAATCTGAATGGCGGGATATCGACGCGCGAATTCCGACAGATTGGGAAGAATAAGAGACGCCGCGATCGAGCCCGGCATGTCGACGCGAATGCGGCCGGCCGGGTGCTCGTGGTTGCTGCCAAGCGAGCTTTCGATCGCTTCGATCTCGGCCAGAACCGCCAGACTTCGCTCATAATACGCGCGGCCATCGTCCGTGAGACTGAAATACCGCGTGGACCGCACGATCAATTGCGCGGCCAGATGCCGCTCCAGTTGCTTGATGGCCATGCTGACGGCGGATTTTTGCAGCGACAGCGTTTCGGCTGCTTTCGTCATGCTGCCGGCCTCGACGACGCGCACGAATATTTCCATGGCCCGCAAACGATCCATCCGGCCCACTCCTTAACGATACGGCCAAGGCCACGACGCCCGGATCCGCGTTGTAGTTCAAAATAATTGAACTGTCTTGTTATTTCAGGGGAGGTAGCCGGGGTCATTTCTGAACATTAAGTGAGCGCTCTTCGACCCCTCTCCTATTCCAAGTTTGTGAGGCCAAGTTGAGCGACAATATAGTTTCTGAAGCGACACCCAGCCTGCGCGGTTGGCTGGCTGTATGCGCCGTCGCACTTTGTGGCGCTGTTTTCTGCACGACCGAGTTTCTACCCGTCGGCATCCTGCGATACATCGGCGCCGATCTTGGCGTGTCGGACGGCACGGCCGGTCTGATGATTACGATACCTGGCATTCTGGCCGCGCTGGCTGGCCCCCTTGTCACGCTTGGCATCGGAAAGATCGACCGGCGACACGTCCTCTGGATTTTGACCGCCTTGCTCATCGCAGCGAACGTGCTGGCGATGTCGGCGACGAGTTTCGAGATGCTTCTGGCTGGCCGGGTTCTGTTCGGAATCGGGCTTGGAGGGTTCTGGGCGATCGGTGTGGGCATTGCAGCGCGCCTCGTGCCGACCCGGTCGGTGGGTCGCGCCACGTCCATCATATTTACCTCCATCTCGGTCGGCCTGCTTGTGGGAGGTCCTGCCGGGTCGTTCATCGGGGAGGCTTATGGCTGGCGCTATGCTTTCGGACTGGCGATGGTCCTGTCCCTCGCCGCGATCGTGCTGCTGCTTGTCGCCCTGCCGCCGCTTCGCGTCGCCCAACGCGTGACGGTGGCGGACTTCGTGCAGATCCTTCGCACGCGAAACGGCGTGGTCGGGATCGTCGCCATGTTCCTGATCGTCGTGGCTCATTTCGGCACGTATACCTACGTGACGGCCTTTCTCAGCGAAAACGCCGGCTTCAGCGGGACAGCCATCTCGATCACCCTTCTGGTCTACACGCTTGTCGGAATGCTGGGTAATTTCGTCGGAGGCGCCGCTTCGGACGTGAACGTCAAGGCGACGCTGGTATCCGGTATCTTGCTGGCTTGTCTCTCCATCGCCCTCCTGCCGGGTCTGAGCGGCAACGCGGTGCTCCTCGTGCTCGTGATCGGAGCCTGAGGCTTCGCCTATGGCGTCATTCCGATCGCCCTGCAGATGTGGCTGATAAAGGCGGCGCCGAATGCGCATGAGGGCGGCACCGCCCTGTACGTCACCAACTTCCAAACCTCGATTGCTCTCGGCTCGCTCCTGGGCGGCATCCTCGTCGACCGGGCAGGACTGTCGCTGGCGATGTACGCCGGCGCTGCCGTCGCCGCGCTGTCCCTTGCGACAATCGTGACAATGGCCGGAGACTGGACTCCGAAGAAACCCCGATGAGGTTCGGAGGGGGCGCCGTGTTCCAGCTAGGCAAGCAAGGCGCCCCCAAAGCTTTCACAGGACCGATCGGGCATGCGCCCGGCACGCAAATCACTATTGGCCCGCCCGGACGAGGCAAGGCCGCCGCCTACCCCGCCTTGCGCCTGCCGCTCGCAACCACCACGACCAGCCCCACCAGGACGAAGGCCGCGGAGACATACGGGATGGGCAATGGCCCCATCCTGTTGATCAGGATGCCTCCAGACAGAGAGCCAAGGCCAACGGCGCCGTTGAACAAGGCGACATTGATCGCGGTGGCTGCGTCGGCACTGCCGTTAATGGCAGAGGCACCCTTGAAGACCGACGTCTGCAACAACACAGGAAGCGCCCCGTAGGCGGCGCCCCAGATTGCGAGGATGAGCACCAGAGTGGCGTACTGGTTGGCGGCGATGTTCATCGTCGCGAGGCTCACGGCGAGCAACGCCGTTACAATCCCCAAGCTCAACCGAAGCGCCTTATTCGCGAAGGGACCGATGGCGAAATTCGCGACCACGCCGGCGCCACCATAGACCAGCAGCAGCAGGCCGACTTGGCCGGGAGCTTGCCCTGCGATCTGCTCAAGATAGGGCGTGATGTAGGTGTAGGCGAGAAAGTTGCCCGTCACGACCAGTACCGTCGTCCCAAAAAGCGCCAGCAAGGGGCCGTCCTTCAGAATTGTCGACATCGCATTGCGGGCGGAGGATTTGGAAATTCGTATCGCCGGCACGGACCAGGCAATGACGGTGAACGCCACCAGGCTCAGCAGCGAAAGAGCCGCGAATACCGAGTGCCATCCCTGCATCTCGCCGAGCAATGTCCCCGCGGGAATTCCCAGCACCGTGGCAAGCGACACGCCGCCAAAGACGACCGAGGTCGCGCGCACGGCGTTGCGGTCCGACACGAGATGGACGGCGGTGACAACCGCCGTGGACCAGAAGACCCCGATCGCTCCGGCCACCAATATGCGCGCCAGGAGAACGATGACGTAGTCCGAGGCTAGAAAGGTAATCAGATTTCCCAGGCAACAGACGGCCAATAATCCGGCCATAAGGGCTTTACGGTTGATGCCGCCCAACATTCCCGTGAGCGGCGCTGCGGTGATCGCAACGACGAACGCGAAGACCGTGATCAGATATCCCGCCGCGCCCAGCGACACGCCGAGCCCTTCCGCCATGGATGGCAGCACGCCAACCGGCATCAACTCCGTGCTGACAAACGTGAAGCAGCCCAGACTAAGCGCCAGAACCGCCGAGACCGTCCGAAATCTGGAGCGTGTCCGACCGTGTAGATTGGAACTGTCACTGGGATGCGAAGATGTTCTCGGGGTGCTTGCTGTGACCATTGTTTTACCCTGTGCTGGATGCCTGCGAATGGACTTCGAAGGCATAGACAATCGATCCCAGACGTCCGCAGACGTCTGGAGTTCGATACGCGCATGAATTGTTGAAAGCGCCGATTGCTGAGGCGCCGCGGAGTTCTGGCACGACGCCCGCAGAGTTGCTATGTCATGAAATTCATTTCATTGATGCTTCGGAGGCATAAATGCGTCAGCCGTTCTCGCAACTGCTCGAGGGCATCGATGTCATGGCGGCGGTCTCGGAGATGAAGAGCTTCGGCGGTGCCGCGGAAGCGCTGGACATGTCGCAGTCCGGGGTGAGCCGGGCGATCGCCCGCCTGGAGGCAAGGCTGTCGATCCGCCTCTTCGAGCGCACCACCCGATCGGTCCGGCTGACCGATGAGGGGCGAGACTTCTACGAGCAGGTAATGCCGCTGATCGGCGCACTCGCCGAAGTCACGTCCAATGCCGCGGGGAGCGCCCGGAAGGTTCGCGGACGACTGCGGGTCAATGTCGATCCGCTCTTCTCCCAGCTCGTGCTGGGTCCGCGTCTGGGAGATTTTCTGGACAGCCACCCGGAGCTGGAAGTGGAGTTGCGCAGCCGGGAGGACCTGGGAGATCTGGTGGCGGACGGCTTTGATCTGGCCCTCCGGTTTGGGCACCCACCGACATCATCACTCATTGTCAGGAAGCTGTTCGACACGCGGGTGCTGGCCATGGCCTCGCCTGCCTATCTCGAGCGGTTTGGCCATCCTGCCCATCCACGTGACCTTGGGACGCCGCTGCACCGATGCGTTGAGTTCAGGGAACCGGTGACGGGGCGACCGTTCCCCTGGGAATTTCATCGACGTCGACAGACGCTTGTCGTGAAACCCCAAGGCGTGTTGACCGTCAACGATCCGGGTACCCTGCACAGTGCCTGCCTCGCTGGGCTGGGCATCGCCCAACTCTTCGAGTTGGGCATCGAGGACCACATCGCAAATCGTCGGCTGGTTCAGCTCTTCCCGGACTGGTCCGAACAGCGATTTCCGCTCCATGCGTACTATCCGTCCCGGAAGCACGTGCCTCCCAAGACCCGCGCGCTGTTGGATTTCGTCGCGGGCCTCGTACGCCGGGATGATGCATCCCATACGCAAACCTGAGGCAGATGTTTGGATCGAGCCTCCTGTCCGCGAGCAAAACGGATGAACGGCACGATGCTCAATTATTTCAATGCGATGGCCCGACCGTACACCTGCAATATCCGATCCACTGCAGCCACGACGATGGCATCAGCGCCGCCTGCCGGCAGCGGCTCGACTTGCGGCAGGTACTGGTGAAGCACTGTTTCCGGGATGCGGACCCCTTCCAAGGCCGTCAGCAATTTCTGAACCGCCATTTCGGCCTCCGGTTGGCTCCAGTAGTAGCGAATGCGGTCGCTGTAGCTGAAATGGCGCTGGATGCGCAGGTCCGTCTCGTCGCCGTGGTAGTAGCCGCTCCAGTAGCCGGGCTTCGCCAGCATCAGCGCCTCCATGGCCCTGGCAAGCGTGCGCTCGCGATAACCGGGTACGATGTCCGACGCGATAAGATCGAGGCCGTAGAGCGCCTCGCGATAGGCGAACGTAAGCCCGGGGCCGACCTTGAGGATCGGGTAGCCGTCAGCGACGAGGGCCGTGAGCGCTTCTTCGGTCTGGTAATCCGTCGAGTGGGCCTCGAACACCAGCCCCGGCTCCTCGTCGAGAAGGCCGCTCAGGGCGGCGGCGCGCGGCGCGTCGTAGGCAATGACGTTGTCGCTGCCGAATTCGACGCCGGGCTGTACGACGAAGGCTATGACGCGGGCGAAGGCATCGGCGAGCCCCGCCTTGGCGAAGGCTTCGCGGTGGACGGCGATGGTCTCGCGCGCCGCTTCCGGCGCAGTCGGCTCGACCGCGTCCAGCGCATGGTCCGCGCCGCCGGGGATCGGCACCTCCGTCCCGAGAATATAGACCGGCGCGGGGAGGCCGGCGCTTTCCGCGGCGTGCTCGGCGACCGCGCAAAGGGTCGCGGCGCGCGCGGCCACGGTATGGTCGTCCAGAGCGACGGGTTCCCCGGCACAGCCCATCGACGCATCGAGATGGATCTTGCCGAAGCCCGCCGACACATAGGCCGCGACCATATCGGCCGCCTTCTTCAGCGCGATCTCCGCCGGCTCCTTGCGCCAGGGATTGGGGCCAAGATGGTCGCCGCCGAAAAGGATCTGCTCGCGACGCACGTTTTCCTCGGAAGCAATTCTCTCGACGAAGGCGACGAAATCGGCCGGCGTCATGCCGGTATAGCCGCCGAACTGATTGACCTGATTGCAGGTCGCCTCGATCAGCACGGGGCCGCCGCTCTTCGCCGCCCGCCTGAGCGCCGCGCGCAGAACCGTCGGATGGGCGGAGCAGATCGAAGCGATGCCGTAGGGCCGGCCTTCGCGCCGGGCGGTTGCAAGTCCGGTCAGTATGTCGCTCATGCCTGCATCTCCCGGCCCGCGGCCGCGATGAATTGATCGAGTTCCGCCTTGCTGGAGACACCCTCCATGGGGCCTTGTCTTGTCACTGTGCGGGCGCCGGCGGCATTCGCGTAGAGCAGCGCGCTGTGCGGCGGCAGGCCGGCGCGCCGGCTCGTAAGATAGACAGCGCCGAAGCAGTCGCCCGCCCCGGTCGGATCGATTTCCTCGACCCGGAAGGCCACGCAGTCGACGCGGCCGAAGGCCTTGCTGAAATGAGTGGAGCCCTCGCTGCCGCGCTTCAGGACGATCTCGCCGACGCCGAGATCGAGCAGGCGCTCCACCGCCGCCGCTTCGGTCGTTTCGCCGGCAGCCACCAGCAATTCGTCACCCGAGGGCAGCAGCAGATCGGTGACGGCGATCATGTCGTCGATCAGCTTGCGGCCATCGCCGCCCTGCACGAGTTCCTTGCGGATGTTCGGATCGAAGGAAACCGACCCGCCCCGCGCCTTCACGATCGAAACGGCCTCGACGAGAATCGACCAGAGGCCAGCGATGGCAAAGGCCGACCCCATGACGTGGACATGGCCGGCACGGGAAAACAATGCGTGCGCGGCTTCGGTTGTCGTCACCTCTCCTGCCGCGGAATGCTTGATATTGTAGACGAAGTCGCGCGAGCCGTCGGTCCGGTAGCGGACAAAGGCGCTTCCGGTCGGCTTGTCCGCGCTGACGGCGATCGCTGACACGTCGACGCCGTCCGTCTTCAACCGCCCGACATTCAATCGGCCAAAATCGTCGTTGCCCACGACTGCCACGATCCCGCAGGCGCCGCCTATGCGAGCCACCTGATCGATGAAGATGGCCGGCGCTCCACTGGGAAACGGCCCAATCAGCGTTTGTGGCGCCAGGAAGCCCTCGCCAACCGTCGTGGCCATGATCTCCACGAGAATTTCGCCGACGGTCACCGTCGGCCCGAGTGCTTCCGGGGCGAGTGTCATCTCGATTTCCAACTTAGCCTCCGTCGATGTGTCGTCGCATGCCGTGAGGCGAACGAACGGAATTGAGGTTGCGGATTCCGCAAACCGCCATTGTGCGAGGCGCCACGGGCCATGAAGCCGCGACAGAGATCGGTCCGGCCCTCAGGGCGGGCCGGGCAGATGTCGCAGGGGGGGCGGCACGGCGGCGAAGCAATCGCCGGCGCGGAGGCCGGCGACGCCTTCCGCGACCGCCTGCACCGTGCCGGCCTATTCATCCCCCGGCACAAGCGGAAATGCACCGACGCCGCAGCGGCCTGCGGCACCCGTGAACCGGATGCCTTCATGCCGCTCGCATGGTTCAGTTCATCCAGTTGCCGCCGTCGACGTTGTAGGTCTGGGCCAGGATGTAGTCGCTGTCCTTGGAAGCGAGGAAGACGGCGAGGCCCTTGATGTCGTCGGGCGTCGCGAAACGGCCGATCGGAACTTCCTTGGCGACGGCTGCCTTCTTCTCGCCGGGCTTCAAGCCTTCCCATTCGGCGAACTTGGCATCGACAACGTCCCAATGCGCGCCATCCACCACACCGGGGGCGATGGCGTTGACATTGATGCCGTATTTCACGAGGGCGAGTGCGGCGGACTGGGTCGCCGAAATGATCGCGGCCTTGGAAGCGCAGTAGAGCGTCACCAGCGCCTCGCCGCGCCGGCCGGCCTGGCTTGCCATGTTGATGATCTTGCCGCCGCGGCCGCGCGCGATCATGACATTCGCCACCGCCTTCATGGTGAACAGCGGTCCCTTCAGATTGACGTCGAAGACGCGGTCGTAGCTGTCTTCGGTGATCGCCTGGATCGGCGCCAGGTCGAAGATGGCTGCATTGTTCACGAGGATATCGATGCCGCCGAAATCGGCGTCGATCTGGCTGACGACGGCGTCGATGTCCTGAAGGTTCGTGACGTCGATCTTCATGGCCGTTGCGGCGGGGCCGATGGAGGCAGCTGCTTCCTCCGCAAGCGCCAGATTGATGTCGGCGATGATGACCTTGGCGCCTTCGGCGACGAAAGCTTCGGCAAAGCCGAGGCCGATGCCTCGCGCGCCGCCAGTGATGAGGGCAACCTTGTCTTGAAGTCTCATATCAATGTCTCCGTCCTGCCGCCGCGAAAGCTCGTGCGGCGTATCCTGTCGATGGAAGCAATCTTGGGCGAGAAGTCCGGCGCGAAGCGCGGCCTCCCCGGGAGGCCCGCGGCCAAGGCCGCGAGCTGGAGCCTCAGTCGGCGCGCGTCATGTCGCGCGTTCGCGCTCCGTCAACGCGTCGTGTAACCGCCGTCGATGACAAGCACTTCGCCGGTCACATAGCTCGACGCCGGAGCGCAGAGGAACAGCGCCGCCGCGGCCACCTCGTCCGGCTGGCCTACGCGGCCCATGGGTGTCATGTTGCGCCAGATCGGGAACCAGTCCGGGTTCTCGATGCCGCCGCGCGACATGTCCGTATCGATGTATCCGGGCGCGAGGGCGTTCACCCGGATGTTTTCTGCCGCCAGTTCGCTCGCCAGGCTTTTGGTCATCATGTGGACCGCAGCCTTCGAGCTGTTATAGGCGACCTGGTTCTGGGGAATGTTCGACGCGATGCCAGACATCGAGCCGATGTTGAGGATCACCCCTGATCCCTGCGCGCGCATCGGCGCGAGAGCCGCGCGGCAGGCACGAAACACGGCATCGACATTGAGGCTCATGACCTTGCGCCAGGTCTCGTCGTCGAAATCTGCACTGTCACCATGGATCGCAACGCCGGCATTGTTGACGAGGATGTCAAGCCTGCCAGAACGCTCGACAACCTGCCGCGTCAGCGTATCGGCCGCCCCTTCGTCCCGCATGTCGGCGGCAATGAAGTCGAAATCGATGCCGGCGCCCGCCAGAACCTCGGCCGCCTCCTGGACAGGAGCGCGAGCGCTTATGATGACGCGGGCACCCGCCTCCCCGAGTGCCTTGGCGATGGCGAGGCCAATGCCGCGCGTGCCGCCGGTGACGAGGGCAACCTTCCCATCAAGCCTGAACTTATCGAGTATCAAGGGTAGTCTCCATTGATTCAAATTGGGGGGATGAGCGGCGCTACTTCATGACGCCCTTGGGTGCGCGCCCGATGCTTAGCGCGACAGCCGCAACCAGGATGATGCCGAAGACGATCTGCTGGGCGAGCACGTTGATGCCGACGAAGGTCATGCCGGTACGGACGACGGCGATCAGCAACGTTCCGACCAATGTCCGCAGAACGCCGCCACTGCCGCCGGTCAGCGAGGTGCCCCCGAGCACGACGGCGGCGATCGCCGGCAGCAGGAATTCGTTTGCGATGATCGGGGAGCCGCTGGACAGCCGGCCGGCCAGGACCACGCCGCTCAGCGCGGCGAAGAGCCCCGCGATCATGAAGACGATGATTTTGACAGACGTGATGTTTATGCCCGCGACGCGGGCCGCCGCCTCGCCGCATCCGACAGCCTTCATGGCCTTACCGAAGGGCGTCGCCTGCTCCACGGTGAGCGCAACCACCAGGACGACCAGAGATACCCAGACCTCGTTCGGTACGCCGAGAGTCGTTCCAATCGCCCAGGAAAGGGAATCGAGACGCGGCTGAGCATCGATCTGGATCGAGCGCTGATTTGAGAGATAGAGAGCGGCGGTCGTGACCACACCGCCCACGGCAAGCGTCGCAATAAAGCTCGGCAGGCGCAGGACCGCGTGAACCACGCCCGAAAGGCAGCCGAACAGCATCCCGACCAGCAAAGCCACCGGAATTGCCAATATGCCGTAGTCCGGAATGAGCAGTGCGAGCACAATCGAGCTGATCGCGGCAATCGACTGGAGCGACAGGTCGATGCTTCCGATGTAGATGACGGCGGTCATGCCAATCGCCATCAGGAACAGCGTCGCAGAATCGGCGAACAGGCCAATCAACGTCGTCGGCCTGAGGAAGGCCGTGTCGAAAGAACCAACGATCAGAATGAGGACGACCAGCGCGATCCATGGGATAAGGCCGGCAAACTTGCCAAACTGCTTCATGTTCACACCATGTGTGGAATGAGGTCGAGGGGAGTGACAGGCGTCGGTCCTGTATTGTCGAATCGCGCCGTCTGCCTGCCGTCCTTGAGAACGATGACCGTATGGGCAAGGCCGAGCGCTTCCTCGAGCGTGTCGGCAATCAGGACCACGGCGGCGCCCGCCGCGCACATTTCACGGATCAGCGCGTAGACGTCTTCCTTGGCGCCGACGTCGAGGCCGCGCGTGGGATGATCGAGCAGGAACAGCCGCGCATCCGTGCGATACCATTTGGACAGGACCACCTTCTGCTGATTGCCGCCGGAAAGATTGGCGCACAGCGCCGATCCGTCAGGGGTCTTGATGCGCAGCTTGGCGATGAGTTCGGATGTCTTCCTGGCGATCGCACGAAAATCGAACAGGCCGAAACGTGTCAGGCGGCCGCCCAAGGGCAGGCAGATGTTCTCCTGAACGGACATCTCCTCGACGATGCCCTCGATTTTCCGTTCGCGCGGCACATAGCCGATGCCGGCGGTGACGGCCCGTCCGGAGGAGGTGTTCGTGAGATCTTCGCCGCGATAGACGATCTTGCCGAGATGGACACGCTCAAGACCGAAGAAGCTCCGGATCAGGGGCTCCGAGCCGGCGCCTTCCGTGCCGACCAGAGCGAGAACCTCGCCATCATGGACGTCGAAGCTGATCTCGGAAAAATCGAGCGCCCGAGAGACGTTCTGCACGGAGAGCGCGACCGTATCGGAAGGCGGGCGGCGCTCGTCCTGCTTGTAGTAGGAGCCGGTCGCCTCGCGCCCGACCATAAGGTGGTGGATGCGCGCCGGCGTCGCGTCGGCCTTGGCCATGCGTTCGACGACGGCACCGTCCTTCATGACGACGATCGTGTCCGAGATCTCGATGACCTCGTCCAGCCGATGCGAGATGAAGATGATGCCAGCGCGATCGCGCAGCTTGCGGATGACGCCGAAAAGGATGTCGATCTCGGCCTGCTCGAGCACCGAAGTCGGCTCGTCCAGCAGGATGCAGAGGTTACCATCGACGGCTTCCTCGAGTGTCAATACCTTTGCCAGTTCCACCATCTGGCGCTGCATGAAGGTCAGGGCGGAGGTCGTCGTCCGCGGATCGATGTCCAGACCAACCTTGTCGAGTTGCCGTCTCGCGGCATGGCCCATCGCCTTCCAGTCGATGCGACCCAAACGCACGAACTGCGCCTCGTTGCCGATGAAGATATTCTCGGCAACCGAGAGGTTCGGGATGAGGGATTGCTCCTGGAACACCATGCCGATGCCCTTGGCGGCCGCGTCGCGCGGTCCGCGCAGCGTCTCGGCCACGCCATTCATCTCGATCGTCCCGCTGTCGGGTTGATAGATGCCGTTCAGAACCTTCATGAGGGTGGACTTGCCGGCGCCGTTCTCGCCGACGAGGCCGACCACTTCGCCAATGTTCACCGTGATCGAGACGCCCTTGAGCGCCTGCACGCGGCCGAACGTCTTGGTGATTTCCTTGAGGTCGAGCATGATCACACGCTCCTACTTGACGATTGCCAGGCTGCGGCGGGGCGAGTTGAGCAGCACGGCGAGGATGATCGCCAGGCCCAGAACGCCCTGCTGCACAAAGGACGGCAGGCCGAGGATGATCATGCCGTTGTTGAGCACGATGACGATGAGGACGCCGACGACCGTCTGGAGCACGCCACCCTTGCCGCCGGTCAGCGCGGTCCCGCCGACGACGACGGCGCTGATCGCGGTGAAGAGCTGGCCGCTCCCGATGAGGGCGCTCGATGCGCCGAGCCGCGCGCAGGTGAGGATCGCCCCCACCCCGAAGAACGCGCCGGCGATGGTGAATGCCAAGATGCGAACCCGCCGGACATTGATGCCGGACGCGGCTGCGAGGTCCTCGCCGCCGCCGAGCGCCATGATGTGACGGCCGATGCGGGTATGGTCCTGGATGAACCACGCCACCGCCAGCATGAACACGCCGACATAGACGGAGAGCGGAAGGCCCAGGACGCGGTTCAACGCCAGCGCCCGGATATTCGGATCGAGAATGCCGACGCGTTCCCCGCCGAGAAGCACCGTTGCGATGCCTACCCCGACAAAACCCATGCCGAGGCTCGCCATGAATGACGGCACCTTGAGATAGACATGGACCAGGCCGATGACGCAGCCGAAGGCGCCTGCCGCGAGAAGAGCGATCGGTATGGCCGCAAGGCCGATATCGAAACCGGTTCCGGAAGCGTTGGCGACGAAGGCAGCGAGGACCGCGCCAGAGAACGCCATCGAGCCTTCGATGGAGAGATCGATTGACCCCATGAGGATGATGAAGGTGGCCCCGAGCGCGAGGACCAGGGGTGCCGATGCCGCTGCCGCGATGCGCCCCAAATTCCCGAACGACAGGAACCTCGGATCGACGATCGCGATGGCAAGGCAAAGTCCTATCAAGACGAGCAAAGGGGTGGCGCTCGCCCAGCGCGAATCCAAGCGTGTCATGTTATCCTCCCGGAGCGGTATTCGGAAAGGCCGCGATAGAGTTCGCGGCCTCTCTCCTGTCGATCAGCCGTACTGGATCTGACCGCTGACGCGGCCCCAAAGGTCGTTCCAGTCGACCTCAGGCGTCGCCTCGACATTTTTCTTCCAGTAATCATCGACATCGGCCTGCGTGATCAGGGCGCCCGTGCCGTAGAATTCGCGATGCTCCTGCGGCTCCTTCGAGGGAGAGAAGGCGCCGGTCGCCGCGTGATGGCCGAGGGACAGGGCGATGCCGCCGATCCAGAACGGATCCCAGTCGACGGTTGCCGCCATTTCCTTGTTCTTCACCGCCTGCACGGCGTCACGGGTGCCGTCGACGCCGGTAACCTGGATCTGACCGGCCAGCCCCTCGGCGCGTAGCGCTTCCAGCGCGCCGATCGCCATGCCGTCATTGGCCGCCCAGACGCCCTTGATATCGCCGCCGAAACGGGTGAGCCATGCGGCGACGATATTGTTGGCCTTCGCCGAATCCCAGTCGGCGTCCTGGAAATCGAGAAGCTGCACGTTGCCGTTCGACGCCTCGATCGCCTTCAACAGGCCCGCCTTGCGCTCGATCGCGGACACGTTCGACGGAATGCCGCCGAGCGCGACGATGGCGCCCTCGCCGCCGAAGCTGTCGAACAGCGCCTTGGCCGTCTGCTCCCCGGCCGGCACGCCGTTGAAGGACATGTGCGCAACGTAGTTGTCGCCGAAATCCCAGGGGTGCAGATCGTTCGGCTTGTTCCAGACCGTCACCACATGGCCCTTGGCGGCCGCGACCGCCTCGACGATCGGGCGAGCGTCCGGAGAGTCGTTGGGATCAACGCCAAGGATCGCCTTGTCGCCGGCCTTGGCGAGGAAGGCCTTGATATCCGCAATCCCCTTCTCGCTGTTGCCTTCGGTCACCAGCGCGCTGTGGGGATCGCCAATGGTCTGGGCGAACGACTCGGCGCCCTTGTTCCAGGCGGCATGGAAGGCGTTCGACAGCGAGCGGATCGAGCTTGCGTGGCTGTAGCCGGTGCCCGCGAACGCCGGGCGAACCAGGCCAGGCGCGCCGATGACGCCGACGCCCAGCGCCGAGCCTATGAGAAAGCGGCGGCGGTCGATCAGCGCCTTCTGCATGAAGTCATTTATGCTCATTCACTTTCCTCCTCTGAAAGCGTCCTCCCACGGACGCAGGTATCCGTTGCCCGCGCATCTCAGCGCGGGCCGCCATGGCCGTTTCGAATTGTTGGGTGCCTTCCCGTTTTCCTCGGGCGTCCTAGGCATAGGGCGCGAAGGAGCCTTCCGTCAATTGCTAAATGGATTTAGCAAGTGTTTAGCGGGAAGTTATTTTTTTACGCGCGTCAAAAATAATGGCCGAAACGGCCTATGGTTCGACGGGGACCACCAGCCTGGCGGGAATGGTGATGAGGGGGATGTCTTCGGGGTAGGTGTCCATCAGGCCGAAGCTCGCCGAGATCATGGCCTCGACGTCCTGGCGTATCATCGTGATGTCATAGGGCATCTGCGCCGCGAACGGATCCCAGTCGAAGGCGGCGATCCGCGTCGAGTTCCAGGTCTCTCTCGGAAGCCTTCCCAGGAAGCTGGCGGCGCCTTCCAGTCCCGTGATGCCGTTGACGAAAAGTCCCGCCGGCAATCGACCGTTCCGCTCGTAGCGATCGGCAAGCGCCCGCTCCGCGATATGAGGCGGATATCCCTCGCATCGGAAGGCTTCCTCCCCGAGCGATACGCCGTGCTTGGCGAGGACGGCGTTGAACCCCCCGATACGCTCTCTTGTCGAGTTGTCGTCGCGGACGCCGCCGAAGAAAAACCAGTCATCAATGGGAAGATCGGATGACAGCAGCTTTTCAATGACCAGCTCGGTCACGTGGGCAGCCGCAGCATAGTTGTCAGAGATGACGGAGGGAGCCTTGGGACCAGGCAAGTCGACATTGATGCATCGAATGCCCGCGGCGGTGCACATGTCGTTCAGTGGCGAGGGATCGCGAACGCCTGCTATGAACAGGAACTCGACCTGCTGCGCGAGCAGCGTCTCGACAATTCGCGTCTCGATCTGCGGATCGCGCTGCGTACTGACGACGATGGGACATAGATCGCGCTCACGTGCCTCGGCCTCGAACGCCTCGGCAAGACCTGCGAAGAAGCGATTTCGATAATGAGGAACGATCATGCCGGCCAGGCCAGAGCGGGCCAGGCGGAGACCTCGTGCTTTCTGATTGACCGAATAGCCGAGCTCACCAGCGCATCTCAGGACGAGAGCGGCCGTTTCCGGCTTGATGCGATGCTTTTTCCAATGACCGTTCAGCACCATGCTGACCGTCGTCGGCGAGGCTGCACTTGCGGTGGCGATATCGTAAATCGTCGGCTTTCGCTTGCCTGTCTTCATGATCCGGTCCGATTCCTTGCATCGCGTTGAGGCTCGCTTGCCACCGCGGCGACCAGCCCCTTTCTACCCGACACCGAAGAACCCGGACACTGGGGGGCCGACTCGATTGAGCCAGCAGGCGCGGGCTACAGTCGCGCCGCGAACCGGCCACGGCCCCCTGTCCGTGCAATCCAGAAAGCCCCATCCAAAACAAGACGATGATCTGCCGGTTTACGCCCGTTGAGATGACGGGCGGCACGGATGAAGCCCTCGAAGAAGGCCCACTCGTCGTCCGATATGAGGCTGCATGCCAAGATCACCTCCCGCGTAGAGGTGATCTTGGGTCAAAGGCCGCCACCTAGCAGAGCCCTTTTGTCAAAGCGATCCAGCGCGCTTTACCGCACCAGGATCGCGCGGAAATCGTTGACGTTCGTCAGCGTTGGTCCGGTGACCACCAGCCGGTCGAGCGCCTCGAAGAAGCCGTAGCCGTCATTGTCGGCGAGGCGCGAGGCCGGGTCGATGCCCCTGGCCCTCGCCTCGGCGAGGATGCCCGCGTCGATCCAGGCGCCGGCATTGTCCTCCGAGCCGTCGATGCCGTCGGTATCGCAGGCGATCGCCGCGATGCCCTCGTGGCCACCGAGCGCCACCGCGAGCGCCAGCAGGAACTCGGCGTTGCGGCCGCCCCGCCCCCTGCCGCGCACGGTGACGGTTGTCTCGCCGCCCGAGAGGATCACGCAGGGCTTTGCCACCGGCTGGTCATGCGCCGCCGCATAGGTGCCGATCGCCGCCAGCACGCGGGCCACGTCGCGCGCCTCGCCCTCGAGGGCGTCGCCGAGCACCAGCGGCGTCAGCCCGATCGCCCACGCCGCATCGGCCGCCGCGTCGAGCGCCATTTTCGGTGTCGCCAGCATCTCGACCGCGCCGCCCAGGCCGGCGGAAACCGCGTTGGCGCGGATCGCCTGTTCGATGCGCGGCTCGATGGCGATGCCGTATTCGGCGAGGATCGCCAGAGCGCCCTCGGGATCCGAAGCCTCGGGAATGGTCGGGCCCGAGCCGATTGCGCCGGGATCATCGCCCGGCACGTCCGAGATCAGGAAGGTGACCATGCGGGCCGGCGCGGCGGCGGCGGCGAGACGGCCGCCCTTGATCGCCGAGAGCGCCTTGCGCACGCGGTTCATGGCGCCGATCGGCGCGCCGCTCTTCAGGAGCGCGCGGTTCAGCGCCTGCTTGTCCTCGAGGCTCACGCCGGCCGCCGGCAGCGCCAACAGCGACGACGCGCCGCCCGACATCAGGAAGACGACGAGATCGTCGGAACCGGCCGAAGCGGCGATGTCGAGAATGCGCTGCGCCGCCGCCATGCCGGCAGCATCCGGAACCGGATGCGACGCTTCCACCACCTCGACGAAGCGGGTCGGCGTGCCATGGCCGTAGCGGGTGACGGCGAGGCCCTCCGGCGGCGGGTTGCCGGCCTGCTCCCAGGCGTCCTCGAACGCCCGCACCATGCGCGCCGCGCCCTTGCCGGCGCCGAGCACGATCGTCCGTCCTTTTGGCGCCACCGGGAGCCTTCCCTCGAAGCGTCCGTCCGGCAGCGACGCGGAAAGCGCGGCGTCGAAAAGCGCGCGAAGGATGGCCTGGTCGGGGGAAGTCTTGTCGAGCGTCATGTCACATGCCTGCCTACCTTTGGCGGCCCTGCAATGCATAGCCTCCCGCACATCGCGGACGGCGCACAGGCCGGTTGAGCTCAGCCTTCCGTCCGGGTCGCGGGCGACAGGCTATCGAGCTCGACCCAGACTGTCTCGGGAATCGGGTGCCTCGCCCACTCCATGTTCTGGGCGACGCGCTCCGGACGGCTCATGCCGAGGACGGCGGCCGCGACGAGCGGATTTCGGAGCGGAAACTGGATCGCCGCCGCCTGCAGGGGAATCTCGTGCGCCGCGCAGATGGCCGCTATACGGCGCGCCCGCTCGACCACCTCTTCCGAGGGCCGGCCATAGTCGAAGGTGGCCCCGGCGGCGTCCGGCCCGGCGGCGAGGATGCCCGAATTGAATACGCCGGCCACGACGATCTCGACGCCCTGTCGCGCGGCTTCGGGAAGGAGGTCCGTCTCCGCCTGCCGCTCGAGCAGCGTGTAGCGGCCGGCCATCATGACGGCGTCGAAGCGCGCCGCCCTCAGGAACCGCGTCGCGACATCGCTTTCGTTCACGCCGACGCCGATCGCACGGATATGACCCGCCCGGCGCAAATCGTCCAGCGCGCGGAAGCAACCGTCGATCGCCTCGTCGAAACGCCGCTCATAGGCATCGCCATGCGTGAAGCGGTCGACATCATGGATATAGACGAGATCGAAATCCACGATGCCGAGCCGACTCGCAGACTGCTCGAGCGAACGCAGCGTTCCGGCATAGCTGTAGTCGAAGACCGGCTTCAGCGGCAGCGGCGCAGCCCAGAGCCCGTAATCGACGGCCTCGCCATAGGGCGGCACCATGTAGCGGCCGACCTTGGTCGAGACCGTCACGCTGTCGCGCGGGACGGTCCTGAGGAACCGCCCGAGCCGCGCCTCGCTGAGTCCGTGGCCATAGAGAGGCGCCGTGTCGAAATAGCGAAGCCCCGCCGTATAGGCTTCGGCGAGCGTCTCCGCCGCCTGCGCTTCCGGAACGTCGCGATAGAGCGTGCCGATGCCGCTTGCGCCGAAGCCAAGGCGCGAGCGAAAACCAACTTTGCCTGGTGTGGCCGTGATGGACGTCATGAGAGCCCCCTATACTGTGGCCGGTTGAAAGGCGGGCAGGCGGTAGGCCTCGACGGCCGAGCGGCCGAAAATCTGCGCCCTTTCGTCGTCGCTGAGATCCTGCAGGCACGCCTCCAGCGCCTCGACGACGCGCGAATAGTCCGCCGCGACCAAGCAGACCGGCCAGTCCGTGCCGAACATGCAGCGGTCGACGCCGAAGATCTCGAGAACTTCGCGCACATAGGGCCTGAGATCGGCCGCCGTCCAGTTCCGCCAGTCGGCCTCGGTGACCATGCCGGACAGCTTGCACCAGACATGGCCCCGCTCGCCGCGGAAGCCGCGCATCAGCCGCGCCCATTCGTCGAAGCCGTGATTGCGGATCTCGGGCTTGGCGATGTGATCGAGCACGAAGCGCTGGTCGGGAAAGGCGCCTGCAGTCGCGACGCAGGCGGGAAGTTGCGGCAGGTTCGGCACGAGGTCGTAGACGAGCCCCGCCGCGCCGACGGCGGCGAGGCCGCGACGCACATCGCCGCGCAGCAGCCAGTTTGCGTCCGGCTCGGTCTGGATCAGGTGGCGGACGCCGACCAGCCAGCGCCCCTCCGGCGCCGCCTGCAGCGCGGCGAGGGTCGCCGCGACGTCCGGATCGGTGAGGTCGACCCATCCGACGACTCCGGCGACGAAATCCGTCGCCTCGGCGGTGCGGATGAAATCCCAGGTCTCGCCGAGATCGTTCCAAGTCTGGACCAGCACGGTGCCGTCGATACGGTTCGCGGCAAGCGCGGGCCTAAGGTCGTCCGGCGCGAAGACGCGGTTGATCGGCGCGAAGGGACCGCTCAGCCAGCCATAGTCGCCGCCGCTTGCCGGATCCCAGAAATGCTGATGCGCGTCGATCCGCGGAGATGGAGATCGTGACATTCGCGCCTCCTACCAGCGCTGATGGACGAAGGGCTTGATGAGCGTGTCGTAGACCGCGCTGATCTCAGCCATCGTCTCGTCGGAAAGGGCCGGCAGGTCGGCCGCCGCCGCATTGGAACGGGCCTGGGCCGGGTTGCGCGCGCCGGGAATGGCCACGGTCACGGCGTCGAACATCAGGATCCAGCGGAGCGCGAAGCGCGCCATGACGGTATCGCCCGAGACCAGCGGCCGGATGCGCTCCACCGCCTCGAGACCGACCTCATAGGGCACACCGGCGAAGGTCTCGCCGACGTCGAAGGCCTCGCCATTGCGGTTGAACAGACGATGGTCGGTGGCGGCGAACTGCGTCTCCCGGCTGAACTTCCCCGAGAGCAGCCCGCTTGCCAGCGGAACACGGGCGATGATCGCGACGCCCTTCGCCTTCGCGCGTTCGAAGAACAGCTCGGCAGGGCGCTGGCGGAAAGCATTGAAGATGATCTGCACGCTGGCGACGCCGGGATACTCGATCGCCTTCAGCGCCTCCTCGACCCGCTCGACGCTGACGCCATAGTCGCGGATCCGCCCCTCCGCCTTCAGCCGGTCGAGGCTCTCGAACACTTGGGGCTGGTAGTAGAGATCGGTCGGCGGGCAATGCAGCTGGACAAGATCGAGCGTGTCCATCTCGAGATTGCGGCGGCTGCGATCCACATAGCTCGCGAGATTGTCATAGCTGTAGCCGGCGACGGTCTGCTCGGGCAGCCGGCGACCAGCCTTGGTGGCGATGAAGGGCCGCGCGCCGCTCCGCGAGCCGATCGCCCTGGCGATCAACTTTTCGGAATGACCGTCGCCATAGACATCGGCCGTGTCGAGGAAGGTGACGCCTGCGTCGAGGGCGGCATGGAGAGCCTCCAGCGCCTCGTCGTCGTTCACCTCGCCCCAGGAGGCGCCGATTGCCCAGGCTCCGAAGCCGATCTCGCTCACCTCATGGCCCGTCCGGCCGAACTTCCGCGCTCTCATTCGTCGTCTCCTCTTGGTCCGCGGCCTCGTCGTAAGGGCCGCCGGGGGCGATCGCCATCGCTTGACATCGCCGATCCATGCCATTATCAGGAAACAGGGTTGTACGACAACCCGGTAAGTTTGCAAATTTGTTCTGGGAGGATCAAACCTTGCGCTCGCTGCTGTTAACAGGCGCGTCCGTCGCGCTATGCCTTGCCGCATCCGCCTATTCGGCGGCGGCCGAGGACACGATCAAGATCGGTGTCGTAGCGGCCGAATCCGGCTCATTCGTATCGGCCGGCCATACCCTGCCCGCTGGCGTCAGCCTCGCGGTCAAGGAAATCAACGACGCCGGCGGCGTGAAGGTCGGCGACAAGACCTACAAGATCGAGTTGCTGAAGCGGGACGACCGCACCGACGTCTCGACCGCGATCGCGGCGACGCAGGAGCTGGTGCGCGACGACAAGGTCGCCGCGATCTTCGGCTCGGAATCGCATGACTTCACCTTGGCGATGGCCAAGATCACCCAGCCTGCCAAGGTGATCCACTTCGCCGGCAACAGCACGCTCGCCAAGGTGCTCAACCCGACTTCCGTCGCGCCCGGCGGCGAGAACCACTATCTCTTCCAGTCCGAACCGCAGGAATTCCAGCGCTCGGGCTCGACGGCGCGCGGCGTGCTCGGCCTGCTGGAACCGCTGGTCGGCCATCCGCTCAAGAAGTCCGTCGTCATCGTCGGCAATGATGCGACCGGCCAGTTCCTGACCTCCTATTATGTCAAGGCGCTGAAGGCCGAGGGCCAGGAAGTGCCCGAGGTCATCTCCTATCCGCCGGATACCACCGACTTCTCGCCCTTCCTGACCCGGGCCAAGAGCCTCAATCCCGATGTCGTCCACTTCTGGTACAATGGCGACTCGACGCTGACGGCCCTGCCGCAGGCGCTCGAGCTCGGCGTCGCGCCCAGCTACTTCCTGTTCGGCGTCGATCCGGGCATCTGGAAGGAGCGCGGCCTCACGGCCGATGTCCCGGTGGCGATGAGCTGCGTGCCGATCTGCTGGGGCGAATCCTCCAACGCCAACGCGAAGACCTACTTCGCCAACTACTTCGCGGCCGGCGCCCCGAAGGGCGTGACCTCCTCGGTCTCGCTGCTCTACTACGACTATGTCCACTTCCTGGCTGAAGCCTGGGAGAAGGCCGGCACCCTCGATCCCGACGCGACGGTCGCCGCGATCGAGAGCCTGCATCACAAGGGCGTGGTCTCGGACAACCTGTCCTTCAACACCTCCCACCAGGTCACGCATGCGACGGAAGTCTGCGCCGCGGCGCCGGGCGGTGCCATCACCTGCGCCATGCAGCAGCCTCCGGCCGAAGAGCCGAAATAAGCGCTGGCTGTGGGGTCGCCGGGCGGCGCCCTCCCCCCGCTGCCCGGCGACCGCGGCCGTTCCCTTAAACGGACGGAGACCGACGTGGACACTGCAATCCTTATTCAGCAGGTGCTGAACGGCCTTTCGATCGCGAGCGTGATCACCCTGATCGCCGTTGGCGTGACGCTCATCTTCGGCTTGACCGGCATCATCAACTTCGCCCATGGCGAGTTCCTGATGATCGGCAGCTTCGCAACCTGGATCGTCGTCCAGGCCGGGTTCGGCTTCGTCCCGGCCCTGGTGATCGCGGTGCTCGCCGTCGCCGCGATGGGCTTCGCGCTGGAGCGCGGCCTGTTCCGTTTCACCCTGACACGGCCGACCAACGGCTTCATCGTTTCTCTCGGGCTGATTGTCGTGCTGCAGCACGTCGTCATCTTCTTCTACGGCCCCAACCAGAAGAGCATCCCGCGGCCGCTGAGCGCCGTCTGGGATGTCGGCGGCGTGCGCATCGCCTCGGTGCGCGTCATGGTCATCCTGGTGACGATCGCCGTCGTCGCCGCGACCTTCGTCATGATCACCCGCAGCCGCTACGGCCGCGCGCTCCGCGCCGCCGTCGAAGATCGCGACACGGCCGCGCTGATGGGAATTCCCGTCCGGCGCTACATCACCGGCGTGTTCGTTCTCGGCAGCGCGCTGGCGGGCCTCGGCGGGGCGCTGCTGATCGCGCTCTTCCCCGTCACGCCCTTCACCGGCGGCACGATGGTCATGAAAGGCTTCGCCGTCGCCCTGATGGGCGGCCTCGGCAACCTGACAGGCGCCGTCGTCGCCGGCCTCATCCTCGGCATCGTCGAGGGCTTCAGCGCCGGCTACGGGTTCTCCGAATGGACCGACGCCTATTCGTTCGGCCTCATGATCCTTGTCCTGCTCGTCCGGCCAAACGGCCTCTTCGGCGGCACCAGCGGCCCGAAGATGGCCTGAGCTGAAGCGAAAGCACCGACCATGAAAAACAATTCCTCGCCTCTCCTTTCGCTCTTGCCAGTCCTGCTCGTGATCGGGCTGCTGGCGCTCCTCCCGGCTCTCGGACTGACGAACCGCACGCTGTCGCTCGCCATCTCGGCCGGGATCAACATCGTCGCGCTCTATGGTCTCGCGGTGCTGTTCGGGCAGACCGGCATCCTGTCGATGGGCCATGCCGCGCTGGTCGGGATCGGCGCCTATGTGGCGGCGATCCTGGCCCGCGACGCCGGCATCGGCTTCTGGGTCGCGCTGCCGCTCGGCAGCGTCCTCGCAGCGGTGGCGGCCGCCATCGTCGGCATCCCGTCGCTGCGTGTCAGCGGGCACCACTTCGTGATCATGACCTTCGCCTTCGGCCAGCTGCTCAGCATCGTGCTCACCAATGGCGGCGACTTCACCGGCGCCGCGACCGGGCTCGACCTGCAGCTGCCGGTCACGCTGTTCGGCCACCGCGTCGACGACCTCATGCCCTACTACCTCATCGTCGTCGCCTTCGTGGCGGTGAGTGCGGTCGCGAGCTGGGCGATCATCCATTCCTCCTATGGCCGGACGCTGCGCGCCATCCGCGAAAACGAGAAGCTCGCGGCCTCGCTCGGCATCAATGTCGGACGCCACAAGATCGGCGCCTTCATGGTCAGCGGCCTGTTCGCCGGCGTGTCGGGCGTTCTGCTCGCCTATTTCTACAGGCATATCTCGCCGGGGCAGTTCGCAGCCTTCCCGAGCATCTATCTGGCGCTGATGGTGATGATCGGCGGCGCTCGCCTGCTGCTTGGCCCGCTCGCCGGCGGCATCCTCGTCTCCTTCCTGCCGGAGATGCTCAATCTCGATCCGGTCGAGTCGCGCATCGTCTATGGCGTGTGCCTGATCGCGGTGATCCTGCTCTTGCCGAACGGCCTCATCGCCGGCGTGCTGCAGGGCCTTCAGGCCGTCTCCAGGAAACTTTCGGGCGTGCCGGCCGGACGCGCCTCCACCGAGGCCCGCAACCCGTCGAGGGCTGGACAATGACCGCCATTCTGGAGATCAAGGGCCTCAGGAAGCAGTTTGGCGGCGTCACGGCGCTGTCCGGTGTCGATCTTTCGATCGAGGAGGGCGAGATCCTGGGCGTGGTCGGTCCGAACGGTTCCGGCAAGACCACGCTCTTCAACCTCGTCACCGGCGTCTACAAGCCGACCGCCGGCACCGTGCTCTGGCGGGGCCGCGACATCACCGGCGTCACCGCGCATGAGGTGTCGACGGCCGGTATCGCCCACACCTTCCAGCAGGCGATGGCCTTCGCCGGCCTGCCAGTCATCGAGAACGTCCGCATCGCGTGCGAACATGCGCGCAAGTCGTCGCAGCCCTATCCCTGGACCACGCCGGAAGCGCTGCTCGAATTCGTCGGCCTTTCGGCCCTCGCGTCCGAACGAGCCGGCATCCTACCCTTTGGCAGCCTGCGCCTGCTGGGCATTGCGCTCGCCCTGGCGACGCGGCCCTCGCTGATCCTGCTCGACGAGCCGGCCGCCGGCTTGAACGACCGGGAGACGCAGACGCTGGTCGGCCTGGTGAAGCAGTTCCCAGAGCATGGCATCAGCGTCTGCGTCATCGACCACGACATGAAGCTGATGCGGATGCTGTGCCGTCGCCTGGTCGTGCTCGACTTCGGCTCCAAGATCGCCGACGGCCCGATCGACGCGGTGCTGAACGACCCGAAAGTGCTCGAAGTCTATCTCGGAGGCGTGCTGTGACGCTACTCTCGGTCACCGACATCAGTACAGGCTACGGCCCGTCCATCGTCAACCGCAACGTTTCGCTGACGCTCGACGCCCGCGAGGTCATCACCATCCTCGGCCCGAACGGCGCCGGCAAGTCGACGCTGCTGCGCACCATCGTCGGCCTGGTCAAGCCGCGCGGCGGCAGCGTCATCGTCGACGGCGAGAACCTGACCGGGAAGGCGCCCGACGTGCTCGCCAAGCGCGGCGTCGTCCTCGTGCCCGAGGGTCGACGTATCTTCGCAGACATGACGGTTGAAGAGAATCTCCGCCTCGGCGCCTATGCGCGCCGCGACACGGAGACGATCGAGCAGGACGTGCTGACGATGGAGGCGTTCTTCCCGATCCTCGCCGTCAAGCGCCAGCAGAAGGGCGGCTCGCTGAGCGGCGGGCAGCAGCAGATGCTGGCGATCGCGCGCGGTCTGATGGCGCGCCCCCGCATCCTGCTGCTCGACGAGCCGTCGCTCGGCCTGTCGCCGCTGCTCGTGAAGGAGATCCAGGCGATCATCCTCGATATCGGCGCGCGCTTCGGCGCGGCCGTGCTGCTCGTCGAGCAGAATGCCGGCCTGGCCTTGTCCGTGGCCACGCGTGGCTATCTGATGCAGAATGGCCGGATCGTGACCTCAGGGCCGATCTCGGAGCTCAAGGACATGACGCTGATGCGCGAGCTCTATCTCGGCGGAATGGCGGAACAGGCGTCATGAACGACGGCTCCATCGCGATATCCTATGGGCGCGGACATCTCTCCGTGAGGCTGCCGCCCGATGCGGTAACAACTCTGGTGCGCAAGGGCCAACTGCCGAAGCTCGCCGACCCCACGGCGGCGCTGGAGGCGGCATTCGCCGCGCCGGTGGCGGCGCGGCCGCTCGCCGAGCTTGCCGCCGGGCGGCGGAGCGCCTGCATCCTCATCTGCGACATCACGAGGCCCGTGCCCAACGGCCTGTTCCTGCGACCGATGGTCGAGACCATGGTCGCGGCCGGCATTCCGCTCGAGGCGATTACCGTGCTCGTCGCGACGGGGCTGCACCGGCCCAATCTCGGCGACGAGCTCGCCGAGCTGGTCGGCGATCCCTGGGTGCTCGAGCACGTGCGCATCGTCAATCACGACGCCCGCGACGACGACGCCCATGTCGATTTAGGCCATACGGCGACACGCAACACGCCGGTCAGGATCGACCGGCTGTTCGCCGAGGCGGATCTCAGGATCGCCACCGGACTGGTCGAGCCTCATTTCATGGCGGGATGGTCCGGCGGCCGCAAGGTGATCGCGCCGGGCGTCGCCCATCACGAGACGATCAGGACCTTCCATTCCGCCCGCTTCATGGAGGATCCGCTCGCCGTCCAGTGCAACCTCCTCGGCAACCCGCTGCATGAGGAGCAGCTCGAGATCGTGCGCATGCTGGGCGAGGTCTATGCCCTGAACACCGTGCTCGACGAGGAGCGCGATCTCGTCTGCATCACTTTCGGCGAGATCATCGCCAGCCATCAGGCAGCGGTCGATTTCGTCGAGGCGGCGACGACCATCCCCTTCGACCGGAAATTCTCGACCGTCGTGACGTCTTCGGCCGGCTATCCACTCGACAAGACCTACTACCAGACCATCAAGGGCATGGTGACGCCGCTCGACATCCTGAAGCCAGGCGGCACGCTGATCATCGCCTCGGAATGCTCGGAGGGCTTCGGCTCGCCCGAGTTCCGCGCGGCCCAGGCACGGCTGGTCGAGCTTGGCCCCGAGCGCTTTCTCGCCACCCTCACCGCCAAGTCGCTCGCCGAGATCGACGAATGGCAGACCGAGATGCAGCTGAAGCCGATGCGGCTCGGCAAGGTCGCCCTCTATTCGACGGGCCTTGCCGGCGACGACCGCCGGCTGACCGGCGTCGCCATGGTGGATGACATCGAAGCGGCGATCGCCGAAAGCATTGCACTGTCGGGCGATAGCGAGGTCGCGATCATCCCGGAGGGGCCTTATGTCGTTCCCCGCTTTGCTCCCTGACGCGACGCGCAGAGGCTCAGGGCGTCGACAGTTGCTCGCGCATTTCCTCGAAGCGAGCCGCACTCCTCGCGAGATGCGCCCGGATCGCCCGGCGCGCCGCCGTTTCGTTGCCGTCGCGGATGGCCGCGAAGATGGCATGATGCTCGCGACGCATCCGCGCCGCATGGCGCTTGCGCTCCGCAGCCGTCATGCGGTCGAGCCGCGCCCACTGCCGTGGAACCATGCTGCTGCCGAACGTATCGAACAGCCGGCTGTAGTAGGGGTTGTGGGTCGCGACCAGAATGGAGCGGTGGAAGGCGTAATCCTCCTGCGCGCCGTAGCCACCCTCGTCAATCGCCCGATCCAGCGCATCGAGGCTGCCCTGGATGGTCTCGATATCCTCCGGCGTGCGGCGCATGGCAGCGAGGCTCGCCGCCTCGCACTCAATCCCCATCCGGAGCTCGAGCACCCGTTGGATCTCGTCGATCGATTCGAGCTGGTCCGGCGGGATCGTGAAGCTGCGCGGCGTCGGATGGGTGGAAACAAAGGCGCCGAGGCCCTGGCGCGTGGCGATGAGCCCCTTGGCACGCAGCGTCGCCAGCGCCTCGCGGACGATGGTGCGGCTCACGCCCGTCGCCTGCACGATCGCCTGCTCGGTCGGCAGGCGCTGGCCCGGCTTCAGGACGCCGGCTTCGATCTGGGCGATCAGCGTGTCGGCGAGTTCGCTCCGCAAATTGGGAACCTGCCGGATGGCGCCGAAAACGACGTCGTCCTTATTCGTCATCTCGATCCGTGTTCCCTGGACAGGCAGTCATTGACGGGCATGAAACGTTGCTAGCCCAAGCCCGGGCGAAAAGCAAAATCGACTGGCGCATGGGATCGCGCCGGAGCACCAAAGGACGTCAAGACATGTGGGAACGATCAGGCCTCATCGGCGTAGGGGCCATGGGTTCCGGCATCGGAACCGCCGAAGCGGCGGAATGTGTCCAGGTGGAGTCCATGCTGCATCTTCATCTCGACCCGCTCGGCGGCATGGCCGGCGACATGTTCGTCGCCGCGATGCTCGATCTGAGGCCGGATCTCGAGCCCGGCTTGCAGGCGGCGCTTGCGCGCTGCCCGCTGATCGAGACGGTCACCTGCAGCCTCGTCGCGCATGACGACGGAATACTGACCGGTCGCCGCTTCCTGGTCGCGAAGCCCGGCGCGCCCTCCGTCGGTCGCCGCGAGCCGTCCCATGGTCATCACCATGACCATGGGACACATGGCGACCACGACCACGGGCACGAGCACGACCACGACCACGACCATGTCGACTGGCGGCGCATTCGCGCGGCGATCGCCGCCTCCGCGCTCGACGCGGAGACGCGGACGCATGCGCTCGGCATCTTCACGCTCCTGGCCGAAGCCGAGGCGCGTGTTCATGGCCGGCCGGTCGAGGACGTCCGGTTCCACGAGGTCGGCGCATGGGATTCGATCGCCGACATCGTCGCGGCCGCCTGGCTCGTGGCGCGCCTCGCACCGGCGGTCTGGACGGTCGGGGCGATCCCGATCGGCGGCGGCCGGGTTCGCTCGGCGCATGGCCTGCTGCCCGTGCCCGCCCCCGCGACCGCGCTTCTGCTCGAGGGCTTCGTCATGATCGACGATGGCATCGGCGGCGAGCGGGTGACGCCGACGGGCGCCGCCATCCTCGCCTATCTCTGTCGCAGCGGCCGGGTCGCGGATGGAACGCGTATTCTCCGCTCGTCGGCGCACGGGTTCGGCACGCGGCAACTCCCCGGCATCAGCAACTGCCTGCGCGTGCTCGCCTACGAGGCGACCGCCGGCAGCACAGAGGCGTCCGATCGGGTCGCCGTGCTCGAATGCGAGATCGACGACCAGACCGGCGAGGATCTCGCCCTGGCCGTCGCCAACCTGCGCGGCATCGCAGGCGTGCTCGACATCGTCCAGGCGCCGGTTTTCGGCAAGAAGGGCCGCATGATGACAGCGCTGCGCATCCTCGCCGCGCCGGCCGCCCGCGACGCGGTCATCGCTGCGACCTTCGATGAGACGACGACGCTCGGTATCCGGCATGCCATCGTCGAACGCGCCACGCTCCGCCGCGGCGAGGTCGCGATCGACCATGCCGGACGAAGCTATCGCGCCAAGATCGCCGAGCGGCCTTCCGGCCGGACGGCCAAAATCGAAGCCGACGACATCGCCGCCACGGCGGGCGCGGCCTCACGCTCGCGATTGCGGGCGGAACTCGATGCGGCGCTGCGGGCGGAAGGAGAAGAACCATGAGCCAGGCGAGCCTGGAAGCAGTGCTGTCGTCGCTGGGGCCGGTCACGCTCGCCGTCAGCGGCGGCGTCGACTCCATGACGCTCGCGGTCGTCGCTCATCGCCTGCTCGGCGCAGGCTCGACCGACATGGTGCATGCCGTCTCGCCGGCGGTGCAGCCGGAAGCGACCGAGCGTGTGAGGTTCTGGGCCGGGCGCGAGGGCTGGAATCTCCGGACGGTGGACACCGGCGAATTCGGCGACAGCAACTATCTCGAAAACCCGGTGAACCGCTGCTTCTTCTGCAAGGGCCACCTCTATGGCGCCATCGCCTCCCTGTCCCGACGCCAGATCCTCTCGGGCGCCAATCTCGACGATCTCGGCGACTACCGGCCCGGGCTCGACGCCGCGCGGGCGGCCGGCGTGCGCCATCCCTATGTCGAAGCCGGCATCGACAAGGCCGGCGTGCGCAGGCTGGCGCGCCGGCTCGGCCTCGGCGATCTCGCCGAACTGCCGTCGTCGCCCTGCCTTTCCAGCCGGGTGGAGACGGCGATCGCGATCGAGCCGGCGACGCTCGCCGCCATCCACGCGGTCGAGAAGCTGGTCGGCGCCACGCTCGCGCCTGAAACCGTCCGCTGCCGCGTGCGCCATGCCGGTATCGTCGTCGAACTCGACCCGCCGTCGCTCGCCGCCCTCGGCGACGGGGACGCGCTGACCGCCGCGATCGCCTCGCTGCTGCCGGCCGGACTCGCCGGCAAGCCCGTCCGGTTCGAGGCCTATCGCAGGGGCAGCGCCTTTGTCGGAGCCCAAGAGTGAGCGCAAGCGACGTAGTTTTCGATCATGGCCGTGCCGAACGCATCGGCCTCGACGAGGCGGTGTTCTGCGAAGGCAAGAGCGCCGCGCAGATCGCCGCCATCCTCGACGAGGTATCGGCACGCGGCACAAGCCTGCTGCTCACGCGGCTCGATGCCGACAAGTTCCATCAGCTGCCGCCCGAGCACAGCGCCGCGCTCGACTTCTGCGCTCTTTCCCGAACGGCCTATTTCGGGCCTCTGCGGCCGGTGCGCATCGAGGGAAGGATCGTGATCGTGGCGGCCGGCACATCGGATGCCTCGGTCGCGCGCGAGGCGGCGCGCACGCTGCGCCATGCCGGCATCGACGCGTCGATGGTGGTCGATGTCGGCGTCGCCGGCATCTGGCGGCTCATGGCGCGCATCGACGAGATCCGGCGCTTTCCCATTGTCATCGCGGTCGCCGGAATGGACGCGGCGCTCGCGAGCGTGCTCGGCGGCCTGGTGCAGGGCACGGTCATCTGCGTTCCGACATCGGTCGGCTATGGCGCGGCGGAGAGCGGACGGACCGCCCTCAACGCCATGCTGTCGAGCTGCGCGCCGGGTCTTCTCACCTGCAACATCGACAGCGGATACGGCGCCGCTTGCGCGGCGATCCGTATCCTGAACAGCTTCGCCTGAACGGTCGGGCGGCCTCTCAGGCCGCGTCGACCGTCAGCTGCGACTGCTCGCCGAGCCCCTCGATGCCGAGCCGGATGCGCTGGCCGGCCCGCAGGAACAGGGGCGGCTTCATGCCGAGGCCGACGCCGGGGGGCGTCCCGGTCGAGATGATGTCGCCCGGCTGAAGGCTCATGAACTGCGAGATGTAGTGCACGAGAAAGGCGACGCCGAAGATCATCGTCCGCGTCGAACCATTCTGGCGGACGATGCCGTCGACGGAGAGCCACATCGCGAGATCCTGGGGGTCGGCGATCTCGTCGCGCGTCACCATCCAGGGTCCGATCGGCCCGAAGCTGTCCGCCGACTTGCCCTTGGTCCACTGCCCGCCGCGTTCGGCCTGGAAGGCGCGTTCCGAGACGTCGTTGATCAGGCAGTAGCCGGCGACATGCTGCATGGCCTCGGCTTCCGGGACGTAGCGCGCCTCGTCGCCGATCACGACGCCGAGCTCCACTTCCCAGTCGGTCTTCTGCGATCCACGCGGTATGATGACATTGTCATCGGGGCCGGTAATGGCGCTCGTCGCCTTCATGAACAGGATCGGCTCTTCGGGGATCGCGGCGCCCGTCTCGGCGGCGTGATCGGCATAATTGAGCCCGACGCAGATGAACTTGCCGGTGCCGGCGACACAGGGACCGAAGCGGCGCGGGTCGCTCACGACCGGCAGGCTCTCCTCCGGAATCGCCGCGATCGCAGCCAACCCCTTCGCGGTCAGCGCCGCGCCGCCAATATCGGTCACATGGGCGGAGAGATCGCGCAGCACACCATGTCCATCAACAAGGCCCGGCTTCTCGGCGCCGCGCTCACCAAATCGAACTAGCTTCATGTCAGGATTCCGTCTCGAATAAGTAAGGGAGAGATTCAGGCGTTGGCCCAGCCACCGTCGATGACGATGGCGTTGCCGGTCATGAAGCCGCTCTCTGGCCCGGCGAGATAGAGCGCGAGTTCGGCTATTTCCTCGGCCTTGCCGAGCCGCCCCATCGGCTGGCGGGCGATGAAGGCGGCGCGGGCCTGGTCATAGTCGCCGGCCGAGCGCATGCGGTCTTGCAGAGAGGGGCTCTCGACCGTGCCGGGGCAGATCGCATTGGCGCGGACGCCCTTGCCGACATAATCGAGCGCGACCGATTTGGTGAGGCCGATCACCGCGGCCTTGGTCGTGCCATAGATGAAGCGGTTCGGCGCGGCGATGACGGTCGAGGCCACCGAAGCCATGTTGATGATCGAGCCGCCGCCGCGCGCGATCATGCCGGGCAGGAAGCCGCGGATCAGCCGGTACATGGCGCGAATGTTCAGATTGACCGAGAAGTCGAAATCCTCCTCCTCGCAATCGAGGATCGCGCCGGCATGGACATAGCCGGCGCAGTTGAAGAGGATATCCGGCGCATCGTCCGACGCGACGAAGGCCTTGACCGCCTCCGCGTCCATGACGTCGAGCCGGTGCGTCGAGACCCCGGCGAGGTCACCGAGCGAGGCGAGTTTCCCCGCGTCGATATCGGTTGCGCGCACCGCCGCGCCCTCGCGCTGGAAGGCCAGCACCGTGGCGCGACCAATCCCCTGGCCCGCGGCGGTCACCACCGCGGTCTTTCCCGAAAGCCGACCCGTCATCGTTCTAGTTGTCCTTTTCCTGCGTGGATGGACCGATCGGCCCCTCGGGAAGCCCGACGCGCTGCGCGGCGCCGGAGAGATGGGCGAGCATGGCGCTGCGGGTGCCGTCGGCGTCGCCTGCCTCGATGGCATCGAGGATCCGCTGATGCTCGCCGATCGTCACGCGCGCCAGATCCTCGGATTTCTTCTGGTTGCCGGAGGCGAGGATGCTGTCACGCACCCGTTCCGACACGAAGGTCAGGAACTGGACCATGTAGCTGTTGCCGGTGGCGGCGGCGACCGTCTTGTGAAAGTTCAGGTCGGTCGCCAGCCAGGTGACGCTGCCATAGGGGACGTTCGTCATCGTCTCCAGCGCCTCGCGCATGGCGGCGATGTCGGCATCGGTGCGTCGCTCGGCCGCCAGCGCGGCAGCCTGCACCTCGAGGATGCCGCGCAGCTCGAACAGGCTGCGGAACGCAGACACCTGCTGCAGGGCGTCAAAGTCAATGGTGAGCACCGTGGCATTGGGCTCGTCGGCAACGAAGGCGCCGCGTCCCTGCTGGGACCAGATCCGCCCCTCCGAACGAAGTCGCGCGACCGCCTCGCGGATGACGTTGCGGCTGACGCCGAAGGTCGTGGCCAGCTTCTGCTCGGTCGGCAGCTGGTCGCCGGGCTTGAGCCGGCCGTTCGCGATCTCGCGCGTGATCGAACTCGCGACCAGCGTCGAGAGATTGGGGCCGCGGCTCACCTTGTCTAGCTTCAGGACCACGCCGGACCTCCGTCTATGTCGCGCAAGGGCAGGATTCGACCCCCGCTGAGCAGATGCCGAGGATCGAAGGAATCCTTGATCCGACCGGCGAGCTCCAGCGTCAACGGGTCGGCGCGATCGAGAAATGCCTGCTGCTTCACGCGGCCGATGCCGTGCTCGGCGCTGATCGAGCCACCATGACGGTCGACGGCATCGAAAATCACCGCCTCCGCCGCATGGAACAGGTCGTCATATCCCTCCGTCGCCATGCCTTCGGGCGGCACGACGTTCATGTGGATATTGCCGTCTCCGACATGGCCATAGGTCACGACGCACGCGTCCGGATAGGCCGCGTCGAGCGCCGCGATGCTCTCGGAGACGAAGGCGGCGATCCTGGATATGGGCACCGAGACATCGGTCCTGAGATAGCGCCCGCCCCGCCCCTGCGCCTCGACCATCACCTCGCGCAGCAGCCAGAGCCGCTCGGCCTGGGCGCGGCTCGACGCGAGGACGCCGTCGAGCACGAGGTCGCCGGCATCGGCGAGGAAATCCTCGATCAGCCTCCTGAGATCGACGCGGCCGCCGGCCGACAATTCCAGCAGAACATAGACCGGACAGGGCTGCGACAGCGGATCGTCGAGACCGGAATGGGCGCTGACGGCAATCTCGATGCCGCCGCGAAGGAGGAGCTCGAAGGCCGACAGCAGGTCGCTGCATTCCCGGCGCGCCAACACATAGAGTGCCATCGCGTCCTCAACCGATGCGACACCGACCAGCGCGGTCTCGACCTGGGTCGGCCGGGGATAGAGCTTGAAGGCCGCGGCCGTCACGATTCCGAGCGTGCCTTCGCTGCCGATGAACAGCTGCTTGAGGTCGTAGCCGCGATTGTCCTTCCGGAGCGTCCTCAGGCCGTTCCAGACACTCCCGTCAGCCATCACGACCTCGAGACCCAGCACCAGATCGCGCGTCATGCCGTAGCGCAGCACATTGAAGCCGCCGGCATTCGTCGCGATATTGCCGCCGAGCCGGCAGCTGCCCTGGGCGCCGAAGGAGATCGGCAGCAGGCAGTCGGCCGCTTCCGCCTGCGCCTTGGCGTCATCGAGAATGCAGCCGGCTTCGGCCACCATGGTGAAATCGATCGCATCGACCGAGCGGACCCGATTCATCCGCTCCAGCGATACCACCACCTCGCCGTCCGGATGGCTCGGCACCGCCGCGCCGACCAGACCCGTCAGCCCGCCCTGCGGAACCACATGCAGGCGGAGCTCGTGGCAGCAGCGCATCAGCATGGACACTTCCTCGACTGAGCGGGGCAGCGCGACGGCGAGTGGCCGACCGCGATGATCGCCGGTCCAGTCCCGTCCATAGCGATCAGTATCCGCGCCGTCGGATAGCAGCATGCCGGCCGGCATCGCGGCGCGAAGCGCGGCGACCGCAAGTTCCTCGGCAGGCAGCACGGCGTGCATTGGCATATGCCCTACTCGAATCGGTAGTGGGTGGACAATTACGTCTGTTGCATGGTTATCATACAACGTTGATCGCGAACATCAAGGTGACGAACCCGGCCATGCGGCCGTTTCGCCCGAGCGTCAGCCGAGCTTCGAATGTCAGCAGGGAGAGATACGATCATGAACGACAAGCCGCCAAAGTTCAGGATGATGCACACGATGATCCGCGTGATGGATCTCGACAGGTCGATTAAGTTCTACACCGAGCTGCTCGGCATGACCCTGCTTCGGCGGGACGATTATCCAGACGGGAAATTCACGAACGCCTTCGTTGGATACGGACCCGAGGACACCGACACTGTCGTCGAGCTGACCTACAACTGGGACCGCGCGGAGCCCTACGAGCTCGGCACGGCCTTCGGCCATCTGGCCCTCGGCGTCAACGACATCTATGCGGTCTGCGCGGCGCTCGAGAATCAGGGCGCCAGGATCCCGCGTCCGCCGGGTCCGATGAAGCATGGCACCACCCATATCGCATTCATCGAGGATCCCGACGGCTACCGCATCGAGCTCATCGATCTCGCCACGATGTCTTAGGCTACCGGGCTGCCGGGGGCCGCGCCGATAGGCGCGGCTTTTCCCACGCGATGATACGACCTGACGTTAGAAGTGCCGAGAGACGGCGCGCGCCACGACCTCGTCGACATGGGCGAGGGTCTCAATGTGGACGACCCGAGCGACGAGGTCAGTCATTCGCCCGATCGGGGTTTCACGCAGCTCGCAGGGGCGCTCCTGCGGTGTTGCTCAGATGCGTTTCGTACAAGTTCGGTCAGTTCGGGCTTCGTGACGGCACCGACCCTGGTGACGCGCAGGACAAGATTGAGCGACGCCGCGTGCGTTCGGCCGAACGTCCGAATTGGGCCCCGACCGTCCGGCCGTGGCGCCTACGAGGCGCCCAGCAACCGGCAGATCGCAATCGACGTATCAAAGCACCAGTGCGCGGGACCATCCGAAGAAGAAGCGGAAGCTGAGCCAAGCCAAGACGAACTTTCATCCTCAGACATCCAGCCGCAGTCGCGGACGCCAAGACTAACAGACGTTCGCTCGGCTCGCGAGCCGGCGCATGATTGCCTGAAACAATTGTGGTTTGGTATTGATACCCAGTTTGCCGAAGGCCCTCTTGCGATGGGTCTTGACGGTCTCCTCCGATATATTCAGCCGGCTGGCGATCTGGCGTGCATCGCCACCATTCAGATCGAGCAGAAGAACCTCCTGCTCGCGATTGGAGAGCTCTCCACGAGACAAAGCCTGAAGTGCACTATGCAGGATGTTGTCATCTCCCACCGTGCTGAGCTGATGATGTTGCCAGAATCGACCGTAGAGCGCGCTGAACGTCTGGTTCAGGCTCTTGAGCGCCGAAAGTTCATGCGGCTGGAATGCATTAAAGCCGGAGCGATAAAGTGCAATCTGCACGGTTTGTAGCGGCGACAGGCGAACCGCGATGGCAAGCTCCGAGCACTGCTTCGGAAAGCCATGCGTGCGATAGCCGATTTCTTCCCGTTCATCGATCTCGATCCCGAAGACCTCGGCGAGCGGCTTCTTGACCGACTGGCAACGAGCCAATTGCCCCATCGTATAGGTGCCGCTTTCGATCCCGGTCCGATGATGCTGAAAGAAGGGATTAAACCGGTACGTCACCTCGCGGTAGCAATCGCGAAAGCTGCCATGCACCAGATGGCGCATGTCGTCATCGAAGACGTAGGCCAATTCGTCGCCGGAGTAGATGTAGGTTGCCGCGGCATCGGCCTGCACCAGCCGATTGAGCGCCCGCATCGCGACCCTCGGATACTCGGGATTGTCGATGGCAGAGATCATTTCGGCGACGACGGAATCTTGTGCTCCGTTCCCTCCACTACGCAGAATTTTCGTCACCATCTCGTTCGCTAGCCGCCGCCGCGCTGTCCCCCCCAAGGGTGATATCGGCGCATTTTTTCTCAGTGTACCCGTTTACCACCAGTACTCAATGCTGTTGTAGGAAACGGGAGGTTCCGAAAAGTCATGAAACGTACTATAGTATTCGCCGGCATAATCGCGATGCTCGCTGGGGTAGCAAACGCGAAAGAGTTGAACGTTGCTACTGCTGCCGCAAATGTACCTTTTGAGTTCGAAGACGCTTCGGGTAATCTTGTCGGCTTCGAAGTCGACTTGATTAATCTCATTGCTGAGCGCACGGGCAAAAAAGCCAATTTTACCCAGATGCCGTTCAACAGCACGTTCGCAGCGGTTCAGTCCGGCCGCGCCGATATTGCGATCGGCACCGTCACGATTACCGACAATCGCCTGGAATCCGTGGCCTTCACCCAGCCCTACTATGATGCGAACGCCTGCCTGACGACCAGTTCAAGCGGCGACGTCAAGGGCCTGGGCGACCTGACCGGAAAGACGGTGGCGGTCATCACCGGGACCACGGGCGAGATGTGGGCCACCGAAAATCAGTCCAAATACGGCTACACCCAGATCAGTCGCTATGACGGGGTGATGGATCCCATGCTCGATATCGCGACCGGGCGCGTATCGGCGTTCGTGCATGATTGTCCGATCGACGCCTATTATATCAAGGACAAGCCGCAATACGCGATCGTCGACACGATTCCGACCAACGAGCAGTTCGCTATCATGCTGGCGAAGAATAACCCGCTGCTCGACGAGATCAATTCGGCAATCAGCCAACTGAAGGAAGAGGGTGAAATCGCCAAGATTCACGAAAAGTGGTTCGGCGATGCGCCTGACAAGGACTCCAGCACCGTAGCCGTCCGCCCCATCCCCGGAAAGTAAGCACCGACCGATCGTGGAACTGCCGAAGACGATGTCCTCGGCAGTTCCACTCTGTTCTAGCGGACCGCCAGCTTTTCAACCATCCGATATACGGTGCTTCCTATGGATTTTTCCTCGACATTTCTAAACTTCGAGGTTCTGAAGAACGCGGCGCCGTTGATGCTTCAGGGCTTTGGACTAACGATCCTGCTCGGAATCACGAGCCTGGCGCTTTCGTTGGTACTGGGGCTCGTTCTGGTGCTGGTCCGGCTCTATGCACCGACACCCCTCCGTATTCTTTCCATTGCCTATATCGATGTTCTCCGGGCAATTCCGCTGCTGGTTCTGCTCGTCCTCGTCTACTACGCACTTCCCTTTGTCGGGATCCGGCTGTCCGCATTCTGGGCCGCAACCACCGCGATCTCGCTCGTTGCCTCCGCCTATATGGCGGAAACCTTTCGGGCCGGCATCGAGGCCGTGCCCCGCGGCCAGTTCGAAGCCGCCTATGCGCTCGGATTTTCGTGGCCGCGACTCATGATCGACATCGTGCTTCCGCAGGCGATGCGGCTGGTCGTTCCTCCCGCGACGGGCGTCGCCATCGGGTTGATCAAGGACACGGCTCTCGCCTCGGTCGTGGCGCTTCCGGACCTGCTGAAGCAGGCAACGCAGGCGCAGGCGTTCTACGCCAACCCGACGCCCCTGGTCGGCGCGGCCTTACTCTACCTGCTGATGCTCATTCCCCTCGTGCGGATCGTCAGCATGCTGGAACGCCGGCAGAAAAAGCGTCGATGATGAACCTGAGAACCGGGAGGGAGCATACCGTGAGCCACAAGACGCGGGACAAGGAGAGCGGCGAGACTCTGATTGAAATCACGGCGCTGGAGAAGCACTACGGCAACTTCCACGCGTTGAGGAACGTCAACCTGTCGATTCGCCGTGGCGAGGTTGTCGGAATCATCGGCTCGTCCGGCTCCGGAAAATCGACCCTCATTCGTTGCATCAATCTCCTTGAGACATTCACGTCGGGGTCGATCGTCGTCGACGGCGTGCCGGTCCGGGAAGGCAAGGAACTCGCAAAAGTCCGCGCCGAAGTCGGCATGGTCTTCCAGCAATTCAACCTGTTTCCGCACATGACGGCCTTGCGCAATATCGCGATCGCCCCCGTACGGGTCCGCGGCCGCAGCTGGGCGGAGGCCGAGGAAAAGGCGCACCAGCTGTTGCAGCGCGTCGGCCTCAGCGAACACGCCAACAAATATCCCGACCAATTGTCCGGCGGACAACAGCAGCGCGTCGCCATCGCACGCGCCCTGGCGATGGAGCCGGAAGTTCTGCTGTTCGACGAGCCGACCTCCGCTCTGGATCCCGAGATGGTGGGCGAAGTGCTCGACGTCATCCAGAAGCTGGCGCGCACCGGCGTGACCATGCTGGTCGTCACCCACGAAATGTCCTTTGCGCGTCGGATTTCGGACCGCATCATTTTCATGGAGAAGGGCGAGATCATCGAACAGAACGCGCCGGATGCCTTCTTCGACAATCCGCAGACCGAACGCGCCAGATTCTTCCTGAATTCGATCGTCCACGCCTGAATATTTTCTGTCCCGTTACAGGGAAGGACATCCAATGTTGCAGAAGCCGACATATCCCCTGGAGGCCCGCGCCGCGATCCGGTCTCTGTCCAGTTCGCAGATCCGGGAGGTGGCCAATAGCGCCATGGGACGCAACGACGTCCTCCCCTTCTGGTTCGGCGAAACGGACCAGCCGACCGCGGCGTTCATACGCGACGCCGCGGCCGCGTCGCTTGCCGCCGGCGAGACGTTCTACGCCCAGAACCTCGGTCGCCCCTATCTGCGCGACGCGATTGCCGCATACATGTCCGACCTTCATCGCCGCGAGGTAGGCGCCGATCGCATCAGCGTGGTCGGCTCGGGGGTTACGGGACTCGCGATCGTATCGCAATTGATGCTGTCGCCGGGGGACCGGGTCGTCGCCATCACGCCGCTATGGCCCAACATCACGGAAATCCCCCGCATCGCTGGCGCCAATGTCGAGCGGGTGTCCCTGACCGTTCGCGACGGAAAATGGTCGCTGGATCTCGATCGCCTTCTCGCCGCGCTGACGCCCGATACGCGGATGCTGATCGTCAATTCACCGAACAACCCGACCGGCTGGACGATTTCCGACGAACAGGTCGCCGCGATTACCGCGCATTGCCGGAAGCTTGGCATCTGGGTCGTGGCCGATGACGTCTATGAGCGGCTGGTCTACGACCCCGCCGTCCACTCGGCGCCGAGTTTCCTCAGGCATTTCGATGCCGATGAACGGCTCATCTCCGTCAACAGCTTTTCCAAGGCCTGGTCCATGACCGGCTGGCGCGCGGGCTGGATCACGGCTCCCGCTGCCTTGTCGGATGATCTGGCGAAGGTGATTGAATACAATTTCTCGTGCGTGTTCGAGCCGGTGCAGCGCGCCGCGACGACAGCGCTGCAGCAGGGGGAAGCGGAAGTCGCTGATCTTCGGACCCGACTGGGGCGGACCCGTACGCTGCTCGCATCGGGTTTGCGGGACATCCCCGGAATCGAAGTCCCCGAGGCCGGCGGCGCCATGTATGTCTTCTTCAGAATTGCAGGCCAGCCGGACTCCGTCACGACCGCCAAGCGTCTCGTCAACGAGGTTGGACTTGGGCTGGCGCCAGGCTCCGCGTTCGGGCCGGAGGGAAATGGTTGGCTGCGTTGGTGCCATGCGGTCGCCGACGAGGCCCGTCTGACGGATGGAATCGGCCGGCTGGAGACGTTTGTCCGACGCAATTCGTGAGGGCGTGCCCGGACAAGGTTTCACGCACCGCGTCGGAGACGTCGTGTCGATCTCCAACGGCCAGTTGGGCACGCTGCGCAATACGGTACGCCTGTCGACCGAATGCATGCCATGGGTGTTCGGCCCTTGGCATCTCCTGCGAAACCTCGCGGCAAGGGGATTGCACGGATCGCGGCGGCTCTCGGGCCGCTCGCGCCATAGCCCCTCCCCTCAAGCCCGTCGATCAGGCATAGCGCGCGATGGCCAGATCCGTCGCGTCGATTTCCGGCTTTCGGCCGGACACCAGATCGGCGATGACCCGTGCCGAGCCCGAGCTCATTGTCCAGCCCAGCGTGCCGTGACCGGTATTGAGGAAGAGGCCCGCGACCTTCGTCGGGCCGATGACCGGCGTGCCGTCCGGCGTCATCGGGCGCAGGCCCGACCAGAAGCTGGCCTTCGAGACGTCGCCGCCCGGGAAAAGGTCGGTGACGGAGTGCTGCAGCGTGAGGCGGCGTGGCTCGCCGAGATCATTGGTATAGCCGGAGATCTCCGCCATGCCGCCGACGCGGATGCGATCGCCGAGGCGGGTGATGGCGATCTTGTAGGTCTCGTCCATCACGGTCGATTCCGGCGCGCGCGTGGCATCGGTGATCGGGATCGTCAGCGAGTAGCCCTTGACCGGATAGACCGGCAGGCGAATGCCGTGCGGCCGCACGAGGAGCGGCGAGAAACTGCCCAGCGCCACGACGACGGCGTCCGCCTCGAGCCGGCCGTGCGCCGTGACGACGGCGCGAACGCGATCGCCTTCCACGTCGAGCCCGCGGATGATGCTGCCATAGTTGAAGCGCACGCCGAGCGCCTCGGCCTTCGTCGCCAGCGCATTGGAGAACTTGAAGCAATCGCCGGTCTCGTCCTTCGGCGTCAGCAGGCCGCCGACGATCTTTTCGCGCACATGCCGCAACGCCGGCTCGACGCGGATGCAACCCTCGGGGTCGAGCACTTCATAGGGAACGCCGTCGGCGGCGAGCGCCTGGACGTCCTTGGCCGAGGCGTCGAGCTGCGCCGCGGTGCGGAAGAGCTGCAGCGTGCCCTGCATGCGCTCGTCATAGGCGATGCCGGTCTCCTCCCGAAGCGCGGCGAGCGAAACGCGGCTGTAGTCGGCAAGGCGCAGCATGCGGCTCTTGTTGAGCGCATAGCGGGCGGACGTGCAGTTGCGCAGCATCTGCGCCATCCAGGACAGCATGGCCATGTCGATCTTGGGGCGCAGGATCAGCGGAGCGTGCTGCATGAAAAGCCACTTCATGGCCTTCACGGGAATGCCCGGCGCGGCCCAGGGCGAGCAATAGCCGAAGGACACCTCGCCGGCATTGGCGAAGCTGGTCTCCAGCGCCGGGCCGGACTGGCGATCGACGACCGTGACCTCATGTCCCGCCCTGGCAAGCTGATAGGCCGAGGTAACGCCGACAATGCCGGCGCCGAGAACGATAACTTTCATGGTGTCCTCATGCGAAAGAACAGGTCTTGTTTGTTGATTTTTGCGGCCGTGGGAAAGGATCCGTCGCGGCGTGCCTCCCGCGACGGCCTCAGCGGTATCGCCGCTCGTATCGGCGGCCGAGGCCGGTCAGTATCTCGTAGGGGATGGTGCCGGCATCGCGCGCGACATGTTCCAGCGTCTGGTGCGGTCCGAGCACTTCCACGAGGCTGCCGAACCTGAGGCGGCCTTCGGGCAGCGCGGAGACGTCGACGGTGATGCTGTCCATGGAAACGCGTCCGACGATGGGCAGGCGGATGCCGTCGCAAAAGACCGCGCCGCGCCCCGAGAGGCTGCGCGGCAGGCCGTCGGCATAGCCCGCGGCAATGGTGGCAAGGCGCGTCTCCCCGGCGGCGATATGAGTTCCGCTGTAGCCGACGCGCGTGCCGGCGGGCACGGTGCGCGTCTGAACAACTGCAACGTCGAGGCGCACCACCGCTTCCAAAGGATCTGCCAGGCCGGCGACCGGCAGGCCGCCATAGAGTGCGATCCCTGGGCGGACGAGCGCTCCATGATAGGCCTTGTCGAGGAAGATGCCGCCCGAATTGGCAAAGCAGACTTGGAATTGTGGGAACGCCGCCGCGATGCGTTCCATCTCGACGAACTGGTCAGCGTTCTGGACACTCTCGGGATCGTCGGCGGAAGCAAGGTGACTCATGACGAACAGGACATTGATCCCGCGTTCGACGTTCACGAGTTCGGCAAGCTCCGCCCGCTCTTGCGGCGGAACGCCGAGGCGCGACATGCCGGTGTCGAACTGCAGGACCGCTGGCAGCTGGCGGTCAAGCCCCCGAGCGGCGGCAGCCCATTGCCGCCATTGCTCGAGCGAATTGATGACCGGGACGATGCCCTCCCGCGCGCAGGCCAGTTCGTTCCCGGGCTGCAGTCCGTTCAGCACGAAGACCGTTGCGTCGTTTGCGAGCAGCGGACGCAGGCTCAGGGCCTCGGCGAATTGGGCGACAAAGAAATGGCGGCAGCCATGCGCGTAGAGCTTCTTTGCAATCCGATCGACTCCGAGCCCATAGGCGTCGGCCTTGACGACGGCGGCAGCGCGCGCCGGCGCGGCCATTGCGGAAAGCCGCAGATAGTTGCGGGCGATGGCAGAAAGATCGACGGTCAGATACCCCGTCGCGCCCCCCTTGCCGGCCATCTCATCCCGTCCGCTCCGCTGTACCGCGCCGCCCATCTCAAGCCTCCTGCTATCACCGGAGATTATTGAAACGATCACGGCATTGCCGACCATTTTTCAGATGATTATTGCGAATAAGCGCCACTTTCAGAGAGATATTCGAATTATTAGAATTATTTGCAATGCTCGCACCTTAAACCGATATCCCCTCTTCCGGCTGGATGCGCGCACAAGCGCTGCCAACGCGCCGTACGCCTTCGCTTGATCCAGCAGCAGTTGACGCGCGTGTATGATGATTGACAATAAATTATCATACTTATTATGGTGTAGCCTTACAGCTACGCGGTTCGACTGGGAGGATTGAATGGGCGTTAGTGCAAGCGGCAACTATTGGGTGCTTGAAAGCGGTCATGCCGCCTATGCGATGGGCGTCGAGCCGGGCGGCGTGTTGGTGCACACCTATTGGGGGCGCCGGCTTCCGCACCTTGCCGACTATCCGGCGGCCGCGCGCGCCAGATATTTCTCCGCCGATCATGAGCTTCAGCTGACGCCGCAGGAAGTCACGACCGGCGAAGCCAGCGCTTCGGACGAACGCACGCTGGATGCGACGATTGCGGGCGGCCATTTGCGCGGACTGGTGTTGCGGTTTGAGTCCGCTGACGTTGGCGACGATACGCTGGCTGTCACCCTGCGGGATGCCGATCTAAATCTGCGCGTTGTGCTCACCTACGGCACCCTGGACCAGCATGGCCTGTTCACGCGGTCGCTTGCCGTGATCAATGATGGCGAGCGTGAAGTGAAGCTCACGCGGGCATTTACCGGTGCGTTCAACTTACCGGCCGGTGGCGAATTTGCGCTGAATCATCTGAGCGGGCGCTGGGGCGATGAGTTCCGCATGCACCGTGATCCCATGGGTTTTGGCACGATCCAGCGCGACAGCCGTCGGGTCATCACGTCGCATGGCGGCGTGCCTTACTTCGCCGTGGACCGCAACGAGCCTGGTCTCGCCGCAAGCGAGGAGGCCGGAGAAGTGTGGTTCGGCACGCTGCAGTGGAGTGGCAACTGGCGACTGATTGCCGAGCGGACACGCGATGATCGCGGCATCATCCATCTGGGCCTGAACGACCATGATTTCGCCTGGGACCTTCAGCCCGGCGAGACCTTCGAGGCGCCTCGCGTGGTCTATGGATATTCGAGTGAGGGCTTTGGGGCGATGAGCCGCGCCTATCACGATCTGATCCGCCGGAACCTGTCGCCACGTCCCAACTTCGTGCCGCCCGTCGTCTATAACTCCTGGTACGCAACGCTGTTCGACGTTGACCAGGAGGGGCAGACAGCGCTCGCCGAGAAGGCCAGCAAGATGGGCGTCGAGCTTTTTGTCATGGATGACGGCTGGTTCCACGGCCGGAATACAGACAAGGCAGGCCTTGGTGACTGGTGGCCTGACGAGACCAAGTTTCCCAAGGGGCTTTCGCCACTGATCGATGCGGTCAAGTCGCGCGGCATGCAGTTCGGTCTTTGGATCGAGCCCGAGATGGTCAATCCGGATTCGGATCTCTACCGGGCGCATCCCGACTGGGTGTTGCATTATGAGGGGCGCCAGCGCTCGCTGATGCGGAACCAGTTGATCCTTAATTTGGGTCGCGTCGACGTCCAGGATTACCTGATCGATATCTTCGATCGCCTGCTGACCGAGAATTCAATCGACTTCATCAAGTGGGATATGAACCGCTCGGCGAGCGAGGCCGGTTGGCCGACTCACGAGCGGGACGCCCGTGAAGTCTGGGTGCGCTATGTCGAAGGGCTGTATCACGTCTGGGGTGAATTGCGTGCCCGTCATCCGGACGTGATCTGGGAAAACTGCTGCAGCGGTGGTGGTCGGGTCGATCTCGGCATGATGGCGCTGACCGAGCAGAGCTGGACGAGCGACAATACCGTTCCCGCTGCGCGCTTGCTGATCCAGGAGGGCTACAGCCAGCTGTTCCCCGCCAACACGATGGCCGGCTGGGCGACGGACGAAGAGCGTCGCGAATATCCGCTCGACTTCCGTTTCCATGTCAGCATGGCGGGCGCGCTGGGCGTCGGCGGCAATCTGCTCGACTGGAGCGATGAAGAGTGCTCCGTCGCGGCAGGTCACGTGGCACGTTTCAAGGCAATCAGGCACCTCGTTGCTGGCGGCGATCTTTATCGCCTGCGTTCGGCGCATCGGCATGCGGTCAGTGCGTTTGCCTATGTCGCACGCGACAAGTCCGAGGCTGTCTTGTTCGTCTTCCGTGTTCACAGCGCGCGGCTCGGAGCCAATCCAACGATCCGAATTGCCGGCCTCGATCCGGAGGCCCTCTACGCAGTCGAGGGTTCGGATGTCGTCCGGTCCGGCCGTGCCTGGGCCGAGATCGGCCTGATCTCGCCGATCAAGAATCTCCAAAGCCAGATTTTGCGGCTCACCCGCGCCTGAATAAGTCAGACATATTCGAACAGATAGAGATTATATATCGGATATATAGCAACATCCGTCGCGGCACCTTGAGGAGGGTCCGCGACTTCACATGGGAGGGAACTATGGCCGCAAGGTCGGGGGGCAATCGAGCTTTCAGGGCTCTTTTATTTACTGCGGCGCTGCTGGCATCTACAGCAGCCTCTGCCCAAGAATATCGTCAGGCACCTGGGCTGGATAGCGTGGCGGGCTTGCCGCCCATCGCCGAGCGCCTGCCATCGGATCCACTGGTCGTGCCGCCCGTTGATAGCATCGGCCAATATGGCGGTACCCTGCGCAACATCTCTCGAGATGAACTCGACTGGCTGCGCCAGTTGATCATGGTCGAGCCGTTCGCTCGCTTTGAACGAGACGTTTCGGGTGTACGCCCGAACGTGCTGAAAGGCTGGACCTGGAACGATGCCTATACCGAAGTCACAATGAACTTTCGCAAGGGCATGAAGTGGTCAGACGGCGAGCCGTTCACCGCCGATGATTTCATGTTCTTCTGGAACGATCTGGTTTTGGACGAGTCCATCCCCGTTGGCCTGCCATCCGGCACCGTGGTCAACGAGGTGCCGATGACGGTCGACAAGATCGACGACTATACTGTCAAGCTGACCTTCGCTGCGCCGAACCCGCTATTCATGGAACTGGCTTCGCGTGGCCACTACAACAGCGCGCAATGGCTGGTTCCGGCGCACTATCTCAAGCAATTCCACCCGAAATATGCCGAGGTGAAAGACACGACCGCGCTGATGGCGCGCTACAACGCGACCTCGCGACTGCAGCAAGTCGGCATGCCGACACTGGCGGGCTGGGTCGTGACCGAATATACCCCCGGCCAGCGCATCGTGGCTCAGCGCAATCCTTACTATTGGAAAGTGGATCCCGACGGGCAGCAGTTGCCCTACATCGACACCATCGACACCGCCATCGCCACGCCGGATAGCGCGCGCCAGGCGGTTCTGCTCAAGGGCATGGCTGGCCAATTGGACTTCCAGGCTCGCGAATTCAACCTCTCCGACGTCTCCCTGCTCATGGAGAACCAGGAGGCGGGCGATTACACCATCAAGATGTGGAGCCGTGGCGACTTTGCGTGGCCCTGGCTGATGATCACCTATGATCACAAGGATCAGGGCATCGTCGATCTGTTCTACGAGCAGAAATTCCGCATCGCCCTATCGCAGGCGATGGACCGCAACAAATACAATGACGTGGTGTCGTTCGGTCTGGCGAAGCCCCGCCAGTTCTCGATGAGCCCGGAGAGCCCCGAGTTCCGTACGCCCGAAGGCAAGGAACTCTATGAACAATGGTCCAGCTCCTACGTCGAGCATGATCCGGAACTCGCCAAGAAGCTGCTGGACGAACTGGGCGTCGTCGACAAGGACGGCGACGGCCGGCGGGATCGCCCTGATGGCAGCAAGCTGCAGCTCATTGTCGACATGCCCGCATCCGATCCGCAGACCATCGCGGTGATGGACCTGGTCAAGGAAGACTGGGACGCGATCGGTATCGATACGATCCTCAATCCGATCGACAACAGTGCGCTGACAACGCGCGCCGAAAGTGGCGCGATGATGATGCGAGCCTGGCCGAGCGCGGCAGGCTGGGGGCTGATGTCCGCACCGACCGTCTGGGCGCCGGTCGAGGCCCGCGAATGGTCCATGGGCGGCATCAGCATCTCGCGCCATTTCCAGAGCGGCGGGAGGGAAGGCACCGCGCCCCGCAAAGGCTCTATGCTCGAGAAGTTGCAGGAGGCCTACGCTTTGGCCTCCAAGCAGGTCGATCCCGCGGCACGCGACGCGGCGCTGCTCGATGCCTATCGCATCTACCTGGAAGATGGTCCGATCACCCTCGGCACCATTGGTGAGCATCCGAGCCCCGTGCTGGTGTCCAACAAACTGCATAACGTGCCCGACACCGGCATGATCGGTAGCCACGACTTCGGCTTCCCGGCGACGGCGGACCCAGAGCAGTTCTACTTCAGCAAGTAACACCCTCCTCGCCGGTGCCGACAATAGCAGGCACCGGCGCTCATTCAGGGATGGCTACGATGCCCATATACATTGCCAAGCGCCTGCTCATCATGGTGCCGACCTTGCTGATGATCATGGCCGTTGGCTTTATCATCATGAAACTTCCGGCGAGCGACTTCGTCAGCCAGTACGTCATGCGCCAGGCCGCGCAAGGCAATACGGGTATGGTCGCGCAACAGGATATGCTGCGCGAGCAATTCGGTCTCAACCGTCCGCTGTATGACCAGTTTTTCACGTGGGTGATCAATGCCTTCCGCGGTGATCTGGGTATTTCGTTCGCGGACCTTCGTCCGGTCAGCACCATCATCATGGAACGCCTGCCTGCCACGCTCGCTGTGTCGGCCATGGCTTTCGTCCTGTCCTGGGGTATCGGAATTCCGCTCGGCGTCTATTCAGCAACGCATCAATATTCGGCTGGCGACATCGGGCTCACAGCTTTCGCCTTCATCGGCATTGGCCTGCCCGACTTCCTCCTGGCGCTGGTCTTCCTGGTCCTGGCTTTTCTGGCCACCGGCGAGGTGCTGCTGGGGCTGAATTCCATCCAATATGCCAATCAGCCATTCTCGCTGGCAAAGGCGCTGGATTTTCTGTCCCACGCCTGGCTCAGCGTGACGGCCGTGGCGTTCACAGGCACGGCCTTCATCATGCGCGTGACCCGCAACAACATGCTCGAGGAGCTCGGCAAGCCCTATGTCATGACGCTGCGAGCCAAGGGGCTGCCAGAGAAAGTGGTGATCTGGAAGCATGTGTTCCGCAATGCGCTTCACCCGCTCGTGACGCTCTTCGGCCAAGTGCTGAGCTTCCTGATCAACGGCTTCGCCATCACTTCGATCGTGCTGAATTTACCTACCCTGCAGACCACTTACCTGCAGGCAACCCTCCAGCAGGACATGTACCTCGCGGGCGCCATTCTGGTGCTCATCGCCGTCACCGTGACGGTGGGCAATCTCATCTCTGACGTGATGCTGGCCTGGCTGGACCCGAGGGTGCGCTATGACTGATATCGCAGCAGACGCAAGTCCCGCCGCAAGCGCCGGGGTGGCCAGCCGCACAAAGGTGCTGTCGGTTCGCCAGCTCACCTGGCGCAAATTCCTGCGCAACAGACTTGCCGTTGTCGGATTGATCGTCCTCGCCATCATGTATCTGATGGCGTTGCTTGCGGGGTTCATCGCCCCCTATGGCGATCGCGAGACACACGGCCAGTTCGCCCGACAGGCGCCGCATGGTCTCCATTTCTTCGACGAGACAGGTACGTTTCACCCGGTACCGTTCGTCTATGGCCTCAAGCGCACGCTCGATCCCAAGTCGTTCAAACAGGTCACGACGATCGTGCCGGAGCAGAAGTATCCGCTGCGGCTTTTCGTGAAGGGCCAGCCCTATACGATCCTTGGCCTGTTCCGCAGCGATATTCATCTGTTCGGCGTCGAAGCCCCTGGCAAGCTGTTCCTGCTTGGCACCGACACCAAAGGGCGCGATGTGTTCAGTCGCATTCTCTATGGGGCGCAGGTCTCGCTGACCGTCGGGCTTGTCGGAGTCGCCTTGTCGCTGGTGATCGGCGTGGGCATGGGTCTGATCACCGGCTATTTCGGGGGATGGTTTGACGGGTTGGTGCAGCGCATCATCGAGATGACCATGGCGTTTCCGCAGATTCCGCTATGGCTGGCGCTCGCGGCGCTCATCCCGCCGACATGGAGTTCCGCCCAAGTCTATTTCGCGATTTCCATCGTGCTGTCGGTTTTGACTTGGGGGAGTCTCGCCCGCCAGGTGCGCGCGATGGTGCTGTCGCTCAAAACCTCGGACTTCGTCAGGGCTGCGCGATATTCCAACGCCTCCACGGCCCGCATCATGATCCGTCACCTGCTGCCATCTACGATGAGCCATGTGCTGGTTATCGCCACGCTCACCATTCCGTCCATGATCCTCGGCGAAACCGCGCTGAGCTTTCTGGGGCTTGGCATCAAGCCGCCGATGACGAGCTGGGGTCTGCTGCTCAATGAGGCACAGAGCGTTCAGGTGATCATCGAACTGCCGTGGCTGTTGACCCCGGCGATCTTCGTGGTGCTCACCATCATCTCCTTCAATTTCGTTGGCGACGGCATGCGTGATGCGGCCGATCCCTTCTCTCGATGACGGGGGACCCGATATGACGCAACCATTGATCGAAATCGAAGCGCTCGTCGCGGAGTTCCGGACCGAAGGCGGCGTCGTGCGTGCCGTCAATGGCATCGACTTCTCCATTCCCAAGGGCGGTTCCGTCGCCGTCCTCGGCGAGAGCGGCTGCGGCAAATCCGTTACCGGGCAGTGCCTGCTCAATCTGGTGCGCAAGCCCGGCTACATAGCCGGCGGCAGCATACGCTACTATGGCGGAGACAAGCCGGTGGACATCACAAAGCTCAAGCCGACTTCCGAGGCGATGCGCAGACTGCGTGGTCCAGAGATCGCGATGATCTTTCAGGAGCCGATGACCTCGTTCGACCCACTGTTCACGGTGGGCGAGCAGATCATTGAAATGCTTCTGGCGCATCAGCGGTTTCCGAACCGGCGCGCGGCCCGTGAGCATGCCGTCGAGATGCTGCGCAAGGTACGGTTGCCAAGCCCGGAAATTGTCGTCGATCGGTATCCGCACCAGCTTTCCGGCGGTATGCGGCAGCGTGTGATGATCGCGCTGGCTCTCAGCTGTGGCCCTAAATTGCTGATTGCTGACGAGCCGACGACAGCACTCGATGTGACCACTGAAAGCCAGATTCTCGACCTCCTGCGTCAGCTGCAGGGTGAGATGGACATGGCCATGATGTTCATCACGCACGACCTGGCCGTGGCGTCGGAAATCGCCGATGAAGTGGTCGTGATGTATCTCGGATATATCGTCGAACGCGGCCCGGTGGCCGACGTTCTGAGCACGCCGCAGCATCCCTATACGCAGGCCTTGCTCGACTCGATACCCAAGCTGACCGATAGCGCCTCGACCCGGCTCAATGCCATTCAGGGCATGGTGCCGACGCCCGACCAGATGCCGTCCGGCTGCCCGTTTCATACACGGTGCAGAAAGTTCATGGCGGGTCTTTGCGACCAGAAGCTGCCCGAGTTGTACGAGAGCCGCATGGGTCATGTGGCCCGGTGCTTCCTTGCTGATCCCCATTTTGCAGGAGCGGCCGCATGACCGCACTTCTCGAAGTTCGCGGCGTAAGGAAGTCGTTCCCGCTATCCAGCGGCCTATTCGGCAAAACGACCGGCGAGGTCCGGGCGCTGGATGATGTCTCGTTCGTCGTTCCGGCGGGATCGACCGTCGGTCTGGTCGGGGAAAGCGGTTGTGGCAAGTCCACGATGGGCCACACCATCATGGGGGGGCTGGAAGCCGATGATGGCGAGATCATCTTCAATGACCCAGAACTAGGGCGGGTCGATCTCGTGAAAGCCGACAAGCATGTTCGGCGCAAGACGCGGCTCAACATGCAGATGATCTTTCAGGATCCGAACTCGTCGCTGAACCCACGCATGACGCTGCTTGATCTGATCGGCGAACCGCTCCTCATCAATCGGGTGCTCAAAGGCAAGGCGCTGGAAGATCGCGTGGCCCAGCTCCTGCAACAGGTGGGACTGTCGACACGCTATATGCGGCGCTATCCGCACGCGCTTTCCGGCGGCCAGAGGCAGCGCGTGGTGATTGCGCGCGCCTTGGCGCTCAACCCCCGACTGGTCGTCGCCGACGAGCCGATTTCCGCGCTGGACGTGTCCATTCAGGCGCAGACACTGAACCTGATGAAGGATCTGCAGGCGGAAAGGCAGTTGACCTATCTGTTTGTGGCGCACGACCTCGGTGTGGTCAAACACTTCACCGATACCACCGTCGTCATGTATCTCGGCCGGGTGCTGGAAGCAGGCCCTACCAACGTCATGTTTCAGCGTCCGCTGCATCCGTATTCGGAAGCGCTGATTGCCAGCGTGCCGCGCATCGGCGCACATAAGGGTGGCACCAAGCGCGCGGCCGGCGAAGTGCCCAGCGCAGCCAATCCCCCATCGGGTTGCCATTTCCATCCGCGTTGCCCCTATGCGCGGGATATCTGCCGCGCCGTGGTGCCGGAATTGCGCAGTGTCTCTGGAGATCGCAGCGTTCGCTGTCACTTTGCCGACGAACTGAGCTTGCACGGTATCGATAGCCTCGGACCGCCTGTCCCAAGCAGCAACTGAACTTGCGGCCGGTGCGATTGCGCTGCAGATGTGCTAGGCGTTCTGCGCCCAACCTGGGATGCATCCATGTCCGTGAATACTGACAAACCTGACGGCGAACCCGCACACAGACCGGCTTCCTTTGTTCGAGAGCGAGTTTTGGGTGAACTCGGGCGACGGATATTATCGGGCAATTACAAGCAGAATGGGGCTCTACCGACGGAGGCCGAGCTTTGTAAAGAGTTTGGTGTCAGCCGTACGCCGATGCGGGAAGCTATCAAGATGCTGGCCGCAAAAGGGCTGATCGTGTCCCGACAGCGTGCCGGCACCCGTGTCCAGGAATCTTCGAATTGGAACCACCTGGATCCGGACGTCATCAAATGGATGAACGGCATCGACATCGATCCTGACTTCGTCCGCGGCCTGATCGAGGCTCGTCAAGCCATCGAGCCGGCTGCCGCACGTCTCGCTGCCATGCGCGCCACATCGAAAGACCTCGCAATGATCGAGGTGGCCTACGAAGCAATGTGCGCCGCACCGACCTCCGATCTAGCGGCCTGCGCAGATGCCGACGTGGCCTTCCATGCTTCGATCCTTCGCGCTAGCCACAATCCGATCTTCGCCGGCTTGGTCAGCTTGATTGGGCAGTCGCTCGCCAATTCGTTCCGCCTGACAACCTCTGTCTCTCAAAGCTATGTCACGACGCTTGCCGCTCATGGCGACGTGTTTGAAGCTATTCGCCTCCGCCAGCCGGAGATCGCCAGCGAACGCATGCGCGCCCTGATCGAGATAGCGTCCTCTGACTTTGTGCGCCATTCAGCCGCGGGCGCTGCGAAGTCTTGATGTTCATGCGCAACGATTGCGGCACGGAATTAGGTTGACCGCCCCCCTCTTGGCGTCCGTCGTAACGCCTTGCTCGTCGAAGATTGAGCGACGAACTCATCCAAGGCCGATCGCGGTCGAATGCGGGCCCTCGGTTCGTCTTCATCCTTCAATGGCGCGCGGATTGTCAGGCACTTGTCCGTGGTCTGATCGATCCAGCTTTTTGGGCCTTCGAAGTGCTGGTGTCCCGGAAGGGATTCGAACCCCTGACCTACGGTTTAGGAAACCGTTGCTCTATCCTGCTGAGCTACCGGGACATCGGCCGTGGTGACGGCGCGGCCCGGATGGCGTTGCCGGCCGGGCGAGATGCTTATCCTCCGATTGGCCCTCCACTTTCAAGAGCATTCGGCACGAATCTGGTGATGGCGCCGTGGTGCAACACGGCGCGGCAAACTGCTCTTGCCCACAGGAAGGAAGCCCGGCCGCCCTGTTTCCAACACGCTTGCGTGATGCCACCATGCCGGCATGAGGACCGCGACGGGTCGCATGCCCTGCCCTGCCCTGATCCCGACCGTGGCGCGACGGACGGGCCGGGCCGGCTGCGGTTCGATGCTTGGCGTGCTGATGATGATCGGAGCGGTGATGACGGGTTCCCTGGCGCAAGGCGAGACCGCGAAGCCCGGCCATAACGAGCGGATGGCCGGGAAGAACGAATGCCACCTCGTCGACGGCGAGGCGGGGATCGTCACCCATGTCATCGACGGCGACACGCTGGTGCTCGACAACAATCTCGAGGTCCGCCTCGTCGGCATGCAGGCGCCGAAACTGCCGCTCGGCCGCCCCGGCTTCGTCGCATGGCCACTCTCCTCGGAGGCGAAGGCGAAGCTCGAGACGCTGGCGCTCGGCAAGGCGGCTCAGCTGCGCTATGGCGGCACGCGGCGCGACCGCTACGACCGGGCGCTCGCCCATGTCACCATCCTGCCGGAGGACGGCGAGCCGATCTGGATTCAGCAGGCCATGCTCGCCGAGGGGCTCGCCCGCGTCTATTCCTTCGCCGACAATCGCCAATGTGTCGGGGCTTTGTTGAATGTTGAACGGGAAGCCCGCAATTCGGGGCTTGGCCTCTGGCGCGATCCATACTACGCCATCCGCCCTGCGGCCGATCCCGCTCTTGCAACCCGTCACGATGTATATGATCTGGTTGAGGGAAGCGTGATTTCGGTCGGCGAGCGCGGTCCGATCGCCTATCTGGATTTCGGGCGCGACTGGTCGACGGATTTCACGGCGGTGCTGACCACGGAGGCGATCACCGCCTTCGCGGAATCCGGGATCGCCGTGGAGACGCTGCGGGGGCAACGGGTCAGACTAAGGGGCTGGATCGAAAGGCACGGCGGACCGAGCATGCGGGTGACGCATCCCGAACAGCTCGAACTGCTGGACCAATGGTGAAGAATGACGGCATTCGGTGCCCATCTGGATAGGGAGCCCAAGAGCTCCCGCGGCGCGCTTCTCTGGAAGGCGGCAATCCTCACGGCGAGCCTGCTGCTCGCCGGCTGCACGACCGTGCTCGAACAGACCTACGGGCCGCCGCAGACGACGGCCGGCGCGGCAACGCCGCCTCCCGTCGATCCCGAACAGGCGCGCATCGGCGCGCAGGAGCATCCGCGCATCGTCGCGAGCTTCGGCGGCATCTATCACGACGACAAGCTAGAGAAGACGCTGGCCCGCATCGTCGGCCGCATCGTCGCCGCCTCCGACGATCCGTCGCAGTCTTATCGGATCACCATTCTCAACACGCCCACGGTCAACGCCTTCGCGCTGCCGGGCGGCTATCTCTATGTGACGCGCGGCCTGCTGGCGCTCGCCAATGATTCCTCCGAAGTCGCCGCCGTCATCGCTCATGAGATGGGGCACGTCACCGCCAATCACGCCATGCAGCGCCAGAACAAGGCGCGCGCCGCGATGATCGTCAGCCGCGTCGTCACCGACGTGCTGCAGGATGGCGACGCCGGGCAGCTGGCGCTCGCCTCCAGCCAGCGCACGCTCGCCGCCTTCTCGCAGCAGCAGGAGCTGGAGGCCGACGCGATCGGCGTGCGCACCATCGGCAAGGCCGGCTACGACCCGTTCGCGGCCGCCCGCTTCCTCGACCTGATGGGCCGGTTCGCCGCCTACAAGTCGGCCGGCAGCGTCCAGGACAAGCGGCCCGATTTCCTCGCCTCGCATCCGGCGACGCCGCAGCGCGTCGATTTCGCCATCCGCGCCGCGCGCCAGTTCGGCGCGCCCGGCATCGGCGAGGTCGACCGCGAGCGCTACCTGCAGGGCATCGACGGCATGCTCTATGGCGACGACCGCTCGCAAGGCTTCGTCCGCGGCAAGAATTTCTACCATCCCACCCTCGGCGTCGGCTTCGCCGTGCCGAGCGGCTTCGTGCTCGACAACACAGCCGACGCGGTGCTGGCGACCGCGCCCGACGGCACGGCGCTGCGCTTCGACGGCGCCAATCTGCCGACCGGCACGGCGCTGCCGGACTACATCGCGTCCGGCTGGGTGAACGGGCTCGACCGGAACTCGATCCAGAGCTTCACGGTCAACGGGCTGGAAGCGGCTTCCGCGCGCGCCGAGGCCAAGGGCTGGGTCTTCCGCATCGCCGTCATCCGGGTCGGGCCGAACGCCACCTATCGCTTCATCTTCGCCAATGAGAGCGACACGCCGGGCCTCGCCCAGGCGGCGACCGAAACGGTGCAAAGCTTCCGCAAGCTGTCGCCGCAGGAAGCAGCCGCTCTGAAGCCGCTGCGGGTAAAACTGGTCACCGTCCGCCCCGGCGACACGGTCGACAGCCTCGCCCGCCGCATGAACGGCGTCGATCGTCCGACCGACCTCTTCCGCGTCCTGAACGATCTGAAGGACGGCGCGCCGCTGAAGCCGGGCGACACGCTCAAGATCATCAGCGACTGATTGGCGGGCCTGCGAGAGGCCAGCCGAAACATCCCGACAATAAAAAAGGGCGCCCGAGGCGCCCTTTTTCATGGGAGTGGATCCGCTCAGACGTCGAAGCGGCTGACGTCGCGCACCGCGCCCTTGTCGGCGCTGGTCGCCATCGCGGCATAGGCCTTGAGCGCCGTCGTCACGTTGCGCTTGCGCGGCTTCTCCGGCTTCCAGGCAGCCTTGCCCTTGGCTTCCATGGCGGCGCGGCGCGCGGCCAGCTCCTCGTCGGAGATGACGATGCGCATCGAGCGGTTCGGGATGTCGATCTCGATCGTATCGCCTTCCTCGACCAGGCCGATGGCGCCGCCAGCCGCAGCCTCCGGCGCGACATGGCCGATGGAGAGGCCCGAAGTGCCGCCGGAGAAGCGGCCGTCCGTCACCAGCGCGCAGGCCTTGCCGAGGCCACGCGACTTCAGATAGCTGGTCGGATAGAGCATTTCCTGCATGCCGGGGCCGCCACGCGGTCCCTCGTAGCGGATGATGACGACATCGCCCGCCTTGACCTTCTTGTTCAGGATGCCGAGGACGGCGTCGTCCTGGCTCTCGAAGATCACGGCCGGGCCGGTGAACTTCAGGATCGATTCGTCGACGCCGGCGGTCTTCACGACCGAGCCGTTCAACGCGATGTTGCCCTTCAGCACCGCGAGGCCGCCATCCTTCGAGAAGGCATTCGGCACGTCGCGGATGGCGCCCTTCTCGCGGTCGAGATCGAGCTCGCTCCAGCGCTTGTCCTGGCTGAAGGCGACCTGGGTCGGCACGCCGCCGGGCGCTGCGCGGTAGAACTCGCGAACGCTCTCGCTGTTGGTCTGGCGGATGTCCCAGCGGGCGATCGCCTCGGCCATGGTCGAGGAATGCACGGTCGGCAGGTCGAGGTTCAGCAGATCGCCGCGGGCGAGTTCGCCGAGGATCGCCATGATGCCGCCGGCGCGGTGAACGTCCTCCATGTGGACGTCCTGCTTGGCCGGGGCGACCTTGCAGAGCACCGGGACATGGCGCGACAGTCGGTCGATGTCGTCGAGGTCGAAATCGATCTCGCCCTCATGCGCCGCGGCCAGGATGTGCAGCACGGTGTTGGTCGAGCCGCCCATGGCGATGTCGAGCGTCATGGCGTTCTCGAACGCGCCGAACGAGGCGACGTTGCGCGGCAGCACGCTCTCGTCGTCCTGCTCGTAGTAGCGGCGGGTGATGTCGACGATCTGGTGACCAGCCTCGACGAACAGGCGCTTGCGGTCGGCATGGGTTGCCAGCGTCGAGCCGTTGCCGGGCAGCGACAGGCCGAGCGCCTCGGTCAGGCAGTTCATCGAATTGGCGGTGAACATGCCCGAGCAGGAGCCGCAGGTCGGGCAGGCGTTCTGCTCGATCAGCTTGACGTCGGCGTCCGAGACGCTCTCGTCGGCGGCGGCGACCATGGCGTCGACGAGGTCGAGCGCGTGCAGCTTGCCGTCCGAGAGGACGACCTTGCCGGCCTCCATCGGGCCGCCTGAGACGAAGATCGTCGGGATGTTGAGGCGCAGCGACGCCATCAGCATGCCGGGGGTGATCTTGTCGCAGTTCGAGATGCAGACCATGGCGTCGGCGCAATGGCCGTTGACCATGTACTCGACCGAGTCGGCGATGATCTCGCGCGAGGGCAGCGAATAGAGCATGCCGTCATGGCCCATCGCGATGCCGTCATCGATGGCGATCGTGTTGAACTCCTTGGCGATGCCGCCCGCCTTCTCGATCTCGCGCGCCACCAGCTGGCCGAGGTCCTTCAGGTGGACGTGGCCGGGGACGAACTGCGTGAAGGAATTCACCACCGCGATGATCGGCTTGCCGAAATCACCGTCCTTCATGCCGGTGGCGCGCCAAAGGCCGCGCGCGCCGGCCATGTTGCGGCCATGGGTGGAGGTACGGGAGCGATAGGCAGGCATGGTGAACCCTCGATCTGCAGCGATTTCCCTCATATAGGGCGCCGCCGGTCGAGCGGAGCGTCCGAGGGAGGAAGTGGATAGGGTTGGTTGCACCAAAGATGACGGGATGTCGAGAAAATTTCTCACGCCCGGCCTTGCATGAGCGGGGTCCGAGTGCCATGTCCTGCTGACGAGTGGGGTCCGGGCCCCTCTGGCGGTGAGTCGCCCACCGCGATGTCGGACCCTTGAGCCTATTGGCCCGGCGACCTGTGCTCGTGATCCATGGATATCGTTTCGTTGCTTGATGCCGAGTTTCTCGGCAAGTCCGCGGCTGCGTGGGCGCTGTTCCTCGGCGTCGTCGCCGTGCTCCTCATTCTCGACCTCGGCGTCTTGAACCGCGGCGACAAGGAGATTGGCATCCGGCGCAGCCTGATCCTCTCCTCCTTCTACATCGGTGTCGCCCTGCTGTTCGGCGCCTGGGTCTGGTGGGACCACGGCGCGGAATTCGGCATGCTCTACCTGACCGGCTTCGTGGTCGAGAAGAGCCTGGCGCTCGACAACATCTTCGTCATTTCGCTGATCTTCAGCGCCTTCGCGATTCCCCGCGCCTACCAGCACCGCGTGCTGTTCTGGGGCATTCTCGGCGTGCTGGTGCTGCGCGCCATCATGATCGGCCTCGGCGCGGCGCTGATCTCGTCCTTCGGCTGGATCCTCTACATCTTCGGCGCCTTCCTGATCCTGACCGGCATCAAGATGCTGTTCGCCGGCCATGAGCCGATGGACCTGGAGAACAGCCGCATCCTGAAGCTGGTGCGCAAGGCGATCCCGGTCTCGCCGTCGCTGGACGGCCACCGCTTCTTCACCCATGTGAAGAAGGCCGACGGCAAGATGCACTGGGTGGCGACGCCGCTGTTCCTGGCGCTCGTCTCGATCGAGATCGCCGACATCGTCTTCGCGGTCGACAGCGTCCCGGCCGTGTTCGCCATCACGACCGACCCCTATATCGTCTACACCTCGAACATCTTCGCCGTGCTCGGCCTGCGCGCGCTCTATTTCGCGCTCGCCGCCATGGTCCACCGCTTCGACTATCTGAAATACGCGCTGGCGCTCGTGCTGGTCATCGTCGGCGGCAAGATCTTCTGGACGCACCTCGTCGGCCCGGTGAACACCTTCGTGTCGCTCGGCTCGACCATCGGCATCCTCGCCGCCGGCGTCCTCCTTTCGCTCTGGAAGACGCGCAAGGAGGACAAGGCGGTAGCTCAGGCCGGCGCCAGCGACGTCTCCACCAGCCGCACCCAGTAGGATGCGCCGATCGGCAGGGCTTCATCGTTGAAGTCATAGGCCGGGTTATGCAGCCCGGCCGAATCGCCATTGCCGATGAAGATGAAGGCGCCAGGCCGCTTCTCCAGCATGTAGGAGAAGTCCTCTCCGCCCATCATCGGGGCCACGTCGCGCTCGACGCGATCGGCGCCGACGACCTCCGCCGCCACGTCGGCCGCGAAGGTCGCGTTGGCGGCGTGGTTGACGGTGACGGGATAGTTGCGGTCGTAGTCGACTTCGATGCGAGCGCCATAGACGGCCGCGATGCCGGCCGCGATCTCTCGAATGCGCTTCTCGGCGAGATCGCGCGTTTCCGGCGTCAGCGTCCGCACGGTGCCGCCGAGATAGGCGGTCTCGGGAATGATGTTGTGCGCCTCGCCGGCATGGAACTTCGTCACCGACACGACGACGGAGGCGAGCGGATCGACCGAGCGCGAGACGATGGTCTGCATCGCCTGAACCAACTGCGTGCCGACGACGATCGGATCGATGCTCGCATGCGGCTTGGCGGCATGGGCGCCATGGCCGGCGATGACGAAATTGAACTCGTCCGTCGCGGCCATGATCGGACCCGGACGGATGGCAAACTTGCCAAGGTCGAGCCCCGGCATGTTGTGCATGCCATAGACCTCGTCGATGCCGAAGCGCTCCATCAAGCCGTCCTCGATCATCGCCTTGCCGCCGCCGCCGCCTTCCTCAGCCGGCTGGAAGATGACGACCGCCGTGCCGTCGAAATTGCGGGTCTCGGCCAGATATTTGGCGGCGCCCAGCAGCATGGCCGTGTGGCCGTCATGGCCGCAGGCGTGCATCTTGCCGGGAACGGTCGACGCGTAGGGCTTTCCTGTAACTTCCATCAGCGGCAGTGCGTCCATGTCGGCGCGGAGGCCGATCGTGCGCGAGCCATCGCCGCGCTTGCCACGAATGACGCCGACGACGCCGGTCCGACCGAGGCCGGTCACGACCTCGTCGACGCCGAATTCCTGCAATCGCTCGGCGACGGTCGCGGCGGTGCGGTGAACCTCGTACAGGATCTCCGGGTGGCGGTGCAGGTCGTGCCGCCAGGCGGCGACTTCGTCCTGATACTCGGCCAGACGGTTGACGATCGGCATTCCGGAACTCCGCAGGTCACAACGCGAAGTTCCACTCTAGCTGCGCCGCAGCAGAAAATCACCGGTGCGATCGCGCCGCTGGCAAGGTCAGCCCGATCGATCGTCCGGCCCACCGGAAGGGTCCGTCTCCTCCCCGTCGGGCTCGGTGGCGGAGCCCGGCTTCTTCGAATGACTTTCGGAGGTCGAGGTCGAGTGCGCGCGCGACGGCGAATGGCTGCTCGCGAAGGCCTGGCCACGCGCCTCGGCAAATCCCGATCCGCTGCTTTCCGAGAAGCCGGCATGCCGGGAGAACCCGTGCGTGAACTCGACGCTGTGCCAGAAGCGGGGGCCGTCGCCGCCGACGGAGTCTTCCTCCGGATCGAAGGGGGCGGAGATCGGCATGATCCGCGCACCCCGTTCGGCCAGTTCCGCCTCGACGACGGGATCGCGCCGGATGCGCAGATGCTCGCCGAGAAGCTGGGCGGGAAGCTGCTGATTGCCGAGCAGCCAGGCGAGGCGGACGAGCTTTGCCGGGGTCTCGGCCGAAATGTCCGCTAGCGGCTCGGCCGCCGCCTCGACGGCGATGACGCGGCCGTCCTCGAGCAGGAGACCGTCGCCATGATGGAGCGCTTCCCTGGCCGGGAGATCGAGCAGGAAGGAGACGCCGCCGCGGGCCGACATGGCGAGGCGGCGGCGATGGCGCGCCTCATAGTCGAGCAGCACAGTGTCGGCAGGTGTCCCGGCCCAGGTACCGGCCGGGAGAACGGAGGTTGCGCGGATCAATTCAGCACCTCTTCGAGTTAGCCCCGCACCGCCGGCACATCGGGAAGTTCCGAAAAAACGGCAAAACGGTCGGAGGCGCGCTGCGATGCCAGACCCAATCGATATGCGTTTTAATGCATAACGCAGCGTCACGCCATCAAAAGGCAGGGTGATTTCGGCATGCCGGGGTGAGTCTTTGGCAGAATTCGGCCTTTTCACGCCAAAGCGCCTGCCGAGGCCGGGGACCGCCCGAAGAGGCATTTCGATCCATTTTCCAATCACTTCGCGATCGTGATCGATGTTTGCCAAACCGCCGCTTTGCCAAGCACCGCGCAGATCGGTTATTCAGAACCGACGCGCCGGCCCTGCCGGCCTCTCGATATCCCGAGACGGACAAAGCCCGACATGCACTTTCTGACCCGATCGATTGCCCGGTTTCTCGCCCTGTTCCTGCTGCTGGGCTACGGCGCGAACTCGGCCATGGCGGTCGAGACACCGTACATCGTCGTCGATCTCGACAGCGGCAAGGTTCTGGCCGAGCGCAACCCGCACCAGATGTGGTATCCGGCTTCGATCACCAAGCTGATGAACGCCTATGTCGTGTTCAAGGCCCTGCGCGACGGCCGCGTCAAGCTGTCGAGCCAGGTCGTCGTCTCGCGCCACGCCCTCGACGAGCCGCCCAGCAAGATGGGCTTCAAGGTCGGCACGATCATCGACCTCGACAATGCGATCAAGATGATGCTGGTGCATTCGGCCAACGATATCGCCATGGCGATCGCCGAGACCATCGGCGGCAGCGAGCAGGGCTTCGTCGCCATGATGAACGCCGAGGCGGCCCGCCTCGGCATGGCCTCGACCCATTTCATCAATCCGAACGGCCTGCCCGGCGAGGGCCAGTACACGACGGCGCGCGATCTCGCCGTGCTCGCCCGCGCGCTCTGGACCGAGTTTCCCGATCGCCGCGAGCTCTACAGCATCACGGCGATCCGCTCCGGCAACCGCGTGCTCAAATCCGCCAATTCACTGCTCGAGCGCTATCCGGGTTCCAGCGGCATGAAGACCGGCTTCATCTGCGCCTCCGGCTTCAACGTCGTGGCAACCGCCTCGCGCGGCGGCAACACGCTCGCCGCCGTCGTGCTCGGCGCACCGAACGCCAAGGACCGGGCCGAGCTCGCCGCGCGGCTGATGAACCAGAGCTTCGGCAGCCTCGCGCTCACCGGCTCGCGGCCGTCGCTCGCCAGCTATCGCGGCAATTCCCCCGTCGGCGAGGCGATCAACATGCGGCAGGACATCTGCGGCAAGAAGGATCGCGGCGAGCACGAGGCCGATGGCGGCCAGAACGCGGCCCTGCCGAGCGCGCTGCAGCCGCGCGTCCAGCTGATGGAGCCCGTCGTCGTCTCGATCCTCGGCGTCCGCAGGCCGGACGGCTCGATCATGACGCCGCAGGAAGCGGAGGCCGAAGAGATCGCCGCCGCCGAGGCAGCCGCCGCGGCGAAGGCCGCCAAGAAGCAGAAGGGCGGCAAGGCCGGCAAGAAGGAAGCCGACAAGAAGACCGCGACGAAGCCGACCCCGCGCGAAAAGCCCGTCAAGGCCAAGGCGACGGACAAGGCGCCCGCCAAGCCGGCGTCGAAGCCCAAGATCGAGATCGGCGTGCCGTTCGATTCGACCGATTTCGCGCCCCTGCCCGACGCGGCGCTCGCCGTAACCCAGTGACCCAGAATTCAGTGACTGCCGTGCCCGAAGCCGCCAAGGTCCGCCAGCGTCCGAAGCCGATCCCGCTCACCGTGCTGACCGGCTTCCTCGGCGCCGGCAAGACGACGCTGCTCAACGGACTGCTCAAGGACCCGGCCCTCGCCGGCACGGCCGTCATCGTCAACGAATTCGGCGAGATCGGCCTCGACCACCTCCTGGTCGGCGAATCCGAGGACGGCATCATCGAGCTGTCGTCCGGCTGCCTCTGCTGCACCATTCGCGGCGAGCTGGTAACGACGCTGGAAAACCTGCTCCGGGCGATCGACAACCACCGCATCGAGCGCCTCGACCGCGTCGTCATCGAGACAACTGGCCTCGCCGACCCCGCCCCAGTGCTGCAGAGCGTGCTGCTGCATCCCTATCTCTCGATGCGCTACCGGCTCGACGGCGTTGTCACGGTGATCGACGCCGTGCATGGCGCCCGCACGCTCGACATCGCCGACGAAGCAGTACGGCAGGTCGCCGTCGCCGACCGCATCGTGCTGACCAAGACCGACCTTGAAGGCGCCGATCCGGCCATCGTCGCGCGGATCCGCCAGCTGAACCCCGGCGCGCGCATCCTCGACGCCGCGAAGGGCGAGGCGCTGCCGCGGTCCCTGTTCGACACGCAACCCTTCTCGACCGAAGGCAAGATCGGCGACGTCGCCGGCTGGCTGGCGGCCGAGGCGCATGATCACGATCATGACCACGGGCACGGGCATCATCACCACGGCCATGCGCACGACCACCAGCATGCAGGCGACGTCAATCGCCACGACGCCCGCATCCGTTCCTTCACGGCAACGCGCGCGACGCCGATCGGCCGCCATGCGCTGGACGATTTCCTCGACCGCATCGCCCGCGAGCATGGCGAGCACCTGTTGCGGCTGAAGGGTCTCGTCGCGACCACCGACGCGCCGGGCCAGCCTCTCGTCATCCAGGCAGCGCAGACGATATTCCATCCGCCGCAGCGCCTGCCGTCCTGGCCGAGCGACGACCACCGCTCGCGGCTGGTCCTGATCGTGCGCGACCTGCCGGAAGCGGCCGAGCACTGGATCGTCGCCGCCTTCTCCGACCTACCGCAGACGGATATCGCCGACGCGGCCACGATGGCCGACAATCCGCTGGCGATTCCCGGCTTCTCCGGCACGTTCCGACCGTAGCCGTCGCGTCCCGCGTCGGCGCTGGGCAGGACGGCGGAACGTCGCCCGAAGAAAGCCCGCCCATGCCCTGGAACCGAACGAACGAGCGGTCGTTGACGCCCCAGATGCAACCGGAAGGAGACTGAGATGTCGATGAAGATGCTCATGCTCGCCGCCGCTTCGATGGCGCTCGCGCTGCCGCTCGCCCCGACAGAGGCGCTGGCCGTCTCGAAAAGCCACGCACAGACGACCTGCATCAACGCGGCCGCGACCAGCAACAATGCCCTGCGCGGCAACATACACGTCCGCCGCGCCAAGCCGCATGGCTCGGGCTACGAATTCGGCCTCGTCGTCGATGGCCGCGAGCTCAACTGCATCGTCGCCAAGAGCGGCAAGATTCAGTATCTCCAATAGAGCGCGGAGCGGTCGCAGGCCCCTGCTCCGAGCGCCGTCTGGCGTGACAAGCCCCGCTCGTCACGCCCAAAATTCCCGGCCATGATGCCGCCCCCTCGGAACCATCCGAATCGGAGCCGGCATGCCCCTCGTCCTGACGCTCTGCGGCAGTCTGCGCGCGCATTCTTCCAACCGGGCCCTGCTGGACGCGACGGAACGGGTCGCTCCGGACGGCGTGGCCTTCGACCACTTCACGACGATCGACCGGCTGCCGCATTTCAATCCCGATATCGAACAGGAAGCCCTGCCCCCGGACGTGGCGGATCTTCGCCGCCGTGTCGGCGCCGCCGATGCCATCCTGATCTCCTGCCCGGAATATGCGCGCGGCATTCCCGGCTCCTTCAAGAACGCGCTCGACTGGCTGGTCGGCGGTCCTGAGTTTCCCGGCAAGCCCATCGCACTCTTCAACGCCTCGCCGCGCGCTTCCGACGCGCAGGCGCAGCTGCGGCTGGTGCTGACGACGATGTCGGGCCGTGTGATCGAGGATGCGACGGTCACGGCGGCGTTGCTCGCCAAGGGGCTGGACGCCGGGGCGATCGCCGCCGATCCGGCGATCCGTTCCGAGCTCGTCACGGGCCTCGGGCGCCTGATCGCGGCGATCGAAGCCGATCAGACGGGCTGAGCCGTCGCGCCGCGCTCGATCAGGAAGCGCAGGAGCGGCCGGCCGGGGTCCGCGCTCCGCTCCTGTCGCACCAACCGGTGACCGTCCTGCTGGCAGAGGTGCGGAATATCGATCGCCGCCATCGGATCGGTAGCCTCGACCAGGAGCGTCTCGCCGGCCGACATCGTGACCAGCCACTTGCGCGCCTTCAAGACCGGCAGCGGACACGCCAGCCCGCGCGCATCCAGAGTGCGGTCGGCGCGCCAGGAATCGGCGCCATCCTCGACATCTTCACGCATGGGGATCGGCAAATCTCCGAACAGAACGCCTGCAATCGGCGGCGAACGCTTTCTTAAAGCAGAAAGGGCTAGAAAACACCCTTCGTTGCCGGGGCTACCCGGCGGCGCAAGGATGGGGACTTCTGAGCGGGAGCTGCGCGGTGCGACTTTCCTTCGTCGGCTGGGTCGAGCGCTGGGCGCCGGCGCCGCTTCGGGCGCGCCTCGTCCACCTCGCCGCCATTGGGGACAGCATCGTCACCGGCCGCGACGACCGGGCCGTCGCCCAGCGCATGGCGCTCACCGCCTTCGCCATCCGCATCGTCAGTGCCGTGATCGCCTATCTGAGCCAGGTCCTGCTGGCGCGCTGGATGGGCGACTTCGAATATGGCGTCTATGTCGTCGTCTGGGTCGGCGCCGTCATCATCGGCGGCCTCGCCTGCCTCGGCATCCAGACCGCCGTGGTCCGCTTCGTGCCGGAATACGCCGCCCGCAACGAGCTGGCGCTTTTGCGCGGCATCGTGCTGGGCAGCCGGGCGCACGGCCTCGCAACGGCGACGCTGATCGCCGCGATCGGCCTGATCGGCATCGCACTCTTCCGCGACCAGATCGCCAGCTACTACGTCATGCCGCTCTATCTCGCGGCGATCTGCCTGCCGATGCTGGCGATCGGCGAGATCCAGGACGGGCTGGCGCGCGGTTTCAACTGGGCCGACCTGGCGCTGTGGCCGACCTTCATCATCCGGCCCGTGCTGATCATCGCCTTCACCTTCCTGGCGATCGAGCTCGGCGCCATCGCCGACGCGACGACGGCGATGGCGGCCGCGATCGTCGCCACCTACCTGACCAGCCTCCTGCAGATGGGCGCCCTCGCCTACCGGACGCGCAAGGTCGTGGCGCCGGGCGTCCGGCACTATCGCTCGATGACGTGGATCGCCGTCGCCTTCCCGATCTTCCTGGTCGAGGGCTTCTTCAACCTGCTGACCAATGTCGACATCCTGATCGTCGGCCAGCTGCGCGCGCCGGAAGAGGTCGCCGTCTATTTCGCCACGGTGAAGACGCTGGCGCTGGTGCATTTCGTCTATTTCGCCGTGCGCGCCGCCACCATGCAGCGCTTCTCGCAGTACTACGTGTCGGGCGACCGGGCGCGCTTCGAGGCGACGGTGCGCGATTCCCTGCACTGGACCTTCTGGCCGTCCGTCGCCGCCGTGCTGGTGCTGCTCGTCTGCGGGCGCTTCCTGCTGTCGATGTTCGGCGAAAGCTTCGTCTCGGGCTTCCCGCTCATCTTCATCTTCGCTGTCGGCCTGATCGTCCGCGCCTCGATCGGCCCGGCCGAAAGCATCCTCACCATGGCCGGCGAGCAGCGCATCTGCGCCGCCGTCTATGCCGGCACGTTCCTCGTCAATCTGATCCTGAACTATTCGCTGATCCCGCATTTCGGCCTGGCGGGCGCGGCCACCGCCACCTCGCTGGCCCTGATGCTGGAGACGCTCGCGGTCTATCTCGCCGTCCGCTGGCGGCTCAATCTCCGCTGTTCGATCGTTCATGTGATCGGCCGGCGCGGCACGATCGCCATGGTGCCCCGGCCGGAGGAACAGGCGTGACGGCCGCCGGAACGGGCTCGGTCAATGATCCGGCCGGGGAGAACCCATTCTTCGCGCCGGCGCTGCTTACGGCCGCGCTCGATCATCTCGCCGACGGCAGGGTCGAGCTCGTACTGCTCGCCGGGGACGATGACGCGGCGATCGCGCTGGCGCCGATCCGCCCGACCTGGCTTGGCCGCCTTGTCCCGGCCGTCGCCGTCTGGGTCCATTCGCTCGGGCCGCTCGGCACGCCTCGCCTCGCCGCCGGCGATCCGGATCGCGCCGCGGCCGGCCTGATCGCTGCCATGGACGGCGCGGCGCCCGGCCGCCGCATTCTCGAATTTCCCTATCTGCCGCTCGCCGGCCCGGTCGCCGAGGCGCTGCAGCGGCAGGCGCTGATGCAGGGGCGCCCTATCTCCTGGATCGGCACGCACCAGCGCGCCATCCTGCGGAGAAAATCCGGCGACGGAACCGGCCCCTCGCCCGCCGTCGCGCCGAAGAAGCGGAAGGAGCTGGCGCGCCAGTTCCGCCGTCTGGCCGAGCTCGGCAACGTCACCACCGGCCATGCGACCGAACCCGAGGCCGTTCTCGCCGCGCTGGACGAGTTCTTCGCGCTGGAGGCGAGCGGCTGGAAGGGGCGGCGCGGCACCGCGCTCGCGCTGCGTCCGCAAGAAAAGGCATTCGCCGTAGCGGCAGTCACCGAGGCGGCACGGACGGGCGACGCCGCCATCGACGCGATCCGGCTAGACGGCCGCGCCATCGCCATGCTGATCAGCTTCCGGGCAAGAGCCACCGCCGTCACCTGGAAGATCGCCTTCGACGAGGCCTATGCGCGCTTCTCGCCGGGGGTCCATGTCATGTTGCAGGCATCGGAACGGATCGCTGGCGACGCGGGGATAGACCAGATCGACTCGCTCGCCGTCGCCGATCATCCCATGGTCGACCATCTCTGGCCCGACAGGCTCGAGATCGGCACGCTGGTGATCGGCCCGAAAGGCGGCAGCCTCGCCTATAGGCTCGGCCTGGCGCTGGCGCGGCTGGAGATCCGCGCCCGGCCGATCGTGAAGAACTGGATCCGGCAGGCGCGGAAGCTCGTCGGCACCGCCCGGGCGCGCCTCAGGCGATCTGCATCCAGTGGATCGCCAGCAGGCTGATCGCGCCGAGCGACAGCAGCGACAGCACCACCGTCGCCGTCACCCGAAGTCCGGCGCGCGCCACCGCGCGGATATCGACGCCGAGCCCGAGCGCCGCCATGGCGAGCACGGTCAGGAAGCTGGCGACGGAGCTGGCCTGGACGGCGACGGCGGCCGGAATGATGCCGAGCGAACGGAGCGCGCCGAGGGCGAGGAAGCCGAGGATGAACCACGGCACCATATGCCGGAGCGGCAGGCGGCCGGCGGCGCCCCCGGAGCGTCCGGTCGTCCGGCCTTCGAACAGCGACAGGACGAGCACGACGGGCCCGAGCATCAGCACGCGCAGCAGCTTGACCAGCGTGCCGGTATGCAGGCTGACGGCGGATACCGGCGCGGTGGCGGCGAGCACCTGCGGCACGGCATAGACGGTGAGCCCCGCCAGCACGCCATATTTCGTATCCGACAGCCCGAGCAGCGGAACGAGAAGCGGCAGCGTCAGCACGACGACGACGCCGAACACCGCCGTGAAGGCGATCGCCGAGGCGACGTCCTCGCCGTCCGCGTGAATGACGGGTGCTGCGGCGGCGATGGCCGAATTTCCGCAGATCGAGTTGCCGCAGGCGATCAGGATCGCCATGCGCTGCTCGAGCCCCATCAGCCGGCCGATGCCGTAGCTGACCAGGATGGCAAGCGCGACGACGGCGGCGACGCCGATGAGCAGGGTCACGCCCTGCGCCGCGATGACACTGGCGCTGATCGAGGCGCCGAGCAGCATCACCGCCACTTCGAGCAGGGTCCTGGCACTGAAGTCGACGCCCGGACGGAAACCCTTGCCGGGCTTCCAGCAGGACCGGACGGCGACGCCGATCAGTATGGCGAGCACGACGCCGTCGAGCCAGGCTCGGCCGAGCCAGGCGGCTTCCAGCGACTGCAGCCCCAGCGCCGCGACGGCGACGGCGGCGGTGAGCGCCAGCCCGGGGGCGAGGGAATGGAGATGGGAAGAGAATGAACGTGCTGTAATTTTCATGCACGCAGGATGCTATTACCCGTCGTAGCAATCCATTTCGGAATATAATACCATTCGTTCGACCCAATCGAACGATCGAACGATGACCCTCGACCAGCTCCGGATCTTCATCGCCGTCGCCGAGCGCGAGCATCTGACGCGCGCGGCAGAAGCGCTGCGGCTGACGCCATCCGCCGTCAGCTCCGCCATCCAGGTGCTGGAATCGCGCTACGACACGCGCCTGTTCAACCGCGTCGGGCGGCGGATCGAACTGACCGAGGCGGGCCGGATCTTCCTCGTCGAGGCCAAGGCGACGCTCGCCCGCGCCGAGGCGGCGGAACTGGCGCTTTCGGAACTCGGCGGCGCGATGCGCGGAACCCTGACGATCGAGGCGAGCCAAACCATCGCCAGCTACTGGCTGCCGCCGACGCTGGTCCGCTTCCGCACCGCCTACCCGGCGGTCGGCATCCGCCTCGGCGTCGGCAACACCGAGACGGTGCGGCGCGCCGTGCATGACGGCGCCGCCGAGATCGGTTTCATCGAGGGGCATATCGACGATCCGGCGCTGGCGAGCCGGCAGGTCGGCGAAGACAGGCTGATCATCGTCACGGCGCCGGGCCATCCGCTCGCAAGCGCCGAGCGCGTCGGCGCGTCAGAACTGATGCAGACGCGCTGGGTGCTGCGCGAGCACGGATCGGGCACCCGGTCCGTCTTCGAGGCGGCGCTGCGGGCGAAGGGAATTGCGCCGGAGATCCTCGAGGTCGACCTCGAGCTGCCGAGCAACGAGGCGATCCGCGCCGCCGTCGAGATGGGCGGCCACGCCACGGTCGTTTCCGAGCTCGTCGCCGCGCCGCACATCGCTGCCGGCAAGCTGGCGCGCGCCGCCTTTCTGATGACGCCGCGCGCGTTCAGCATGATCTGGCACAAGGAGCGCTACCGCTCCAAGGCGTCGCGCACGCTCGATGCGCTCCTGACCGGAAGGCCGGAAGAAGCCGTCAGCGGTTGACGACGGCGCCGCCGATCGAGACGACCGGGCTGCCATCAGCCGGCAGCGGGCCGCCACCGATGACGGTCGGGCGCTCATACGGCTTGGCGAGGACCAGCGACCAATAGGCCTTGTACTTGCTGTTCGGCGCATAGGCCGTGCCGATGCCGATCCGGGTGACGCCCGGCTTCAGCATGTTGGCATTGTGATGCGGGGAATCGCGCCAGCCGGAAAACGCCTCGGCGAGCGTGCGATAGCCGGCGCCGACATTCTCCGCCGCGATGCCCGCGTCGAAGCCGGAAGCAGCCAGGCGACGCTGGAAGCTGCCGCCGACGTCGTGGTTGACTTTGTCGGCCTTGGCCATGGCGCGCGCCTGGTCGAGGGCCATCTTGTTGAGCAGCGGGTCGACGGTGACGGGGCCGAGGCCCTTGTTCGCCCGATAGCCGGAGATCAGGCTCGCGGCGGCCTGCGGATCGACGCTCGCGCCGGCGGAATCGATGCGGTTGTAGAAGACGGGCGACTTCGGCGTGGTGTCGACGGTCTCGGAACAGCCGGCCATCACGGCGGCGGCGGCGAGCGCCGAGAGAAGCAGGGTCAGGCGCCGGGGGGAAAGGGTCATGGGACGGCCTCGGGGGTCAGAGATACGGCGACGGCAGGCATAGTCGAAAATGGAAAACGAACTGCGAATGCCGGGCTAGCCCGGCAGCGCCACTCCCGCTTCCCGCAGCCGGCCGAAGATCGCGAAGCGGAGATCGGACCGGACCGTGGCGCCGGAGGCGATGTCGGCGAGATAGCAGCGCAGCTCGAAATCGAGCGACTTCTCGCCGAAATTCAGGAACAAGACGATCGGCTCGGGATAGCGCAGCACCAGCGAATGCGCCTTGGCGCATTCGATCAGGATCGCTTTCACCTGCTCGGCGTCGGAGAGCTTGCTGACCGAGACGGGGACGACGACCCGGCCCGAGCGATCGCGCAGAACCATGTTCTTGACGACGCCGGTGATCAGACTGGAATTCGGCACGATGACGGTGGCGCGGTCGAAGGTCTCGATCTCGGTGGCGCGCACATTGATGCGCTTGACCGTGCCCTCTTCCGCTCCAACCGTGATCCAATCGCCCGCCCGGATCGGCCGCTCGGCCAAGAGGATCAAGCCCGAGACGAAGTTGTTCACGATCGCCTGCAGGCCGAGACCAATACCGACGGAGAGCGCACCGGCGACGATGGCGATGTTGGAGAGATCGAGACCGGCATAGCCGAAGGCGAGCGTGGCGGCGAAGATCATGCCGACATAGCCGACGCTGGTGCGGATCGAATTGCGCAATCCGGAATCGAGCCGCGTCGTCGGCAGGAAGCGCGTATCGAGCCAGCCCTGGATCGACCGCGTGATGATCAAGCCGATCATAAAGACAACGATGCCGGCGATCAGCGTCGACATCGAGATGGTGATCGAGCCGATCTTGAAGCCGAAGAAGAGCTGGCGGATCGTCGCGAACAGGCCGGAGGAATCGACGCCCCACTGGGCGACGATGGCGAGGAACGCCAGCCCGATCAGCGCGAGATGCGCCGCGCCATTGGCGAGCACGCCCGCCTGCGTCACCGAGCGCGGGGCGAAGCCGACCGAGGTGATCAGGCGGCTGCCGACGACGCCGTCGCGCCGGAACGAGGCGGCGGTCAGCTCGTCCGTCAGCTTCATCAGGAGATAGAGCAGCGACAGCACGACGGCCGTCCAGACCGTCTGCGTCGTGATGAAACGTCCGAGCGCGACATAGCCCATCAGATTGGCGAGGATGGCGGCGCCGGACGCAAGACCGGCCGCCATCAGCGCGAGGCGCCGGAGGCCGAAATCCTCGTCCGCCGGATCGTCGCCCTCCTCCTCGGAGGGCTCCGCACGCCGGGTCAGCCCGCGGACCATGGCTATCACCAGCACGGCGATGACGATCGACGCGACGCCGTCGAGCGCGATGGTGAAGGAGAGCGACGCCTGGGTCACCTTGGCGAAGTTCTGGTGGAAGACGACCATCGCCTGCACCGCCGCGATGGCGATGGAAAGCCGGAAGGCCCGCATGGCGACGGCGTCGTCCAGCGCGACGAGGCGCCAGGTGCTGCGCGTCGGCGCCAACAGGGCGCGCGATATGCCGAAGGCCAAGGAGAAGAAGACGATGGCCGCCGTCGCGCCGGTCCAGAGCTGGTCGATCCGGTAGGGCAGCAGTTCCAGCGCATTGAGGATCGACTGCCCTCCCACCAGCACGATCAGCGGCAGGAAGACGTTCACCGCGACGATCGCGGCGGCGGACATCACCTTGGTCCGCACGGTCGGCTGGGCATCGGCATGCGGCCGGCGCAGCTTCGAAAGCAGGAACCGGCGCCCCGGCACCAGTACCGCGACGATCAGCGCGAGCAGGCCGATGAAGATGGCGATGGCGGAACGATCGCTGCGGCTGGCCACGAGACTGGCCCATTCGCCGACGACGGAGCCGGTGCGGCCGGTAATGCCGGGCAGGTCGCTGGCCGCGTCCCCCCACAGTCCCGGATCGATCAGGCTGGTGTTGCGCTCGAGCAGTTCGGCGGTGAAGCGCATGCGGCGATGCTCGCCGATCTGCGCCAGCGCATAGGAGCCGTGACTAGCGATCGCCAGCGCCTGCTTCTGGAAACCAGCGAGATCGGAGAGCTGCTTCTCCGCCTCCTGGCGGTTTTCCTTGGCGGCCTCCGATTCCGGCGCATCCGTCGCGCCCGTCGGCTTCAGCTGCTCGACCTGCGCCGTCGCCGCGGCGACCTTCGGCGCCAGCGAATCCGCCAGTGCGTTCGCGGCCGCGACGATATCCGTCACCTGCTGCTTCAGCGCCTTGAACTCGGCGTCGCTGGTACCCTCGCGCTCGATGGCCGCGTCGACCTTCTCCAGCGCGACGTTCCAGCCATCGATCTGCTTCTGCGGGCTTTCCGGCTGCGCCATCGCGCCGCCGGCCATGGCCATGAACAGGATGGCGATGCCGAGCAGCAAACCACCCAGGCCGTGTCGCGAAAAGCGGGTCCACGTCCGGGAAGACGAGCTAGTGGTCGAGACGAAGGTCTTGCAGAACAAGAAGTGCTCCTGCGGGGCGGTCGGACGGCCGGATCTTGGCGACTGAGCTATAGTATTAAAGATGACGAGAATAGGGATTTCCGTCGCCTTCGGCGCCGTATCCGCAGCGTCACTTCCGCGTCCCGGCCTGATGGCGACGCCGTCGAGGGGTGGCGGCCGGAGACGCCGCCCCTATATCCCCAGGCGCATCCGGGCCGGCGATCCGGCGCCCGCAAGGCTCTGGCGCGGCGGCGTTTCTTGTCTATGCTCGGCGCGTCTTCACCGCTGCCAAGAGGCTGTTCGCAGTGTTCTTCCTGATCCGGCTCGCCCTGCTCTACTGTCTGATCGGGGCCGGTATTCTGTTCGTCCAGCTCGGTTCGACGCCCTGTGAGCGCCCGCTCGTGCTCGACGACGGCACCAGTTCGCTCAAGGGGCCGATCGAGTTCGGCCGCCTCGGGCATGACACGGCCTACACCTCGCGCGTGTTCAAGGACGTCGTCTTCTGGCTGCCACGGCTGACCGACTACGTCCTCACCGGCGACATCTCGGTGAAGAACTTCCTGTTCGCCACCGACTGCAAGCGCTAATCCAGAGCGTTTTCGAGCGAAGTGGATCCCGGTTCGCGTGAAGAAAACGCGACAAACAAAGAGCTAAAGCCGCCTCAGATCACCACGAGCGTCGTCTTCGACGGGACGCGGTCATAGAGGTCGATGACGTCCTGGTTGAACATGCGGACGCAACCGGACGAGGCTGACTTGCCGACCGTCTTCCACTCCGGCGTGCCGTGGATGCGATAGAGCGTATCGACGCCGTCCTTGTAGATGTAGAGCGCGCGCGAGCCGAGCGGGTTCTGCAGGCCGGGCGGCATGCCGGTCCGCCACTTCTCCAGCTCCGGCTTGCGGCCGATCATGGCGGCGGGCGGCGTCCAGGTCGGCCATTTCCGCTTCCACTGCACGACCGCGCGCCCCTTCCACGAATAGCCCTGGCGACCGAGGCCAACGCCATAGCGCATCGCCTTGCCGTCCTTGAGGACGAGGTAGAGGTGCTTTTCCTTGGTGTTGACCACCAGCGTGCCCGGCGCCTCGCCGGTCGGGTCGTCAACGATCTGGCGCAGATACTTGGGATCGACGGTCGAATAGGGAATGGCGGGGAGCTTGTAGTCGCCGTCCTTCAGCGCGGCGTAGCGCGATGCGTTCTCGCTGTCGGCGACCGGCGCGACCGCCTTCACCACTTCAGGCTGGGGCTTCGGCTCGGGCTCCAGCTTCGGCGCCAGGGCCAGGCTCTCGGGACCCTCCTTCGGAACCTGCGCGCAGGCGGCGAGAGCCGCTGCGCCGACGACCGACATCCCGGTCAGAAACGACCGGCGCGAAAGAAGCAGAGACACGTGACGGAACCTTAGAACTGGCGGGAGGGGAATGGGTCCGTCTCTCGGGGGGAGCGGACCGCGGAAGTCTCGTGCCAAGGGGAATAAGGCGACGGTGTGGTCCATGCCACCACAACCGTCGCAGAGCAGCCATGCAGGCTTTTAAAGACGCGACCTGTTACCGGAAGGACACGGATCCGGCCGCCTGATCGGAGACTTCGGCGATCGCGTCCGCAAAATCGCTGACCCGGAACGCGGCGGCGAAAGCCTCCCGCAACGCCGGCGCCGTCAGGGACGCGAGCCGAGGCAGGCGGCCGAGGATGCGGACCTGCCCGATCCCGGCGATCGCCCGCGCCGTCTCGGGCTCGTCGTCACCGATCAGGGCGACGCCGAGCACAGGCGCGCCGCGATGGCGAAGCGCCTCCAGCGACAAAAGCGTGTGGTTGATCGTGCCCAGCGCGGTGCGGGCGCAGAGCACGACCGGCAGGCGCCAGCGGGCGAAGACGTCGCCGAAGGTCACGCTCGACGTCAGCGGCACCAGGACGCCGCCGGCCCCCTCGATGACCAGCGGCCGTTCCGAGGCTGGCGGCGTCAGCCGATCGACGTCGATCGCGATCCCCTCGATCGCCGCCGCATGATGCGGCGACCGGGGGGCGCTGAGCCGATAGGCCTCGGGCAGGATCCGGTCCGGCGTGACCTCGCCCAGCCGGGCGACGGTCTCGCTGTCGGTTTCCTCGTCGAGACCCGCCTGGACTGGCTTCCAGTAACAGGCGCCGAGTGCTGCGGTCAGCCCCGCCGCGAACACCGTCTTGCCGATGCCGGTATCGGTTCCGGTGACGACGAGGCGCGTCACGGCCCCGCAACCGGCACGATCCCCGTCCGCATGCCCAGCTTCGCCAGCAGCGCCGCATCCGCTTCGCGCTGCGGATTGCCTGTCGTCAGCAGAACGTCGCCGGTGAAGATCGAGTTGGCGCCCGCGAGGAAGCAAAGCGCCTGCGTCTCGTCGCTCATCGCGTGGCGGCCGGCGGAGAGGCGGACCACGCTTCCCGGCATCAAGATCCGCGCCAGCGCCACCAGCCGCACGAAGGCGATCGGCTCCACCGGCTCGCCCTTGTCGAGCACCGGCGTCCCCTTGATCTCGTTCCACATGTTGAGCGGAACGCTTTCCGGATGCCGCTCGAGACCGGCGAGGATCACCAGCATGCCGATGCGGTCGTCGATCGTCTCGCCCATGCCGACGATGCCACCGGAGCAGACCTTGATGCCGCCATCGCGGACATGCGCCAGCGTCTCCAGGCGATCGTCCATCGTCCGCGTCGTGATGATCTCGGGATAGAATTCCCGCGAGGTGTCGATGTTGTGGTTGTAATAGTCGAGCCCGGCCTCGCCCAGCCGCTCGACCTGCGCCGGCGTCAGCATGCCGAGGGTGACGCAGGTTTCCAGCCCCATCGCCCGGACGCCGGAGATCATGGCGCAGACCTGCTCCATGTCGCGGTCCTTCGGGCTCCGCCACGCGGCGCCCATGCAGAACCGCGTCGCCCCGCCGGCCTTGGCCTTGGCCGCCTCGGCGAGCACGCGCTCGACCGCCATCAGCTTGGTCGCCTTGACGCCGGTATCGTAGCGAGCGCTTTGCGAGCAATAGCCGCAATCCTCGGGGCAGCCGCCGGTCTTGATGCTGAGCAGGCTCGCCGCCTCGATCGCGGTCGGATCGAAGTTCTGCCGATGCAGGGTCTGCGCCCGGAACATCAGCTCGGGAAGCGGCAGGTCGTAGATCGCCCGCGCCGCCTCGCGCTCCTGGTCGACGGTCGCACGCTCCGGGACAATCGCGGCCGGGGCGGCGGCGACGGATGTCTCCGCGGCTCTCATCGGCCGATCTTTCCGATGAAGCGAGCCGGAACCAGCGCCGCGCCGAAGGCGACCATGGCGATGTTGACGAGATCGCCGAGGATGAACGGCGTGAAGCCGAGCGCGATCACCTTGTCGGCCGGCACGAAGAGCGCGAGCCAGGGCAGGCCGACGGCGTAGGTGGCGGCGAGGCCGGCCAGCATCGCGACCGTGCGGCCGAGTGTCTTGCGGCCTTCGGCGAGCGCGCTGGAGAGCCAGCTCGCGGCGAGATAGCCGAGGAGATAGCCGCCGGTCGGCCCCATCATGTAGGCGAGGCCGATGCCGCGCTCGGGCGAATCCGAGAAGACCGGAAGCCCGGCGGCGCCGACGGCGAGATAGCCAAGGAAGGTCGCAAAGGAGAGCCGCGGCCCCGTCGCCACCGCGATCGCCATGACGGCGAGCGTGTGCAGCGTCATCGGCACCGGCCAGGACGGGATGTGGATCTTGGCGCAAAGCGTGATCAGCGCGATGCCGGCGACGATGACGGCGAGCGGGCGCGTCAGCGTGCCGGCCTTGCGGGCCGAGAGGGCGAGGACGGAGTTCATCGAGGGATCCTAAATTATAGATAATATAGAAGTCTATCTATAATAGAATCCACAAACCCGTCCGAGTCGCAACCCGCTATCGATAATGATCAGCCTTCGATAGCAAAAGCCTCGCGGACCTTGCCGCCCGCCGCCGTCACCGGACGACGGCCGATCCACTGGACATGGCTGGCGAGGGTCGTGCAGGCGAGATCGACCTGGCGACGGCGCAGGGCGGAGAGAATGGCGCGATGATCATGATCTGTCCGCGACTCCCAGTCCGAACGCCAGGCGGCGAACAGGAAGCGCGCGCTGGCGGCGTGCAGGTCGTCGATCGAGGCGAGCAGGCGCGGCATGCCGCATGGCGAGAGAATGAGCTGGTGGAAGCGGCGGTTTGCCTCCTCCCACGAGCGGACATCGCGCGAATTATCGCCGGCTTTCGTGGCTTCCTCGGCCTCGTCGAGGATGGCGGCGGTCAGATTCGGCGCGGCCTGGCGAAGCGCCAGCACCTCGAGCGCTGCCCGCATTTCCGCCACCTCCTTCACCTCGGCCAGGTTGAAGGCGGCGACCCGAACGCCGCGGCGCGGCTCGCTGACGGCAAGCCCCTGCGCTTCCAGACGGCGGAAGGCCTCCCGGACGGGCACATGGCTGGCGCCGAACTCCTCGGCGATATGATCCTGGCGCAGGCGCGAACCCGGCTCGATGTCGCCGGCGATGATCCGTTCGGCCAGCGTGCGGCTGATGCGAACGGCCAGCGTGTCTTCTCTGGGCTTTCTCATCGTTTATAGATAATTTCTCGGATGATGGTTGTCGATCACGTGATGCTGCGACGACGTAGCCGGAAATGCGCTCCGGAACAGCAATCTGCCACTTCCAAAGCCCCGGCGCCAAAGCTTTCCCGGCACTTAGCTAAGCTGGCTCTCGTTGCCGGCGCAGCGTTGCCGATTTGCGACGCTTGCCGATTGAGCGACCGGCCTGGCGGGAAGGGTCGACCTCCTCATGCCCACCCGGGCGCGTCGACGCCGCAACGGATCGCGATGCCTCGCGTCGCGCTCTCGCCGGAACGAAGATGCAGAACGCCCGGCATGTCGAAGAACTCGCCGTCAAAGCCGACCGGGGCGTGATGGCCCTGCCACGGCTCGATGCAGAGGAACCCCGCGCCCGGCAGGGTCCAGATGCCGAGATGCGGCAGCCCCTCGAAATCCACCGCGATGCCGGGATCGCCGGGCCTGCCGAGCCAGACCGCGCGACTTGCCGGCCGGTCGAACACCATCGCGCCGACTGCGAAGAGATCGTCGGCAAGGCTCAGGACGCCATCCGGCGCCGGCGGCCCGCCGGCCGGCGGCGCGAGGCGCCCATCGACGATCCGTCGGATCGGCGCCCGCTCCGGCCTTTCGAAGCGAAGCTCATAAGCCGTCCGATCCGGCCCCGGCGGCCAGACGAAGGCCGGATGGAAGCCGAGCGACGCCGCCAGGGCCTGCTCGCCGACATTCGTCACGGTGGCGGACTGACGAAGCGCGCCATCCGCGAATCCGAACGTGACATCGAACCGGAACTCGAACGGATAGATCGCCCGCGTCGCCGCATTCGCCTCGAGCCGGAGCCGACAGGAATGACCCGTCGCCTCAACCAACTCGAACTCGGCCTCCGGCGCGAAGCCGTGCTGCGGCATCGGGAAGGTTCGGCCCTGATGCCGGATCTGGTCGCCAGCGGCGCGGCCGACGACCGGGAACAACACCGGCGCGCGGCGATCCCAGAATGCGGGGTTGCCATCCCACATCCATTCCCGGCCGGTCGGATCGACGAGCGAGAGCAGCTCGGAGCCGCGCCGACCGATCTCGGCCCGGAAGCCATCCGCCGCGATGACGACCGGCGCCGTCACCGCAGCCGGTCCAGGATCTGGTTCAGCAGCACGGCGCCGAGGATGATGCCGCCGCGCACGACATACTGCCAATATTCGGAGACGTTCATCAGCGTCATGCCGTTGGCGATGCAGCCGAGGAACAGCACGCCGAGCAGCGTGCCCCAGACGCGGCCCTTGCCGCCGAACAGGCTGGTGCCGCCGATGATGGTCGCCGAGATGACGTCGAGCTCCATGCCGGTCGCCATCGTGCCGATGCCCGAACCCACCTGCGAGGCGAGCAGGATGCCGGAGAGCGCGGCAAGCGCGCCGGTGATGGCGAGTGCCAGCGTCTTGGTCAGCGAGACGTCGATGCCCGAAAGGCGCGCCGCCTCGGCATTGCCGCCGACCGCATAGATCGCGCGGCCGAAGCTCGTGTATTTCATCAGGAAATGCATGGCCGCGAAGACGGCGAGCAGGACGTAGACGGGGAACGGCACGCCGAAGAGATTGCCGGCGCCGAAGAAATAGAACCAGGACGGGAAGCTCGGCATCGGGAAACCGCCGGTGACGAGATTGGCGATGCCGCGGATCGCCGTGAACAGCGCCAGCGTGGTGATGAAGGTCGGCACGTTGAACCACTGCCGGATCTTGCCGGTGAACACGCCGGTGCCGAAACCGATGGAGAGCGCCACCAGCGTGCCGATCGCCACGGCGGCGACGCCACCGATCGAGTCCATGTAGGCGTCGCAGAACCAGGCGACGACGCAGCCGGCGAGCCCGGCCGTCGCGCCGATCGACAGGTCGATCTCGCCGGAGATGATCACCGCCGTCATGCCGAAGGCGATGATGCCGAGCATCGACACGGTGCGCAGCACGTTGAAGAAGTTGCCGACCGTGGCGAAGCCCGGCGCAAAGGCGATCAGGAAGACGACCAGGATGAGGAGGATGACCTCCATCGCGTAGATCTTGAGGCTGGTCGCGCCGATCCGCGACATGACAGCGGTCGACATTATGGCGTCCCCTCCATGCAGATTTTGTAGAGCTGAGCGAGCGTGATGTCTTCGGGAAGAACTTCCGCGACCATGCGGCCGTGATACATGACGATGATGCGATCGGCGACTTCGAGCACTTCTTCCAGCTCACTGGATACGAAGATCGACGACAGGCCGCGCTCGGCCTTCTGCCACATGATCTCGAAGATCTGCTGCTTGGCCTGCACGTCGATGCCGCGGCTGGGCTCGTCGAAGAACATCACCTTCGGCTCGGTATTGAGCCAGTTGCCGATGACGATCTTCTGCTGGTTGCCGCCGGAGAGCGACGAGACCGGATCGAGCGGATGCGGCACGCGGATGCTCAGATCCCTGATCTGGCGGTCGACGAAGGGCTGCTCCAGCCGGCGGTCGATTAGGCCGTGCCGGGCGATGCGCTGGAGGCTGGCGAGGCAGAGATTGTCGTGGCTGGACAGAAGCTGCACCAGCCCGACTTCCTTGCGGTTTTCCGGCGTGTAGCCGAGGCCGCGCCGCTTCATCCTCTTCGGCGACGGCCGGACGACCGGCTCGCCGTCGAAGACGATGTCGCCGCGATCATAGGGATCGGCGCCGAAGATCGCCCGCAGCACCTCGGTCCGACCTGAGCCGAGCAGGCCGGCGAAGCCGAGGACTTCGCCGCGATAGAGCTCGAACGAGACGTCCTCGATGGCGCCGGCGCGCTCGAGATTGCGGACCGAGAGCACGGGCCGGCTGCGGTCGACGTTCCGCCGGGCCGGGCGCTTCGCCATCGACACGTCGCCGAACATCATCTCAACGATCGAGCCGGAGGTCGCCTCGCTCATCTCCGTCGCGCCGATGAAATGGCCGTCGCGCAGCACGGCGCAGGTATCGGCGATGGCGAAAAGCTCGTTCATCCGGTGCGTGATGTAGATCATCGTCACGCCCTTCGCCTTCAGGCGGCGGACGAGCTTGAACAATTGCTCGACCTCCGGCGCCGCCAGCGCCGAGGTCGGCTCGTCGAGCAGCAGGATCGAGGGCGCGAAGGACATCGCCTTGACGATCTCGACCGCCTGTTGCTGGCCGACGCTCAGCGTCTCGACCAGCGCGCGCGGATCGAGATCGAGCCCCATATCGGCAAGCAGGGCGCGAGCGTTGGCGTGCAGCGTCTGCCAGTCCACCACCGAGCCGCCCATGACGCGGCGATGCGGCAGGCGGCCTAGATAGATGTTCTCGCCGATCGACAGCGAGCGCACGAGCGACAATTCCTGATGCACGGTGACGATGCCGGCGGCATAGGCATCGCGCGGCGCCTCGAAGCGGACGTGCTCGCCATTGACCCAGAGCTCGCCCAGCGTCGGCTGGATGGCCCCCGCCAGCATCTTGACCAGGGTCGACTTGCCGGAGCCGTTCTTGCCCATCAGCGCATGGATGCGCCCGGGCTCGAAACGGTGCGAGAAGCGGCCCACCGCGACCGTCGGTCCGTAGACCTTGGTCACGTCCCTGAATTCGATTGCCCCCCGGGCCATAGGCTCGTTGCTCCAGCGACTGGTTTGGCATCATCGAGCGCAGTCCCAAGCACGCAGACGCGGGCTTTCGTCCCCCGTCCGCCTCCAGGCTGGGCGCTCCTCCCGACGGGTCGTTGAACGACCTCTTGTCTGTTCATATTTGGATATTTATAGTTCAATTAAGAATGATACGGGCAAAAGAAGGCGTGTCAATGCGGTTCGGCAATGGATGAGACGACGAGCGCAGTTGAGGCGGACGCCTCGGAAAAGCACAGGATCCCCGTCATCGACCGGATGATGGAAATCCTCGAACTGCTGGAGTGGCGGCCGCAGGGCTCGACCATCCGCGAGCTGGTTTCGGCAAGCCGGATGCCGCGCACCACCGTCTACCGCATCCTCAACACGCTGCAGAGCCACGACGTCGTGCGCCGGTCGGCGGCTGGCGCCTACACGCTGGGGCCACGCCTGCTGTCGCTGTCGTCCCGCGTCGCCGTCGACAACCCCGGCTATGACCTCGGCGCGATCGCCCTGCCCTTCCTGGAGACGCTGACCGACGAGATCGGCGAGAGCAGCAAGGTCTCGGTATTCGACAACGGCACCACGCTGGTGCTCGCCAGCACGCAGGGAAAGCGCGAATACGCGTTGATGGTCACGCCGGGCCAGAGCCTGCCGCTGCATGCCGGCGCCGCCAGCAAGGTGTTGCTGGCGCACCTGCCGGAGGCGGAGCGCGAGGCGATCGTCAACGGACCGCTGCAGGCCTTCAACGGCCGCACCTACGCCGAGCCGAAAAAGCTCCGCGCCGAGCTCGCGAAAATCGCCCGCCAGGGCTGGGCGGCGGACCGGGGTGAGTTCTCGCCGAGCGTTCATGCCTTCGGGGCCCCGATCTTCGATTCGGCCGGACGCTGCGTCGGCGCGCTGAGCGTGCCGTTCCTGGCCGGCGCCGACCCGGAGAGGCTGGAGATGATCCGGCGGCGCGCCATCGCCACGGCGACGGCGATCGGCGCCGTGCTGCCGGTCAAGGCGCGCGCCGCCGGCAGCGTCGACAGAGAGCCCGCCTGACCGTACGGGATCCGCATTCCCGGCGACGAACCGGGAATGCGGAATCCAGATCGAAGGGTCCCGCCTATTTCAGGCTCTTCCATTCCTTCTTGAACGCCTGGACCGCCTCGGGATCGGTCCGCGTCAGGCCGAGGACCTTGACGTTGGCGGTCTTGTCGACGGGCTTGCCGTCCAGGATCGCGACCGCCGCGTCGAGCGCCTGCGCCCCCATCACGAAGGGCTGCTGCGCCGTCACCGCCTGCAGCACGTTGTCGTCATCGAGCAGGAAGTTCGCCAGCTGCTCCGAGCCATCGATGCCGAAAACGACGATGTTGCCCTGCTTGCCGGCATTGCGAACGGCCTGTACCGAGCCGACGGTGCCGCCTTCATTGGCGCCATAGAGGATGTTGATGTCGGGATTGGCCGTGATGAGGTCGCCCGCAACCGCCACGGCCTTCTCGGCCAGCCATCCATCCTGCTGCGCCACGACGGTGATCTCGTTGCCACCGGCCTTGGCCGCCTCGAGGAAGGAGTTGGTGCGCAGATCCGACACCTCGGCGCCAAGCGCGCGGAAGCCGAGCGTCGCGATCTTGGCCTTGCCGCCGAGCTTCTCCTTGATGTATTTCGCCGCCGCCTCGCCGGTCGTGCGGCCGAGATCGGCCTGGTTCGAGCTCAGGTCCGCGTCGACGAAATCCCAGCCGAGGTTGAAAGTGTTGTAGGCGATGATCTTGACGCCTTTTTCCGAGGCGCGCCGCAGCGCCTGCTCGGAACCCTTCGGGCTGATCGGCGAGATCACGATCGCCTTGACGCCACGGGTGACGTAGGTGTCGACCAGCGACTGCTCCTTCTCGGGCTTCGAGTCGGAATTGGCGAGGAGCAGCTCGACGCCGGATTTTTTGGCAGCGGACTTCATGCCGGATTCGATGCCGTTGAAGAACTGGTCCTGCTGGAAGACGATGCCGGCGATCTGCTTGTCGACCGCCTTGGCGGCCCCTCCGAAGGCGATGGCCGTGGCAAGTGCGGCCGAGGCAAGCATGAGATCACGACGATTCATGGTTTCTCTCCCTGTTTCCACGTCGCGACGCGGCGCGCGTGGTTTTGTTGATCTTTCATCCAACAACGCACTTACGAACCGTCGGAACGTCCGAACGGGATCTGCAGGATCAGCCCACCATCGACAGTCAGGGTGTGGCCGGTGACATAGGCGGCATCCGCCGACGCCAGGAACGCGAAGGCGCCAGCGACTTCCTCCGGCGTCGCGACGCGGCCGATCGGGATCGTCGCGTTGGCGCGCGCCCGCTCCCTGGGATCGGCAAGTCCGGGATTGAGCGGCGTGTCGGTGCCGCCCGGCGCCACGGCGTTCACGCGGATACCGCGCCCGGCATATTCGAGCGCCAGGGTACGCGTCATGTTGCCGATAGCGCCCTTCGAGGCCGAGTAGCTCAGAAATTCCGGCTTCGGCATCCACTCGTGCACGGAGGTCGTGTTGATGATCGAGCCGGGCTGGCCATGCGCCAGCCAGTGCGCGATCGCCGCGCGCGAGCAGAGGAACGTGCCACGCATGTTGACGCCGATGACGCGCTCGAAGGTCTCGAGGCTCAGCTCGTGCGTCGGGGTCTGGATCTGGATGCCGGCATTGTTGACGAGGACATCCAGCCCGCCGAGCCCGGCGATCGCATTGGCGACCAGGCGATCGGCGGAAGCCTCATCGGAGACGTCGCCCGCCACCACCAGATGCGGACCGATGGCCGAGGCCTTCATCGCCGCGACCCTGGCGACGAAGGCGGGGTCGGCATGACGGTCATTCAACGCGACGCGCGCGCCCTCCTCGGCGAAGCGCTCGGCAACGGCGCGGCCGATGCCCTGCGCCGCGCCGGTGACGAGAACGCGGAGATCCCGAAGCCCCCGCATGTCAGAGCCGCCCCTGCCGGTTTTCCGACCGGCCGGGTCGCAGGCCATTCCCGCCGCCGACATTCGTCCCGCCGCTCGCCGGGACGGCGGCACGGCCAGCGCAATCGATTCTGAGCTTCATTCGGCACCTTCTCGCGCGTCTCTCCCGATCGTCGATCGCGACGACCGCCGTGGCGGGGGCCGATTGGTTCGGCCCTCCTTCGTGAACCGATCCGGAGATGCCCGATGAAGCGTTGGCGCGCTTATCCGACTCCAGATCGGTTCATATTTGAACCAAAGCAATTCTGATATGAAGTCTATGGTCAAGTCGAAGCGGCGGTCAAGGCTCGCCGATGGTGCGGCGCGGCCGGTGCGACGCGGGAAAGACGCGGAACGGAAAGGCGCGGGATCGACCGCCGAACCGGCCCGCGAACGGGCGTGGCGAAGCGCGGCGGACCGCTTGGGCGGAGGCCGTCGTCCCGGTGCAAGGAGTTGCAGGGCCACAGGACGCGACCGGCTAAAGCGATGCGCCACATCGGAGATTGACGTAAGGTGAGGTGAATGTATCCTTGGCGGGCAATCTCAGATCAGCCCCTAAGCCGAACTGGCGATTGCACCCGCCGGCGACCTGCCAAGCTTGCCGGCGGGCCTCTTCATGTTCCGACGGCCGGCGGAAATGGCGCGCCAACTCATTGGCGACGCGCCGAAGCGCGCGGCCCGTTTCCCGGAACGCGACCATGCCTCCGATGGCGAATGCGGCCGGCTAGGCGCGCAAGAACGAGTCGGTCGCTTCCAGGATTTCCTTCGACAATTCTTCCGAATCGGCGATGCGGGCCAGCACCATCGCGCCGATCATCGCGGACCAGCTGCCGATGGCCGCGACGCGCCGCTCCCGCTCGTCGTCCCCGGGCGCGGTCTGCGCGAAAAGCTCGATCTGCCGGCGCATCGCCCCCGTCAGCACGTGGCGGGTGTCGCCGGGCGCCCGCGCCATCTCCGGACCGAGCGCCGCGAAGACGCAGCCCTGGCCGGGCGAATCACAGTGCTCGGGCCGGAGATAGAGCTCCGCGAAGGCTTCGAGGTCGATGGGGCGGTCGGCCGGCCGATTTTTCGGATCCAGGATCGCGGCCATCGTCTCCGTCACCAGCTCCTGCTTGCTGGCGAAGTGTCGCGGAAATCCGCCATGCGTCAGGCCGGCCGCCTCCATGACATCCGCCACCGTCACGCCGTCGATGCCGCGCTCGCGGAAGAGCCGCGCCGCCGCCGCGACGATCGCCTGCCGGCTCGCCGCCTTCTTCTCCTGACTGGTTCCCATGACGAAATCTCCTTCGATTTCGAAAACTAGATGACAACGATCATCCAATCAACTAGATGATGATCATCATCCTGATTAGGATGCGTCCTCCCCTCTCGAACGGAGAAGTCCGATGTCTGTTGCCCTAGTCACGGGAGCTTCAAGCGGCATAGGCGCCGTCTATTCCCGCCGCCTTGCCGCTCGCGGTTACGATCTCGTTCTTGTCGCCCGCGATACGCAGCGCCTGAACGCGCTCGCCGCCGAGCTCCGCGCCGCCCATCCCGTTTCGGTCGAAGTCCTGATCGCCGACCTGACGGAGGCGGAACAGCTCGAGCAGGTCGGCGCGCGGCTCCGCTCCGATCCGCCGGTCGATCTTCTGGTCAACAATGCCGGCGCCGGGCTGCGAGGCAGCTTCGAAACCGCCGATCCCGTCGCCATGGAAAAGCTCCTGAAGCTGAACGTCGGTGCGCCGACCCTCCTCGCCTCCGCGGCGCTCAAGGGCATGGTCGCGCGCGGCACGGGCGCGATCATCAATATCGGCTCTGTCGTGGCGCTGGCGCCGGAGCGTTTCCCGGGCGTCTACGCGGCGACCAAGGCCTACATGCTGACGCTCTCGCAGGGTCTGGCCGCCGAAGTCGGCCCCAAGGGCATCTATGTCCAGGCGGTTCTGCCCGCCGCGACCCGCACCGAGATCTGGGAGCGCTCGGGCATCGACATCAACCAGATCCCCGGCATGATGGAGGTCGACGACCTCGTCGACGCGGCGCTGGTCGGCTTCGACCGCCGCGAAGCCGTAACGATCCCGCCCGTGCCCGAGGCCGCGGCCTGGGAGGCGTTCGAACAAGCCCGCTTCGCCTTGGCATCGGGCTTCGGCAACGCGACACCGGCCGCGCGCTATCGCGTCGAGACCGCCCCGGCCGAATAGCTGTCCTGCTCGGCCCCTGCGGGATGAAGCGCATTGCGTTCGGCTGCGCCGATCAGCCCAGCCTCATGTCGTGACTGCAGGATCGGCGGGCGGAGACCCGATCCCCGCCCGCGAAGCGCGCCTAGGAACGGAAGCGCCTGACGTCGACGACCTCGCCCGTGCGAGCGCTGACGGTCACGCGCATGTCACGTCCGCGGAAGTCCGTCCCGCGCACGATCCAGACATTGCCGCGCTGGCTGACATTGAACACGTCGGCAAGGCCGGCGCCGCGCGCGATGCGGCGCGCCTCCCTCGGCCCGACGCCCCGGTCATACTCGCCCCGGTCATATTGCTGCCCCCGGTCGTACTGATCGTAGCGTTCATAGCCGCGATCGTTCTGCGGCATGACATGCACGCCGTCCTGGTCGATGGTCACGCCCTGGGCGGAAGCCGAGTGCGGCACCATGCCGACGGTGACCGCGAAGAGCGAGGAAGCAAGCAGAAGCCGGAGTTTCATAGCGATCCTCCTGATGGCCTGATCGGCTCTCCCACCCGCCGCGATGAAACGAAAACGCCCGACCCGCGGCGGCAGTTCCAGGCAACTGCCGGCAGTCGCGCGGGTCGCGCTTGCGCAGGCTGGAGAGGATGCGGGCAAATTGTTACAGATCACCCGCAGCAACGCGCAACCGCGCGCAGGCTAAACGATCTAGGCCGCGGGGAGAAACCGCTGAAGTCCGATAATTCTTGCCTCCTAAGCGCCAGCCACAACAAGGTTGGCGATATTAGCAAAACAGCCTTCCGGAACACTGCACCTTATGCCGAGCACTAGACAGACCGCAGTGACCGTGCGAGCGTGACCTGTCTACTGAGCCGCTATTGCATTCCATAGTTGTTATTTTCAAGACTACAGTTGAGTCGATTGGCCCATCGGAGTTCTCCGCAGGCATCGGCCCAACCATATCCAAGGCACCGCAACGCGCGGAAAGGCAGGGAGATTTTAATGACAAGCCGCACCCGGGAAATAGCGCTCCAGGAATACATGAACGCGCTGCCGAATTTGCACACCTGGGATGACGGCGCGACCTGGAACACCGGCGGCTTCAACCGCGACCACCTGGAGAAGGTCATCCAGATCATAACGCAGCGGTTCCCCACGGCTCGGATCATTGAAACCGGGGCCGGGAATTCGACAATCTCGTTCTTGTTCTGCTGTCCCTCAAAACTCGTATCCATCTGCCCCGAACCAGATTTGTTCGGCCGCATCAAGGAATACTGCGCATCGAAGACCCTTGATGACAGCGCCTGGGAACCGATCGAGGGCTTCTCTGAAACTGTGCTTCCCGACCTCGCCAAGGATACGGCGAACCTCTTTGACTTCGCCCTCATCGATGGCCACCACGGATGGCCGCTGGTCTTTGTCGATTTCTGCTATCTCAATCAGATGCTCCGCCAGGGCGGGCTTCTGATGATCGACGATATCCAGCTCCACAGCGTCCGCGAACTTGCTAATCTGCTGCGGGAGCAACCGGGCTTCACGCTCGCCGCCGACCTCGGCAAGGCCTTGATCTTCGAAAAGACGACGTCGGATCGCGGGCTGCCCGAGTGGAATTCCCAGCCCTATATCGTGAGGAATTCGGCCGGTTAACCCGGCTGCGGAAACGCGTCGGAAGGCCCTGCCCGTCCCGGCTCCTTGGCGGCATCCACCATCCAGCAGGGATCGCGACCCGCAACCCGCCGGCTGGCAACAGAACGCTGTACGTCATTTCTGGAAAAGAGAAGGTGGTGCGGGCGGTCGGAATCGAACCGACACTCCTTTCGGAACCGGATTTTGAGTCCGGCGCGTCTACCAGTTCCACCACGCCCGCAAGTGCGGGCGCTCGGCCCGCGACGGCGCGACTATAATCAGGCTCGCGGCAGAAGCAACGGCGTTTTCAGCCTTTTCCCGCGCGCCGGCTCGCGACGCCGCCCCGGTTCGCTCGCCCACGCGGATGTGAATCGCCGGGCCGTCGACAAGCCCGACATCGCCGGGCTAGAAGCAGGCGCCCCGATCAAAGCGAGATATCCATGGCCGATAGCATCCCGACCCGCCGCTTGCCGCTCGCCCTTTTCAGTTTCGTGATCGGCCTCGCGGCGATCCTCGGCGCCTGGGGCTTCCAGATCTTCGGCGGCTACGCGCCGTGCAAGCTCTGCCTCGAGGAGCGCATTCCCTATTATCTCGGCCTGCCGGTCCTGCTGGTCGCCATCCTGTTGCTCGCCGCCGGCAAGTTCGAACGCCTCGCGCGCGTCCTGCTGGTGCTGGCGGCGCTGGCCTTCCTCGTCGGCCTCGGCCTCGCCATCTACCATGCCGGCGCGGAATGGAAGTTCTGGCTTGGCCCCGCCGATTGCGGCGGCGGCACCGCGACGACAGGCAATGCCGGCGACCTGCTGGCCCAGATCGGCAAGACGAAGGTGGTGAGCTGCACCGATGCGGCGCTGCGCGTCCTCGGCCTTTCCTTCGCCGGCTGGAACGTCGTCGTCACCGCCGTCATCACCGCCGCCCTGCTCGGCGCCGGCCTGCGCAAGGGCTGAGGCCTAGGCCTCGTCGGCCGCCGCCTGCGTCAGCTGGTGAAGGACGATGCCGCTCGTCGTCGCGACGTTCAAGGAATCGACGCCGGGCGCCATCGGGATCCGGACCGTCAGCGTGCGGGCGAGGACCGCCGCGTCGAGGCCCGGACCCTCGGTGCCGAACAGGGCCGCGACCCGCGCCGGCCGCTTCACCTCGGCAAGCCGGATCGCGCCCTGCGGGCTCAGCGACACGGCCTCGAAGCCATGCCGCGCGAGGAGCGCGACGACATCCTCCGAACGGTCGAGCCGCGCATGCGGCAGGGTCAGCGTGTTGCCGACCGAGACGCGGATGGCCTTGCGGTAGAAGGGATCGCAGCAATCGGCATCGAGCAGCACCGCCTGCGCGCCGAAGGCGGCGGCGTTGCGAAAGATGCCGCCGAGATTGTCGTGGTTCGAGATCCCCATCAGCACGACCACCAGCGCCCGCCCGTCAATGCCGGCGAGCAGTTGATCGGCCGAGGGCGGCGGCGCGCGATGGCCGAGCGCCAGGATGCCGCGATGGATATGGAAGCCGACGATGCCGTCGAGCACGGCCTGGTTCGCGACATAGACCGGCACGTCGTCACGAAGGCGATCGAGGATCGGAGAAAGCGCTTCGACGCGCTTCTGGTCGAGCAGCAGCGAGACGGGCTGGTGGCGGGGCGACTGCACCAGGGTCTGCAGCACGACTTCGCCCTCGGCGATGAAATGATCGTCGCGGCCGACCAGGTCGCGCTCACGAACATCGCGATAGGGCGCAATGCGGGGGTCGGCGGGGTCGGTAATGGGAACGAGAAGCGGCAAGAGCTCGACGAAGGTTGGGGCGGACTATTCGTTCGGTCGCGTTTTCTGGACGCGAACCGGTCCCCACTTCGCTCGAAAACGCTCTAGGGATCCAGTTCCGTATCCCAGTAGAGATAATCGAGCCAGCTGTCGTGCAGATAGTTCGGCGGGAACGCACGGCCGTTGTTGTGCAGATCGGAAACGCTGGGCTGGAACGGCTTCTGGCGCGGCCACATCCGCGCGTCGGCCGATGTCAGGCTGCCCTTGCGCAGATTGCAGGGCGAGCAGGCGGCCACGACATTTTCCCACGTCGTCGTACCGCCATGGGCGCGCGGGATGACGTGGTCGAAGGTGAGGTCCTCGCGCGCATTGCAATACTGGCACTGGAAGCGGTCGCGCAGGAAAACGTTGAAGCGCGTGAAGGCCGGATTGCGCGTCGGCGTCACATAGCTCTTCAGCGACACGACGCTCGGCAGCCGCATCCGGAAGGACGGGCTGCGGATATCGACGTCATATTCGGAGACGATGTTGACGCGATCGAGGAACACCGCCTTGATCGTATCCTGCCAGGACCAGAGCGACAGAGGGTAATAGCTCAGAGGCCGATAATCGGCATTGAGCACGAGGGCGGGATGTGCGCCGGGCGACACGGCTATCGTCAAGACATGGCTTCCTCTGTTGAGACGCGCCGAACCTCGAGATTGCCAAAATAGTCTACAGGGTCTGTGTCATCCTTGTGAAGCCGCTGAAACGGTGACGTTTCCGTGCGCGTCGATCAGATCTCGGCTGTGGCAAAAATGCGGTTCAGGAAGCCGGCCCCGGCGACGAGCCCCGCCTCGTCGATGCCGTGGCCGAGACCGGGCCGCTCGATCGCCGCGACGGCGAAGCCGGCGTCGCGCAGCGCCTTTTCCGTTTCCTGCAGTGCGGCGACCGGAATCACCTCGTCCAGCGCACCATGCACCAGCAGGACCGGCGGGCGGCTCTTCACTTCCGCGGCGAGGCGCTCAGGGCCGGCAATGCGGCCGGAGTAGGCGACGATGCCGGCCATCGCGCGCGGGCGGCGAGGACCGACCTGCAGCGCCATCATCGTGCCTTGGCTGAAGCCGACCAGCGCCAGGTCCGCATCGGTCAGGCCATGCCGTTCCAGTTCCGCGTCGAGGAATTCGTCGAGCTTCGGCGCGGCGGCGGAAGCGCCCTGCCAATATTCATGCGCGTCGCGGACGGTGAGCCGGAACCACTGCTTGCCGACGCCCCAATCAGACGGATCGGGCGCGTCCGGCGCGACGAAATAGGCATCCGGGAACAGCGGCGCCCAATGCGCGCCGATGTCGATCAAATCATGCCCATCCGCGCCGACGCCATGCAGGAGGACGACGAGTTTCTTGGGCTTGCCGCCGGAAAGCGGAGCGAGGCGCGGACCATCGAGCATGGAAAATCCCTGTAGCAGGCAGGCGAACGAATCTTCCGCATGCTAGCAAGGGCGAGCCCCTGATCGCCATCCCGCACGACGTCGCGCCCAACGCCCATGACCCGCAATTTCACCCGCATCCTCCGCTTTGCCCCGAGCCCGAACGGTCCCCTCCATCTCGGCCACGCCTATTCGGCGCTGCTGAACGGCGACCTCGCGCGCGCCGCGGAAGGCAGGCTGCTGATCCGGATGGAAGATATCGACGTGACGCGCTGCCGGCCGGAATACGAGGCGTCAATCCTCGACGATCTCGCCTGGCTGGCCCTCGACTGGGAGCAGCCGGTTCGCCGGCAATCCGAACATTTCGACGCCTATGCGGATGCGCTCGAGCGGCTCCGGGCGATGGACCTCGTCTATCCGAGCTTCCTCTCCCGCGCCGAGATCCGCGCCGCGACCCTCGATCCCGCCTGGCCACGCGATCCCGACGGCGCGCCGGTCTATCCGGGTCTCGACCGCGATTTGCCCGCCACCGAGGCGAAGGCGCGGATCCAATCCGGCGCGCCCTATGCCTGGCGGCTGAAGATGGACGCGGCGATCGAACGGGCCGGGCCGCTCACCTTCACCGAGCAGGGCCGCGGACCGGACGGCGAGACCGGGACCGTCACGGCGACGCCGGCGCGCTGGGGCGACGTCGTCATCGCCCGCAAGGAAATCCCGACCAGCTACCACCTCTCGGTCGTCGTCGACGACGCCCTGCAGGCCGTGACGGATGTCGTGCGCGGCGAGGATCTCTTTCCTGCGACCAGCGTGCACCGGCTGCTGCAGCAGTTGCTCGGCCTCCCCGCGCCGGCCTATCGCCACCATGGCCTGATCCGCGACGAGGCGGGACGCAAGCTTTCGAAGTCGGAAGGGGCGACGGGGCTCGCCGGGCTGCGCGCGTCCGGCGCGTCGCCTGACGATGTCCGAAGGATCGTCGGATTGCCGCCGGCTCAGCCGACGCCGAGCACGTAGAGCCAGAGCGTCACCGTGAACAGGCTCAGCATGGTCGAGACCGACACGGCGCTCGCAATGCTGGCGACGCCGGCCTTGTAGTGGTTGGCGAGCAGATAGGCGTTCACGCCGCAGGGCATGGCGGCGAAGACGACGGCGACTCCGGCCCAGACCGGCGGCATCGGCAGGGCCTGCACGAGGCCAAGCACGATCAGCGGGTGCAGGATGAGCTTCAGCAGGCTGATGACCAGCGAGGCGTTGAGATCGCCGGCGAAGCCGTAGCGGCGCAGCGCCAGCCCCATCGAGATCAGCGCGCAGGGCACCGACGAGGCGGCGAGCATGCGGACGACCTCGCCAGCCGGGCCGGTGGCCTGGATACCGACGATCTGGCCGATGGCGCCGGCATAGATGCCGATCAGGATCGGATTGCGCGCCAGCGCCTTCAGGAGCCGCTTCAGCGTCGCGCGGGAAATCCCGCTCTCCGAACCCTCGGCGAAGAGCGTCGCCGCCGTGGTCATCACCGGCAGGTGGATGGCGATCAGAAGGAACAGCGGCACCGCGCCATCGCTGCCGAAGGCATTGAGGATCACCGGCACGCCGACGAATACCGTGTTGGACTGGCCGCTTGCAAAACCCTGCATGACGGCCTCGACATGGGCGCGGCCGAACATCCGCCGCGCGACCAAGAAGCCGATGCCGAAGACGATGAAGGCGCCGGCGAAATAGGCGATCCAGTAGCCCCAGGGCTGGCCGCCCTCCGGCATCTTCGCCTCCGACAGCGTCTTGAAGATCAGCACCGGCACGGCGATGCCGAATACATATTCCGACAGCCCGTCGGCGGCGCGGTCACCGAGATGCTTGGTCCAGCCGGCGATGTAGCCGATCGTGATCAGCCCGGCGATCGGCAGGATGATGAAGGCGATCTCGGCCAGGCGGCCGATCATCAGCATGCCGCCCATCCTCTCGGGACGAGCGCGGTCAGGGCACGGCGGGGCATCGTGGGAAATACCGGAAGCTGGCGGGGAAAGCGTCCGCCGACAGTAGAAATCCTCACCCGGCGGGTCAACCGCGCCGATCCGGCTGCCGGGCGCATTGGCGCTTGGCTGGCCGCGCCCGCGATCTATAGTCCGGGCGCCAGCCCCGAAGAAGCACAGGGAACAGTATGAACGCCCGATCGATCCTCATCACCGGCGCCTCGTCCGGCATCGGCCTCGACGCGGCGAAGACGCTGAAGGCGCGCGGGTGGCGCGTGTTCGCCACAGCGCGCAAGCCGGACGATCTCGCTACGCTGGCAGCGGCCGGGGTTGAGGCGCTTTTCCTCGACTACACCGACAAACCATCGATCCACGCCTGCGCCGACGCCGTGCTCGCGGCGACGGGCGGCCGGCTCGATGCTCTCTTCAACAACGGCGCCTATGGCCAGGTCGGCGCGGTCGAGGATCTGACCACTGACGTGCTGCGCCGCCAGTTCGAGGCCAATTTCTTCGGCTGGCACACGCTGACACGCCGGATCGTGCCGGTGATGCGCGCGCAGGGCCATGGCCGCATTGTCCAGTGCTCGTCGATCCTCGGCATCGTCGCCGGCAAATATCGCGGCGCCTATGTGGCGTCGAAATATGCGCTGGAAGGACTGACCGACACGCTCAGGATCGAGCTCGCCGGCAGCGGCATCGAGGTCGCGCTGATCGAGCCGGGCCCGATCGCCACCCGCTTCACCCAGAACGCGCTTGCCAATTTCCGCGAGACGATCGACGTCGAGGGCTCGGCCCACCGCGCCGACTATCAGGCGCAGCTGGCGCGCCTGACCGGCACCCGCCGCCCCTCGCGTTTCAAGCTCGGCCCGGAGGCGGTGACGACGGCGCTGCTGCACGCCCTCGAAAGCCCGCGCCCGAAAATCCGCTACCGCGTGACCGTGCTGACGCAGGCGGCCGACGTGATGCGACGCCTGCTGCCGGCGCGGCTCATGGATCGGCTGATCGCCCGAAATTCGTGAGGTGGAACCTTCCCCCGGATCCGCACGTATAATGTGCTGATCTGTTGTTGTGCGAGCATGGGGGACAGGAAGCCAGATGAGTTCGATCTCCGCTGATACAGGAAGGCCGCAGGCCTGGCTCTCGCCGGGATCGCTGATCCGGTTGGCGATCTGCCTCGTCGTCTGCTTCGCCGCCGCCGTGCTCGGCTCCTGGATGACTCTTCCAAGTATCCCGACCTGGTATGCGGGATTGCAGAAGCCGTTCTTCAACCCGCCGAACTGGATCTTCGGACCGGTATGGACGCTGCTCTACGCCCTGATGGCCGTCGCGTTCTGGCGGGTCTGGGTGCTCGGTCGCGGCCCGGCGTTGCAGGCGGCGGCACTTGCCTTCACCGTGCAGCTGCTACTCAACGTCGCCTGGTCCGGATTGTTCTTCGGCCTGCACGCGCCCGGCCTGGCGCTGATCGATATCGCGGCGCTCCTCCTCGCCATCATCGCGACGATGAGCGCGTTTTCCCGCATCGACGGCCGATCCGCCTGGATGCTGGCGCCTTATCTGGCCTGGGTCGCCTTCGCCAGCGTCCTCAACGCCTCGATCTGGTGGCTCAACTGAGCGACATTTCGCGATATGGCGGGTCTTCGCGGAACGCGCGTATAAAAGCGGACCCTTCCGATTCCCGAAGCAGAGCCCGATGAACAGCTTTTTCTACTACCTGATCCCGATCGCGCTCGGCGCCGTTGCCATCGTGCTGCTGCTCGGCCTGTTCAACATGGTGCGCGGCGGCTCGCCCGAGCGCTCGCAGAAGCTGATGCGCCTGCGCGTCCTGCTGCAGTTCGCCGCCGTCGTGATCATGATGGCCGCCCTCTATTTCGCAGCCCGCTGAGGAAACGATGGTCGCGCTCACCCGCATCTATACGAGGACTGGCGACGACGGCACCACCGCCCTCGTCACGGGGGAGCGTCGGGCCAAATCGGACTTGAGGGTCGATAGCTACGGCACCATCGACGAGACGAACGCCCATATCGGCGCCGCGCGTCTCTACGTCACCGATACGCTCGATCAGATGCTGGCCCGGATCCAGAACGACCTGTTCGACCTCGGCGCCGATCTCTCGACGCCGGAATCCGGACTGAAGCCGGGGCGCGAGGCGCTGCGCATCGTCGACGCGCAGACCGAGCGGCTGGAGGCGGAAATCGACCAGTTGAACGCCGAGCTGAGCCCGCTGCGCTCCTTCGTGCTGCCGGGCGGGTCGCCTGCCGCGGCGCATCTGCATCTGGCGCGCACCGTCGCCCGCCGCGCCGAGCGCGTGATGGTCGAGCTCGCCTCGCGCGAGGCGGTCAACGCCGCCGCGATCCGCTACATCAACCGCCTGTCCGATTTCCTGTTCGTGGCGGCGCGCTATGTCAATGATCGCGGCGCCACGGATGTCCTGTGGGTGCCGGGTCAGAATCGCTGAGGACGACACATGTTCGTGCCGTTCCACGACCAAAATCCGCTCCGCTACATCCGCTTTCCGTGGGTCACGCGCGGGCTCGTGGTCCTGAACTGCCTGATCTTCCTGATCTACCAGCGCGCCGGCAACGCCGATGCCGAAGCCGCGTCGGTGATGGCGTTCGGCCTGATCCCGTCGACGCTCGCCGGCATCCACATCCGCACGCCCGGCATCTTCCACGCGCCGGAATATCTGACCTTCATCACCTCGTCCTTCCTGCATGGCGACATCTGGCATCTCGCCGGCAACATGCTGTTCCTCTGGGTCTTCGGCGACAATGTCGAGGATGCGATGGGACATGTCCGCTTCATCATCTTCTATTTCCTGTGCGCGATCGGCGGCGGGCTGGCGCATGTCGCGGTCGAGCCCGGCTCCGATATCGCGCTGATCGGCGCGTCAGGCTCGGTCGCCGGCGTGATCGCTGCCTATTTGCTGCTGCATCCTCGCGTAAAAATCTGGATCCTGCTGCTGTTCCGTATTCCGATACGGCTCAGGACCGTCTGGGTGCTCGGCTTCTGGATCCTGCTGCAGATCTACAATTTCGCCTTCGGCGCGCCGGGCGAGATCTCCTGGGCGGCGCATCTCGGCGGCCTCTTGATGGGCACGATCCTGGTCTTGTTCATGCGTCGGCCCGGCGTGCCGCTGCTGGCGCGGCAGGCGGACGAGGCGCTGCCGGTCGACCCTGTGGTTTGAGCCATTCCAGCCTGCCGGAGTTGCGTTGACTCCCGGCGAACCCGCCAGTACGGTCCCGCGCCAAACGCTCCGCAAATCGCTGCAGCGAAAGGATAATCACCAAGATGAAAATCCTCGTGCCCGTTAAGCGGGTGGTCGACACCAACGTCAAGATCCGCGTCAAGCCGGATGGCACCGGCGTTGATCTTGCCAACGTCAAGATGTCGATGAACCCCTTCGACGAAATCGCCGTCGAAGAGGCTCTGCGTCTGAAGGAAGCGGGCAAGGCGACGGAAGTCGTCGTCGTCTCCATTGGCTCCGACAAGTCGGCGGAAACGCTGCGCACCGGCCTTGCCATGGGCGCGGATCGCGCCGTCCTGGTGAAGACCGACGCCGCCAGCGTCGAGCCCCTCGCGGTCGCGAAGCTCTTGAAGGCGGTCATCGCCACCGAACAGCCCGGCCTCGTCATTCTCGGCAAGCAGGCGATCGACGACGATTCGAACCAGACCGGCCAGATGCTGGCCGCCCTGCTCGGCTGGCCGCAGGCGACCTTCGCCTCGAAGGTCGTCATCGGCGACGGCACGGTCGACGTGACGCGCGAGATCGATGGCGGCCTCGAGACCCTGCAGCTCAAGCTTCCGGCGATCGTCACCACCGATCTCCGCCTGAACGAGCCGCGCTACGCCTCGCTGCCCAACATCATGAAGGCGAAGAAGAAGCCGCTCGACGAGACGACGCCGGAGGCGCTCGGCGTCGACGCCGCGCCGCGTCTGACCGTGCTGAAGACGGTCGAGCCGTCGGGCCGCACGGCCGGCGTCAAGGTCGGCTCCGTCGACGAACTGGTCGCGAAGCTCAAGCAGGCGGGAGTACTCTGAGATGGCGACGCTGATCATCGCGGAACATGACGACGCGCATCTGAACGAGGCGACCGCGAAGGCGCTCAGCGCCGCGTTGGCGCTCGGCAAGCCGGTCGACATCCTCGTTGCCGGCCACCAGGCGAAGGCCGCGGCCGACGCGGCGGCACAGCTCGCCGGCGTGCGCACGGTGCTGCTCGCCGATGGCGAGAGCCTCGCCAATCGCCGCGCCGAACCGCTCGCCGACCTGGTCGTCTCGCTCGCCGACAAGTATGACGCGATCGTTGCCCCGGCGACCTCGACCGGCAAGAACGTCGCGCCGCGCGTCGCAGCGCTGCTCGACGTGATGCAGGTCTCGGAAATCACCAAGGTGGTGGCTCCGGACACGTTCGAGCGTCCGATCTATGCCGGCAACGCCGTCGAGACGGTGCAGTCGAGCGACAAGAAGCTGGTCGTCACCGTCCGCATCGCCGCCTTCCCGGCGGCAGCGACCGGCGGCAGCGCCACGGTCGAGACGATCGCGGCGCCTGCCGATGCCGGCCTCTCCCGCTTCGTCGGTGCGGATCTCTCCGTCTCCGACCGGCCGGAACTGGCCTCGGCCCGCGTCATCGTTTCCGGCGGCCGCGCCCTCGGTTCGGCCGAGAAGTTCCAGGAAGTGATCGCCCCGCTCGCCGACCAGCTCAAGGCCGCCATCGGCGCCTCGCGCGCCGCGGTCGACGCCGGCTACGCGCCGAACGACTGGCAGGTCGGCCAGACCGGCAAGGTGGTGGCGCCGGAGCTCTACATCGCCGTCGGTATCTCAGGCGCGATCCAGCATCTCGCCGGCATGAAGGACTCGAAGGTCATCGTCGCGATCAACAAGGACGGCGACGCGCCGATCTTCCAGGTCGCCGATTACGGCCTCGTCGACGATCTCTTCACGGTCGTGCCGGCCCTGACCAAGGCGCTCGGAAACTAAGCGTTTACCAAGACCGGTTGACAATCCCGCCGGCCGTGCTCGACTGACCTCCCGGTCATCGTGCACGGCCGCATCGTTTTTCAGACCCGCATTCCGTTCGAGACGACAAAGGAGCCCTTGGGGCATGAGCACCGCGATTAAGACGATCGGCGTCATTGGAGCCGGTCAGATGGGCAATGGTATCGCCCATGTGAGCGCGCTTGCCGGCTACGAGGTCTTCATCCACGACCTCGCCGAGGAGCGGGTCCGCAAGGGCCTCGCCACCATCGACGGCAATCTCTCGCGCCAGGTTCATTCCGGCCGCATCACCGAGGAAGACCGCAAGGCGGCGCTGGCCCGCGTCAAGCCGGCCGTCAGCGTCGACGCGCTCGGAACCTGCGATCTCGTCATCGAGGCGGCGACCGAGGACGAGCAGACCAAGCGCAAGATCTTCGCCGGCATCTGCCCGGCGCTGAAGCCAGAGGCGATGCTCGCCACCAACACCTCGTCGATCTCGATCACCCGCCTCGCCTCGGCCACCGACCGGCCCGAGCGCTTCATCGGCATCCATTTCATGAACCCGGTCCCGGTCATGCAGCTGGTGGAGCTGATCCGCGGCATCGCCACCGGCGACGAGACCTTCGAGGCGTCGAAGGCCTATGTCGGCCAGCTCGGCAAGACCTCGACGGTCTCGGAGGATTTCCCGGGCTTCATCGTCAACCGCATCCTGCTGCCGATGATCAACGAGGCGATCTACGTTCTCTACGAGGGCGTCGGCTCGGTCGACGCGATCGACACGGCGATGAAGCTCGGCGCCAACCATCCGATGGGCCCGCTGCAGCTCGCCGATTTCATCGGCCTCGACACCTGCCTGTCGATCATGCAGGTGCTCTATGAGGGGCTGGCGGATTCGAAGTACCGCCCCTGCCCGCTCCTGGTGAAATATGTCGAGGCCGGCTGGCTCGGCCGCAAGACCAATCGCGGCTTCTACGACTATCGCGGCGAGCACCCCGTCCCGACGCGGTAACTTTCGATCACACGCTTCCCCGAGACGGCCCGCCGGGCCGCCTCGGATCGCCGACCGTCAGGCCTCGCCGAGCGCCGCCTTGATCAGCGCCTTGGCGTCGTCCGAATCCCATTCGGCCGGGCCGGACATCACGCCGAGCGCGCATCCCTTGCCGTCGATCAGCACCGTCGTCGGCAGGCCGACCGCCAGTCCCTTGCCCTTCAGGCCGGAGAAGATGCCGGTGGTGGGATCGCCGTAGAAGCCGAGCGACTTGACGCCGATCTCCTCCAGGAACGCCTTCGGCTTGGCCGGGTCCTGCGTGTCGATCGAGACCGCGACGACCGAGAAGTCCTTGCCCTCATGCGCCGCGTCGAGCCGGTCGAGCGCCGGCATCTCCTGACGGCACGGCGCGCACCAGGTCGCCCAGAGGTTCAAAAGCACCGTCTTGCCGGCGAAATCGGCGATCGAGACCTTGTCGCCGCTAGCATTCTGGAACGACAGGTCGCCGAGCAGCGTTGGCTCGCTGGCGACGCGGAACGCCGCGACCTCGCCCTTGGCGAAGGGCGCGAGCAGCCCCGCCGCCTTGACCGCCGGGGCGCAGTCGACGCCCGACCATTCAACGACGGCGTTGCCTTTCCGGGTCTCCGTCACGTATACCGCCGCGACTCCCACTGCGATGCCTGCGATCGCGGCAAGGCTGATTACCGTCCACCGCCGCGATTGACCGCGCGTCTCATTCATTCCGTCCTGCCTCCAAGAGAGGGTACATGAGCAATTCGATGTGGGGCGGCCGCTTCTCCGAAGGTCCGGCCGCCATCATGGAAGAGATCAACGCGTCGATTGGTTTCGACCAGAAGCTCTACCGTCAGGACATTGCCGGTTCGAAGGCGCATGCTGCCATGCTCGCCCGCCAGGGCATCCTTGGCGCGGACGATGCCGAAAAGATCGTGGCAGGTCTAGACACCATCCTGCGCGAAATCGAAGCGGGCGAGTTCAAATTTTCCCGCGCGCTCGAGGACATCCACCTCAATATCGAGTCGCGTCTGAAGGAACTGATCGGCGACGCCGCCGGCCGGCTGCACACCGCCCGCTCGCGCAACGACCAGGTCGCGACCGACTTCAAGCTCTGGGTCCGCGACACGATCGACGCGTTGGACGCGGCGCTGCGCGAGCTCCAGGTAGCCCTTGCCGACAAGGCCTTCGCCCATGCCGGCCAGGTCATGCCGGGCTTCACCCATCTGCAAAGCGCCCAGCCGGTTACCTTCGGCCATCACCTCCTCGCCTATGTCGAGATGATCGGCCGCGACCGTGGCCGCTTCCAGGACGCCCGCAAGCGCCTCAACGAAAACCCGCTCGGCGCCGCGGCGCTCGCCGGCACGTCCTTCCCGATCGACCGCTTCCAGACGGCGCAAGCGCTCGGCTTCGACCGTCCGACGGCGAACTCGCTCGACAGCGTCTCCGACCGCGACTTCGTCATCGAGGCGCTGGCGGCGGCGAGCCTCTGCGCCATCCATCTCTCGCGCTTCGCCGAAGAGATCGTGATCTGGTCGTCGGCCCAATTCCGCTTCATCAAGCTTTCCGACAAGTTCACCACCGGCTCGTCGATCATGCCGCAGAAGCGCAATCCGGACGCGGCCGAGCTGGTGCGCGCCAAGACGGGCCGCATCATCGGCGCCCAGACGGCGCTGCAAATCGTCATGAAGGGTCTTCCGCTCGCCTATCAGAAGGACATGCAGGAAGACAAGGAACAGGCCTTCGACGCGTTCGAGAGCCTGGAGCTTGCGATCGCCGCCACCACCGGCATGGTCCTCGACATGGAGCCGGAAGCCGCCAATCTGAAGAAGGCGGCAGGCTCGGGCTTCGCCACGGCGACCGATCTCGCCGACTGGCTGGTGCGCGAACTGAACATGCCGTTCCGCGACGCCCACCACGTCACCGGCCGCATCGTCGCCATCGCGTCGGAGCGAGGCGTCGATCTCACCAAGGTGACGCTCGCCGAAATGCAGGCGGTGCATCCGGCCATCACCGACGCCGTCTATTCGGTGCTGACCGTCGACAAGTCGGTCCGCAGCCGCACCTCCTATGGCGGCACCTCGCCGAAGAATGTGCGGTCGCAGGCGAAGCGCTGGCAGCGGGCGCTGGCCCGCGAAACGAAGGCCTGAACCCCGCCGATTTTGGCAATGACGCGGCGGCGCGATCGGATAAGATGCGCCGCCGAATGCCCTCAGGAGACGCCGCCTTGGCCCTTGCTGCCCGAATCCTTCTTTTGACCGCCGCCCTGGCGCTCGCCGGTTGCGGCGTGAAGGGCCCGCCGGAGCCGCCGCCGGGCGGCCCGCAGGCGCTCTCCGCCGAGCATCCCGGCCCCGACGGCAAGAAACCCGACGTCTCCAAACCGGCCGTACCGGACCGGTCGCTCTGGATCGACAAGCTGCTCTGAACCCTCCGGGAACAGGCGGCGCTGCAAACCACCATTTGATTGCCGTCATTCCCGCGAAAGCGGGAATCCATCCCGCCGAAGCCTGGGGAGTTCTCTCCGACCGGGCCACGGCTGAATGGATCCCGGGTCAAGCCCGGGATGACGACCGAGGGTTGACCCTGAAATGAACCATTTCGAATATCGCGACGGCGCGCTCTTCGCCGAGGACGTGGCGATCGCCGATATCGCCGCCGCCGTCGGCACGCCGTTCTACTGCTATTCGACCGCGACGCTGACCCGCCACTTTCGCGTTTTCCGCGAGGCGCTGGCCGGGCTCGACACGCTGGTCTGCTACGCCGTGAAGGCGAATTCCAACCAGGCCGTGCTGAAGACGCTGGTCGCCGAAGGCGCCGGCATGGACGTCGTCTCGGAAGGCGAACTGCGCCGCGCGCTCGCCGCCGGCTGCCCGCCGGAAAAGATCGTCTTCTCCGGCGTCGCCAAGACGGCGCGCGAGATCGCGCTGGCGCTCGATACCGGCATCCTCTGCTTCAACGTTGAATCCGAGCCCGAGCTGGAGCGGATTTCCGAGATCGCGACCGCCAAGGGCAAGACCGCGACCATCTCGCTGCGCATCAATCCCGACGTCGACGCCAAGACCCACGCCAAGATCACCACCGGCAAGTCCGAGAACAAGTTCGGCATTCCGTATGAGCGCGCCCGCGAGGTCTACGCCCATGCCGCAACACTGCCGGGTCTTCGCGTCGCCGGCGTCGACATGCATATCGGCAGCCAGATCACCGACATGGAGCCGTATGACGCGGCCTATGGGCTGCTCGCCGACCTGGTTCGCGACCTCCGCGCCGACGGCCACCAGATTGACCATGTCGACGCGGGCGGCGGTCTCGGCATCCCCTATCGCCTGAGCGAGGCCACGCCGCCCGATCCCACCGCCTATGCGGCGATCGTGCGCAAGCGCCTCGGCAATCTCGGCGCCAAGATCCTGTTCGAGCCGGGCCGGATGATCGTCGGCAATGCCGGCATCCTCGTCTCCGAGGTCGTCTATGTGAAGGAAGGCGCCGCCAAGACCTTCGTCATCGTCGACGCCGGCATGAACGACCTGATCCGCCCGACCCTCTACGAGGCGCATCACGACATCCAGCCGGTCGTCGTGCCGAAGCCGGGCACGCGCGAGATCTTCGCCGACGTCGTCGGCGGCGTCTGCGAGACGGGCGACTATCTGGCGCTCGACCGCACCATGGCCGCCGTCGAACCCGGCGACCTCATCGCCGTGATGACCGCCGGCGCCTATGGCGCGGTGCAGGGATCGAGCTACAACACCCGGCCGCTCGCCGCGGAAGTGCTCGTCAACGGCGGCGAATTCGCCGTCGTGCGGCCGCGCCAGACCTATGACGAGTTGATCGGCATGGACAGGCCGGCGCCCTGGCAGGCCGAATAGACCGGCCCCGGCTTCGCCGCCGCCGCCAGGTGGCGGCGATTGCCAATTTGCTGCACAATGCCAATATTGGAGGGGATATGACCAACGCCGACGCGTTTCCCTTCGATCCCGACCCTGCCAAGCGCTCCGAGCCGCCGCGCCTCAGCGACCGGCAGGTCGTGTTGATCTCGAAGGCGCTGGCCGAGCCGCGCCGCTACCAGATCCTGAAGGAACTCGGCGCCGCCGGCGGGTCGAAACCGTGCAGTTGCGTCGTCCAGAACCAACAGGTCAGCGCCGCCACCATTTCGCATCACCTGAAGGACCTGGAAACGGCGGGCCTGATCGAGATCGTCCGCGAGGGCAAGTTCGCGACCCTGGTCCTGCGCCGCGACGTGCTCGACGCCTACCTGGCCCAGCTCTCCCAGATTTGATCGACGACGCGATTATCGCCGGATTGCGCTCTTGTAATGATTAGATACTTATCTAACTGTCTAATCGACTCATACCAACAGGAGCGAATGAGTTGAGCAAACTGACAGGCAAGGTAGCGGTCGTAACGGGCGCATCGAAGGGCATCGGGGCAGGCATCGCCAAGGAACTGGCCGCCGCCGGCGCCTCGGTCGTGGTCAACTACGCCTCCAGCAAGGAAGGCGCGGACCGCGTCGTCGCGGAGATCGAAAGCAAGGGCGGCAAGGCCGTCGCCGTGCAGGGAGACGTCTCGAAGTCCGCCGACGTGGCGCGGCTCTTCGCCGAGGCGAAGACGGCCTATGGCTCGCTGGACATCCTGGTGAACAATGCCGGCGTCTACCAGTTCGGGGCGCTCGAAGACGTCACCGAGGAGGAGTTCCACCGGCAGTTCAACACCAACGTGCTCGGCCTCCTGCTGACGACCAAGGAAGGCGTGAAGCATTTCGGCGCCGAGGGCGGCAGCGTCATCAACATCGGTTCGACGGTCAGCCAGCTGCCGATGCCGAACTTGTCGATCTACACCGCCACAAAGAGCGCGGTCGACGCGATCACGCATGTGCTCTCCAAGGAGCTCGCGGGCAAGAATATCCGCGTGAACTCGATCAATCCGGGCGCGATCGAGACCGAGGGCACCCACGCGGCCGGCCTGCTCGGCAGCGATTTCGAGAAGCAGCTAATCGCGCAGACGCCGCTTGGACGGATCGGCCAGCCCGGCGATATCGGCACGATCGCCGTATTCCTCGCCTCCCCCGATTCGGCCTGGCTGACGGGCGAGCTGCTGCTTGCATCCGGCGGCATGCGCTAACCGCAGACATCCGGCACGCGCGCGTCCGACGCGTGCGTGCCAGTCTCGCTGAAGCCGCAGTTGATCGCTAAACCTTGTCGGAAGGCTCGCCCGTCCCAACTACAGTTGCTACAGTGGCTAGGGCGGCGGGCGTGATGGACGAGACGGAGCGACGATGACCGAGCCCGCGGGCGGCACGGCGGACAGGAGCGGAGCGGAGACCGGACGGGATCTGCCCCATTCGGTCGAGCAGGCCGCGCAACGACGGATCGCACGGGCGACCGGACGGGCGCGGCTGGTGCTTCTGTGGGAAGCGCTGTGGCCGCGACTGGTGCCGCTCCTCTGCCTCGCCGGGTTTTTCCTCATCCTCTCCTGGTTCGGCCTCTGGTCGCGGCTGGCCGATCCCCTGCGCTATGGCGTCCTGGCCCTGTTCGGGATCGCCTATGTCTGGCTGATCCTGCGCGTGGCGCGGTTACCGATGCCGACGCCGGACGAGGCGCTGGCCCGGGTTGCGCGCGAAAGCGCCGAGCCGCATCGCCCGGCGACCGCCTTCGGCGACCGGCTCTCGCAACCGACCGACGACCCGCTGACCCGCTCGCTGTGGCAGGCGCACAGGCTCCGCCTGCTGGAGAAGCTCGACCGCCTCAAGGCGGGGCTCCCCTCGCCCGGCATGAACCGGCTCGATCCCTACGCGCTTCGTTTCCTGGTTCCCCTCGTCCTCATCGTCGCCTTCCTTATGGCCGGGCCGGACCGGCTCGACCGCATTCTCGACGCGGCTCGGCCGGGCGTCGTGTCCACCGAGGCGCCGCCGCGCATCGACGCCTGGGTAACGCCGCCCGCCTATACCGGCCGTCCTCCGATCTTCCTGACCGGCGACAGCAGCCGCCCCGCCAATCTCGATCCCAATGCCCCGGTTCGTGTTCCGGAGGGCTCCGTCGTCACGCTCCGCATGCCGTCGCAGCCGGACCTCGGCGCCGAGGCAAGCACGACGAACGGCCAGCCGATCAGCTTCGACGCCGTCGAGCCCGCCAAGGCTACAAAGAGCAATGCCGTCAACAGTAACGACGCCACGGCGCCGTCGGCCGAGCACAAGCTGACGCTCTCCACGGATAGCGCGCTGACCATTTCGCGCGACGGCCGGCCGCTGCTTTCCTGGTCCTTCGCTGTCCAGCCCGACGCGCCGCCCTCGATCGAACTCACCCGCGATCCCGGCTCGACGGCGAGCGGGGCTCTCTCGCTCGCCTATGCGCTGCATGACGACTACGGCGTCGTCGGCGCCAACGCGATCCTCGGCGCCGCCGATCCGGAAACGGCGGATGGCAGCCGGCCGCTGGTCACCGCGCCGGAATTGCCGCTCAACCTGCCCCGCTTCCGCATGCGTGATGGGACAGGCGAGACGATCCGCGACCTCTCCGCCCATCCCTGGGCCGGCGCCAAGGTGAAGATGCGTCTAGTCGCCAAAGACGAGGCCGGCCAGACCGGCGAGAGCGCGCCGGTCGAATTCGTGCTGCCTCAGCGCCCGTTCAACAACCCGCTCGCCCGCGCCGTCGTCGAGCAGCGGCGCAACCTCGCCCTCGACGCCAACAAGGCCCCGGCCGTCGCGATGGCGCTGGACGCGCTGACGCTCGATCCCGACAAGTTCCAGCAGAACGGCGCCTATCTGGCGCTCCGCGCCGCCTATCACCGGTTGACTGGGGCGCGCAGCGACGCCGACCTCACCGAGACCGTCGATTTCCTGTGGGAGATCGCGCTCGGCATCGAGGATGGCGACCTGTCGCTCGCCGCGCAGGACCTGCGCGCCGCCCAGGAGGCGCTGCGCAAGGCGATCGAGAACAACGCTTCCGACGCCGAGCTCGAAAAGGCGATGCAGGACCTGCGCGCCGCGATGGACAAATATCTGGAAGCGCTGGCGCGCGACGCCGAGCGCAATCCGCAGGCGAACCAGCAGCCGATGGATCCGAACGCGCAGGTGCTTCGGCCGGAAGACCTGCAGAAGATGATGGACCAGATCGAGAACCTGGCGAAAACAGGCTCGCGCGACGCGGCCAAGCAGATGCTGAGCCAATTGCAGCAGATGCTGGAAAACCTCGAGGCGACCCGCTCGCAGCAGGGCCGGCAGGGCCAGAACGGCGAGATGAACCAGGCGCTCGACAAGCTGGGCGAGATGATCCAGCGCCAGCAGAAACTGATGGACCAGACCTTCAAGCTGGACCCGGATACCGACGGCAGCGGCGCCGAGGCGCAGCCGATGACGCCCGAGGAGCGCCAGCAGGCGCTGCAGCAGCTGCGCGAAGGCCAGAAGAGCCTGCAGAAGATGTTGCAGGAGCTGCAGCAATCCATGCAGCAGCAGGGCATGCAGCCGGACGGCAAGCTGGGTCAGGCCGACCGCTCGATGGGCGACGCCGCCGATCAGCTCGGCGAAGGCGCGCCCGGCCAGGCCGTGGGCCCGCAGGGACAGGCCCTCCAGGCGCTGCGCGAGGGCGCCCGCAACCTCGCCGACCAGATGGCTCGCCAGAACGGCAGCGGCAACCGCCAGGGCGGTCCGATGCCCGGCCAGGACCCGCTCGGCCGCCAGCAGCAGGGACGCGGCACGGATCTCGGTTCCTCGGTCAAGGTGCCGGATGCGATCGACACGCAGCGCGCCCGCGAGATCCTCGACATGATCCGCAAGCGGCTCGGCGACACCGCCCGGCCGCTGATCGAGCGCGACTATCTGGAGCGCTTGCTGCAGAAGTACTGAGGTTTTTTGCCGCCTCAGCCGGTGCGTGACTGTAGAGAGGCGACAGGTTGCCTTGCCGCCTCCTCTAGCCCCTGAATACGCTTCCTTCAGCTCTCCCTCATCAGATCTTCGCGCCTCCATGCTTGGCGGTCGTGCAGCGCTCGATTTCCATCATCCTGAGGTGCACGAGCGCAGCTCGGGCCTCGAAGGACGCACGATCTCGATGCAACCCATCGATTGCACGGTCGCTCTGCGTGCTTCGAGACGGCCCTGCGGGCCCCTCAGCATGATGAGGATGGTGTCTTGCAAAGGTCTCTCAGGGAGAGGTCAGGGAAGCCGCCTGCGCCCGTCCTGCCGCAGACCAATCCGGCCAGGCAACGCCCAAAAGCCCTCGCCCGCTTGCGGGAGAGGGTTGGGTGAGGGTCTTGCTTCGGTTCGAATTCCGTCAGGAAGCGGACTGCGGCTCTCTACGCCACCGCGGCGCGCGGCGTGTTGGCGTTGAGCGCGCATTTGACGACGTGGCGGATCTCGGCCAGCGAGAACGGCTTGTTGACGACGTCGTAGACCAGCTCCATCAGCCCGTCGGCGCGTTCGCGCTGATCAGCGAAGCCGGTCATCAGAAGGATGGTGAGGTCGCGATACTGCGACGCCGCCGCATGGGTCAGCGCGATGCCGTCCATGATCGGCATCTTGATGTCGGTGAGGAGAAGGTCGAAATCGCCCTTCTCCTGGATGAGCACGTCGAGCGCGTTCTCGCCGTCCTCGGCCGTCATGACCTCATGGCCGTCGAGCATGAGCGCCCGCGATACGAACATCCGCACCGCGTCGTCGTCTTCGGTCACCAAAATCCGCGCCATCAAGTTCCGTCCCGGAGCATGGTCCTCCGGACGAAACTTCCCGGTCCGGACCATCATTCAAACGATCAGACCGGGATCATCCTCGATTCGCCTAAACAGATCGTGACCTCTGACGAGCCAATTCGAGCTATTCCTCGACGACGCCGACGAAGGGCAGTTCGCGGAAGGCATGCGCCACGTCCATGCCGTAGCCGACGACGAACAGGTCCGGGCAGACGAAGCCGACATGATCGGCGTCCATCGGGGCGACGCGCTTGCCGGGCTTGTCGAGCAGAACGGCGACGCCGACGCGGGCGGCGCCCCGCTCCTGCATCAGCTTGCGGGCGAAATCGAGCGTGCGGCCGGATTCGAGTATGTCGTCGATCAGCAGGACGTCGCGGCCGGCGACCTCGCTCTCGATGTCCTTGACGACGCGCACCGCGCCGGAAGACGTGGTGCCGGCGCCGTAGCTCGACAGCGAGATGAACTCGACCTCGGGCGCCATGCCGGCCGCGTGCAGGGCGCGGATCAGGTCGGCTGCGAAGACGAAGCTGCCCTTCAGGATCGAGATGACCAGCAGGTCGCGGTAGCCGGCCGCGGCGATCTCGGTGGCGAGTTCGGCGTTGCGCGCGGCGATTTCGGGAATGTCGTAGAGGACCCGGATCGACCGGCCACGGACAACTGGCATCAATTCTTTCCTTCGTTGATCGGATCGCCGGGGACGCGGGGACGGGCGCACCAGGAAACTCGCCCCGGACGCTACGGCCCGGGAAACCGTTCTCATAGTCGGCGACGGGACGAATGTCACCGGAAACGAGCCAAACGCGTCGAAACGGCCCGGAGCGACGTACTCTGGGACCGTCCCGGACGATGACGGGGCCGTTTGCCGGGCTTCCGTGCCGCTGCTTTGCCTTGATCGGATGCCATATGCTGCCCGAACGCCCAATCCGCCGGGCATCGCTAACAACTCGTTAACGCTGAACCTGACATTCTGTGCGAATCGACGCCGGATCTTTGGCGCCGACATCGAGCGCAGTGCGAAGGACGGCTGGTCCGGCCGAGAGAGCGGAAACAGGAAACAGACGGTGATCCGCTTCGAAAATGTCGGCCTGCGTTATGGCATGGGAGCCGAGGTCCTGCGCGACCTCTCCTTCCAGATCGCGCCGAAATCGTTCCAGTTCCTGACCGGCCCCTCCGGCGCCGGCAAGTCGACGCTGCTGCGCCTGCTTTGCATGTCGCTGAAGCCGACGCGCGGCCTGATCACCGTGTTCGACCGCGACGTCGTCACCCTGCCCAAGGGCGAATTACCGGCGCTCCGCCGCCGCGTCGGCGTCGTCTTCCAGGATTTCCGCCTGCTCGACCACCTGACCACGTTCGAAAACGTCGCGCTGCCGCTGCGCGTGCTCGGCCGCGAAGAATCGAGCTATCGCGCCGACGTCATCGAGCTTTTGAAATGGGTCGGCCTCGGCGACCGCGTCCAGGCGCTGCCGCCCATCCTCTCCGGCGGCGAGAAGCAGCGCGCCGCGATCGCGCGCGCGCTGATCGGCCAGCCGGAAATCCTGCTCGCCGACGAACCGACCGGAAACGTCGATCCGCCGCTCGCCAAGCGGCTGCTCCGGCTCTTCGTCGAACTGAACCGTCTCGGCACCTCGGTTGTTATCGCCACCCACGACATCGGGCTGATGAACCAGTTCGATGCCCGCCGTCTCGTGCTCCATGAAGGGCGGTTGTCGATCTATGACTGACCGGACCCTCTCCCCGCCCCGCCCCGGCATCTTCAGCCGCCTCCTCGGCATCTTCCTGCCGTCGCGCCGCCGCGCGCGCGCCGCCGGAGCCGTTTCGGCGCCGATCGTGCCGGCGCAGTCGATCGCCGGGCGGTCGCTGATGATCGTCATCGCGATCATGAGCTTCCTCGCCTGCCTGACGCTGGGCGCCGTGTCGCTTGTGCGCGACGCCTCGCTCGCCTGGCAGGACGACATCGTCCGCGAGGTCACCATCCAGGTCCGCCCGGTCGACGGCGTCGATACCAAGACCGAGGCGGACAAGGCCTCCGCCATCGCCGCCTCGATGCCCGGCGTCGCCTCGGCGCGCGCGCTCGAGGACTGGGAGAACGCCAAGCTGCTGGAGCCCTGGCTCGGCAGCGGCCTCGACATGGCCGACCTGCCGATCCCGCATCTGATCGTCGTCGAACTGTCCGATCCCGACGCCGTCGACCTGGTCGCGCTCGCCGCCCGCCTCAACACTGAGGTGAAGGGCGCCAGCCTCGACGATCACCGCAGCTGGACGGACCGGCTGAAGACCATGGCCAACGCCACGGTGATCATCGGCGTCTCGATTCTCGGCCTCGTCTTCATCGCCACGGTTCTGTCGGTCATTTTCGCGACGCGCGGCGCCATGGCCTCCAATCGCGACATCGTCTCCGTCCTGCACTATGTCGGCGCCGAGGCCAGTTTCATCGCCCGCGAGTTCCAGCGCCACTTCCTGTTCCTCGGCCTGAAGGGCGGGTTGCTCGGCGCCTCGGGCGCCGCGGCGCTGTTCGCCGTCCTCTCCTTTTTCATCGGCCGGTCGATCGCCACGCCGGAGGGGGACCAGGTGTCGGCCCTGTTCGGCCGCTTCGCGATCGGCCCGACCGGCTATCTCGGCGCGCTGGTGATCGCGCTCCTGATCGGCGTGATGACAGCGATCACCTCGCGACTTACCGTCTATCGCCACCTGGCCTCGATCGAATGAGCGTGCCCTTGTTCCCCTCGCGGAGCCCCGCAACCTTGGATTCCGACCCGGTCCCGATGTGCAGAGTCGCAATGCGCAATGCTTTGCCGTGCCAAGTCTTGCCGCGCCAAGTCTTGGCCGCAATCGGCCCTCATCCTCGCCATCATGACTGATGCGGCCCAAACCGATAGGGATCTCGGCCGACGGAACTACGCCGGCGCCATCGCGCGCGGCCGCTCGACCGACCCCTCTCACCGGCACCCGGCGCCCGGTCGCCGTCCCCTGGTCACGGTGCTGCTGCTGGTCGCCATCGCCGGCTCGGTCGCCGGCATCGATTTCGCCCGCTTCGCCCAGCAGGTCGCCAATTTCAACGCGCCCACCGACGTCACCGCCCAGGGCATCGTGGCCCTGACCGGCGGCACGGCGCGCATCGACGGCGCGCTGGCACTGCTGCGCGACAACCGGGCCGAGAAGCTGCTGATTTCAGGCGTCAATCCGGCGGTCGGCCGCCACGACATCGCCCGCGCGGTCGAACGCGCCTCGAACATCGTGCTCGACCAGCGCGTCGATCTCGGCCATGCGGCGCGCAACACGATCGGCAATGCCGACGAGACGCGGGCCTGGGTCGAGAAGGAGGGCATCCGCTCGCTGATCATCGTGACCAGCGATTATCACATGCCCCGAAGCATGGTGGAGCTGACCCGCGCGATGCCCGACGTGCAGCTCATTCCCTACCCCGTTTCGAACAAACAGCTCGAAATGGACCGATGGTGGCGACACGCCGCGTCAGTAAAGCTTCTCCTGAGCGAGTACGTGAAGTATACGCTCGCTCGTGCGCGGCTCGCCTTCGAGACGCCGCGGGGGGAAAGCGTGACCGCGCTGGCGGCGGACACGATCACCCACGCGACAGCGGGCGGGATCCTGCGCTGACGCCGTATTTCTCGACGCCGACGTAGAACCGCTCATGCTGATCCTTCGCTCACTGCTCTTCCAGGTCGCGTTCTACCTGATCATGGCGATCATCCTCGCCGTGACGCTGCCGTTCTTTTTCTTCCTGCCGCACCGGGCTGCGATCGCGGTGGTCAAGTTCTGGACCGCCTCGTCGATGTGGGCGCTGCGCGTGTTCGCGGGCACGAAGATCGAGATCCGCGGCGCGGAAAACCTGCCCAAGGGCGGCGGCCTGATCGCGCCCAAGCACCAGTCCGCCTTCGAGACGATGGCGCTGTTCCATCTGCTCGACGATCCGACCTATGTGATGAAGCGGCAGCTGATGTGGATCCCGCTGTTCGGCTGGTACACGTGGAAGGCCGGTATGATCCCGGTCGATCGCGCCGGCGGCTCGAAGGCGCTCCGCAAGCTCGCAGCCGATTCGAAGGAAGCCGTCGAACACGGCCGCCAGGTGATCCTGTTCCCGGAAGGCACGCGCCGGACCGCCGGATCGCCGCCGGACTACAAATTCGGCATCATCCATCTCTATCGCGAGCTGAAGGTGCCGGTGGTGCCGATCGCGATGAATTCCGGCCTCTACTGGCCGCGCCAGAGCTTCCTGCGCTTTCCTGGCACCATCGTCATCGACGTGCTGGAGCCGATCCCGGCCGGCCTTGATTCGAAGACCTTCCTGGCGACCCTGATCAACGTGCTGGAGCCGGCGACCGACAAGCTGCTGATCGAGGCGGCCGAGGGGCCGAACCCGCCGCCGCTGCCGCCGGAGACCGTCTCGCGCATCAACACGCTGCAGGCGAGCGAATCACTCTAGGCAGAAGGCCCCGCCCCAGCGTTGAGCTGCTCGGCCAGCCAGGCGAGCTCCGGATCCTCGATGCCGAGGCCGGCGAGATGCGCCGCCGTGGCGAGCACGTAGTCGCGATTGCTGCCGGCCTGGCCGACGCTGTCCCGCACCTGCGCCAGCACCGCCTCGCGGGCGAGGTCGCCGGCATATTGCGGATGCCTGCGGTCGACGACATAGGTCACGACCCGCACATAGTCGCGCGACGGCCGCTCGAGCCGGACGCTGCGCTCGACCTCGATATAGGCGTTCGTCACCAGCTCGCGCTCGCGCAGATAGGCGAGCACGGCGTCACGATCGTCATCGGCCACGTGGAAGGCGATGCCACGGCAGGAGCCGCCGCGATCGAGGCCGAGCACCAGCCCCGGCTTTTCCGGCGTGCCGCGATAGACATGCGACTGGATGCAGAAGGCGCGGCGCTCGCCTTCGAGATGCGCCGGCACAGCCTCGACATAGGCGAAGCCCGGTCGCCACATCAGCGAGCCATAGCCAAAGACCCAGAAATCGGACATGAGTGCGTCCTCGAAAAGACAGATTGTCACCGCGTAACAGCCGCCGCCCGCCACATCAACGGAGGAAACGGATGATCGACCCGGCCAAGACGGACGCAACCACGGGAGTGGACGCCGCCGCGAAGTCCCGGCCCCGTTCCGTCCGGCGCAAATTCCAGTTCGTCATCGCCGCCGCCGTGCTTTTGTGCGCGGTCTGGGCCGGCGGCTGGTTCTGGGCCAACCGGATCGCGGCCGAGCGAATCGCCGCCGTGAAGGCGGATTTCGTCGCCGAGGGCGGCGTGCTGGGCTGCAACGCCGAATCGCTTGGCGGCTTCCCGTTCAAGTTCACGCTCGATTGCGCCCCCGCCTCGCTCGAATTGCCGTCGCGCGGGCTTTCGGCCAGCGTCGGCGCGCTGGAGGCGATCGCGCTCATCTACAATCCCGGCCATGTGCTCGCCTCGGTGCAGGGGCCGCTCACGCTGAAGGCGCCGGGCGATCTTGGCGTGCAGGCCAACTGGTCCTCGCTGCAGACGAGCGTCCGCGTCGGCACCTCGCGGCTGAAGCGCTTCTCCGCCGTCGCCGACGACCTGACGACGACGATCAGCGCCCCGGCCAATCCGCGCCTGCCGACGGCGGCGGGCGCCAAGCATGCCGAGCTGCACCTGCTGCAGAACGACGCCGACGCCACGTCGCTCGATCTCGCCGGAACCGTCGACAATTTCGCCGTGACGATCCCCGGCGCGCCGGCGCTGCCCGCCCTCTCCGCCCAGCTCTATGCCACCCTGCCGGGCGCGCTGCCGGAGCTGCGCGACGGCCATGTCGATCCGCTGCCCGCCTGGCTCGCCGCCGGCGGCCAGGTCAAGCTCGGCCAGCTCAGCCTCGATGTCGGCGGCTTCCTGGCGAATGCCAGCGGCGATTTGACCGTCGCCCGCGACGGCGTGATTTCAGGCCGGGTCGCGATCCGGGTCGACCAGCTCGACCGCCTGCCCGATCTTGCCGAGACGCTGCATCCCGGCAGCCGCGACCAGGTCGCGCGGATCCTCGGCCCGCTCTCGGCCTTCCTGAAGCCGGTCGAGGTCAACGGCAAGACCTGGCGCGAGACGACTCTGACGATCAAGAACGGCAAGGTGTCGGCCGGGTTCATTCCCCTCGGCAAGCTCCCGCCGCTGAAGCTCGGCAACGCCACCGGCGGCTGAGCCGGATCTGGCGCGCGGCTTGCTTGCCGATACCGGCATGACAAGCAATCGGGAGACGCGCGGATGAACAACCGGCCTCAGGAAGCGAAGGGCCCGCTGCGCCTGCTGGTGATCAATCCGAATACCTCGGAGGCGATCACGGCGCGGCTTCGGGCGCTCGCCGAGGACGAGGCCGGCGACGCCATTAGCGTTTCCGCCGCCACCGCCCGCTTCGGCGCGCCCTATATTTCCGATCGCGCCGGCGCGGCGATCGCCGCAGAGGCCGTGCTGGATGTAGCCCTGGCAGAATTGCAGGACGGCGCGGCGCCGGACGCGATCGTTATCGCCTGCTTCGGCGATCCCGGGCTGAAAGCGCTGCAGGAAGCGGTGCCCTGCCCCGTCGTCGGCTTCGCCGAGGCGGGCCTGCTTGCCGCGGCGGCCGAGCCCGGTCCATTCCTGGTGGCGACCAATGGCGAAGCCTGGTGCGACATGCTATCGGAGCTTTCGGCGACGATCGGCCTTTCCGACCGCATCGCGGGCTTCCTGTCGATCGGCGACGCGGCGGCGCGCGATGCCGAACTCTGCCGCTCCATGATCACGGAAGAGGCAGAACGGATCGGCGCGGCCCGCGTCGTGCTCGGCGGCGCCGGGCTGATCCCGATCCTCGGTCCGGTGGCGCGCGGCATGCCGCTGCCGCTGGTCGACCCGCACCGCGCCGCGATCCGCAAGGCGATTACGCTGGCGCGGGCATAGCCAGGAGAAGCTTCCCGGCCGATCTGCCGGACACCAATGACCATCATCCTGAGGGGCTTGCGCAGCAAGCCGTTTCGAAGGACGCACAACCGTGATGCCACACTCCCGGCAAGGCGTTGCACGACCGCCCTGCGTCCTTCGAGACGACCCTTCGGGTCCCTCAGGATGATGAGGGCGGTGCGCTGCAGTCCGGTTGCAAGGCCTGTGAACCGCTAGGGGCTAGACGGCTTCGTGTGATCCCGGCGGCCAAAGTCCGGCGCGGCCGTGTCCTGGCCGATGGCGACGATCGAGCGGCGGATGGCGCGGGTGCGCGTGAAGAGATCGAACAGCGTGTCGCCGTCGCCGTTGCGGATCGCCCGCGTCAGCGTCGCCAGATCCTCGTTGAAACGGCCGAGCATCTCGAGCACGGCTTCCTTGTTGTTCAGGAAGACGTCGCGCCACATCGTCGGATCCGATGCCGCGATGCGGGTGAAATCGCGGAAACCCGAGGCGGAGAACTTCAGCACTTCCGAGCGGATGCCGGATTCGAGATCCGACGCGGTGCCGACGATGTTGTAGGCGATCAGATGCGGCAGATGGCTGGTGATGGCGAGCACGAGATCGTGGTGCTCGGCGCTCATCGCCTCGACATTGGCGCCGAGCGCCCGCCAGAACGCCATCAGCTTCTCGACCGCGACGGGATCGACCGTCTCGGCCGGCGTCAGCACGCACCAGCGGTTCTGGAACAGGTCGACGAGACCGGCGTCCGGACCGGAATGCTCGGTGCCCGCCAGCGGATGGCCGGGGATGAAATGCACCGCCGACGGCAGGTGCGGCGCCATCGCCTTGATGACGGCGGCCTTGACCGAGCCGACGTCGGAGACGATCGCGCCGGCCTTCAGATGCGGACCGATCTGCTTCGCAACCTCGCCCGACGCGCCGACCGGCACGCAGACGATGACGAGATCGGCATCCCGCACGGCGTCAGCCGCGTCGGCGAAATAGACGTCGCCGAGGCCGAGCTCCTCGGCGCGCTTCAGCGTCGCCGGGCTGCGGGTCGAGATGGCGATCCTGCCGACGACGCCGGCGCGGCGCGCCGCGAGCGCGATCGAAGCGCCGATATGGCCGATGCCGACGAGGGCGAGCAGCCCGAAGAGAGGATCCGCCATCAGCGCGCCGTCCGGTGCATAAAGGCGCGCAAGCCCGCGATCGCCGCCTCGTTGGCCTCAGCCGAGCCGATGGTCATGCGGAGCGCGTTCGGCAGGTGATAGCTCGTCATGACGCGCAGGATGATGCCCTGCGAGACGAGATATTCGTCGGCGTCGGCGGCGCGGCGGCCCTTCTCGTCCGGGAAGTGGATCAGCACGAAATTGCCGACGCTCGGCGTCACCTCAAGCCCGAGCGAGCGGATCGCCTCGGTGACGCGCGGCAGCCATTCCTCGTTGTGGGCGATGGCCGCGTCGAGATGCGCCCGGTCCTTCAGCGCGGCGATGCCGGCGGCCATGGCCGGGGCGGAGACGTTGAAGGGACCGCGGATGCGGTTTAGCGCGTCGATCACCTCGGCAGGCCCGTAGCCCCAGCCGAGGCGGGCGCCGGCCAGGCCGTAAATCTTCGAGAAGGTGCGCGTCATGATGACGTTCGGCGCGGTGCCGGCGAGCTCGATGCCGCTCTCATAGTCGTTGCGCCGGACATATTCGGAATAGGCGGCGTCGAGCACGAGCAGCACGCGCGGCGGCAGGCCAGCATGCAGGCGGCGGATCTCGCTGAACGGCAGATAGGTGCCGGTCGGGTTGTTCGGATTGGCGACGAAGACGACGCGCGTCTTGTCGGTCACCAGCTCGAGAATGCCGTCGACATAGGCCGTCAGGTCCTTCTCCGGCGCGACGACCGGGGTGCCGCCGGCGGCCTGGATCAGGATCGGATAGATGTTGAAGCCGTGCTTCGAATAGATCGCCTCGTCGCCCGGGCCGAGGAAGACATGGCTGATCATCGCCAGCACGTCGTCCGAGCCGTTGCCGCAGATGACGCGGGACGCGTTGACGCCATAGGCGTCGGCGATCGCTGCGCGCAGTTCCGCCGCCGAGCCGTCCGGATAGATGTCGAGCTTCGCCGCGACGCCCTGATAGGCCGCGATCGCCGCCGGGCTCGGGCCGAGCGGCGTCTCGTTGGAAGAAAGCTTGTGGACCTTGGTGCCGCCCGTCGCCTTGGAGCGGCCGGGCACATAGGGGGCAATGTCCAGCACGCCCGGGCGGGGAACGGGCCGGTCTGCCGGCTTGGAATCGGACTTGCTCATCACGAAACTCCCGCCTCGTCGAGGCGCTGATAAAGAACGGGATTGGCGTCGGTATCGCCGATTGCGATACCGCGCGACAGCGCGCCAACCAGAGAGATGTCGTCGAAGCCGGCGCGCGCCGCCAGCGCCGCGACGGCCGTGCCGTGCGGCAGCGCCACCAGCTTCTCGGCGCCGGCCTCGGCCAGAATCGTCCCGCCGGCGGCGGCGATGGCCACAGCGGGATCGCCGCTGATCACCGTCACGGCGAAAAGCTCGAGATCGGGCGGGGTCGGATCGGCAAGCTCGGGCGCGATCACGAAGGAGGCATGATCGGCCGGCCGGCCGGCGATGCGGATATAGGGCGACAGCGCCATGATGCGGGGACCGGTCGAGCGGCCCAGCGCCCGCCACCAGGCGCCCGCCGCGGCGGGCTGGTCCAGCGAGACGAGGCCGAGATCGGTGCCGCTCTCGCGGATGTGGTTGATCGTCGCCGACGCATCCGGCTGGCCGTGCAGGGCCACCGTGAAGCCGAACAGGAAGCGGGCGGTATCGCGAATCGCATCACGGGCGACGCCCTGGTCGATGGCGACGTCGAACGGCGCCTGCATGCGCGTGAAGGTGGTGATGATCTCGCGCCAGATGTGCTCGACCGTCCAGAGCGGCAGCGCGCCCCGATGCCGCGCCACCAGGCGGCGCATCATGTCGGCCTCGCGACCGGGGCGGAAGGCGGCGCCCGGACGGCTGGTGCCCTTGACCTTGATCAGCGTGCCGATGGCGGTGCCGCGCTCGATCAGGCAGCGATGCATCTCGGCATCGAGCTCATCGATCGTTTGCCGGATGCTGGCGAGGGTCGCCGCATCCGCTTCGGTCGCAGAAATCTTCGTATCGGTCGAGGCCATCGTCGGTCGGCTCTGGGCGGGAAAATCGTAAGGCCGCGCCTGGCTGGCCGACGGCGGCCGATTCATAGGCAAGCGCCGTTGCAAAATCAAAGAAAACATTGCCGGCCAAAGGAAGTCCGCCAACGCCCGCGCGCGATTTGCGGGCCGTCGGCAGACTAGCCGGGCGGGGCCAGCGCCGGCCGGAAGGCAGGTTGGCGGCGGCGACTTTGCGTGCGCGCCGGCAGGCCCTGGTAGACGAGCTTGGTCGCCTCGACGATCTGCACGCCGCAGAAGCCCGGCCACAGCACCCCGCCGACCCGCTCCCACGCCCGTCCGCTACGAAGCAGGATCCGGCTCGAAAACGGCGGCACGAACAGCGCGCCGCTCCACGCCGTCTCGCTGAATTCGGCGTTGCGCAAGAGTGTCGAGAGCTGGCCGCGGCTGAACGGGCGGCCATAGCCGAAGGGCGTGCGCTCGACCCGCGCCCAGATGCCCCGGCGGTTCGGCACCACGGCGATCATCTTGCCGCCCGGCACCAGCACGCGCCACAGTTCGCGCAGCGTCTCCCGCGCATTGCCGGCCGTCTCCAGGCAATGGACGACGAGGATGCGATCGATCGACGAATCGGTCAGCGGCAGCTCGTCCTCGATGACGAGAGCGGAGAGATTGCCGCCATCGGCCGGCCAGTTCATGACGCCCTGCGCCGCCGGCATGAAATTGAGCACGCGCTCGGCCTGCGACAGGAAGGGCGCGAGATAGGGCGTCGCATAGCCGATGCCGAGCACGCGGTCGCCGGAAACGCGCGGCCAGAACGCCGCGAGGCGCGCGGCGATCAGGCTCTGCGCGATGCCTCCCAGGCGCTCCGAATAGAAACTCGCGAGATCCAGCACATCGGGCGTCAGCGTCCGGCCCTGTTCCAAGCGCGATCTCCCTGTCGATATGTCGGCGCGACGATGTTAGGTAACGATTCCAACCGACGCCACCCCGTCGCTTACGCCCATATTGGAGTTCGTCATGGCTCTCGCAATCTTCCAGTTTCCCTGCCTGTCCGACAATTACGGCGTCCTGATCCACGACGAAGCCTCCGGCCGCACGGCCTCGATCGACGCGCCGGATGCCGCCGCCGTCCAGGCCGCGCTGGCCGAGACGGGCTGGACGCTCACAGAGATCCTGACCACGCATCACCATGCCGACCACACCGACGGCAATCTGGCGCTCAAGGAAGCGACCGGCTGCACCATTGTCGGCCCGAGCTACGAGGCCGACAAGATCCCCGGCATCGACCGGAAGCTCAGCGAAGGCGACGTCTATGATTTCGCCGGTCACCCCGTCCATGTGATCTGGACCCCCGGCCATACGCTCGGCCACATCGCCTACTTCCTGCCCGAGGACGGCATCGCCTTTGCTGGCGACACCATGTTCGCCCTCGGCTGCGGCCGCGTCTTCGAAGGCACGCTGCCGCAGATGTGGCAGTCACTCACAAAGCTCGCGGCGCTGCCGGACGAGACGATCGTCTATTGCGGCCACGAATACACCGAATCGAACTACCGCTTCGCCGTGACGATCGACGGCGGCAATCCGGCGCTGCTCGCTCGTGGCGAAGAAATCCGGAAGCTGCGCGCCGAAGGCAAGCCGACGGTTCCCACGACGATCGCCGCCGAAAAGGCGACCAGCCCCTATCTGCGCGCCGACGACGCGGCGGTTCGTGCGGCGATGAAGCTGCCCGACGCCCCCGCCGGCGATGTCTTCGCCGCCATCCGCACCGCCAAGGACAATTTCAAGTGAGCTCCGCCGAAGACATCATCCGCCTGCTCGATCTCGCCCCCCATCCGGAGGGCGGTTACTATCGCCGGACCTTCGAGGACAGCGTCACAAAGGACGGCCGGCCCGCTTCGACCGCGATCTATTATCTGCTCGCCGAGGGCATGACGTCGCACTGGCACCGCATCGATGCGATCGAGGTCTGGCACTACTATGCCGGCGCGCCGATCGCGCTGTCGCTGTCGGAAGACGGCACGACGAGCGAAACCCACCGCCTCGGACCTGACCTTGCGGCCGGAGAAAGGCCGCAAGTGGTCGTTCCGACCGGCTGGTGGCAGGCGGCGAAGAGCCTCGGCGACTGGACCCTGGTCGGCTGCACCGTGGCGCCCGGCTTCCGTTTCGAGGGCTTCGAACTGGCGGCGCCCGACTGGGTTCCGCACGACCAGCGCGCATGACGCAGGGCCTTGCGCGCCATGGTCGTGGAGAGATGAAAGCAGGCATCGCCAAACCGGAGATCGCCCGCTAAGGTGCTGCCTCCGTTGGGGGCACGGCATGAAATCCGCGATTGAATTGGGGGGGAAGACGTTTATGAACCGCAGGAACTGGTCATGACGGCCCCGATCAAAAGCGTTCTCTTCGTCGACTATGACAGCCTCTATACGAGCCTGCGCGCCCGCGATCCCGGCATGGCGCGGCGCTTCGCGCTGCGCCCCGGCGTCTGGCTGGACGCGATCGAGTCCGGCCTGCTCCTGGAGCCGCGCGGCGAGGAGGGAACGCGCCGGCGCGTCCTGATGCGCCGCTGCTATGCCGATCCCAAGCTGCTCGGCAAGGCGCGCTCGGCCTTCACCTCGCAGGGCTTCCAGATCGTCGATTGCCCGCCGCTCGCCGGGCGCGAGCGCAATTCGGCCGAGATCCACATGGTTCTCGACACGATCGACGCCCTCGCCCACCAGACCGGGTTCGAGGAATTCATCCTGCTGTCGGCCGATTCCGACCTGACGCCGGTGATCTTCCGGCTGCGCTCCTACAATCGCGCCACTACGATCTACACCACCGCCACCACGGCGGCCGGGTATCGCGCCATCGCCGACGGCGCGATCGACGAGCAGGCGCTGATCACGCTGCTGGCGCCGACCGCCGATGGCGAGACGCCGGAAGCGGACGACGCCGAGGAGGAGAGCGCCGGCGGCCGCGCGAGCGGCAACGAGCGCGACGAACTGGCAGGCCTCGCCCGCCGCATCCACCAGGCCACCAGCGTGCCGCTGTTCTCGCCGCGCGGCTACAACGAGCTGTTCCGCACGCTGACGCGCGAAGTGGCCGAGAACGGCTATCATTTCCAGACCACGGCCGAGAATGTCGCGGCGCGGCTCACGGCGAACGGCCGCAACGCGTCGCGTCGCCAGATCGCCTTCATCGTCAAGGGCTTGGCGCTCAAGGGCCATGTCTTCTCGGTGAGCGACAGCCCGGAAAAACTGGCCGAGGCGTTCAAGGAGCAGGTGCTCTATCTCGCCCGCAACGCCGGCATCGAGATCGACGAGAGCATGGAGGAGACGATCCGCGCCTGGATCGTCGGCCGCAATACACCGCTGCCCGACGCCGCGCCGCCGATCGCCCTGCCCGCGCCGACCCCGGCACCGGAACCGGCCGCCGAGCGGCCCGTGGTCCGTCCGGCGCCGACGCCCGTGCCGCCGCCGGCGCCGGTCGCCGAGACCGCCCCGCGCGAGGCGCGGCCGATCACGCTGCAGCCGATCTCGGCGTCGATGCCGCAGCCGGCGCGGCCGATCCAGGTGCGTCCGGCCCCCGATCCCGAACCGCAGCCGCAACCCGTCGAACCGGCGCGTCCGGCTCCGGCCGCCCAGCCTGTCCGCCCCGCGACCGTTAACCCGCCGTTAACCCCGCCGAAGGCTTCCGTTACCCCGCCGGCACCGCCCGCGCCGACGCCGGTCGAGCCGCCGGCGGAGCCCGTCGCCGTCCCCGCGGCCCGCGCCCCGGCAGCGACCGAGGCACGCCCCCGACCCGCCGCCCCGGCGGCGGAGGCAGCGCCGCCGACACCGCCCCGGCGGGTCCAGATCGACACGGATTCGTTCCTCGCCGACATTTCATCCGACCGGCCCGCGCCGCGTCCGAGCATCGCGCCGCCACGCGCCCGCGCCGCCCGGCCGGAGCCGGCCGCAGAGCCGACGCCGCCGCCCGCAAGCCCCGCGCCGCCGCGCGCGCCGGCACAGCGCGGTTCCGCCGTGGCACTGCGGCCGCCGGCGAAACGAAGCCTCGTCGCGACGCAGGATCCGCATGGCGGCGGCGATCGCGATCCGATCGAGAACTCGATTCTCGCCGCCATCGCCCAGGCGGTCGACGTGCTGGTCGACGATGGCGACAACAAGAAGCCGCCGGCGCCGCCCGTGAACGAGCCGGCCGCCATCGCCGCGCCACAACCGGCGCCCGAGCCGGAAGTGGCCGAGGCGGAAGACGGCGATATCGGCGACGAGATCCAGCGGATCCTCGCCGCCTACAGCCAGAACCGGAAGCCGCCCGCGGGGCGGTAAGAACCCCACCCGAATCAAAAAGGCCGGCGCTTCCGCACCGGCCTTTTTTTGTTCGACGAACGAGCGAATCAGCGAAGCCGATCAGCCGTTCGCCGGGATCAGCCATTCGCCATGTACTGGCCGCCATTGATGGTAAGCACCGCGCCGGTCATGAAGGCGGCGGCGTCCGAGGCGAGATAGGTGACGAGCGCCGCGATCTCTTCCGACTTGCCGAGCCGGCCGACCGGGATCTGGCCCAAGATCCCCTCCATCACCTTCGGCGGCACCGCCAGCACCATGTCGGTGTCGATGTAGCCGGGGCAGACGCAGTTGACCGTGATGCCCTTGCGCGCGTTTTCCAGCGCGAGCGCCTTGGTGAAGCCGATCACGCCGGCCTTGGCGGTGGCGTAGTTGACCTGGCCGAGCTGGCCCTTCTGCGCATTGATCGAGGAGAGGTTGATGATGCGGCCGAAGCCGCGCTCGCGCATCCCCTCGATCACCGGCCGCGTCATGGTGAACATCGAATCGAGATTGGTGCTGATCACGCTCGACCATTGCGCCTGGTCCATCTTGTGGAACCAGCCGTCGCGCGTGATGCCGGCATTGTTGACGAGGATATCGACGGGACCGAGCGCCGCCTCGACGGCGCCGACGCCGGCGACGCACCCCTCGGCATCCGTCACGTCCCACTGGAAGACCGGGATCCCGGTCTCGGCCTGGAACGCCCCAGCCTTCTCGGCATTGCCGGCGAAGGTCGCCGCGACCGTATAGCCGGCAGCCTTCAGTCCCTTCGAGACGGCCGCGCCAATACCGCGCGTACCGCCTGTCACGAGGGCGACTTTCCCCATCCGATCCTCCCCCCAAAGCAACCGGTTGAACTCCGGTCTGCGAATTGATCCGTCGGCGCCTCAGCGCTCGACGGTCAAAGCAATTCCCATTCCACCGCCGATGCAGAGGGTTGCCAATCCCTTCTTTGCGTCGCGGCGCACCATTTCGTGCAGCAAGGTGACGAGAATGCGGGCGCCCGAGGCGCCGATCGGGTGGCCGATGGCGATCGCGCCGCCATTGACGTTGACCTTGGACGCGTCCCAGCCGAGGCCCTGGTTGACGGCGCAGGCCTGCGCGGCGAAGGCCTCGTTGGCCTCGATCAGGTCGAGATCCTCGACCGACCAGCCGGCCTTCTTCAGCGCCTTCTTCGAGGCCGGGATCGGGCCGGTGCCCATCACGGCCGGGTCGACGCCGGCCGTCGCCCAGGAGGCGATCCGCGCCAGCGGCGTGACGCCGCGGCGCGCCGCTTCCGCCGCCGACATCAGGAGCAGCGCCGCGGCGCCGTCATTGAGGCCCGAAGCGTTGCCGGCCGTCACCGTGCCGTCCTTGGCGAAGGCGGGACGCAGCTTGGCGGCCGCCTCCAGCGTCGCGCCGGCGCGGATATATTCGTCCTGGTCGACGATGATGTCGCCCTTGCGGGTCGAGATGGTGAACGGGGTGATCTCGTCCTTGAAGCGGCCGGCCTTCTGCGCCGCCTCGGCCTTGTTCTGCGATGCGGTGGCGAACGCGTCCTGCTGTTCGCGGCTGATCTGGAACTCGCGCGCGACGTTCTCCGCCGTGACGCCCATGTGATAGCCGTTGAAGGCGTCCCAGAGGCCGTCCTTGATCATGGTGTCGACCATGGCGAGGTCGCCCATCTTGGTGCCGGCGCGCAGATGCGCGGCATGCGGCGCCAGCGACATCGATTCCTGGCCGCCCGCCACGATGATCGAGGCATCGCCGGTGGCGATCTGCTGCATGCCGAGGGCGACCGAACGCAGGCCCGAACCGCAGACCTGGTTGAGGCTCCAGGCCGTCGTCTCCTTCGGCAGGCCGGCGAGCATCGACGCCTGGCGCGCCGGGTTCTGGCCCTGCGCCGCGGTCAGCACCTGGCCGAAGATCAGCTCGTCGACGGCCTCGGCCTCGGTCTTGCCCTGCTCCAGCACGGCCTTGACGACGGCCGCGCCCAGCTCGTGCGCCGGGACGTTGGCAAAGGACCCATTGAAGGCGCCGACGGCGGTGCGGCTGGCGGCGGCGATGACGATGTCGTTTTCTGAAGCCATGAGTGTTTCCTCGATCCGGGGTTGGGTTGCTCCCTTTGCCGCAATCAGAGACCGGCGGAGAGGGGCTGTCAATCAACCATGGTGCAGCGCCGTTGCTGCAGCGCAGCATTTTCGCAGCATCCACAAGACCATGCAGCGCACAATCAATTTGGTGGATTTCGAGAATGCTCCTATCGTGAAGGTTCTGGAGGGGCAGCTTGCCGGAGAATGGGCGCGCAGACGCCACGGGCGGCGAACCAACCGATCGATCACGAGAGAGGGGCCAGGGGAGCGGACATGACCAAGGAAAAAGAACCGACGACGATCAAGAAATACGCCAATCGTCGCCTCTACAACACCGGAACCTCGACCTATGTGACGCTCGAGGACCTGGCGAACATGGTCAAGGCGGGCGAGGATTTCGTCGTGTTCGACGCGAAATCCGGCGAAGAGATCACGCGTTCGGTGCTGACCCAGATCATCTTCGAACAGGAGAACAAGGGACAGAACCTGCTGCCGATCACCTTCCTGCGGCAGCTCATCCGGTTCTACGGCGATTCGATGCAGAATCTGGTGCCGACCTATCTCGATTTCTCGATCGACAGCCTGACGCGCGACCAGGACAAGCTGCGCGGCCAGATGGCGAACGCGTTCGGTCCGAGCGCCTTCACGGCGATCGAGGAGACGGTGCGGCGCAATACGGAAATGTTCGAGCAGGCGATGCGGATGTTCCTGCCCTTCAGCGGCGGCCGCCCCGATGCGCCAGCCTCGCCGGGCCAGGCCACCCGGCCCGACGCCCGCCCCGAAGCGAAAACGGAACGCGGCGACGGCGATTTCGACGTGCTGAAGCGCCAGCTCGACGAAATGCAGAAGAAGCTCGAAAAGCTCGCCGAGAAGGGCTGAGGATCCGGTCAGCCCGGCCATTCTCCTGAGAATCCGGCCGATACGGTTCGGATTGATATGGAATCCGGCCTTGAACCTCCCCCTTGAGGGGAGGTCGAAAACGCCCTTCGCGTTTTCGGGAGGGGGATTTCGCACCGCTTGCGACAAAACTGACGAAGATCCCCTCCCCAAGACCGCCAACTGGCGGTCTTGACCCTCCCTCAAGGGGAGGATTCAGGACTCCATTCTTGAGAGCCCCGGCTCTTGAATCAGCCCCAGACCATCATCCTGAGGTGCTTCGCGCAGCGAAGCCTCGAAGGAGGGTCCAGCGAAACTCCGAAGCGCCCGAGATCCGAAACGCCCAGGCCGCCTGCCTGCCGAAGGGAGCCGCCTGGACCCTCCTTCGAGGCCCGGCTGCGCCGGGCACCTCAGGATGATGGTCGTGCGGGTGCGTCGAAGTGTGCCGCCGCGTTGCGAGCGGAAAATCCGTTCGCTCCTGCCCCGGCGTCAGCGCGATTCGTTGCAGAGAGGCTCCGGGCTTCCTAAATGCAGGCGTGCCCGGCCCGGTGTGCGACTTTTTCGCCGCCCTCCCCGCTGGCAGACGAGGTGCAAACGATGAAGGGCGTCAAGTTCGGCGACATTCTGGGTCCGGAAAGCGACACCGGCGACGATTCGGCGCGGGCCGAGCAGGTCCGCCGGGGCTTCTGGAAGACATTCCGTCGCGCCGCCCGGCACATTCCCTTCGCCGAGGACGTCGCGGCCGCCTATTTCTGCGCCTTCGACACCAACACGCCGCTCAGGGTCCGGGCGACGCTGATCGGCGCCCTCGCCTATTTCGTCCTGCCCGTCGACGCCGTCCCCGACTTTCTGGTCGGCATCGGCTTCGCCGACGATGCGACGGTGCTGATGACGGCCCTGACGCTGCTGCGCGGCCACCTGAAGCCGGTCCACTACGAGGCCGCCAGGCACGCCCTGAACGGCGACAAGGGCGCCTGACGGCCGCCGCCCGGCCACGCGCCATCCGTTCAGGCCGGCGAGGCCACACTCTCGCCCCATTGGCGCGCCCCTCTCTCCACTCAACTCTCGGCCAGCTCTCCACACGACGTGGTTCATGGGTTCTTAACGGAATTCCGCGCAATTTGAGGCAATTGCTCGGGTGACGGAATCCACCCGCCCGACGTGTGTGCTGACAAATTTGGTGGGAACGACATGAACGGAACAAGGATCGCAGCAGCGGCGCTCCTCACGAGTGCTTTCTTTGGCGGTTTCGCAGGCGAGGCTTCGGCCCAGACGCCGAACCGGGTAGGCACCTTCAAGGACTGGAGTTCCTACGCGTATTCCGAATCGCGCGGGAAGGTCTGCTATGCGGCCTCGCAGCCGAAATCCCAGGCGCCGCAAGGCCTCAACCGGGATCCGGCCTATTTCATGGTGACGGCCCGCCCGAGCGAGAATGTCCGCAGCGAGATCTCGATCATCATCGGCTATCCCTTCAAGGAAGGCTCGACGGTCACCGTCGACGTCGACGGCCAGAAGTTCACCATGTTCACCAAGGACGACGGCGCCTGGGTCGAGAACGCCGCCCAGGAAGCAGCGCTGATCGCCGCGATGAAGAAGGGTCACTCGATGTCGGTCTCCGGCACGTCGCGCCGCGGCACCCAGACGACGGACACCTATTCGCTCGCCGGCATCTCCGCCTCGCTCGACGCGCTCGGCAAGTCCTGCCCGTAGGCTTCGGTCGGCTCGATGATCTTCGAATGGCCGGGCTCAGTCCCGGCCATTTTCTTTGGCGAAACCCCTCCCCGCCGCGTGGCAAACCGGCCGGCCGGGCCGGGATTGATTGACTCAACCCGCCTTTCCGCGCTAAAAGCCGCCAAATTCTCGCGAAGAGGTCTCCTCTGAGCCGCCGACCGGGGCCCGACCCCGGAGGTCAACGTCCGCCAGCGCGTCGCGCCCGCGGGCGCTGAACGTCTTTGGAAAAACGGCGGATCGGAAGCGATCCCTTCGAGGAAGAGCGGAACCGAATGTTCAATAATCTGTCCGAGCGCCTCTCCGGCATCTTCGACAAGCTCACCCGCCGCGGTGCGCTGACGGAGGCCGACGTCAACGAAGCGATGCGCGAAGTCCGCCGCGCGCTGATCGAGGCGGACGTGGCGCTCGACGTCGTCCGCTCCTTCACCGACAAGGTGCGCTCGCGCGCCGTCGGCGCCGACGTCATCCGCTCTGTGACGCCCGGCCAGATGGTCGTCAAGATCGTCCACGACCAGCTGGTCGAGATGCTGGGCGCCGAGGCCGAGCCGATCGATTTGAACGCCGCCGCCCCGGTCGCCATCATGATGGTCGGCCTGCAGGGCTCGGGCAAGACGACCTCGACCGCCAAGATCGCCCGCCGCCTGACGCAGCAGCAGAAGCGCAAGGTGCTGATGGCGTCGCTCGACGTACGCCGTCCCGCCGCGCAGGAACAGCTGCGGGTGCTCGGCGAGCAGAACGGCATCGACACGCTGCCGATCGTCGCCGGCCAGTCGCCGACCCAGATCGCGACGCGCACGCTGCAGGCCGCCCGCCTCGGCGGCTATGACGTCGTCATCCTCGACACCGCCGGCCGCACGCATATCGACGAGCCGCTGATGGTCGAGATGGCCGACATCAAGGCCATCGCCAACCCGCACGAGATCCTGCTCGTCGCCGACAGCCTGACCGGCCAGGACGCGGTCAACCTCGCCCGCTCGTTCGACGAGCGCGTCGGCATCACCGGCATCGTGCTGACCCGCGCCGACGGCGACGGCCGCGGCGGCGCCGCGCTCTCGATGCGCGCCGTCACCGGCAAGCCGATCAAGCTGATCGGTACCGGCGAAAAGGCCGAGGACCTCGAGGACTTCCATCCCGGCCGCATCGCCAACCGCATCCTCGGCATGGGCGACATCGTCTCGCTCGTCGAGAAGGCGGCGCAGAACATCGACCTGGAAGAGGCGGCCAAGGCGGCCGAGAAGATGCGCAAGGGCATCTTCGACCTCGACGATCTCGCCAACCAGCTCCGCCAGATGGAAAAGATCGGCGGCATGTCCGGCATGCTCGGCATGCTGCCCGGCGTCGGCAAGATCAAGAAGCAGATCGAGGGCGCCAATCTCGACGACGGCATGATCAAGCGCCAGGTCGCCATCATCTCGTCGATGACCAAGGCCGAGCGTCGCAACCCCGACATCCTGAAGGCGAGCCGCAAGAAGCGCATCGCCGCCGGTTCCGGCGTCCGCGTCGAGGACGTCAACCGCCTGCTCAAGATGCACCGCCAGATGGCCGACATGATGAAGGCCATGGGCAAGCAGAAGGGCGGCGGCATGCTCGGCAAGATGATGGGCGCGCTCGGCGGCGGCATGGGTGGCGGCATGGGCGGCCTGGGCGGCGGGATGCCTCCCGGCGGCATGCCGAACATCGACCCGGCCCAGCTCGAGAAGCTCGCCAAGCAGATGGGCGGCGGCGGCGGCCTGCCGGGCATCCCCGGCCTCGGCGGCAAGCTGCCCGGCCTCGGCGGCGGCTTCCCGGGCCTGCCCGGCAAGAAGAAATAGCATCAACCCTTCGGAGCCGAGGCCCGACCGGCCGAGGCTCCATCCAGACAACCGAATTCGTTTCAGAAGGAAGAAACCAGAATGTCCCTCAAGATCCGTCTTTCCCGCGGTGGTGCCAAGAAGCGTCCGTTCTACCGCATCGTCGTCACCGACGCCCGTTCGCCGCGCGACGGCCGCTTCATCGAGCGTATCGGCTCGTTCGACCCGATGCTCGCCAAGGACGCCGCCAACCGCGTCGTGCTCGACCTCGACCGCGCCAAGCATTGGCTGTCGGTCGGCGCCCAGGCGACCGATCGCGTCGCCCGCTTCCTGAGCGATGCCGGCCTCGTCAAGCGCGACGCCCGCAACAACCCGGAAAAGGCTCTGCCGGGCAAGAAGGCCCAGGAGCGCGCCGCCGAGAAGGCCAAGAAGGCCGAGGCAGCCGCCGCAGCCGCCGCCGAGTAATTCGGAACCGCGCCGCGCCCTGCCGCGAGGCGGGGTGCTGGGCGCGACCCGCGCTCGGGAGGGGACGGCCCTGCCGCCGCCCCTTCCCCGAAGCCGCCATCGCGGCTTCCCTCCGCTTGGAGCGTTTTCACGCGAAGTGGGTACCGGTTCGCATCAAGAAAACGCGACCAAACAAACCAATAGAGCATCTGCGATGCTCTAGCGGGATATTCGACAAGGACATGCGATGCCCGCTCCGGACGCAGACAAGGTTCTCCTCGGCCAGTTCGGTGCCGCCCACGGCATCCGTGGCGAGATCAAGCTCCACTCCTATACCGAAGAGCCGCTTGGCATCGCCGATTACGGCCCGTTCACGCTGGATGACGGCCGCGTCGTCGAGATCACCAGCGTCCGCATCCAGGGCGAGAACGTCATCGCCCGCGTCGAGGGCATCGGCGATCGCGACGCCGCCGAGACGCTGCGCAACCGCAAGCTCTTCGTCGGCCGCGACGCCCTGCCGGAGCTCGAGGAAGAAGACGATTTCTACCACGCCGATCTCGTCGGCCTGACGCTTGAGCTCGCTGACGGCACGCCCTACGGCACCATCGCCTCGGTGCAGAATTTCGGCGCCGGCGACCTGATCGAGATCGAGCCGGCGCCGGGCGCCCGCACCTTCTACCTGCCGTTCACCCGCGCCATCGTGCCGACCGTCGACATCAAGTCCGGCAAGGCCGTCGTCGTGCCGCCGCCCGAGACCGAGGCGCGCCCCGAGGACGGCGAGGACGAGGCGTGAGCGACAACGCCTTCGACGCCACGAAGGACGCCGCCGACCCGGCCGGGTTCGGGGGTTCGAGTCCCTGGCGCGCTACCATATTGACCCTCTATCCCGACATGTTCCCCGGGCCGCTCGGCCAGTCGCTCTCCGGCAAGGCGATCGCCGACGGCAAATGGTCGCTCGACGCGGTCAACATCCGCGATTCGGCGACGACCAAGCACCGCAACGTCGATGACACGCCGGCCGGCGGCGGCCCCGGCATGGTGATGCGCGCCGACATTGTTGCGCGCGCACTCGACGCGGCGGCACCCGCCGACGACCCGCGCCCCCGTCTTCTGATGAGCCCGCGCGGAAAACCGCTGGAGCAGGCGCGCGTGCGAGAACTCGCCGCCGGTCCCGGCGCGGTGATCCTCTGCGGCCGCTTCGAGGGCGTCGACGAGCGCGTCATCGAGGCGCGCCAGCTCGAGGAAGTCTCGATCGGCGACTATGTGCTGTCGGGCGGCGAGCTCGGCGCCATGGTGCTGCTCGACGCCATCGTCCGCCTGCTGCCGGGCGTGATGGGCGGCGCCGAATCGGGCACCGAGGAAAGTTTTGAAGGCGGCCTGCTCGAATATCCGCACTATACCCGCCCGCGCGAATGGGAAGGCCGCACCATCCCCGACGTGCTGCTCTCCGGCGACCACGCGGCGATCGCCAAATGGCGACGCCTTGAGGCCGAGCGCATCACGCGCGAGCGCCGGCCGGACCTTCTGGCGGATCGAGCCGACGGCCGGACCGCGCAAGAAAAGCGCCGCTGAGCGCCCGCGCGCTGGACTTTGACGCCCGCTTCCTGTAAACGCCCGCCATCCATGGCCGTATTCGGCGATGGACCCAATAACTGAAAACAGCGCACCGAAACGCTCGCGGCTCGCAAGAGACCGCATCGGCAGGAGTTGAGACCATGGTCAACATCATCGAACAGCTCGAGAAAGAGCAGCTCGAAATCGTCGCCGCCCAGCGCGCCGTCCCGGAATTCCAGCCCGGCGACACGCTCAAGGTCAACGTGAAGGTCGTCGAAGGCTCGCGTTCGCGCGTGCAGGCCTATGAAGGCGTCTGCATCGCCCGTTCCGGCGGTGGCCTCTCCGAGAGCTTCACCGTTCGCAAGATTTCCTACGGCGAAGGCGTCGAGCGCGTCTTCCCGGTCTACTCGCCGCTGATCGCCAGCATCGAAGTCGTCCGCCGCGGCAAGGTTCGTCGCGCGAAGCTTTATTACCTGCGCGATCGTCGCGGCAAGTCGGCCCGCATCGTCGAGCGCACCGAGGCCCGCAAGGACAAGGCTCAGGCCTGATCCTTCGCCCGAGGCGAAGCTTACGAAGGCGGGTCCCCAGGACCCGCCTTTTCTTTTGGGGGAGCGCAGATGGACGCCTTCAAGCAGAGCAACCGCGCCGGCTGGGACGAGCGCGCCGACATCCACGCCAAGGACAGCACTGGCTTCTACGCCATCGACCCGTTCCTGGCGGGCGAGGACGTGCTCTACCCCATCGAGGCGGCCGAGATCGGCGACGTCGCCGGCAAGAAACTCGCGCATTTCCAGTGCCATATCGGCATCGACACGCTCTGCCTCGCCCGTCGCGGCGCCATCGCCACCGGGCTCGATTTCTCGCCACACGCCATCGCGCAGGCGCGCTCCCTCTCGGAGCGCTCCGGCCTCTGCGCCGATTTCGTCGAGGGCGAGGTCTACGACGCGCCCGAGCTGATCGGGACGGACTACGACATCGTCTTCACGAGCTGGGGCACGATCACCTGGCTCGACGACATCCGTGCCTGGGCGCAGGCGATCGCCGGCACGCTGAAGCCCGGCGGCCGCCTCTATTTCGCCGACACCAGCCCGGCGATCTCGACGCATGAGGAAATCGACGGCGTCATCCGCCCCTATTACGACTGGCGCTCCGCCCGCGAAAAACCGCAGCGCTTCGACGCCGAGACGACCTATACCGGCGACGCGACGCCGCTCGTCACCAATTTCAGCTATGAGTGGATGCGCGGCACCTCCGACGTCATCGACGCGCTGCTGCGCGCCGGCCTGCGGCTCGACTTCATGCGCGAGCACGAGGTGCTGCCCTTCAAGCTGTTCCCGATGATGGTCGACGCGGGCAATCGCATGTTCGCGCTGCCGGCCGGAATCCCGCGCCTGCCGCTCGCGCTTTCGCTCGGCGCGACGAAGCTGTGATCCGATGGTAGGATCGCGCGCACGATCCGAATTGTCGTTCCGGAAATTGACTGCTATTTAGAACCGCTATGAACAGTCCTTTCGCCCGCATGCATCAGCCGACGACCGCAGAATTCGCGGCGCTGACCGATCATGCGCGGCTGCCCTGGCGCTTTTTCGCCCGTCTGCTGGCGACCGAGGATCTTGGTTCCGATCGACTTTGACGGGGCAGTGGCCCCGATCGATCCCCCTCGCCCAAGCAATTTATCCTTCAGGAAGAAGACGTCATGACCACGTCGAACGGCAATCCCCGCACCCTCTACGACAAGATCTGGGACGACCACGTCGTCGAGAAGAACGAAGACGGCAACACGATCCTCTACATCGACCGCCATCTCGTGCATGAAGTCACGAGCCCGCAGGCGTTCGAAGGCCTGCGCATGGCCGGCCGCAAGGTGCACCAGCCGCAGAAGACGCTCGCCGTCGTCGATCACAACGTGCCGACGACCGACCGCACGCACGGCATCGAGAACCCGGAATCGGCCCTGCAGGTCGCAACCCTCGCGGAGAACGCGGCCGAGTTCGGCGTCGAATACTATTCCGAGCTCGACCGTCGCCAGGGCGTCGTCCACATCGTCGGCCCCGAGCAGGGCTTCACGCTGCCCGGCATGACCATCGTCTGCGGCGACAGCCACACCTCGACGCATGGCGCCTTCGGCGCGCTGGCGCACGGCATCGGCACGTCGGAAGTCGAGCACGTGCTCGCCACCCAGACGCTGATCCAGTCCAAGGCCAAGAACATGCTGGTCACGGTCGACGGCGTGGCGCCGGAAGGCGTCTCGGCCAAGGACATCGTGCTCGCCATCATCGGTGAGATCGGCACGGCCGGCGGCACCGGCCACGTGATCGAATATGCCGGCGACGCCATCCGCGCCCTGTCGATGGAAGGCCGCATGACCGTCTGCAACATGTCGATCGAAGGCGGCGCCCGCGCCGGCCTGATCGCGCCGGACCAGACGACCTACGACTACATCAAGGGCCGTCCCAAGGCGCCGACGGGCGACACCTGGGACGCGGCCGTGCGCTACTGGGAGACGCTCAACACCGATCCCGGCGCGCATTTCGACACCGAGATCCGCCTCGACGCGGCCAGCCTGCCGCCGATCGTCACCTGGGGCTCCTCGCCGGAAGACGTCGTCTCGATCGCCGGCGTCGTGCCGAACCCGGATGAGATCGCCGACGAGAACAAGCGCAAGTCGAAGTGGCGCGCGCTCGAATATATGGGCCTGAAGCCCGGCACCCGCATGGTCGACATCCCGGTCGAGCGCATCTTCATCGGCTCCTGCACCAATGGCCGCATCGAAGACCTGCGCGCCGCCGCCTCGATGATCCGCGGCCAGAAGGTGCGCGAGGGCGTCAACGCCATGGTCGTCCCGGGCTCCGGCCTGGTGAAGGCGCAGGCGGAAGCCGAGGGCCTCGACAAGCTGTTCCGCGAGGCCGGCTTCGAATGGCGCGAGCCGGGCTGCTCGATGTGCCTGGCGATGAACGACGACCGGCTGAAGCCGCATGAGCGCTGCGCCTCGACCTCGAACCGCAATTTCGAGGGCCGCCAGGGCTTCAAGGGCCGCACCCATCTGGTATCGCCGGCCATGGCCGCCGCCGCCGCGATCGCCGGCCACTTCGTCGACATCCGCAGCTGGCGCTGAGGGACGGGCTTTCTTTAGGAGGGAATCTTCCTTCACCTCTCCCTGAGGGAGAGGTCGACGGCGAAGCCGGCGGGTGAGGGTTTACGGCCTCACCGGATGGTTCCCTAAACCCTCTCCCGGCTCTTCGAGCCGACCTCCCCCTCAGGGGGAGGTGAAGGGCAGCCTTCTGGATGGAACTCCGAATACAAGAAGGGCCCGGACGTCACCGTCCGGGCCCTTTTTTCGTTCCAACAAAGCCACGTTCTTCCCCCTCCCCTTGTGGGGAGGGAGGGGTGGGGGTGCCACCTCGATATCGGGAAGCGGGCTTCCGGCGGGCTGAACGGTGCCCCTCTCGCAGGGCCGGCGCCGGTACCCCCTCCCTAACCCAAGGGGGAGGGAATTTTCCGAGCGGTACCCGGATGTGCTCGCCGCCGCTACCAGCGCGGGCCGCGGCCGTGCGTCCAGTAGCAGCGCTCGCCGACCTGGACCTTGCGCCATTCCCAGCGGCCGTGGCGCCAGACCCTGCGCTCGCGGAACTCCGGGCGGCAGACCCGGTGGCCCCGGCCCCAGCCATGGCCGCGACCATTGTTCCAGCCGCGATCGTCCCAGCCGCGGTCATAATTCCGGTGCGGCTCGCCGCGATGCCAGGCCAGCGCGCTGCCGGTCGAGGCCCCGAGGACGCCCGTGACCAGCACCAGCGTGGTCGCGGCAGCCATGATCGTTTGCTTCAGCATCTTTCAGTCTCCCTTCCAGGCAATCAGGCCAACCGGCCCGCAGGCCGATGCGACCTGTTGCGTCTATGAAGGGACACTGGGGATGAACCGGCGCTGAGACGACCGTTCAGGGAGGGTTCACGATGCCCCGCCGACCCGGGGGTCGGCGGGTTGAAGCTTATGCCGCCTTACCAACCCTGATGGACCCAGTAGCAGCGATTGCCGACGAAGACGTTGCGCCAGCGCCAGCCGTTGCTGGTGTGCACTCGGACGGTCCGAAATGCCGGCTGGCAGACCCGCGTCGGTCCGTAGTCGTAGCCATAGTTCCACGAGCCGAGCCCGTAGCCGAGGCCGAAGCCCAACGCCGGACCCCAGCCCCAACCGCCGCCCCACCCGCCGCAGTTCCAGCAGCCGCCGCCGCCGTGCCAGCCGCCGTTCCAGCCGCCGCCGTGCCAGTTGCCGCCGCCACCACCGTGCCAGCCGCCACCGCCCCCGCCGCCGTGCCAGCCACCACCACCGCCGCGTGCGAAGGCGTCGTCCGTCGCGGCGCCGAGCGTGCCCAGGGCGAGGGCAAGCGTGGCCGCGGCGGTGATCAGGATATGCTTCCTCATGGCCATTACTCCCAGGAGCCAATGGCACGCCGCCCCGCGACCATCCCGGCGCACCAACCGTCGATGCGAGTATCAACAGCCGGGTCCGGCCGGTTATTCGGTCAGCAGATCCGGCATGCCGCAGGGCTCCGGAACATTGCGGATTGCATCACGGGAACCGATGCGACATTGCTATGACATGGGAAACTGGACCGTACGCTGCCAGTAGGCAGCCGGAATTGACCAAATGGGAATGAGTACGCTGCCCCTCTCGACTCGCTTCGACACCGTCACGCTGACCATCGACGACGCGCTCGAATTCGCGCCGCTGCTGGCTGCCTATGTCCAGGACATGAAGCGCGGCGCGCCGCGTCATCCGGACCTCTATTATGCCGAAAGCATGCTGCGCGACCGGACCGCCGAGATCCTCGGCGCCCGCCTCGACGGCACGCTGGTCGGCTTCGCGGTCTTCTACGACCTGCCGGACGCGATGAGCGGCATGCGCGTCGGCCAGCTGGAAGACCTGTTCGTCATGCACGATTCGCGCGGCCGCGGCGTCGCCCGCGCGCTCGTCGAGGCGCTCGCCCGCAAGGGGCGCACGCGCGACTGGCTGTCGCTCCGCCTGATGGTGCCCGAGGGCTCGCAGATGCGGACCTCGTTCGCCGAGACCGTCGGCAAGAAGGCCCGCCTCGACAGCTTCGTCGTCCAGATCGACCGCGGCCGCGCGGCGGGCTGACCCTCATGGCAAGGATCGATCTCGACGCGCTGAAGGCGCCTTCGCTCGACGATTTCCAGGCGCTCGGCCAGGCCGCCCTCGACGGCCTGCCGGCGGAATTCCGCCGGCTGACCGGCGATATCGAGATCCGGGTCGACGATTTTCCCGACGACGAGGCGCTCGACGCGCTCGGCATCGAGTCGGAATTCGACCTGCTCGGCCTGTTCCAGGGCGTCGGCCTGGCGCATGCCTCGGCGGTCGAGCACACCGGCATGATGCCGAACCGCGTCTGGCTCTACCGCCGGCCGATCCTCGACTACTGGGCCGAGCATGACGAGACGCTGGGCGCCATCGTCAGCCATGTGCTGATCCACGAGATCGGCCATCATTTCGGCCTCTCCGACGACGACATGGAAGCGATCGAGGAAGCGGCCGGCTGAGGAGCCCCCCGAGCGCGAAACGAGCCGAAAGCCTTGACCTAGGCTGGTTTTCGGCGCATTTACCGCCGTCTGAACGGCTAATTGGGATGATCACCATGGAAAAATTCACGACGATGACCGGTGTCGCGGCTCCGCTGCCGCTGATCAACATCGATACCGACATGATCATTCCGAAGGACTATCTGAAGACGATCAAGCGCACCGGCCTCGGCAAGGGTCTGTTCGCCGAGATGCGCTTCAACGAGGACGGCAGCGAGAATCCGGACTTCGTCCTGAACAAGCCGGCCTACCGCCACGCCTCGATCATCGTTGCCGGCGACAATTTCGGCTGCGGTTCGTCGCGTGAGCATGCCCCCTGGGCCTTGCTCGACTACGGCATCCGCTGCGTCATCTCGACGTCCTTCGCCGACATCTTCTACAACAACTGCTTCAACAACGGCATCCTGCCGATCCGCGTGTCGAAGGAAGACCTCGACAAGCTGTTCGACGACGCCAACCGCGGCGAGAACGCGCGCCTGACGGTCGACCTCGAGGCGCAGGAGATCCGCGGGCCCGACGGCGGCGCGGTGCATTTCGACATCGACCCGGCCCGCAAGGAGAAGCTCCTGAGCGGCCTCGACGACATCGGCCTGACGCTGGTCAAGGCGCCGCGCATCGAAGCCTACGAGAAGACCACGGAAGCCGCCCGCCCCTGGGCCTGATCCCGTCTAAGAGATTTTGAAAAAGGCGTCCGGAGCGATCCGGGCGCTTTTTTTGTTTTTGGGCCCCACCCTCGCCGTCATCCCGGCCCCCGAGCCGGGATCCATTCAACCGAGGCATCGGGAGGCCCGGCGACCGGCGGCGCGGCTGCATGGATCCCTGCTTTCGCAGGGATGACGGGGAGTGGGTGCGAAGGCCGAGCGGGGGCTGGAAGGCGCCGGGGCGTACGGAAAGACCGGGCCGGTTCCTGCAACGCCGCCGATTGAGGCACAGCCTCGCCCCACCCTCGCCGTCATCCCGGCCCCCGAGCCGGGATCCATTCAGCCGAGGCATCGGGAGGCTCGCACGCCCTGCGGCGCGGCTGTATGGATCCCCGCCTTCGCGGGGATGACGGGGAGCGGGTGGGCAGGCTTGAGCAGTTCCTGCGACGCCGAATTTCTTCGGAAATGGGCATCGGCATCGTCGGCCGGCACCGCCGATTGAGGCACAGCCCCGCCCCACCCTCGCCGTCATCCCGGCCCCCGAGCCGGGATCCATTCAGCTGAGGCATGGGGAGGCCCCGCGACCAGCGGCGCGGCTGTATGGATCCCTGCTTTCGCAGGGATGACGGGGAGCGGGTGGGAAGCCCTACCCCCGCGCCGCGATCGCCTCGGCGAGCTGCAGCAGCCTTTGCGCCATGTCGGCGTGCAGGCGCTCGATCATGCGGCCGTCGACCATGACGACGCCCTTGCCGGCGTTCTCGGCCAAATCGAACACGCCGGCGATGCGCGTCGCCCAGGCGATCTCTTCCGCGCTCGGGGCAAAGGCCGTGTTGGCGCCCTCGACCTGCTTCGGGTGAATCACCGTCTTGCCATCAAAACCGCAATCGCGCCCCTGCCGGCATTCGGCCGCGAAGCCTGCTTCATCGGCGATGTCGTTGAAGACGCCGTCGAGGATGCCGATGCCGGCCGTGCGCGCGGCGGCGAGCGCCGTCATCAGCCAGGGCAGCATCGGCGCCCGGCCCGGCACCTGCCGCGTCCCCGTCTCGCGCGCGAGATCGTTCAACCCGAGCACCAGCATCTCGAGCGGCAGCCTTTCGTCCCGCGCCGTAGCGATGGCAAGCGGATCGAGAATGGCCAATGGCGTCTCGATCATCGCCCAGAGCGGTAGTGCGACATCCGGGGCGATCATCGCGCGCACCCTCGCGAGATCCTCGGCGCGCGAAATCTTCGGCAGCAGGAGGGCGTCGGGCCGGGCGCTCGCGATCGCCGCCAGATCGGCCTGGATCCACGGCGTCCCCAGCCCGTTGGCGCGCACGACGATCTCGACCGGCGTGCCGGCCTGGCGGAAGGCCGCCACCGTCTCGACGGCGCGAGCGCGGGCTGCGTCTTTCTCCGCCGGCGCCACGGCGTCCTCCAGGTCGAGGATGACGACATCGGCGCCGAGCGACGGCGCTTTGGCGAGCGCGCGCGGGCTGGAGCCCGGCACATAGAGGGCGGAACGGCGCGGACGGATCGACGGCATCAGGACTTCCCGGTCAGGTGACGGTCGCTCCGGCATGCCGGAAATCGGACCTCGACGCCAGCATAGGCGCGGGAGCCGCGAAACGGAATCGAGCAGGCCCGAGCGTTTGACCGAAGCGGATACCAGTTCGCGTCCAGAAAACGCGACCAAACAAAAGGTTAGAGCATTCCGTCATTTCCACGAGACGATGAAATGCTCTAGCTTCGCACCGCCGCCAAGAGCCGCAGCGCCGCAGGAACCATGCGCCCATGACCGAGCCGACCATGACCGAGCCGACCGCCGTCGCCATCAAGCCCGCCATCCTGGTCCTTTCCTCCAGCGTCGTGCGCGGCGCCGTCGGCGGCCGCGGCGCGGTGTTCGCGCTGGAGCGCTTCGGCCATCCCGTCTGGTCGATGCAGACGGTGACCCTGCCCTGGCATCCCGGCCACGGCCGCGCCAGCCGCGTCATCCCCGACGAGGCCGCCTTCGAGGCACTGATCGACGACCTGATCCGCGCGCCCTGGCTCGGCGAGATCGGCGCGATCCTGACCGGCTACATGGGCGCGGCCAGCCAGCCCGCCGCCGTGGCGAGGCTGGTCGACGCGGTCAAGGCGGCGCGACCGGACGCGCTCTATCTCTGCGACCCGGTGATGGGCGACGCCGGCATTCTCTATGTGCCGGAGGCGACGGCATCCGCGATCCGCGATCACCTGGTGCCGCGCGCCGACATCCTGACGCCCAACCCGACCGAGCTCGGCTTCCTGACCGGCAATCTGGCGCTCCCCGCCGAGGCGCTGCATGCGGCGGCGACCAGCCTTCCGACGCCGCGCATCGCCGTCACCTCCGCCGCCGGCACCGAGGGCGAGATCACGACGCTCTTGGTCTCGCGCAACGGCACCGGCCACGACACCATCCAGGCGAGCCACGCGGCGATCGGCGGCCGCGTGCCGAACGGCACCGGCGACCTCTTCGCCGCGTTGTTCCTCGCCCGCCTCGTCGGCGGCGCCTCGGATGCGCAGGCGCTGCGGCTTGCCACCGCCGCCGTCGCCGACGCGATCGACGCGGCCGCCAGCCTCGGCGCCAACGAGCTGCCGCTCGCCACCATCCAGGACCAGCTGCTGGCGCCGAAGACGCCGGTGCGGATCATCCCGTGACCCGCGTCGTCGGCGTCGACGGCTGCCCGACGGGCTGGATCGCGGTTTCGATCGCCGCCGAGGGCCCGGTCGAGCCGACGGTCCGCATCGTCGCCCGCTTCGACGAACTTATCCACGACGTCGACAACGCCGTCATCGCCGTCGACATGCCGATCGGCCTGCCCGACTTCATCGGCGCGGAGGGGCGAGGCCCCGAGCGGCTGGTTCGTCCGAAGCTCGGGCCCCGCCAGAGCTCGGTCTTCTCGGTGCCGTCGCGAAGCGCCGTGATGGCCGAGGATTATCGCGAGGCCTGCGCGGTCGCGAGCGCCACCTCCGAGCCTGGCCGGATGGTGGCGAAGCAATGCTTCCATATCTTCCCGAAAATCCGCGAGATCGACGCCGCGATGACGCCGGCGCTGGAGGCGCGGGTGTTCGAGGTGCATCCCGAGCTCGCCTTCTGGCGGCTGAACGGCGAAGCGCCGATGAGCCTGCCCAAGAAGGTGAAGAGCCGGCCCAATCCGGACGGGCTCGACCAGCGCCGCGCGCTGCTGGTGCGGTCGGGCTACGCGCCCGGCGATCTCGCCAGGCCGCCGCGCGGCGCCGGCGCCGACGATCTCCTCGACGCGGCGGTGAACGCCCTGATCGCCCGGCGCATCCTTGCCGGCGAGGCCGAGAGCTTTCCGGCCGAGCCGGGGCGCGACGCCAGGGGGCTGCGGATCGCCATCTGGGCCTGATCCGGCCGGCCGGACAGCGCTGCTGCAAATTGTCTCGACCCGTGCGGAAAACGCGTTTATTGGATCGCTAGCCTTATGCTGCACTGCATGAATTCGTAGGCGGCCCCCCTTTGGAGCACCACCCGATGGCCAAGGCCCTAGACTTCCCGTCCCGGCTCCTGCGCGGCTACGCAGCCTTCCGCGACAACCGCCTGCCGCAGGAAAGCTCGCGCTACAAGGTCCTCGCCGAGACCGGTCAGCGCCCGCAGACCATGATCCTCGGCTGCAGCGACAGCCGCGCCGCCCCGGAGACGATCTTCGACGCGGCGCCGGGCGAGCTCTTCGTCGTCCGCAACGTCGCCGCCCTGGTGCCGCCGTTCACGCCGGATGGCGAGCATCACGGTACGTCAGCGGCGATCGAATTCGGCGTGATGGGGCTGAAGGTTCGCCATCTCGTCGTCATGGGCCACGGCCGCTGCGGCGGCATCACCGCCTATCTGGCAGGGCGCGAGGCGCCGAACCTGCAGGCGCCGAACGATTACATTCACAAGTGGATCTCGCTGTTGAAGCCGGCCGAGGCGCTGATCTGCGAGGATCCGGCCGAGACGGCCGACCGCCAGCGCGCGATGGAATTCGCTTCGATCCGCCAGACGATCGAGAATCTGCGCACCTTCCCGTGGATCAAGAGCCTCGAGGAGATCAACGAGCTGGAGCTGCACGGCGCCTGGTTCGACATCTCGACCGGCGAGCTCTACCTCCTCGACAAGCAGACCGGCCGCTTCACCGTCCCGGAAGAGATCGAGGCCTAGATCCGGTCCAGGGCTCCAGCGCCGTGTTTGCCTGAGACAGGCGCTGCATCGGCGCCCTGCGTCCTCCGAGACGCCTCTCCAGGGCTCCTCAGTGTCTGGCCCGCAATTCGGGAGGGGCTCTCCTTTCACCTCTCCCTGAGGGAGAGGTCGACGGCCGAAGGCCGGCGGGTGAGGGTTTACGGCCTCACCGAAGGGTCCCCATCATCTTGCCGCTTCATCGGAGGGTTCCCTAAACCCTCACCCGGAGCTTCGCTCCGACCTCTCCCTCAGGGAGAGGTGAGGAAGCGGGGTGCCACCTCGGTGCCGGGAGACAGTCTCTGCGGAACGTGACCCATCCGCGCCTCGGGGCACCTTCGCGTCAGCCCCCCATTGAGCGGTGAACCCGGCGGCATGGATCCCGGGTCAAGCCCGGGATGACGACGGAGCGGGGGACGGCGCGTCACGAAGCCGGCGAAAGCCATTGAGGGTAACGCGCGCGCCCAGCCCCACGCTCAGCCGTCATCCCTGCGAAAGCAGGGATCCATCCATCCGCCACCGGAACCTTTCCGCAAGCGACGTCTCACCTTCCCTAAGGCGCGCTCGCCACTTCCCGGTTGCCCCATACGAAAAAGGCGCGACCTCGCGGCCGCGCCTCTTCAAATATATGGCTCCAGAGAGCCGGAACTCCCGCCTCAGGCGGCCTGCTTCTTCGGCTGGATCAGCTTGCGGTTGACCAGCACTTCGGCGATCTGCACGGCGTTGAGCGCGGCGCCCTTGCGGAGGTTGTCGGAGACGACCCACATGTTGAGGCCGTTCTCGACGGTGGCGTCCTCGCGGATGCGCGAGATGTAGGTCGCGTCCTCGCCGGTCGCCTCGTAGGGCGTGATGTACTGCTCTTCTTCCGGATTATCGATGACCAGGCAACCGGGCGCCTCGCGCAGGATGTCGCGCGCCTCGTCGGCGGTGATCGGCTTCTCGAACTCGATGTTGACGGATTCGGAGTGCGAGACGAACACCGGCACGCGCACGGCGGTGCAGGTCAGCTTGATCTTCGGATCGAGGATCTTCTTCGTCTCCGCCATCACCTTCCACTCTTCCTTGGTGTAGCCGTCCTCCATGAAGACGTCGATGTGCGGAATGAGGTTGAAGGCGATGCGCTTGGTGAACTTGGTCGATTCGATGGGATCGTTGACGAAGACGGCGCGGGTCTGCGTGAACAGCTCGTCCATGCCTTCCTTGCCGGCGCCGGAGACCGACTGGTAGGTCGAGACGACGACGCGCTTGATCGTCGCGACGTCATGCAGCGGCTTCAGCGCGACGACGAGCTGCGCGGTCGAGCAGTTCGGATTGGCGATGATGTTGAGCTTGGAGAAGCTGACAATGGCGTCGGCATTCACTTCCGGCACGATCAGCGGCACCTGCGCGTCGTAGCGCCAGGCCGAGGAATTGTCGATCACGACGCAGCCCTGCGCGCCGATCTTCGGCGCCCATTCCTTCGAGATCGCGCCGCCGGCCGACATCAGGCAGATGTCGGTGTCGGAGAAATCATACTGGTCGAGCGGCTTCACCTTGAGCGTGCGGTCGCCGAAGGAGACTTCGGTGCCCTGGCTGCGGCGCGAGGCCAGCGCCACGACCTCGTCGGCGGGAAAGCCGCGCTCGTCGAGGATGGAGAGAATTTCTCGGCCCACATTGCCCGTGGCGCCGACGATCGCGACCTTGTAACCCATTTTTTCCTGCTCCTTGTCCGTCTCTCTCCCCCACCGCACGTCCGCGGAAAACCCGCGCCCGGTCGGCCCCGCTTCCCTCGGGGCCCCGAGGGAGAATGGGGGCACGGGAGGGACGATCAGGCAGTCGTCGTGGTTTTCGACGTTTTGGGCGTGGTGGAGATGCGCATGACGGCCGTGCTTGTCCGGGTGACGGAAGCCACCTGGTCGATTAGGATCGAAAAAGCATCGGCGTGCGCAGTCATCGGTCTACCCGAATGAGATTGGCGCATCTTCTGCCGCCAAACCGGCCAGAAGTCAACGGAGGCGAACGGCTTGAGCGTTTTGATGGCCTTTCCGAAACCGGCGCTCGTGCTGTGCGCCGCCCTCTCCGTCGTCCTCTCGGTCGCCCAATGGACCGGATCGGCCACCGCCCGGGCCGGGGAACGCGTACCGGAAAAGGAGATCGAGAAGTCGCTTTCCGGCGTCACGCTCGACGGTATCTACAACAACGGCGCCTTCTTCAGCGAGACCTACAACGAGGACGGCTCGGTCCGCTATCACGACATCGACGGCTCCGACAGCGGCCAGTGGTCGGTGCAGGCGGGCAAGTTCTGCACCTTCTACGAAAGCCAGCAGGGCGCCTGCTTCTTCGTCGAGCGCGACGGCCCCAACTGCTTCACCTTCTTCGTGCCCGACGAGAAGGGCGGCGCGAATGCCGGCCCGGCCAAGGAATGGACCTCGCGCGGCTGGGACCGGCGCAAGCCGTCGACTTGCCCGACCGCGCCGGAAATCCGGCTCTAGAGACGGCATCCCCCTCAGCGCGTTCGCGCCAGGGCGAGCCAGACGCCGCCGCCGATCAGGCAGGCGCCGCCGATGCGCGCGACCAGGCGCGAGCGCGCCTCCGTCAGCAGGCGCCCTGCCCGGCTGGCGAGGATGGCGAAGGTGCAGTCGTTGATCCCGGCGACGGCGAGCGCGGTCACGCCCATCAGGACGATCTGCACCACCTTGTCGCGGTTCGGATCGATGAACTGCGGGAAGAAGGCCCCGAAGAAGAGCAGGATCTTCGGATTGCTCAGCGACACGACCATGCCCTGCAGCAGGAAGCCGCCGCGCGGCGGCGCGGGCGCCCGCGCCATCGCGATCCCCTGCGAGCGAAACATCTTCCAGCCGAGCCAGACGAGATAGGCGGCGCCGGCCAGCCGCAGCCAGTCGAACCAGTGACCGGCGGCGACGATCAGCGAGGTGAGCCCGATCGCCGCGACGACCACCATGATGGCGAGGCCGAGCTGGGTGCCGGCGACGTTGAGCAGCCCGGCGCGGGCACCGTGGCGCAGGCTGTTGGCGACGATCAGCGTGACCGTCGGCCCCGGTATGATGGCGATGACGATGCAGGCGGCGACAAACGCCGCATAGGTTTCGAGCGACATGCCGTATTCCTCCAGACCGCGAGGATGGCATGCCGCAACGTCATCGAAAAGCGCGGACGGTCAGACCAGCGCCTCGAAGGCGGCGACGTCGGCCGCCGTCAGCTGCCAGTCCGACGCCTTGGCGTTGGCGGCGATCTGCTCCGGCGTCGTCGCGCCGGCGATGACGGAGGGCACCGAATCCTGCGCCAGCAGCCAGGCGAAGGCGAGCTCGAGCACGCTGTGGCCCCAGGCGGCGGCGAAGGCGTCGAACTTCTCGACCAGCACCATGTTGCGCGGCGTCAGATAGCGGTCGCTCAGATGCTTCCAGGCGCCGAACCGGCTGCCGGTCGGGAGCTCGCCGCGGCGATACTTGCCGGAGAGCAGGCCGCTCGCCAGCGGGAAGAACGGGATCAGCGCCAGCTTCTCCTCGCGCACCACCGGCAGCAGCTCCTTCTCGATCGTGCGCTCGACCAGGCTGTACTCGTCCTGGCTGGAGACGAAGCCGCGATAGCCCGCCTTGCGCGCCGCCGCCTGCGCCTCGCGCAGCTGCTTCGGCGTGAAGTTGGAGGCGCCGTAATAGCGGATCTTGCCCGCTGCCACGAGATCCTCGAGCGCGCCCAGCGTCTCCTCGATCGGCGTGTGCGGATCCGGCTCGTGCTGCTGGTAGAGATCGATGCGATCGGTCTTGAGGCGCTTCAAGCTGGCCTCGACGGCGCGGGCGATGTAGTCGCGCGAGGCGCGCTTCGTCTCGGTCGCCCCGGCGATCGGCTTGCCGAACTTGGTCGCCAGCACGATTGCGTCGCGCCGCGATCCCAGCACCTCGCCCAAAATGCTTTCCGAGCGGGTATCGGCATAGATGTCGGCGGTGTCGAAGAAATTGATGCCCGCGTCGATCGCCGCGTCGATCACCTGCCGCGATGCCTCGAGATCGATCCGCCCGCCGAAATTGTTGGTGCCGAGACCGATCACCGAAACTTCGAGATCCGTGCTGCCAAGCCTGCGCGTCCGCATTGTCCTGCCTCTTGATCCTGGTCCGAATTCGGGTCCGATCGGCTATCTAGGGTGTCGATGGCCGCCGGACAGTCTTGTCATGATGCCGGATCGCCGCGCCCGCGCCCTGACCCGCAGCCGGGACAGCCGTCAGGCAGCCGAACGATATCGCGGGAGCATCCGCCGCGCCGGAGCGTTCCGCAAGGAACTTCTTGACTTTTGCGCTGCATCATCCACTTATTGCGAATAATTCGCATTATCATTTTGGACGCAACGTCGTGCGGACGGTCAATGAAGAGACGGGCGAGGTCGGCGGATGGCGCCGCGCCCGGGGCATGCCCTCGCTTTCCGAAGTCCATGGTTCGATCCCCGTCGCAGAGACCGGTCCAAACTGGCGCAAGGCCGCCGCCTTCCTGGGCCCCGGCTATCTCGTCGCCGTCGGCTACATGGACCCCGGCAACTGGGCGACCTCGATCGCCGGCGGCTCGCGCTTCGGCTACACGCTGCTCTTCGTGGTGCTCTTGTCGAGCCTGATGGCGATGATCCTGCAGGCGCTCGCCTCGCGGCTTGCCATCGCCACCGGGCGCGACCTGGCACAGGCCTGCCGCGATGCCTATCCGGCGCCGGTCGCGGCGCTGCTCTGGCTGCTGGCGGAAGTCGCCATCTGCGCCACCGACCTCGCCGAGGTGATCGGCACGGCGATCGGCCTCAATCTGCTGTTCGGCATCCCGCTCGAGATCGGCGTCGTCATCACGGCGCTCGACGTCTTCCTGGTGCTCTACCTGCAGACCAAGGGATTCCGCTGGGTCGAGGCGCTGGTGATCTCGCTGCTCGGCGTCATCGCCGTCTCGTTCCTGGTGCAGATCGTCATGGCGGATCCGAACTGGGGCGATCTCGTCCGCGGCTTCGTGCCGAACCCGGAGATCGTCAAGAATCCGGACATGCTCTATCTGGCGCTCGGCATCATCGGCGCCACCGTCATGCCGCATAACCTCTACCTGCATTCGGGCATCGTGCAGACGCGCGCCTACCACGCCGACGACGAGGGCAAGCGCCAGGCGATCCGCTTCGCCACCCTCGATTCGACGCTCGCGCTCGTCTTTGCGCTGCTGATCAACGCCTCGATCCTGGTGCTCGCGGCTTCCGCCTTCCACGCCAAGGGCTCGACCGAGGTGGTCGAGTTGGACAAGGCCTATGCGCTGCTGCACCCGCTGCTCGGCTCGGCGCTGGCGCCGACCTTGTTCGCGATCGCGCTGCTGTGCTGCGGCCTCAATTCGACCGTCACGGCCACCATGGCCGGCCAGATCGTCATGGAGGGCTTCCTCAACATCCGCCTGGCGCCGTGGCTGCGCCGGCTGATCACGCGCGGCCTCGCCATTATTCCGGCGGCCGTCGTCACCATCCTCTATGGCGAGAGCGGCGCCGGCCAGCTCCTGATCCTGTCGCAGGTGATCCTGAGCCTGCAGCTGCCCTTCGCGGTGATCCCGCTGGTGATGTTCACGGCCGAGCGCCGCAAGATGGGCACCTTCACCGCGCCGCGCTGGCTCTCCGCCATCGCCGGCATCGTCGCGGCGGTGATCATCGTGCTGAACATGAAACTGCTGTTCGATGCGATCTCGGGCGGCGGATAGTTGGCGCGTCGTCCCTCAACTCTCCCTGAGGGAGAGCCTCAAGAATCCCCTCCCCCTTGTGGGGAGGGTTAGGGAGGGGGTACCGGCTCCGCCCTGAAAGTAGAATACCGTTCGAAGGCACTTCCCCGCACCGAGGTGGCCCCCCACCCCGCCCTCCCCACAAGGGGGAGGGAGAAGGAAGCGGATCCCCGCGCTCGCCGTCATCCCGGGCTTGACCCGGGATCCATGCAACCGGGTTGCCGGTCACGCGAAACTCCCGAGAACCCGGCTGCATGGATCCCCGCCTTCGCGGGGATGACGGGGAGCTTGGTGAACGTGCGGAGGTGTCCCGCAACCCCGGCCCTCCCCACAAAGGAGACGCCGCCCCACAGATCTCGCCCAACAAAAAAAGCCCCCGTCCGGGTGGACGAGGGCTTCTTTTCAACCAAAGCCGTAGGGGCCGAACCCTACATCGGCCGTAAGGCCTGGCCTTACATCACGGCGCCGATCTGCCACGGCACGAATTCGGCGTCGCCATAGCCGAGGTCTTCCGACTTCGAGTGCTTGCCGGAGGCGACCGCGACGATCTCGTCAAAAATCTCCTGGCCCTTTTCCTCGATCGACACGCCGTCGAGGACGTCGCCGCAATTGATGTCCATGTCCTCGATCATGCGGGTGTAGACGTCGGAATTGGTGGCGAGCTTGATCGACGGCGTCGGCTTGTAGCCGGCGGCCGAGCCGCGGCCCGTCGTGAAGACGATCATGTTGGCGCCCGACGCGATCTGGCCGGTGACGGCGGCCGGATCGTAGCCGGGGCTGTCCATGTAGACGAAGCCGTGCGTGTCGACCGGCTCGGCGTACTTGTAAACGCCGCGCAGCGTCGAGGTGCCGCCCTTGGCGGCGGCGCCGAGCGACTTCTCGAGAATGGTCGTCAGGCCGCCGAGCTTGTTGCCGGGCGACGGGTTGTTGTTCATCTCGCCCTGGTTGCGCTCGGTGTAGTCTTCCCACCACTTGATCAGGTCGACCAGCTTCTCGCCGACCTGGCGATCGGCGGCGCGGCGGGTGAGCAGGTGCTCGGCGCCGTAGATCTCCGGCGTCTCCGACAGGATCGTCGTGCCGCCGTGGCGGACGAGGATATCGGAGGCATGGCCGAGCGCCGGGTTGGCCGTGATGCCGGAATAGCCGTCGGAGCCGCCGCACTGCAGACCGACCATGATCTCGGAGACCGGAGTCGGCTGGCGCTTGTAGGCGTTGGCGGCCGGCAGCATGTCCTTGATCACGGCGATGCCCGCCTCGATCGTCTTGCGGGTGCCGCCGGTCTCCTGGATCGTCATGGTCCGGAAGCCGTCATGCTCGACGAGATTGTACTGCTTCATCAGGCGCGGGATCTGGAACACTTCGCAGCCGAGGCCGACGACGAGCACGCCGGCGAGGTTCGGGTGGCTGGCATAGCCCCACTGCGTGCGCTCGAGCGTGTCGTAGCCCTCGCCCGATCCGCCCATGCCGCAGCCCTGGCCGTGCACGAAGGAAACGACGCCGTCGACGTTCGGGTAGTCCTTCAGAATGTCCGTGCGGTTGAAGGCGTCGGCGATGTAGCGGGCGACCGTGGCCGAGCAGTTCACGCTGGTCAGGATGCCGATGTAGTTGCGCGTGCCGACCTTGCCGTTCGGGCGATGGTAGCCGTCGAAATGGCGGCGTTCGTTGAACGGCAGCAGGCCGTCGTCATGCGCGCCTTCCGCGAACTGGTAGTCGCGGTCGAACTCGGACATGCCGCAATTATGCTCATGCACCCACTCGCCCGGCGCGATCGGCGCCTTGGCGAAGCCGATGATCTGGCCGAACTTCAGGATCGGCGCGCCCTCGGCGATACCGACGACGGCGATCTTGTGGCCCTTCGGCACGCGCTGGCTGGCGGTGACGCCCTCCACCACCGATCCCGGCAGGATCGTGTCGATGGCGACGCGGACATTGTCGGTGGCGTTCAGGCGAAGGGTTCTGGGCTGGGCAGCGGTGGTGACGCTCATCGGACATCTCGAAATAGGAGTGAGGCGATGGACTTCATGCGGCGGACCGCGCAAGGCGCGCGTCACCGATGAAGCCCCTCAGCTGGCTTTCCGGGTGAAATCTTCATTCACCAGTGATCAGGTTACTCACCTGTCATATATAGCAGCGATACCGCCCTGTCACGGAAAAGCGGGGTCGCCCGACAGCGACAATTCGATCGCCGCGCGCAGCGGGAAGCTCGGCTGCGCGCCGGCCTTGGCGCAGGCGAGCGAGCCGGCGACCGAGGCATGCCGCATGGCGGTGGCGAGATCCGCGCCCTCGTCGAGCAGCGCCGCCAGCACGCCGCAGAACGTGTCGCCCGCGCCGGTCGTGTCGACGGGCACCACCTTGAGCGCCGGAACGCTGATCGTGTCGTTCTCGGTGGCGGCGACGGCGCCATCGGCCCCGAGCGTGGCGATCACGGTGCGCTTCAGCTCGCTCGCGAGCCGCGCGACGGTCTCGGCGCCGGTCGAGCCCGGCAGCAGGCCGAGATGACGGGCGAGGTCGGCCGCCTCGGTCTCGTTGACGAGGATCATGTCGACATCGGCGAAGGCTTCGCGCTCGACCGGCAGGAACGGCGCAATCGACAGCACGACGCGGGCGCCGGCCGCCTTGGCAATGCGCGCGGCGGCGAGCGTCTCGGCGAACGGCGTTTCCATCTGCAGGAGCAGCGTGTCGCCGGCGCCGATCGCGCTGCCCTCGAGGTCGCTCGCCAGCAGCTTGGCGTTGGCGCCCGGCGACAGCACGATCGTGTTCTCGGCGTGGTCATCGACGGTGATGACCGCCATGCCGGTGGTGGCGCCGCGGCGCTGGATGCCCGAGAGGTCGACGCCGCCCGCTTCCAGCTCGCTGAGGGCCACGGTCGCCATGTCGTCGGAGCCGACCGCGCCGATCATCTTGACCGTGGCGCCGGCGCGCCGCGCGGCCAGCGCCTGGTTGGCGCCCTTGCCGCCGGGGATGAGCTGGTAGTCCGATCCCGGCACGGTCTCCCCCGGGCGTGGCAGGCGCGCGGTGCGACTGACGAGGTCGATGTTGACCGAACCAAATACCGTGATCATGAACGCTTCCTCAAACCGGCCGCCTTGCTACGTGTCGTGGCGAATTTGCCGCGGCGGCGGCGAGAGAATGCCCGATGCGCCGCGACGCGCACAAGAGGCAGGCGCGCGACGGCCACGGGCGACGTTCGGGCATGCGGTACCAAAAGTGGAGCCCGCCTTAAATATGATCGCCACCGGCCCCGCGGTGTCATTCCGCATTTGAAAAAACACAGCTAGATTGACGCGGAACGCACGGAATTCGCGACGGTGGGGATCGCGGCCTTGTCAGACTTGATCTATGCGGTGTCGGAAGAAATGGCCGCAGGGTTCGGAGCTTTTGCCGTCGGCGCCGCCATGGCGTCGAAGCGAAGCCCGCTCCCGGCCCATCGACGTCCTGCGCCAAATCGTCTACGCAAATTTCGACCGTGAAACTTTCACCACAGTTCGTTCCTAGGTTCGGGCCATTCGACGGTTTCCCGAGAAAAACAGACAGAACATGACTGAGACTCCGTACAAGATCACGCGGCGCCGCCTGCTGGCCTCTGCCGGCGCTTTTGTCGCCGCCGCAGCGATTGGCGATCTCTATCCCGACCAGGCCATGGCGCAAGCGACCAACATCGCCGCCTCGCTGGCGACGGATGGTCCCTTCACGCGGTCGACCGTGGCCGAGATCGCCCGGCGCCTGTCGCGCGTGCCGTTCGCCGCACCCGCATCGCGCCTGCCGGACGTGCTGCAGAACCTGACCTATGACCAGTATCGCGACATCCGTTTCAAGTCGGCGGCGTCGGTCTGGGCCAATGACGGGCTGCCGTTCAAGCTGCAGCTCTTCCATCCCGGCTTCTACTTCAAGGAGCCGATCGAGGTCGCGATCGTCAAGGACGGCCAGGCCAAGCACCTGCCCTACTCGACCAACCTGTTCGACTTCGGGCCGCTGGTGCCGAAGGGCATTCCGGACGAGGACATGGGCTTCGCCGGCATCCGCGTGCACGGCCCGATCAACAAGCCGGATTATTTCGACGAAGTCCTCGTCTTCCAGGGCGCCAGCTATTTCCGCTCGCTCGGCAAGGGCCAGGTCTACGGCATCTCGGCCCGCGGCCTGGCGCTGAAGACGGCCGAGCCCGAGGGCGAGGAATTCCCGATCTTCCGCGCCTTCTGGGTCGAGACCCCGGTCCAGCAGGGCGACACGATCGTGCTGCATGCGCTGCTCGACAGCCCGAGCGCGGCCGGCGCCTATCGCTTCACCGTCCGTCCCGGCTATCCGACCACGATGGATGTCGAGGCGACGCTGTTCCCGCGCACCGAGCTGACCAAGGTCGGCCTGGCGCCCGGCACCAGCATGTTCTTCTTCGGCGCCAACGACCGCCTCGGCGTCGACGACTTCCGCCCCGAGGTGCATGATTCGGACGGCCTGCTGATGGTCAACGGCCGCGGCGAGCGGCTGTGGCGTCCGGTCTCCAACCCGACGACGCTGCAGATCAGCGCCTTCGTCGACGCCGGCCCGCGCGGCTTCGGCCTGATGCAGCGCGACCGCGTGTTCGAGACCTATCAGGATCTCGAGGCCGTCTACGAGCGTCGCCCGAGCCTCTGGGTCGAGCCGGTCGGCGACTGGGGCCAGGGCGCGGTGACGCTAGTCGAGATCCCGACCAATTCGGAGATCCACGACAACATCGTCGCCTACTGGCAGCCGAAGGATCCGATTCCCGCCGGATCGGAATATTCCTTCGCCTATCGCCTGTCCTGGGGCGGCGATCCGAACTTCGTCCCGGGCGGCATGGTCGTCGCCGGAACGCGCGTCGGCCGCTCGACGCTGGACGGCGACTCGCCCGCTCGCCGCTTTGTGATCGATTTCTTCCCGCCGGTGCCCCTCGAAGGCAAGCCGGCGCCCGAACCGAAGGCGACGGTGACCACGTCCAAGGGTAAGATCAGCAATGTCGTGCTGATCCCCAATCCGAAGCTGGGCGAGGGCTGGCGGGTCAATTTCGAGCTCGATCCGGAAGACGCGACGCTCGTCGAGTTGCGGACCGTGCTGCAGTTCCCCGATGAACGACCAGCGGAGACCTGGGTCTATCGATGGACGGCGTGATCGCTTTCCCGGCCGGTGAGGCGAAGCAGACGGTGGAGACACCGCCGGCTGCCCGCCACACCCCCGATGTGGACGAAGAGACAAGCCTTCATCCCGAACCCGGCATGCCGACGGAAACCCCTGGCGACATGCCGCCGCAATCGCTCTGGCGGTTTCGCCGGCGCGATCGGCGCAAGTTCAGCGATCCACGACGGTCCCGGTCGTCGTGGGTCCGGCGCATCGCGATTCTCGGCAGCGCCTTCGCGCTCGCCGCGATCGCGGTCTATGAAATGGAGCAGGTGCTGATCGTCGGCGGACTGACGCCGGTCGAGATCAGCGTGCTCGTGCTGTTCGCGCTGAATTTCGGCTGGATCGCGATGGCCTTCACCAGCGCGATCGCCGGATATGGCGTCGTCATGGGCCGGCTGCACCGGCCGAAGCGGACGCCCGCGGGGCCGCTCGGCTCGCGCACCGCCATGCTCATGCCGACCTACAACGAGGATCCCTCCCGGGTCTTCGCCGCGGTCGAGGCCATGGCGACCGGGCTCGACGAACTGCGCCAGGGCCCGGCCTTCGACTGGTTCATCCTGTCGGACACCACCGATCCCGACGTCGCGCTGCAGGAAGAAGCGGCGCTGCTGACGCTGCGCGGCCGCCTCGGCGACCGGGCGCGCATCTACTATCGCCGCCGCCGCAAGAATATCGCGCGCAAATCCGGCAACGTCGCCGATTTCTGCACGCGCTGGGGCGCGGCCTATGACCATATGCTGGTGCTGGACGCCGACAGCCTGATCGCCCCCGAGACGATCGTCGAGCTGGCGCGCCGCATGGAGGAAGACCCGGATTCCGGCCTGATCCAGACGATCCCGGCCCTCGTCAACGGCACCACCATCATCGCGCGGCTGCAGCAGTTCGCCGGCCGTGTCTATGGTCCGGTCGTCGGCGCCGGCCTCGCTTTCTGGACCGGCTCCGAGGGCAATTACTGGGGCCACAACGCCATCATCCGCACCCGCGCCTTCATGGAATCGGCGGGGCTGCCGGATCTGCCCGGCAAGCCGCCCTTCGGCGGCCACATCCTGAGCCATGATTTCGTCGAGGCGGCGCTGCTGCGCCGCGCCGGCTGGACGGTTCGGATCGCCGACGACCTCGCGGGTTCCTATGAAGAGAGCCCGCCCTCGATCATCGATCTCGCCGTGCGCGACCGCCGCTGGTGCCAGGGCAACCTGCAGCACACGCTGGTGCTGCCGGCGCGCGGCCTGCACTGGGTCAGCCGCATCCATCTCCTGACCGGCATCGGCTCCTACCTCGCCTCGCCGCTCTGGCTGATGCTGATCCTCGCCGGCCTGGTGCTGTCGCTGCAGGCGCACTTCATCCGTCCGGAATATTTCACCGAGGATTTCCAGCTCTTCCCGACCTGGCCGGTGATCGACGCCGAGCGCGCCTTCCGCCTGTTCGGCCTGACGCTCGTCATCCTGTTCGGGCCGAAGTTCCTCGGCCTCGTCGCCTTCCTGCGCAACCGCGACGACCGCCGCACCGTCGGCGGCTTCCGCACCCTCGCGAGCTTCCTGTTCGAGATCCTCATCTCGGCGCTGATCGCGCCGGTGATGATGCTGGTCCATACCGGCGCCATTCTGTCGATCCTGCTCGGCCGCGATTCCGGCTGGAAGCCGCAGCGCCGCGACGATGGCGGCGTGCCGCTGCGCTCGCTGATCGCCCGCCACCGCTGGCACTTCCTGATCGGCGCCGCGCTGCTCTTCGCCGCCTGGCTCGATAGCTGGGTACTGGTCGCCTGGATGTCGCCGGCCATTCTCGGTCTGCTGCTGGTCGTGCCGGTCTCCGGCTGGACCGGCTCCAACCGCGTCGGCCGCTTCATCCGCCGGATGGGCCTGCTGCGCACGCCGGAGGAGGTCGATCCGCCGGCCGTCGCCCGCAACGCCGCCGCCATCCGCCCGGTCTACGAGGCGGCGATCGAGGTCGCGCCGGATCTGGTCACCATCGCCAGCGACGCCAATCTGCGCGCCGTCCACCTGGCGCTGATCGACGCCGTGCCCGAACGGAAGCCCGGCAAGGTCGAGGCGGTCGAGGCGCTGTCGGCGGCGAAAATCGACGACGCCACCTCCATCGCCGAGGCGGTTTCCTTCCTGACGCCGCAGGAGCGCGCCATGGTCATGGCGACGCCTGCGCTTCTGAGCCGGCTCAGCGCCTTGCCCACCTGAAATCGTGGATTTTACTCGCACCGCAACAAAATATTGCGGTCTTTTCGCGCGTGCACAAACGCTGTAAGGCTTACCACGTTCAATTTCGGCTGCGCGGCAAAGGGCCGCTCACTGCTGGGGGAAATACGTGGCTATCAAGAAAATCCTTGTCGCCAACCGGTCCGAAATCGCCATTCGCGTCTTTCGCGCGGCGAACGAACTGGGTCTCACCACCGTTGCTATCTTCGCAGAAGAAGACAAACTCGCCCTGCACCGCTTCAAGGCCGACGAAGCCTATCAGGTCGGCAAGGGCCTCGGCCCGATCGAAGCCTATCTGAACATCGCCGACGTCATCCGCATCGCCCGCGAGGCGAAGGTCGACGCCATCCATCCCGGCTACGGCCTCTTGGCCGAGAGCCCGGAATTCGCCGAGGCCTGCGCCGAGGCCGGCATCATCTTCATCGGGCCGTCGCCTGAAACGATGCGCATGCTCGGCAACAAGGTCGCCGCCCGCAATCTGGCAATCGCCGCCGGCGTGCCGGTGATGCCCGCGACGGATCCGCTGCCGGACGACATCGAGCAGATCAAGGCCGAGGCGGCCCGCATCGGCTATCCGCTGATGCTGAAGGCCTCCTGGGGCGGCGGCGGACGCGGCATGCGCGTCATCCGCGACGAGGAGACCCTGCTCAAGGACGCGATCACCGCCAAGCGCGAGGCGAAGGCCGCCTTCGGCAAGGACGAGATCTATCTCGAGAAGCTGGTCGAGCGCGCCCGTCACGTCGAGGTGCAGATCCTCGGCGACCAGCACGGCAACATCGTCCATCTCTACGAGCGCGACTGCTCCGTGCAGCGCCGCCACCAGAAGGTGGTCGAGCGCGCCCCGGCGCCCTACCTGTCCGATGCCGAGCGCAAGGGCATCACCGACTACGGCGTCGAGATCGCCAAGGCGGCCAACTATTTCGGCGCCGGCACCGTCGAGTTCCTGATGGATGCCGACACCGGCAAGTTCTACTTCATCGAGGTGAACCCGCGCATCCAGGTCGAGCACACCGTCACCGAGCAGGTGACCGGCATCGACATCGTCAAGGCGCAGATCCACATCGCCGAGGGCGCCGCCATCGGCACGGCCGAATCGGGCGTGCCGAAGCAGGAAGACATCCGCCTGAACGGCCACGCCCTGCAGTGCCGCATCACGACGGAAGATCCCGAGCAGAACTTCATCCCGGATTACGGCCGCATCACCGCCTATCGCGAGGCGTCCGGCTTCGGCATCCGCCTCGACGGCGGCACCGCCTATGCCGGCGCGGTGATCACCCGCTTCTACGATCCGCTGCTCGAGAAGATCACCGCCTGGGCGCCGACGCCGCAGGAGGCGATCGCCCGCATGGACCGCGCGTTGCGCGAGTTCCGCATCCGCGGCGTGGCGACGAATTTGACCTTCGTCGCCAACATCATCAATCACCCGAGCTTCCGCGACAATTCCTACACGACGCGCTTCATCGACACGACGCCGGAGCTGTTCTCGGCCGTGCGCCGGCGCGATCGCGGCACCAAGCTGCTCAACTACATCGCCGACGTCACCGTCAACGGCCATCCGGAGACGCGCGGCCGCGTCAAGCCGAAGGCCGACGCGCTCGCCAAGGTGATCCCGCAATTCGCGGCCGAGCCGGCGCCGGGCACCAAGCAGTATCTCGACGCGCACGGCGCGGATGCGCTCGCCAAGTGGATGCGCGCCGAGAGCCGCGTGCTCGTCACCGACACGACGATGCGCGACGCGCACCAGTCGCTGCTCGCCACCCGCATGCGCACGCATGACATCGTCGGCATCGCCGACGCCTATGCACGCGGCCTGCCGGGACTGCTCAGCCTCGAATGCTGGGGCGGCGCAACCTTCGACGTCTCGATGCGCTTCCTGACCGAGGATCCGTGGGAGCGGCTCGCCATGGTGCGCGAGCGCGCGCCGAACATCCTGCTGCAGATGCTGCTGCGCGGCGCGAATGGCGTCGGCTACACCAACTACGCCGACAACGTCGTCAAGTTCTTCGTCAAGCAGGCGGCATCCGGCGGCGTCGACCTCTTCCGCGTCTTCGACTGCCTGAACTGGGTCGAGAACATGCGCGTCTCGATGGACGCCGTGCGCGAAGAGGGCAAGGTCCTCGAGGCCGCCATCTGCTACACCGGCGACATCCTCGATCCCGACCGCGCCAAGTACGATCTGAAGTACTACGTCGCGCTCGCCAAGGAACTGGAGCAGGCCGGCGCGCATGTCATCGGCCTCAAGGACATGGCCGGCCTCTTGAAGCCGGCTGCCGCCAAGAAGCTGATCGCGACGCTGCGCGAAGAGACCGAGCTGCCGATCCACCTGCACACGCATGACACGTCCGGCATCTCCGCCGCAACCGTGCTCGCGGCGGTGGAAGCCGGCGTCGACGCCGTCGACGCGGCGATGGACGCGCTCTCCGGCTTGACCTCGCAGCCCTGCCTCGGCTCGATCGCCGAAGCGCTCAAGGGCTCCGAGCGCGACACCGGGCTCGATCCCGACGCGATCCGCCAGATCTCGTTCTACTGGGAAGCGGTGCGCGGCCAGTACACGGCCTTCGAGAGCGATCTCAAGGCCGGCGCCTCGGAAGTCTATCTGCACGAAATGCCGGGCGGCCAGTTCACCAATCTCAAGGAACAGGCCCGCTCGCTCGGCCTCGACACGCGCTGGCACGAGGTCGCGCAGGCCTATGCCGACGTCAACCGGATGTTTGGCGACATCGTCAAGGTGACGCCCTCCTCCAAGGTCGTCGGCGACATGGCGCTGATGATGGTGTCGCAGAACCTCTCCGTCGCCGACGTCGAGAACCCGGCGAAGGACATCGCCTTCCCGGATTCGGTCGTGCAGATGATGCGCGGCGATCTCGGCCAGCCGCCGGGCGGCTGGCCCGAGGGCATCCAGAAGAAGGCGCTGAAGGGCGAGACGCCGTCGACGGCCCGTCCGGGCTCGCTGATCGCCGCCGCCGACCTCGAGGCCGAGCGCAAGGCGGCCAAGGAGAAGGTCGGCAATGGCGAGATCGACGATTTCCAGCTCGCCTCCTACCTGATGTATCCGAAGGTCTTCACCGACTTCGCCAAGGGCCAGCAGAACTGGGGACCGACCAGCGTGCTGCCGACCCCGGTCTATTTCTACGGCCTGCCGGTCGGCGAGGAGATCCTGGTCGAGCTCGAGAAGGGCAAGACCATGGTGATCCGGATGCAGGCGATCGGCGACGCCGACGAGGAAGGCCTGATCCGCGTCTTCTTCGAGCTGAACGGCCAGCCGCGCGTCATCAAGGTTCCCGACCGCGCCAATTCCGGCAAGGTCGTCGCCAAGCGCAAGGCGGATGACGGCAATCCGAACCATGTCGCGGCCCCGATGCCGGGCGTCGTCTCGACGCTCGCCGTCAAGGCCGGCCAGACGGTCAAGGCCGGCGACGTGCTGCTCTCGATCGAGGCGATGAAGATGGAAACCGCCATCCACGCCGACCGCGACGGCACGATCGCCGAAGTCCTGGTCCACGCCGGCAGCCAGATCGACGCCAAGGACCTCCTGGTGGTGTTCGGGTAAGATAGCTTACGGGACGCGGTTCTTGGGGGCCGCGTCCCGGTTCTTAAGGCGCGCCCCTATTGGCGCATCGCCGGATCTTCCAGCAGCCCCAAAACTCCGCCCTAGTGACAGTACTTCTTCCCGCCGCCCTTGCCGCGCTGGCGGAGGTCGAGGTGGTAGTGGTCCTCGTGGTAGCCGTCCGAGCCCGGGCCGAGGACCGTATTGAACTTGTCGCAGGCGGAGACGCGCGCCGCCTTCAGGAAGTCGTCCTCCTTCGCCGTGCGGTCTTCCGCCTTGGTCACGGTCACCCAGCGGCCGTTGACCTCGAAGGCGCCGATATCGACGGCGTTCAGGAAGGCGTGCTCGGAAAGCTGGGCATTGGCGACGCGGTTGCGGCCCCGGCAGGAATAGGAATCGGCGACCCGGAGCGCCGTGACGCGGCCGCCGAGCAGTTTGGTCGCCGAGGGCTGGATGTCCTCGTCGACCCAGCGCGCCAGCGTCGTCGCGACCGCGCAGTTGATCCGCGCCGCCGGCTCGAGGTCGACCGCGCCTGCATCGAGCTCCGTCACGTCGAACGGATCGGGACCGCCGCAACTGCCGACATGGATGGCCGGCAGCGGCTTGGCCGAGATCTTCATCGCCGCCATCGAGGCGCGGCAGGCGGCGAGCGCCTCCGGCACGGCCGGCCGCAGCGTCGGCATCATCGCCGCCAGCACCACCTCGGGCTTTTTCCGCGGCAGGGGCAGCGGCGCGGGGAGATTGGCCACGGTGGCCTTGTCCGATGCCTCGGGCGGCACCACCGGCGTCGCCGCCGGATCGGGATGCGGCAGGCGATCGGATTTCTTCAGGCTGCCATCCGGGTTCCGGCCCTGCGAAGCCGGCTCGAGCGGGCTCGGCAGGACCGGCGGCGCGAAGGCGAGCTCGCCGCCTGTCGCCGGATCGGCCGGAACCGTGCCGGCGAGCGTCGCCGCCGCGCTCGCGGCGAGTGCCGGATCGGGCGGAACCGCCTCGGTCGTGACCTTCTCCACCGCCGCGTCGGCGGGCTTCGGGATCGCCACCAGCCCCGCCGCCCGCCGCGCCTCGGCCGGTTTTGCCCGCGGCAGCGGCGCGGGGAGTTTTGTAAGGGCTGGAGGAGTAGCGGGTGCAACAGCCGGCGGCGGCGCGGCCACATCCGGCGCGGTATCGGAGGCTATGACCGGACGCCGCGTCGGCAGCGGCGTCACGAGCGATGCGCTTGATTCCGTCTGGGGCGCCTTCGCCTCCGGCGCGGGCGCCGCGTGATGCGGCCGCCGCTTGGCGGGTTTCCGCTCCGGCTCGACCTTCGGGATGACCTTCTGGAACAATTCGTCGGGGCTGATCGCCCGCGCCGCGATCGGCATCTGGGTGACGAGAAGGGCGGCGACCAGGCCGCCCATGCCGCATTTCAACTGTCGCCAGCGTGCCATGCCGATCCCGTCTCCTGAGTGTCGAACCCCAGAAACTGTCGAACTCAACGCACAGTAGATCCATCCGTTCCGGCAACGCCAAGGACCGCTTGAAACACGCCGCCAAACGGCGCCGCATCCGCCCCCGTCAGTCGCGGCTCCAGATCCTCCGCCCCCCGCTCTAGGCGGCGGTGGCCCCCGTCGCCTTGACGAAGACGACCAGCTCGTGCGGGCCGACCTCGCGCTCGATCTCGCTCCAGCCGCGCGCGGCGTAGTAGGCGGCCTTCTCCGGCACGGCGCAGAGATAGATCTTGTCGTGGCCGAGCGCCGCCGCCTCGGCGACGATCCGGTCGCTGAGCTCGACGGCGACGCCGCGCGAGCGCGCCTCCGGCTCGACCCAGAGCGCCGCGAGCCAGGGCGAATATTGCGGCCGGTCGTCGAGGTCGTTGTCGATCAGCAGCGCCGAGCCGACGAACTCGTCCTCGCGATGCGCGACGAGGCCGAGCGGAATGGCGTCGGTCTTAAACTCGCGCAGATGGCCGAGCACGGCCGCGAGCGGCGCGCCGGACTCCTTCCACCAGGCGTGCCACATGCGATCGGCGATCGTACCGATGAACTCGGGACGCGCGGCGAGATTGGAAAAGGTGAGGTCTGTCACTGGAATTGCGTCCTGAGATCCACGGTGTCCCGAACGCCTATATCCTTGAAATGCGCGACTAGCCAGTCGCGCGCCGCCTCGCGGCCTGCCTCGTGCAGTTCCTCGAAGAAGGCGCGCGAGGTGTCGAACTTGGTCGAGGCGGAGAATTTCTCCAGCGCCTTGCCGGCGTCGATGCGGTGCACGCGGTTGCGGCGATAGCGGGCGGGATCGAGCCGGCCCTCGTCGAGCATGCGGTTGACGAAGTCGATGGCGCGGAATTCGCGCAAGAGCGAGGCGTTGAAGGTGATCTCGCTCATCCGCTCCAGGATCTCCTTGGTGGAGGTCGGCACGGTATTGCGCTCGATCGGGTTGATCTGGACCAGCAGGATGTCCTCGGCCCGCGTCTCTGTGAAGAAGGGGAAGAGCGCAGGATTGCCCATGAAGCCGCCGTCCCAGTAGGGCTCGCCGTCGACGATCACCGTCTGGAACAGATAGGGCAGGCAGGCCGACGCCATGATCGCCTCGGCGGTGACGCCCTCGCCGGAAAAGACCTTGATCTTGCCGGTGCGCACCGCCGTCGCCGAGATGAACAGCTTCGGCGTCTTCGCGGCGCGCAGACGGTCGAAATCGACCAGCTCGGTGACGATCTCCTTGAGCGGGTTGATGTTCATCGGGTTGAAGCCGTAGGGCGAGGCGAAATTGGTCATCGCCTCGATCATGTGGAAGGGCTGCATGGCGGGCATCCGCCACGCCCCCATCCAGGCTTCCATCAGGTCGCGGGCCGAGGCGCCGGGGCGTCCCGCCGCGCTCACCCGCGTCCAGAGCTCGCGGAGCCGCGCCCGCGCGCCGGCCGTGCCGTCGCGCGCCAGCCCGTCGGCGAGCGCCACCGCGTTGAGCGCGCCGGCGCTGGTGCCGGAGATCCCCTCGAAATCGAGGCGTCCGTCCTCGAGCAGCCGGTCGAGCACGCCCCAGGTGAAGGCGCCGTGCGCGCCGCCGCCCTGCAGGCCGAGATTGAGGGTCTTGCGGCCGGCGTGATGCAGCGTCATGCCGCGGTCCAGCCGCCGTCGATCGATTGCAGCGAACCGGTGATCGAGCGCGCGCCGTCTGTGGTCAGGAACAGCGCCAGCGCCGCCACTTCCTCGACGGTGACGAATTCCTTGGTCGGCTGCGCCGCGAGGATGACGTCCTTCTTGACCTGTTCCTCGGTCATGCCGCGCGCCTTCGCCGTATCGGGGATCTGCTTCTCGACCAGCGGCGTCCAGACATAGCCGGGGCAGATGGCGTTGACCGTGATGCCGTGCTCGGCCGTCTCCAGCGCCACCGTCTTGGTGATGCCGGCGATGCCGTGCTTCGCCGCGACATAGGCGACCTTGTAGGGCGAGGCGACCAGCGCATGGGCTGAAGCCGTCGAGATAATGCGGCCCCAGCCCTTCTGCTTCATCGCCGGCAGCGCCAGGCGGATGGCGTGGAAGGCGGCCGAGAGGTTCAGCGCGATAATCAGGTTCCACTTGTCGACGGGGAATTCGTCGATCGGCGCGACATGCTGGACGCCGGCATTGTTGACCAGCACGTCGATGGCGCCGAATTCCTTTTCGACATCGCCGATCATCGTGGCGATCTCGTCTTCCCGGGTCATGTCGGCGCCGGAATAGCGCGTCTCGACGCCGAATTCGGCCGCGAGGTCGGCTCGCAGTTTCTCGATCGCGACGGCATCGCCGAAGCCGTTCAGCACGACATGCGCGCCGGCGCCGGCGAGCGCCCGGGCGATGCCGAGCCCGATGCCCGAGGTCGAGCCCGTCACCAGCGCGACCTTGTCCTTGAGATGACCGTCCTTCGACATCAATTCGACTCCTGCGGGGAGGATAAGGGGTAGGAAGTGCCCGAGACGACCATATATTGCGGTGCAACAGCAAGAGAAGGCGTCAGGAGACGGCATGCGGCAATCGGCGCGGAGTCGGCCTCGCCGCCGATCCGTGCTAGAACGCGCACGCGGAGACGACATCTCCCGCGCGGCTTGACGACGAGGCGGCCAGAACAGGGCGATCATGAGCGAAGCAGACCGGATCGTGCTCGAACATCGCGATCACAACCACGACCATTGCGCCCGCGACGCCATCGCCCATGCCGAGGCGATTTCCGCCGCCGAGGGCCTGCGCTTCACCGAGCAGCGCCGCAAGGTCCTGGCCGCGCTCGCCGAGAGCCACGTGCCCGCCAGCGCCTATGACGTGATCGACCGGCTTGCCGCCGAAGGACCGCGCCCGGCCCCGGTCTCCGTCTATCGCGCGCTCGATTTCCTCGTCGAGCACGGCTTCGCGCACCGCATCGAGAGCCGCAACGCCTATATCGCCTGCTCGCGCGGGCCGGAGGGCCACGACAAGCCCGGCCATGGCGCCGCTACCGTCTTCCTGCTCTGCGAGCAGTGCGGCGCCGCCGGCGAGGCGTCGTCCGCCGCGCTGACCGAGGCGCTCGCCGCGGTGACCGAGGCGGCCGGCTTCGCGCCGACCGCGCCGATCATCGAAATCCGCGGCCTCTGCGCCCGCTGCCGCGAGTCGGCGTAGATTGATGTCTCCCGTGACATACCCTCACCTCGGTCCGAAAAGCCCTCGCCCGCTTGCGGGAGAGGGTTGGGTGAGGGTCTTGCTTGCGGGCAACTATCTCAATTCGCGCCTTCGGCGCGCCCTCACCCCCGCCCTCTCCCGCGAAGCGGGCGAGGGAGCGACAGCGCGTGATCTCGCATGAACGAAATGCCCACCTCCCCTGAATTCCTCGCTGGTCCGCTGCCGCGCCGTCGCGCCACCGCCGTCCGCGTCGGCAAGGTCCGCGTCGGCGGCGACGCGCCGGTCGTCGTGCAGTCGATGACCAACACCGACACCGCCGACATCGACGCGACCGTCGCCCAGGTGGCGGCGCTCGCCCGCGCCGGCTCCGAGATGGTCCGCATCACCGTCGACCGCGACGAGGCCGCGGCCGCGGTGCCGTTCATCAAGGAAAAGCTGCTCGCCAAGCGGATCAACGTGCCGCTGATCGGCGACTTCCACTATATCGGCCACAAGCTTTTGACCGATCACCCGGCCTGCGCCGAGGCGCTCGACAAATACCGCATCAATCCCGGCAATGTCGGTTTCGGCGAGAAGCGCGACCGCCAGTTCGCGACGCTGATCGAGCTCGCGATAAAATACGACAAGCCGGTGCGCATCGGCGTCAACTGGGGCTCGTTGGACCAGGAGCTGCTGACCCGGCTGATGGACGAGAACGCCGCCTCTGCGACGCCGATCTCGGCCGCCGCCGTGATGCGCGAGGCGATCTGCCAGTCGGCCATCCTCTCGGCCAACCTTGCCGAGAGCATTGGCCTGCCGCGCGACAAGATCATCCTGTCGGCGAAGGTGTCGAATGTGCAGGATCTGATCGCCGTCTATCGCGATCTCGCCCGCCGCTCCGACCATTGCCTGCATCTCGGCCTCACCGAGGCCGGCATGGGCTCGAAGGGCATCGTCGCCTCGTCCGCCGCCATGGGCATCCTGCTGCAAGAAGGCATCGGCGACACCATCCGCGTCTCGCTGACGCCGGAGCCGAACGGCGACCGCACCCGCGAGGTGCAGGTAGCGCAGGAACTGCTGCAGACCATGGGGTTCCGCGCGTTCCTGCCGATCGTCGCCGCCTGCCCCGGCTGCGGCCGCACGACGTCGACCGTGTTCCAGGAACTGGCGAGCCGGATTCAGGAAGACATCCGCACCTCGATGCCTCAATGGCGCGAGCGCTATCCGGGCGTGGAGGCCCTGAAGGTCGCCGTGATGGGCTGCATCGTCAACGGCCCCGGCGAATCGAAGCACGCCGACATCGGCATCTCGCTCCCCGGCACCGGCGAGACCCCGGCCGCCCCGGTCTTCATCGACGGCAAGAAGGCGGTGACGCTGCGCGGCCCGCAGATCGCCGACGATTTCCGCAAGCTGGTCGACGAGTACATCGAGAAGCGGTTCGGGCTCGGCGCGAAGGCGGGCGAGGCGGCGGAGTAGGCGCGAGGGCTCTCCCCCGGGAGATCCTATTCGCAGCACCACCCTCATCATGCTGAGGAGGCCCGAAGGGCCGTCTCGAAGCACGCAGAGCCGTCGTGCCATCGACAGCTGCCCTGAGACCGTGCGTCCTTCGAGACGGCTTGCTACCGCAAGCCTCCTCAGGATGATGGAAATCGGGGCTGCCGACCGACTTGAGGCCTTTGCGCAGGCCTCCCCTTGAGGGAGGGTCAAAACGGGCGGAGACCGTTTTGGGGAGGGGGCGGTTCGACGGGAGCGAGGCGGCACAATCTGCACCGTTTACTGCTTCGGCGGTTGCGTCTAGATCTCTTGTCCCATGCCTTCGTGGACGAGGATCGATCGTGATCAAGCTTCTGCCGATGCGCCTGTTGTTTGCTCTCGCCCTTCTGGCCTTGCCGAGCCTCGCGGTGGCGCGACCGCTCGACGGCTCGGTCACCTATCGCGAGCGCATCGCCCTCGATCCGAAAGTGGCCGTGACCATCAGCCTGGTGGACGTCACCCATGCCGACCGGCCGGCCAAGGTGATCGCCAAGCAGCGCATCCGGCCGCGCGGCCGCCAGGTGCCGATCGACTTCCGCCTGCACTACGCGACGTCCCGCATCAAGCCGAACCACCACTATCAGCTGCAGGCGCGGATCGATCTCGGCGACGACCTGCTCTACGCCAACAAGGACGCCATTCCGATCGATCCGCTGACCGCCAAGGGGCCGATGACGATCGTGGTGCAGCGGGTGCCTGACCAGGACGAACCCACCAAGGTCAGCGACAAGGGCGCCAACAACAAGGGCACGGCGTCGCCGTCGAGCCCGGCCGCCTCGCTGAAGGGCACCGAGTGGCTGGCAGAGGACATCGGCGGCAACGGCGTGCTCGACATCGTGCAGTCGACGCTCTCGATCGAGGGCGACGGCAAGATTTCCGGCTCGGGCGGCTGCAACCGCTATTTCGGCACCGTCACGGTCAAGGACGGCGTGCTCAAGGTCGGGCCGCTCGGCGCGACGCAGATGGCCTGCGTGCCGGCGCAGATGGACCAGGAGCGCAAGTTCCTCGACGCGCTGTCGGCGACGCGGAGCTTCCGCATCGACGGCGCCAAGCTGACCCTGCTCGACGCCGGCGGCAAGCCGCTGGTGCGCCTCGTCAAGAACAAGGGCTGAGGCCCGCGTCCGCGAGGCTCAAGCCTCGCGATCGGCGACGAAGCGCGCGGCGGCGGCGAGCGTCTTCGCCCGCGCGCCATAGGGGGCGAGCAGCGCCTCGGCCTCGGCCACCAGATCGTCGAGCATGGCACGGGCGCGCGCGACGCCATGCAGCCCGACGAGCGTCCCCTTGCCACGGGAAGAATCCTTGCCGGTCGCCTTGCCGAGGGCTTCAGCCGTCGCCGTCTCGTCGAGAATGTCGTCGGCGAGCTGGAAGGCGAGGCCGATAATCTCGCCGAAGCGGCGGATGCGGGCACGATCTTCCGGCGAGGCGCGGCCGAGAATGGCGCCGGCCTCGCAGGAGAGGCGGATCAGCGCGCCCGTCTTCATCGCCTGCAGCCGGCGGATCGACGCCTCGTCGGGCGTTTCCGCCTCGGCCTGCAGGTCGAGCATCTGCCCGCCCGCCATGCCGCCGAGGCCAGAGGCACGGGCGAGCCCGAGCACCAGCTCGGCCCGGACCAGCGGGTCGGCATGCGTCGCCGGATCCGCCATCAAGTCGAAGGCCAGCGTCTGCAACGCGTCGCCGGCGAGGATCGCCGTCGCCTCGTCGAAGGCCCGATGCAGCGTCGGCTTGCCGCGCCGAAGATCGTCATCGTCCATCGCCGGCAGGTCGTCATGCACGAGGCTGTAGCAATGCAGGCATTCGATCGCCGCGCCGATGCGGAGCGCGCCGGCCTCCTCCGAGCCGAACAGCCGCGCCGTCTCGCTCGCCAGGAACGGGCGCAGGCGCTTGCCGCCGCCGAGCGCCGCGTAGCGCATCGCCTCGACCAGCCGTGCGGGCCTGGCGATCTCGCCCTCGGCCGGGGCTTCGGTCAGGACAGCGTCCAGGCAGGCTTCGGTAGCGGTGGCCGTGGCGGAGAGACGGGCGCGGAATTCGTCGTCGAGCAAAACCAAGATGGCCTCATGCGAGCGAGGGAGTTTGGGCCACCCTTGCCGCTTCCGGCGGGGCCGCGTCAAGCCGAAGCGCCAATTCGCGGTGCGGCACTATCCCTTCGGTCGAGCCGCGCCGCCGAACGCCTGATTGCGCGGGATCGCCGCGTCGCCTAATGCTTGCATTTCCCGTATCGACCGAAGCTCCGCATGACGCCGCTCGCCACTCCGTCCTCCGCCAGCGCCTTCCGCCTCGACATCAATTTGTTGCGGGCGCTGGCCGTCGTCGGCGTCGTGCTGTTCCATTTCCGCATCGGCCCGTTCACCGGCGGCTTCGCAGGCGTCGACCTGTTCTTCGTCGTCTCCGGCTATTTGATGACCAAGATCATCGCCGACGGTCTCGACCAGGGCCGCTTCTCGCTCTGGCGCTTCTATGGCGCGCGGGCGCGACGGATCCTGCCGGCGCTCGGCGCGCTCTGCGTCGTGCTGCTGGTCGTCTCGCAGCTCATCATCGATCCGCTGACGCGGCGCGAGATCGCGTCCGGCATCGCCTCGTCGATCCTGTTCGTCTCCAATTTCTCCTTCTGGCGCGGCGCCGGCTATTTCGACGTCGCATCGAAGGAAAACTGGCTGCTGCACACCTGGTCGCTCTCGGTGGAGTGGCAGTTCTACCTGGTCCTGCCGATCGTGATGATCGCGCTACATCGCCTGCTGCCCGGCCGGCGCTGGCGGATCGCCGCCTTCTGGACCGGCATGATCCTCTCCTTCGCGCTCGCGGCGTGGCTCGCAACGTCGAAGCCCGTCTTCACCTTCTACCTGCTGCCGACGCGGGCCTGGGAAATGCTGGCCGGCGGTCTCGTCTACCTGCATCTCGGCGCCCGCCGGCCCGGGCCGCGCCTGTCGGCGGCGCTGGCGCTCGCCGGCCTCGCCCTGATCGCGGTCGCCTTCATCGGCCTCGACGACCTCGTGCCCTGGCCGTCCTTCGCTACGTTGCTCCCGGTCGGCGGCACGGTGCTGCTGCTCGCGGCGCGGCAGGAGCAGGCGCCCGGCCTTGGCAATTCCGTCGTGCTGGCGCTCGGCCTCTGGTCGTATTCGATCTACATCTGGCACTGGCCGATCGTCATGGCGCTCGGCTATTTCGAGGTCAGCGGCGCGCTGGCAACGCTTTGCGGCCTCATGGCGACCTTCGCGCTGGCCGGGCTTTCCTATCGCTACATCGAATCGCCCTTCCGCCGCCCGCCCGAGGCGCGGCGCGCCGGGCGGTGGCGGCCGCGTCCGGCCGTTCTGGCCGGGGTGGTGATCCTGGCCGGGACGACGACTGCGTCGCTCGTCGCCGCCAGCGGCCGGGGCGAGCCGCGCGACGCGCTGGCCGCGCGCGTGGCCGCGGCCGAGGCGGCGATCGACGACGGCGCCTATCCGATGGAATGCGGCGGTTACACCATCGGAAACGCGCTCCGGCCCTGCGTCATCGGCGAGCCTGCCGCCAGCAACGTGCTGTTCATCGGCGATTCCCACGCGGAACTGTTCCATACGCATTGGGAGGCCGGCCGGCCGGACCACAGCTTCACCTTCCTGACCTATGGCGGATGCCCGCCGCTTCCCGGCGTCAACGAGATCAAGCCGGGCTCGCGCTGCGACGAATTCTTCGAAGCCGCCTGGGAGCGCGCCGCCAGCGGCGACTATCAGAAGGTGCTGATCGCCGCGTATTGGCCGATCTATCTGAAGCCCTATGCGCGAGGCCGCGACAACAGCCACGTGCTCTGCTTCCAACGGGACGGGCGCTGCCGGCCGGAAACCAACCCCACGCGCCACCAGCAGGGGCTCGACGCGGCCTTCGCCGAGCTGGCGGCGCGGATCCGGAACCTGCGCGAGCGGGGCATCGAGGTGACGCTGCTGCAGCCGATCCCCTTCGCTGATATCGACATTCCGCGCCAATCGGTGAAGCGGGCCTTCTTGGGGACGGAGCCGGACGGGCTGGCGCCGATCGAACTCGAGGCGACGCGTGAAGCGGCGGCGGCGGCGCGCGAAGCGCTCGCGAAGCTTGCGGAGGACAGCGGCGCCCGGCTGGTCGACCCGCTGGAGGGCATGTGCGACGCGGGACACTGCCCGGTCTCGCGCGACGGCGTCCTGCCGGACTATCGCGACACCAACCACCTGACCGCGCGGGCCATACGCGACGGCCGCCTCGATTTCATCGACGCGGCCGTGCTGCAGAACTAGAGCGTTTTCGAGCGAAGTGGATACCGGTTCGCGTGAAGAAAACGCGACCCAACAAAGAGCTAGTTTTTCTCGTCCCTCGCGCTCCGGGCCCCACCGCATTCGGTCGGCCCGGAGACTCTCAGGAGGCTGGAGGATCAGGCCGCTTCGGCTGCCTCGAGGGCGACGCCGACCGACTGGATGATCGCGGCGAAACGCACGGCCGTCTGGATGACCTCGGACGAAACATTCGCCTTCTTCAGCACCGCCTCGTGGCTGTCCATGCACATGCCGCAGCCATTGATGGCCGAGACGGCCAGCGACCAGAGCTCGAAATCGACCTTGTCGACGCCGGGATTGCCGATGACGTTCATGCGCAGCTTTGCCGGCATGGTGCGGTATTCGGTGTTCGAGACCAGATGGCTGAAGCGGTAGTAGACGTTGTTCATCGCCATGATCGACACGGCCGACTTGGCGGCGGCGAGCGCCGCCGGCGTGAGGTGTGGCGCGGCCTCAGCCTCGAGCGCGGCGCGGACCTCCGGATTGCGGGTGGCGATCGCGCAGGCGACGATCAGGCCGTATTTCTGCTGCGGCGGCAGCGTCTCGTCGGACGCCAGCGTCGACAGGTTGAGACGGACATCCTTGGCGAAATCCGGGATCCGGGACTTCAGCGAATCGATCGACATGGAAAACCTTTGCACAGGCGCCCGCGAAGCCCGGTGCGCGGGCGGACGGCGCGACGCTTTGGAAACGGAGCGGACGAGGCGTCGTCACGATATCCGACCGGGCAGCCGCGTCTCGACGCGGCCGCCCAGCCGGTAGAATGAATCAGGCCGCCAGCGTGGCGCCGCCGACTTCGCGGTTGCACGGGCAAAGCTCGTCCGTCTGCAGCGCGTCGAGGACGCGCAGCGTGTCCTTCGGGTTGCGGCCGACGTTCAGATTGGTCGCGTAGCTGTGCTGGATCGTGCCTTCCGGATCGACGATGTAGGTGACGCGGTAGGCGACGCCATCCGGCGAACGCACGCCGAGGCCGTCGACCAGCGAACCGTTGGTGTCGGCGAAATTCCAGATCGGCAGCCGGTCCAGGTCCTTGTGGTCACGGCGCCAGGCGAGCTTGACGAACTCGTTGTCGGTCGAACCGCCGAGCACGACGGCGTCGCGATCCTCGAAATCACCGGCGAGACGGGCGAATTCGGCGATTTCGGTCGGGCAGACGAAGGTGAAGTCCTTCGGGTAGAAGAAGATCACCTTCCACTTGCCCGGAAAGCTTTTCTCGGTCAGCGTCTCGAAAGCGCTCTCGCCGTTCTCTTCGTGGCTGTTGAAGCCAGGCTTCACGCCGGTCACGGAAAATTCGGGCAGCTTGTCGCCAATGCCGAGCATTCTACTCTCCTGTCACGATGGGGATCGTGTTGTGATTTTTTGCAGTGCAGCCAAACCGACGGAATCGCCGCTGCATGTGCGAATGGATCCCACGCAGGGCTCGTTCGGTCAAATCGTAATAACCGAAGATTGGCATCGGAAATCCCGATTGCCGCCCCTACAACCTGCGGCTATAGCAGGCGCCATGCTGCTGCCCACGCTCCGCCAGATGCAATATTTCGTCGCGCTCGCCGAATCCGGATCGTTCAGCCGGGCGGCGCAGGCCTGCCATGTCACGCAGTCGACGCTTTCCGACGCCATCCGGCAGCTCGAGGAGACGATCGGCGTTTCGCTGATCGACCGCTCCAACCGGACGACGGTGCTGACGGCGGCCGGCGAGGACACCGTGCGGCGGATGAAGGCGCTGCTGGTCGACGCGCGCGAGATGGTCGACGCCGCGCGCTCCAGCGAGGCGCCGCTCACCGGCCGCATCCGGCTCGGCGTCATCCCGTCGATCGCGCCCTATTTCCTGCCGCGCACCCTGCCGGAGCTGCGCCGCGCCTACCCGCAATTGCGGCTGCACCTGCGCGAGGACCTGACGCGGACCCTGCTGGAGGATCTCCGCGCCGGCCGGCTCGACATCTGCCTGATCGCCTTTCCCGTCCAGACGGAAGGGTTCGCCACAGAGATCATCGCCGAGGACAGCCTGCTCCTCGCCGTCGACGCCAGCCACGCGCTGGCGGGCCGGCAGACGGTGCGGCGCGAAGAGCTGGCGGACGAGACGCTGCTGCTGCTGGAGGACGGCCATTGCCTGCGCGAGCACATCCGCGCCGTGGCGCCCGGCCTCGCCGACAAGCAGAACGAGGAGATCCGGGCCTCCAGCCTGACGACCCTCGTGCACATGGTCGACAACCAGCTCGGCATCACCTTCCTGCCGCGCATCGCCGTCGAGGCCGGCATCCTGTCGGGAACCGACATCCGCCTCTCCGAGCTCGATGGCACGCCGGCGCGCCGCTCGCTCGGCCTCGTCTGGCGCAAGGGATCCAGCCGCGAGCGTGACTTCCACCTCCTCGCCGGCTTCCTGCGCCAGTTCGCCATCGAACCCGTCCGCGACCGAGCCGGATCGGATCGCGTATGACCCTTCGACTGCCGGCCGCCCTCTCCCGACCGTTCGCAGCCCGCAGGGGCTTGATTACAGGTATTGCCAAAGTGTTCGCCATCATCGTTGCCCTGCCGCTGGTTCTGACGCCGATCTATGCCTTCGTGCCGCCGGTCTCGACGCTGATGCTCTGGTCGGGCGCTACCGGCCAGGGCATGAAGCGCGACTGGACGCCGCTCGAGAACATCGCGCCGGCGCTCGTCAATTCGGTGGTGATGTCGGAGGACGGGCAGTATTGCAGCCATTCCGGCGTCGACTGGGGCGAGCTCAGCGCGGCGCTCGACCGCCAGGGCGGCCCGTCGCGCGGCGCCAGCACGATCACCATGCAGACGGTGAAGAACCTGTTCCTCTGGCCGTCGCGCTCCTATCTCCGCAAGGCGCTGGAGATCCCCCTCGCCTACTACGCCGATTTCATGCTGTCGAAGCGGCGGGTGATGGAGATCTACCTGAACATCGCCGAATGGGGCCCTGGCCTGTTCGGCGCGGAGGCGGCGGCGCAGCACTACTTCAACAAGCCGGCCTCGAAGCTGACGGCGCGCGAGGCGGCGCTATTGACGGCGGCGCTCCCCAATCCGATCACCCGCAACCCGGCCAAGCCGACGCGCTACCTGCAGAACCGCGCCCGCAACATCCAGGCGCGCGCCCGGGCGGCGCGCGACTATGTCGGCTGCATCTGAGCGGCTGGTCCGGATTGCATGATGGAAAGGAGGCGGCAGATTTCTGTCCTGAGCCTCCTCTCTAGAGGGGCGAAGTACCCTTCCTACACCTCTCCCTGGGGGAGAGGTCGACGGCCGGAGGCCGGCGGGTGAGGGTTTACGGCCTCACCGGATGGTTTCCTAAACCCTCACCCGGAGCTTCGCTCCGACCTCTCCCTCAGGGAGAGGTGAAAGAAGAGCTTCCCCCGGCATTGCGGGCCAGACGCTCAGGCCTCCGGATCCGCGATGACGCTGACATGGGCGGCGACGACGCGCCAACCGGCGGGGGTGCGGACCCAGCTCTGCATCTGGCGGCCGACGCGGCCGGGGGCGCCCTCGCGGCGGAACAGCGTCGAGGCGGTGCCGAAATCGCGGCCATAGGTCGTGATCACCGTGCGCTCCAGCGCGCGGGCCAGGCCGGCCGGCGAGCGACCGGCGCGGAACGCCTGGATCTCGGCATAGCCATAGAGATTCTCGCCGGCGCCATAGCGGATGGTCGTCGGCGCCTCGAGAAACAGCGCGTCGAGCGTGTCGACGTCATTGCCGACCAGCGCCTGCTCGTAGCGGGCGAAGGCCGCCTCGAGCTCCGCCCTGATCTCCGGAATATCGATCTCCATGGAAGCATTTCCCATCGCGGCACGGATCCGATCGCGTTAGCGCGCGATGGCGCCGACACGAAAGACGACAGACGTCTGGCCTATCGCGCGTCGCAGGCTATAACGGGTGCGCCTTTTTTCAATATCGGCGCATCCGCGCCGAAAAAAATCCGGAGACGCCCAATGCCGCTCGATACTGCTGCCCGCTTTGCGCTGCCCGAGGACGCGGAGGCCGCGACGCTGGTCGGCCGGGTCTTCCGTCCCGACGTCGACGGCCCGTCCGTGGTCGTCCTGCGCGATGGCCAGTTGATCGACATCACCGCCTCGATCGTCACCATGCGCGATCTCTGCGAGACGCAGGATCCGGCGCGCGCCGCCGCCACCGCCGACGGCGAGTTCATCGGCAGCTTCGAGGAGATCCTCGCCAACACGCCGCTCGCCAATCGCGACCCGTCGAAGCCCTATCTGATCGCGCCGATCGACCTGCAGGCGGTCAAGGCGGCCGGCGTCACCTTCGTCGTCTCGATGCTCGAGCGCGTCATCGAGGAGCAGGCTCGCGGCCTGCCCGAGCGGGCCAACGCCATCCGCGCCGAGATCAACGCCACCATCGGCGACGACCTGGCGGCGCTGCGCCCCGGCTCCGAGCAGGCGGCAGCGCTGAAGAAGCTGCTGATCGAGAAGGGCATGTGGTCCCAGTATCTCGAGGTCGGCATCGGCCCCGACGCCGAGATCTTCTCGAAGGCGCAGCCGATGTCGGCGGTCGGCCACCTCGCCGAGATCGGCATCCACCCGATCTCGACCTGGAACAATCCGGAGCCGGAAGTCGTGCTGGTCGTGTCGTCGGCCGGCAAGATCATCGGCGCGACGCTCGGCAACGACGTCAACCTGCGTGACGTCGAGGGCCGCTCCGCCCTGCTGCTGTCGAAGGCCAAGGACAACAATGCCAGCGCCTCGATCGGCCCGATGATCCGCCTTTTCGATGCCTCGTTCTCGCTCGACGACGTGCGGCAGACCGAAGTGCGCCTGACCGTCGACGGCGAGGATGACGGCTTCCGCATGGACGGCTCCAGCGCCATGTCGAAGATCAGCCGCGACCCGGAAGACCTGGTCAAGCAGACGGTCGGCAAGAACCACCAGTATCCCGACGGCTTCGTGCTCTATCTCGGCACGATGTTCGCGCCGGTGCAGGATCGCGACGGCCCCGGCCAGGGCTTCACCCACAAGGTCGGCGACATCGTCACGATCAGCGCGCCGAAGCTCGGCAAGCTGTCGAACCGCGTCGTGCTCTGCCCCGATGCCGAGCCCTGGACCTTCGGCACGGCGGCGCTGATGCGCAACCTCGCCGGCCGCGGCCTGCTCTGATCGAAGCGCGCGTCGCAAACGAAAACGGCCCTCCCGCGCAGGGAGGGCCGAAGCCTTCAGGGATGGCCGCCGCGATGGCGCGAGCCTCCCGAACGGGACACGACCCGGCCAGCCGGACGAACCGGCGGCCGAGTGGCCTCAGAGCGCCGCCTGCGCCACTTCCCGCTCGCTGACGCCCTCGTCGAACTGGTAGCGGTAGAGCTTCTCATAGACGCCGCCGAGCCGGACGAGCTCCGGATGGGTGCCGACCTCGACGACGCGGCCGCGCTCGATCACCGCGATCTTGTCGGCGCTCAGGATGGTCGCCAGGCGGTGGGCGATGACGATCGTCGTGCGCCCCTCCACCAGCTTGTCGAGCGCGATCTGGATCATGTGCTCGGATTCCGAATCGAGCGCCGAGGTGGCCTCGTCGAGCAGCAGGATCGGCGCGTTCTTCAGGATGGCGCGGGCGATCGCGATGCGCTGGCGCTGGCCGCCGGAAAGCTGCACGCCGTTCTCGCCGACATTGCTCTGGAAGCCCTCGGGCAGGCCCTGGATGAAATCATAGGCGAAGGCGTCGCGGGCGGCCGCCTCGACCTCGGCATCGGTCGCGCCCAGCCGGCCGACGCGGATGTTGTCGGCGACGGTGCCGGAGAACAGGAACACGTCCTGGCTGACGAAGGCGATCTGGTGCCGCAGCGAGCCGACCGAGACGGTGCGGATGTCCTGGCCGTCGACGAGGACGGCGCCGCCCTCGACGTCATAGAAGCGCTGGATCAGCGACAGGATGGTCGACTTGCCGCCGCCCGAGGGTCCGACGAGCGCGAGGCGCTGGCCATGGTCGACGGAGAGGTTGATGCCGCTCAGCACCGGCTCCTTCTTGCGGTAGGCGAAGCTCACGTCCTGGAGCTCGATCTTGCCGCGCGTCAGCTTCAGCGACGGACGATCGTCCGCCTCCGTCAGGCTCTGCGGGTGGTCGAGGATGCCGAACATCATGCGCACGGGGATCAGGCTCTCGGCGATGCCGACATTCATGCGGGCGAGCCGCTTCGCCGGCTCGTAGGCGAGCAGCAGCGCCGTGATGAAGGACATGAACTCGCCCGGCGTCTTGCCGGCCGAGATCGTCGCCCAGCCGGCATAGAGGATGACGAGGCCGATCGAGATGCCGCCCAGCGTTTCCATCAGCGGACTGGTGCGGGCCTGCAGCTGCGCGATCTTGTTGGCGCGCTGCTCGACCGACGTCACCGCGGTGGACATGCGGCCGCGCATATGGTCGCCGAGGCCGAAGGCCTTGACCATCTTGGCGCCGTGCACCGTCTCCTGGATGATCGCGATGATCTGCGTGCCGGAGACGAATTCCGCCTTGGCGATATCGCGGATGCGCTTGATCAGGCCGCCGACGAAGAAGATGGCGATCGGCGCCACCAAGAGCGCGATGATCGACATCAGCGGCGCCTGGTAGACCATGACGAAGATCAGGCCGAGCAGCGTCACGAGATCGCGGCCGAGGCTGAGGACGATGGTGTCGAGAATATTGCGGATGGCGTTCGATCCGCCCGAGATCGACATGATCAGCTCGCTCGAGGCGCGATCATTGTAGAAATCGAGGCCGAACTTCAGGCAGCGGTCGTAGAAGCGCTTCTGGTTCTCCGCGACGATGCGGTTACCGATCCGGCTCTGGATGACCACCTGGCCGTAGGTCGCGAAGCCCTTGACGATGAAGATCAGCATGACGCCGAAGGACAGCACCCAGAGCATCTTGACGTTCTGGTCGACGAAAATCTGGTTGACGACGTCGCGCATGATCCAGGCGGACAGCGACGTCATCGCCGCGACGATGAACAGAAAGACGAAAGAAATCATGTAGCCGGTGCGGTGATCGCGGAAGTTGGCGCGCAGGATGCGCGCCACGACGCCGATCGTTCCCTCGTCATTGTTGACGATCGCACGGTAGAAATCGCCCCAGCGACGCAGATTGAGCTTTTTGTCCTCGGGAGGAAGCGGCGTCTGGGGATGCGATTGAGCCTGGGGCTTGGTCATTTGCGCGCGGTCCGGCGTCTTGCAGACGCACGCAGACCTCTGCTCCGTCCTGTTGCTGACAGCGCCTTTTATCGGCTGCGGCGAGCGCTGTCCACAAATGCGCCCTGCGGCGGATTCGGGTCCCGGCCTTCGGTCGGGCCGAAGCGCGCGGTCTTCATCCGGTTTGCGCGGCTTCCCCTCTGGTGTTTCCCGCCCCGCCGGGGGATCGTAGGCACGTTGTTTGCAAAGCCAGTTTCGGTTTGCAAAGCCAGTCTCGGCTTGCAAGCCAGTCTCGGGGCGAATTCCGCCCCACCATCGGAGCGCGTCCTCCCGGACCCTCCCCGAAAGGGATACCACCATGACGCAGCGGGCGATCCGCGGTCCCGCGCTGACCTTTCGCGGCGATCCCTTCCAGCTCCCGGCGGGCGAGGCCCTGCAGTTCTGGCCCGACGCGCTGATCCGCATCGAGGATGGCCACATCGCGAGCGTCGAGGACGCGGAGACCGGGCTGGCCAGCCTGCCGGCCGGCGTGCCGCTGACGCATCATGCCGACGCGCTGATCTGCTCGGGCTTCGTCGACGCGCATGTGCATTTCCCGCAGATGCAGATGATCGGCGCCTTCGGGGCGGAACTGCTGGAATGGCTGGAGCGCTATACCTTCGTCGCCGAGCAGGACTTCGTCGACGATGCGCATGCGCGCGACGTGGCGGGACGGTTCCTGCGAGAGTTGCTGCGCGCCGGCACGACGACCGCCTCGGTCTACTGCACGGTGCATCCGCAGTCGGTGGACGCCTTCTTCGAGGAATCCGAGCGCTTCAACACGCGGATGATCGCCGGCAAGGTGCTGATGGACCGCAATGCGCCGGCGGACCTGCTCGACACGGCCGAGACCGGCTACCGGCAGTCGAAGGCGCTGATTGAACGATGGCACGGCCGGGGCCGCCAGCTCTACAGCATCACGCCGCGCTTCGCGCCGACCTCGACGCAGGCGCAGCTCGAGGCGGCCGGCCGCCTCTGGCGCGAGCATCCCGGCACCTATGTGCAGACCCATCTCTGCGAGAACCCCGGCGAGGTCGCCTGGGTCAAGGAGCTGTTCCCCGAGCGCTCCACCTATCTCGACGTCTACGACCATGCGGGGCTCACCGGCCCGCGCGCGATCTTCGGCCATGCCGTGCACATGAACGAAGAGGACTTCGCCTGCTGCCACCGCACCGGCTCGGCACTCGCCCACTGCCCGACCTCGAACCTCTTCCTCGGCAGCGGCCTGTTCCGGATGTTCGACGCCCGGCGGATCGAGCGCCCCGTGCGCGTCGGCCTCGGCACCGATATCGGCGCCGGCACAAGCTTCTCGCAGCTGCAGTCGCTCGGCGAGGCCTACAAGGTGGCGAAGCTCGGCGGTCATGCGCTCACCGCCGAACAGGGCTTCTATCTCGCGACCCGGGGCGGCGCCGAGGCGCTTCGGCTGGAAGACCGCATCGGCCAGATCGCGCCGGGCTTCGAGGCCGATCTCGTCGTCCTCGACCTGAAGGCGACGCCGCTGCTGGAATTCCGCCTCGGCCATGCGCGCGATCTCGCCGAAAAGCTGTTCGTGCTGATGACACTCGGCGACGACCGCGCCATCCGCGCCACCTATATCGCCGGCGAGCCGGTCTACGAGCGCGACCGGGCGGAGCCCTTCGCCTATCCGACGCCGGTTCCGCATGCGGTGGAGGGATAGCTCAAGGGGCGCAGACGCCTAGACGTTGCGGACCGGCGCGTGTTCGATGCCCTTGGCGATGATCTCGCGATAGGCCTCGAAACTCCGCTTCGGGATGCGCTTCTGCGTGTCGAAATCGACATGCACGATGCCGAAGCGGCGCTCATAGCCCTGCAGCCATTCGAAATTGTCGAACAGGCTCCAGACCATGTAGCCGCGCAGGTCGACGCCGTTCTCCTTCGCCTTCAACGCCGCCTCGACGTGACGGCGGATATAGTTGGCCCGGCGGGGATCGTTGATCGTATCGCCGTCGATCGCCTCATCGATCGGACCGAAGCCGGCGCCGTTCTCGGTGATGTAGACCGGCGGATTGCCGTATTCGTCGCGGATGCGCTCGAGCAGGCGGCGGAGATATTCCGGGCGCACCGGGCCGTTATAGGCGGCCGGCGCCGGATCGGGATTGGTCTCCATCCAGTTGATGCCGAGCGGCTTCTGCGGATCGTGGCGAACATAGGCCGGCGCATAGAAATTGACGCCGAGGAAATCGGGCTTGTTGGCCGCGAGCGTGGCGAGATCGGCCTCGGTGACGACGAAATCCGGGTTGAGCGCCTGGAACGAGTTCATCACCTCGACCGGATAGCGCCCCTTGAACAGGGCATCGAGGCACCAGCGGTTGATCACCGCGTCGCCGAGCCCCGCCGACAGGATGTCCGCCGACTTGCCGGGATTCTCCGGGATCGTCGGCATCAGCGGCAGCGCCACGCCGATCTCGCCGCGATAGCCAGCCTCGCGGAAATCGCCAATCGTCAGCGCATTGGCGAGCAGCCAGTGATGCAGCGCGATCGCCTGGCGGCCATATTGCGCGTCGGTGATGGCGAAGGGGTCGCCGACGCCCGACTTGATGTTCTCGATCATCGGCTCGATCAGGAAGAGATCGATGAACGGCTCGTTGAAGGTGATGAACTTGGTCACCTTGGCGCCGAGCGCCTCGCGCACCAGGCTCGCATACTGGCGGAACCAGCCGATCGATTCCGGGTTCGACCAGCCGCCGCGATCGTCGAGCGCCCGCGGCAGGTCCCAGTGATAGAGCGTGACAACCGGCTCGATGCCCGCTTCGAGCAGGTCGACGACGAATTGCTGGTAGTGCGCGATGCCGGCCTCGTTGACCCGCCCCACGCCGTCCGGCAACAGCCGCGCCCAGGACAGCGAGAAGCGGTAGCAATTGAGGCCGAGCTTCCGCATCAGCGCGATGTCTTCGAGATATTGCGCGCGATCATAGGCGTTGATCGCGATGTTGCCGGTTTCCTGCTTGCCGGTGACCGGCTCCGTCGCGCGATAGACGTTGGTGTAGATGTCCCAGTTCGACAGGCCCTTGCCGTCGGCCTGCCAGGCGCCCTCGACCTGATAGGCGGCGCTCGCCGCGCCCCAGAGAAACTTCATCGACCCCATGCACGACGCTCCTTTCAATGCCGCCTGCCCGACGGCGGCGAGGATACGACGCTCAGAAGGCGGCATCTTTCGGGCGGAGCCCGCAGTTCCGCCCGAGCCGGCTCAGCAAGAAAGGGCGGCGATCCCCGCCGCGCCCTCAATCAGATCCGCGCCCTCGATCAGCTCCGTGCCTTGGCGCCGCGACCATAGATCAGCAGCATCGTGATGATGACGCAGCCATAGATCACCTGGCGGCCGGCCTCCGGCATCTGCATCACCGAGAGGATCGACTGCAGCAGCGTGATCAGGATGACGCCGGCGATGGTGCCGAGATAATTGCCGCGCCCGCCGAGGATGTTGGTGCCGCCCAGAACCACCGCCGCGATCGCCGGCAGCAGATAGGCGTCGCCCATGTTCTGGTAGGCCTTGTTGGAATAGCCGGCGAGCAGCACGCCGGCGAAGGCGGCCATGGCGCCGGAAAAGGCGAAGCAGCCGATCAGCACGCGGTTGGTGTTGACGCCGGAGAGATAGGCGGCGGATTCGCGGTTTCCGACCGCATAGACCGCGCGGCCGAACGCCGTGCGCTTCAGGACATAGATGACGAAGAGGCCGACCAGCGCCCAGACGAACAGGGCATTCGGGATCCCGAACAGGGTGCGCTGCACCGCCATGAAATGCATCGCCCGGGTCGCCTGGTCGAGCGGCGCGAAGCCGCCAGTGTGGAGCACCATCAATCCCTGCACGACGGCGTTCATGCCGAGCGTGAAGATCATCGACGGCAGGCGCAGATAGGCGACGCCGAGGCCGTTCAGCGTGCCGATGAAGGCGCCGCAGAGCACGCCGAAGGGAATGCAGAGCCAGACGCCCGCCGGCCCGCCCCAGCCGACCATCGCCGTCGCCATCATCGCGCCCAGCGTCACCACCCAGGGAATCGACAGGTCGATATGGCCGAGCAGGATCACCATCATCGCGCCGGACGCGATGATGCCGAGAAAGGCTCCGACCTGCAGCTGCTGCAGCAGGTATTCCGGCGACAGGAAGGCCGGCGAATAGAGCGCGCCGCCGGCGAGGATCAGCAGGATGCAGCCGAAGGCGATCGCGACCGAGCGATCGATGCCGAAGCGCCCGGCCAGGCTCGGGCCCTTGATGGCCCCCGTTTCGACGCCGGTCACGTGAACAGCTCCAGTCGGTTGCGGATGCGCAGGATGCGGAAGGCGCCGAGGCTGACCGCGAAGAGCAGCACGACGCCCTGGAACAAGGGCTGCCAGAGCGGCGGCAGGTCGAAGACGAACAGGAGATCCTCGATCGTGCGGAGCACGAAGGCGCCGAAGATCGAGCCGATGGCCGAGCCCCAGCCGCCGAACAGCGAGGTTCCGCCGATGACGACGGCCGCGATCGAGTTCAGCGTGTAGGTGCCGGCGATCGGCGCCGAGGCCTCGCCCGAATAGGTGTTGAAGGTCAGCATCAGCCCGCCGACCGAGGCGAGCAGGCCGGCGAGCGTATAGGCGAGCAGCTTCGCCCGCTGCACCGGCACGCCGGACATGTAGGCGGCCTGCTCGTTCGAGCCGACGGCATAGGCGGCCCGGCCGAGCACGGAGCGGCGATAGGGGATCCAGACCACAAGCACGACGACGGCGAGCACGACCAGCGCCGCCGGCACGACGCCGAACACCTGGCCGGTGAGCAAATCGGCGATGTCGGACTGCACGTCGCCGCCGGGGCTGGGGCGGACGAACAGGGCGATGCCGTAATAGACCGCGCCGGTCGCCAGCGTCGTGATGATCGGCTGCAGCCGCCCCCAGACGACGATGGCGCCGTTGATGAAGCCCGCCAGCGCGCCGATCAAAAGCACCGCGGCGACGCCGAGCAGGCCCTCGCCGATCGTGCCGACCGCGATCGCGGAGGCGATGCAGTTGGTCATGACGAACACCATGCCGACCGACAGGTCGAGGCCGCGCGTCAGCACCGGCAGGGTCTGCGCCATGGCGACTAGCGCCAGCAGGACGGCCTTGTTCGCCGCGGTGGTGGCGACGGCCGGCGTCAGCCCGGCGCTGTGGTTCGAAACGTAGAGTGCGAACATGACGACGAACAAGGTCGCCGCCGTCAGCACGCCCGCATTGTGGGAGATCCAGTACCGCCAGTTGCCCTTCGCGCCGGTGCTCATGCCGCCTTCTCCGCCGCGTCGATGTTGAGGGCGCTCTGCAGCAGGTTGCGCTCGGTGAGCGCGGCGCCGGGGAGCTCGCGACGAATGCGCCCGTCATAGACGACGAGCACGCGGTCGCAGCAGCCGATCAGCTCGGCATAGTCGGTCGAATAGAACAGGATCGAGGCTCCCTGGTTCGCCAGCTCGCGCATCAGGCGATAGATCTCCTGCTTGGTGCCGACGTCGATGCCGCGCGTCGGATCGTTCAGCAGGATGATGCCGGGTTCCGTCATCAGCCATTTGGCGAGCACGACCTTCTGCTGATTGCCGCCCGACAGCGACGAGACCGGCGCTTCGAGACTGGGCGTCTTCACCCGGAGCCTTTCGACCATGACATCGACGGCGGCGTTTTCCTTGTCGGCATCGATGCCGAAACGGCCAAGCAGGCGCGGCAGGGCGGCGAGCGTCATGTTGTCCCGGACGCTCATCGGCAGCATCAGCCCCTCGGTCTTGCGGTCCTCCGGGATCAGGGCCATCGGCAGCGGCGCGTGCATCGCCTTGCGCGGGCCGTTCAGCGCCACCGGCTTGCCGTCGACCGTGATGCTGCCGGAAACGCCCTTGAGCACGCCGAAGAGACCCAGCAGCAGCTCGCGCTGGCCCTGCCCGTCGAGCCCGCCGAGGCCGACGATCTCGCCACGCTTCAGCTCGAGCGACACATCCTGGATCTCGCGGCCCCAGGAGAGATTGGCGGCCTTGAGCGCCACCGGCGCGTCCGGCCGCGGCGCCGGCTTGTCGGGATATTGGTGCGTCACCTCGCGGCCAATCATCATCTGGATGATCGCGTCGACGGAGCGGTCGCCCTTCTTGAAGGTCTCGATCCGGCGGCCGTTGCGGAAGACGGTCGCCGTGTCGGCCAGCGCCTCGATCTCGCGCATGCGGTGCGAGACATAGAGGATGCCGACGCCCGAAGCCTTCAATTCGCGAATGATGCCGTAGACGCGCTCGACGTCGTCGGCGGTCAGCGCCGAGGTCGCCTCGTCGAGGATCAGGATACGCGGGTCGCGGCCGAGCGCCTTGGCGATCTCGACCATCTGGCGGCGCGACAGCGGCAGGTCGCGCACCAGCTCGAGCGGATGCACGTCCTCGCAGCCGACGCGCTTCAGGAGCGCGCGGGCGCGATCGCGCTGGGCGCCGGCATCGATCATGCCGCCCCATTTCGGCGGATCGACGATGGAGAGATTGTCGGCGACGGTAAGCTCCGGCAGCAGCGACAATTCCTGGAACACGCAGACGACGCCGGCGCGCATCGCCTCGGTCGGATTGCGGAAGCGGACCGGCCGGCCCTCGATCAGCACCTCGCCTTCGGTCGGATCGGTGACGCCGGAGGCGATCTTGATCAGCGTCGACTTGCCGGCGCCGTTCTCGCCCAGCACGGCCTGGATCTCGCCGGGATAGGCGGAAAAATCGACCTCCGTCAGCGCGGCGATGCCGCCATAGCGCTTCGAGACGCGCTTCAGTTCGAGATAGGGCTTCCGGTCAGTCAAGGCACGATCCACGCAAGAAGAGACGGAACGCGTCTGGCGGGCTCGGGAGCCCGCCAGACGACGACGGGAGACCTACTGGTTCTCTTTCGTCTGACCCATGATTTCCTGGGCGGTGAAGTTGATGCCGCAGGACGGGAAGGCGTTGCCGACGAAGAAATTGTCGGATTCCTTCGAGTAGAAGTTCACGCCGTCCTTGAAGTCCGGGTCCTTGTCGATGGCGAGCGGCAGCTCGATCGACTGCGGCACGACATTGCCTTCCAGCGCCTCGATCGCCGTCTTGATGGCGACCGCGACCTGGGCCGGGCCAGAACCGGCCGAGACGCATTTCAGGCCGTCGCCCGTGTGCTCGGCGCAGAGCTTGCGGAAGCCGTTCTCGGTCTCGCCGCCGACGGGCACGAAGGGATGGCCGGCATCCATCAGCGCCCGGACCGTGCCGGTCGAGCCGCCCTGGACGGTGACGCCATCGAACTTCTTGTGCACGGCGACGGCATCGGCCGTCACCTTCTGCGCCGTGCCGTCGTCCCAGCGGCCGATGACCTCGACTGTCTCGAACTTCTTGCCGGACTTGCCCAGCACTTCCTGGATGCCTTCATGGCGGTCGCGATCGACCGACGTGCCGGTCACGCCGCGCACTTCGAGCAGCTTGCCGCCCTCGGGCAGGTGATCGACCATCCACTGGCCCCAGAGCTCGCCGAGGCCCTTCTGGCTGACGTTGACGTTGATCGCCTCGTCGGTGTCGAGCGTGTTGTCGAAGGCGACGAGCACGACGCCGGCCGCCTTGGCGCGCTTGATCACCGGCTTGAAGGCCGTCGGGTTCTGGGCGTTGACGACGATCGCGTCGTAGCCGGAATTGATGAAGTTATCGACGGCGGCGATCTGCGCCGCGACGTCGTCACCGGTCGAGACGACCTTGAATTCCTTCAGCTTCGCCTTGACGTCCGGCTGCTCGGCATAGGCCTTGGCCGTCTGGATCATCTGGATGCGCCAAGTATTGCCGATGAATCCATTGGCAAGCGCGACGCGATACGGGCCTTCCTTCTTCGGGAACTTGAAGAACTTGGTGTCCGCCGTCCACGGCTTGAAGCAATTGGGATCGTTGCTGGGACCGGCGACGATCTCCGGACCGGCGGCATGCGCCGCCGTTGCGAGGGCGCCGACAGCGATCGTCGTCGCCAGAAGCTGACGAATAAGCTTCACCATGTTGTATCCTCCCTAGATAGTCCTGATGGACCCTTTAGCCGGCTTCCGCACGATGGGCGGACGCTCGCTTCTCCTCCGTCACCCTCGAGCTATTCTGTCTCGAGCGAACGTCGCGATCCCTATTCCTGAGATATATGAGTTTGTTAATGGGTCGCGATGCCTCGTGCACGCAAAATGCGTCTTGCCGGCCTCTACGTCCAGAACTTCTTCACAGGGATTATCCCTACGGAGGGTTGAGCGCTTTACTTTACCTCCATCGACGGCAGGTTACCTGCGATTGTCCATTCTCCGGAGACAGCCTTATTCTGGCGGAGGCGGTTGAGTTCCGATCGAAGTAGGCCATTTTCGAGCCCAACACATTCGATGGAGAGAACATCATGGATCTCAAGCTCGGTGGCTTCCACCACCTCACGGCGATCACGGCGGATGCGCCCGGCAATCTCGCCTTCTACACCCGGGTTCTCGGCCTTCGGCTGGTGAAGAAGACCGTCAACCAGGACGACACCAGCGCCTATCATCTGTTCTATGGCGACGGCGAGGCGACGCCGGGTTCCGACATCACCTTCTTCGACTGGCCGGTCGGCCCCGCCCGGCGCGGCACGCATTCGGTCGTCCGCACCGGCTTCCGCGTCGACGGCAACAGCCTCGGCTGGTGGCGCGATCACCTGCGGGCGCAGGGCGTGGCGACCGGCGACGTCGCCGATGTCGGCGGGCGGCAGGGCCTCGTCTTCGAGGATCCGGAGGGCCAGCGCCTGTCGCTGGTCGACAATGGCCCGGTCACCGCCGCCCGTCCCTGGGAGCGCAGCCCCGTGCCGACGGAGCACCAGATCCGCGGCCTCGGCCCGATCACGATGAGCGTGCGCGACCTGGCGCCGACGGAGATGGTGCTGACCCGTGTCCTGCACATGAAGAAGGTGCGCGACTACCCGCAGAGCGCCATCTCGGCGAACCAGGTGCATGTCTACCAGATGGGCGAAGGCGGCCCGCAGGCGGAGCTGCATGTCGTGGTCGAACCGGACGCGCCGACGGCGCGCGAGGGCGCCGGCGGCGTGCATCACGTCGCCTTCCGCACGCCGGACTATGACAGTTTGCGGCTCTGGGCCGAGCGGGTGCGGGATTTCCGCATCGGCTCCAGCGGCGAGGTCGAGCGCTACTATTTCCGCTCGCTCTATTTCCGCGAGCCGAGCGGCGTGCTGTTCGAGATCGCCACGGACGTCCCCGGCTTCACGGCCGACGAACCGCTGGAGACGCTCGGCGAACATTTGTCGCTGCCGCCCTTCCTGGAAGGCCGGCGCCAGTCGATCGAAGACAATCTGAAGCCGCTCTGACGGCAGAAACGAGACGACATGACCCTTGAAAGGACGCGGGGCTCCGGCCCGCATTCCGACCAGCGCATCCTCCACGCCGGCGCGCCGCTCGTCAGCGCGCGCGGCGCGGTGATCACGCTGCACGGACGCGGCGCCTCGGCCGACGACATCATCGGCCTCGCCGAGCATCTCGGCCAGGACGACATCGCCTATTTCGCGCCGCAGGCGGCGGGCTCGGTCTGGTATCCGCAGCGCTTCCTCGAGCCGCGGGCGCTGAACGAGCCGTGGCTCGGCTCGGCGCTCGGCGTGGTGCACGCGCTCGTCGACGACATCGTCGGGCACGGCATCGCGCGGGAGAAGATCGTCCTGCTCGGCTTCTCGCAAGGCGCCTGCCTGGCGCTCGAGGCCGTCGCCCGCAAGCCGGGCCGCTATGGCGGCGCGGTGGGCCTCAGCGGCGGGCTGATCGGCGCGGAGGGCGAACTGTGGGACGGCGGCGACGATCTCGACGGGACGCCGGTCCTGCTCGGCTGCGCCGAGCGCGACTTCCACATCCCGATCGAGCGCGTCGAGGAATCGGCGACACGTTTCGCCAAGGCCGGGGCGCTGGTGACGACGCGGATCTACCAGGGCTCGGCGCATGGCGTGAACGCCGACGAGATCGCGCTGACGACGGCGATGCTCGACCAGCTCGGCGAGCTCGCCTGAGAGAACCCTCACCCGTACCCTCTCCCGCTCGCGGGAGAGGGAGATCGCCGGCGCGTGCCGTTTCGCTTCCAGGCCGATGACAGACGCTGGCCAAAGCCCTCTCCCGTTTGCGGGAGAGGGTTGGGTGAGGGACTTTCCGAGCGAGACGAGCTCACCCGGCCGCAGCCGGACAATCAGGCCGGCGTGATCCGAAAATCCTTGCTCTCCGGCAGGGTCTGGCCGCCGTCGACGACGATGGTCGTGCCGGTGATGTAGGCGGATTCCTCCGAGGCCAGGAACAGCGCCGCGTTGGCGATGTCCTCCGGCGTGCCGAGACGGCCGAGCGGGATCGATTCCTCCATGCCCTTGATGAAGGCAGCGCTGCGGCCGGCCTTCATGCCCTCGGTCAGGATGTTGCCCGGCTCGATGCCGTTGACGGTGATGCCGTAGCCGGCGAATTCCAGCGCCGCCGCCTTGATGAAGCCGTTGATGCCGGCCTTGGAGGCCGAGTAGTGGCCATGGCCGGGGCTGGTCACGCGCGGGCCGGTGATCGACGAGGTGAAGACCATCCGGCCATAGCCCTTCGACCGCATCGCCGGCAGCGCGGCGCGCGCCACCAGGAAGGTGCCGCGCAGATTGACGCCCATCACCGCGTCCCATTCCTCCGGCTCGATGTTCTCGATCAGCGTCCAGGGATAGATGCCGGCGTTCTGGACGACGATGTCGAGGCCGCCGAAATGCGTCACCGCCTCGGCAACGGCGCGCTCGGCATCGGCCTTCTGCGAGATGTCGGTCTCGATGAAACGCGCCTTCCCCTCGCCTCCGAGCGATTGCGCGAAAGCCTTGCCTGCCTCGACCTCGGTATCGGCGATGACGACGCGGGCGCCCTCGGCGGCGAAGCGCGCCACGATGCCGCCGCCGATGCCGCGCGCCCCGCCGACGACGAGGGCGGAGCGCCCGGCAAGACGTTGAGACGCAGTACTCATCAGGCGAGCCTCTTTCGGATACCGAGTTTCATGGTGTCGAGCAGAACGGCCACGAGGACCATGCCGCCCTGGATCAACTGGGTGAAATGGGCGGGCATGCCCATCAGGTTGATCGCGGTCTGGATGGAGGCGAGCAGCAGCACGCCGGCATAGACGCCGGGCAGGCTGCCGACGCCGCCCTTCAGGCTGACGCCGCCGATGACCACCGCCGCGAAGGTCTGGAACAGCATGCCGACGCCGAGATTGGCGGTGGCGCCGGAGGTGCGGATGGCGAGCAGCCAGCCGGCGAGACCGGCGATCGAGCCTGCGAGCACGAAGGTCGTCGCCGTCAGTCGGTCGACCTTGATGCCGGCGCGATAGGCCGCCGTCGGATTGCCGCCGATCATCAGCAGGTGACGTCCGAACGGCGTGCGGTTCAGGATGAAGGCGAAGACGAGCGTCGCGATGATCGCGATCCAGGCCATCAGCGGGATCTGCAGGAAGCGCTCGACCGCGAGGAAGCGGAGCTCGGAGGGCAGCTCCTGGGCCGAGCGGCCGCCGGACAGCGCGACGACGAGGCCGCGGCCCCAGATATAGGCGGCGAGCGTGACGATGAAGGAATTCATCTTCAGCCGGACGACGAAGAAGGCGTTGCTCGCCCCGACGATGGCGCCAACCGAAAGGGCGATGGCGAGCGAGATCGGCACGACGAGCCAGGCCGGCGTGAAGCCGAAGCCGAGGCCGACGCCGGATTTCGCGAACAGGATGCCGACCACCATGGCGGCGAGCGCCATCACCGATTCGATGGAAAGGTCCATGTAGCCGGCGATGATCAGGAGCGATAGGCCGATCGCCAGCGTGCCGACGAAGGTGGACTGCTCGACGATGTTGGCGAAGATACCGATCTGGAAATAGTTCGGGATCGTCAGCGAGAACAGCACCAGCACGACGAAGAGAATGAACCAGACGAGATGATCGAGGACGAACTCGATCGCGGCCCGGCGATTGGACGAGACCATGGAACGGCTCCGGGGTGTTGCGACGATGGCGGACGGTCTTCAGGCGCGGCACGGCCGCCTGGAACGCCCCGACGCCATCGGCGGATAGCCGACGACGGCGCGGGGAGCGCCGTCCCGGCGGCGAGGCCGGGACGGCAGGTTCGATCCGATCGTTACTCGACCGACTTCACCGGTGCTTCCGGGGTCTTCATGTTGCCCCAGAACCGCGGATCGTCGACGTTTGCCTTGGTGATGGCGGCGCCCGGGATCTTGATGTTCGGACCCCATTCCTCGTTCGTCACGACGCCTTCGAGACCGAGCACGTCATAGGTGCCGGGCTTGATCTCCTGCTTGTTGACGACCTTGTCGGCGAACATGGCGAGGGCTGCGGCCTGGGCGAACAGCGGCTGCTCGACCTCGACCTGCTGCCAGCCCTTGCGGATCAGGTCGAGACCGACAGGCGCGCCGTTCGACGAGACGAGCAGGACGTCGCCCGGCTTCTTGCCGGCCGCTTCGAGCGACGCGACGGCGGCGACCGAGAGATGCGCGGCATGCACGAAGATCAGGTCGATGTCGGGATTGGCGAGAAGCTGGTCGGCGACGATCGAGCCGGCGTTCGAGGCCTCCCACTGCATGGCAGGCTTCGAGATGATGGTGACGTCCGGGAACGCCTTCAGCTTCTCCTCAAAACCCTTCTGGATGTCGAGCGTGTAGGGATCGCCGGGGTCGCCCAGCACCTGCAGCACCTTGCCCTTGACGCTGCCGTTCTTCTCCTTGAGCAGGCGCTCGATCTCGGCGGCCGCGACATGGCCGATCTCGACCGTGCCGGCGACCGAGGTCAGGTCGCTCTTGGTCGAGGTGATCTGGCGGTCGAACTGCATCACCGGGATGCCGGCGGCGCGGGCCGCCTCGATCTGCGGCTTCAGGGCATTGAAGTCGACGGCGGCGAGCACGATCGCCGACGGCTTCAGGGCGATGACGTCATTCATCTGGCCCTGCTGCACGTCCGTCTTGTTGTCGGCGTTGAGCGCGACGGTCTCGTAGCCGACGTCCTTCATGAACTTGGTGATCGCGGTCACCGATCCGGTCTGGAATTCGTCCAGCAGCGTCGGCACCAGATAGTAGACCTTGCCCTTGTCGGCGGCCCACGCGGCCGGCGTCAGGAAGGTTGCGGCGCCGAGCACGACGGCTCCCGCCAGGACACCCATCAAACGCTTCATCTTGCTGTTCCCTTCGTTCTTGTCGTTCAGTCTGGAAGTCCGGATGAGCTGTTTAGCCAGCTCTATCCCGCGTGCTGGGCTTGGCCATTGTCCTGGCCGGTATTCCGCGCGCGGCCGCCCAGAGCCTCGCCGGTAATCAGTTGCACGATGTCGTCGGCGGACGTGTCCGCGCGGCGCACGTCGCCCGCCACCGTGCCTTGCCGGATCACCACCATGCGATCCGCGACCTGGAAGGCCTGGCTCATGATGTGGGTGATGAAGATGACGCCGATTCCCTGGTCGGCGATACGGCGGATCAGTTCCAGTCCGCGCCGGGTCTGCTCGACGCCGAGCGCCGCGAAGGGCTCGTCGAGCAGGACCAGCTTGCCGCCCCAATGGACGAAGCGATTCAGCTCGATCGCCTGGCGCTGGCCGCCGGAGAGATGCTCGACATTGGTCCGGAGCGACGGGATCCGCGTGCCGGCGTCGGAAAGCGCCTTGGCAACGACCGCCTCCATCGCCTTTTCCTGCAGGACGGGAACGCCGAAATACTTCTTCACGATCTCCCGGCCCATGAAGAAGTTCGCCACCACGTCGACATTGGTGCAGAGCGAGAGGTCCTGGTAGACGGTCTCGATGCCCGCCGCCTTGCCGTCGGCGGGCGAGGTGAAGTGACGCTCGGCGCCGTCATAGATCACGTGTCCCGAGCTCGGCTCCAGGCCGCCCGAGATGATCTTCACCAGCGTCGACTTGCCGGCGCCGTTGTCGCCGAGCAGCGCCACGACCTCGCCGCGCCGGATGTCGAACGAGATGTCGCGCAAGGCCTGGATCGCGCCGAAGCTCTTGGAGATGTTCTGGAGCCGCAGGAGCGGGGCTTCTTCAGTCATGCAGCTACCTCTTTCTTGGTCGGGCCGGTCATGATCGGATCGCGCTCGGTCCGCTCCTCCTCCCCGGCGAACAGGAGGCCGAAGCGCGGCGACAGCGCAGCGGAAATGGCGAGCGAGGCGGAGCCGCGCATCACGGCATCCTTGCCTTCGGTCGAAAGCAGGAGCCGGGGCGAGGTGCGGCCGCTGCGCTCGGCGACGGAATGCATCAGCGGCTCGGTGGCGGCGAACAGCCGCTCGAGCAGCGCCTCGGGCACGAAGCCCGAGATGACGATGCCGTCGGGATCGAACAGGTTCTCGATCGTCGCGATGGCGCGCCGGAGCACCGGCGCGGTCTCGGCGATCCAGGTGTCGACGATCTTGGGATGCAGCTCCAGCGCCGTCTCGACGCGCGCCGAGGGATCGATCGCCTTGAGCCGCCGGTCCAGCGCCTCCTGCGAGACATAGCGCTCCAGGCAGCCGCGATTGCCGCAGGGGCAGAGATCGCCGTCCGGAACGATCGGGATGTGGCCAATCTCGCCGGCATTGCCATGGGCGCCGAGCAGCACGCTGCCGCCATGCACCATGGCGCCGCCGAAGCCGACGCCGACATAGAGGTAGTAGAACGAGCTCAGATCGCGACCGAGGCCATAAAGGCGCTCGCCGAGCGCGGCGGCGCTGGGCTCCGTGCCGCAGAAGGCGGGCAGTCCCGTCGCCGCCGTCAGGCGCTCGACCACCGGCACGCCCTTCCAGCCCTCCAGCGTCGTCGGCCCGACGAAGCTCATGGAATCGACGTCCGTCGGTCCCGGCATGGCGACGCCGATGCCCAGCATCCGCCCGCCCGGCCGGAGCGCCCGCATCTCGTCGATCAGCGTCTCGAAGACGGCGAAGGTCTCGTCCGGCGATACCGGCGCGAAGGCGTGGTAGCGGCTGCCGACGATGTCGCCGGCGAGGTTGACCAGCGCGGCGCCGACGCCGATCGGCGTCGCGTGCAGGCCGATCGCGAAGCCGCCTTCCGGATCGAGCGTCAGCGTGGTGCGCGGCAGCCCCCGCCCCTTCGGCGCCTCGCGCGAGCCCTTGACGAAGCCTCGCTCCTCCAGCTCGCGGATGATGGTGGAGACGGTCTGCACCGTCAGCCCGACCTTGCGCGCGATGTCGCCCCGGGCGATCGGCGCCTCGAGCCGGATGGTCTCCAGCACGATCCGGCGGTTGTAGGGCCGCCCGAGCTCCTGATTTGTACCGCGCAGGGCCATCGTCGCTCCAGGTCCGTTCCCCCGACGTTAGCCCAACGATTTATTCAGTCAAATGGATTTATATAATCGGCGACGCAGCGGCAGCGGAGCGCCGGAAGGCTGTGCAGTTCATGGGGACATCCGGTGTCTAAGGGATCGGAAAAGCCTGTGCGCAGGCTGTGGATTGCCTGTGAATTACCTATGGGCAACCTGTGGGCAGCCTGTGGGTAACTTTACGTCAGGTTCTGATGCAGCCATGGAACCGCGGCCTGAACCCTCCCCTTGAGGGAGGGTCAAGACCGCGTGCTGGCGGTCTTGGGGAGGGGTTTCTTCGTCGGGTCGCGGCAAGCGCCCCCTCGCGAAAACGCAAGGGCGTTTTCGACCTCCCCTCAAGGGGGAGGTTCAAGAAGGAAAGCGGATTCCACGTAAATCCGACGCTAGGGGCCAGACACTCAGCAAACCTCAAGCGCGTGATCTCCCTCTCCCGCTTGCGGGAGAGGGTTGGGGTGAGGGCTTCCATGGGTCCGAACTCAGGAGGCGCAGGGCCGACGGGTCGATGCTCTCGATGAGCGGCCGTACCACCCTCCGTCGTCATCCCGGCGAAGGCCGGGATCCAGACACACAGGCCCGTGGCCGATAGGCTCAGCCAGGCTTTCCTGGCCGGTGTTTATGGGCCCCGGCCTCCGCCGGGGCGACGGTGCCCTTAGGCCTTGGACCGCATGGCGACCTTCGGTGTTTTGCAGAGGTCTCCTCAAGGAGAGGTGAGACCAAGGCATCCTTCGAGGCCCGCCCTGTCCCATAGACCACGGCCACTTCCGGCGCCGGGGTCCGCCCCCGCCGCCGGAAGACGACCGGAGCGTCAGTCGGCCAGTTCGAACAGGATGTCCTGCGCGCCCTCCCAGAGCGTCAGTTTGCCGAGTGCGACGATGTTCTCGAGGCCCTCGGTGATGGTCAGGAAGTGGTTGCCGGAAAGCTGGCCGACCTTGGACGAGAAGCAGACGCCGCCATAGGCGAGCAGGATCTCGGTCTCGCTGATGCCGCCGGGATAGACGATGACCTGGCCGGGCGCCGGATGGCTGGTGTTGTTCTCGAAGCCGAGGCCGAGATCGAGATCGCCGAGCGGGATCCAGCAGCCCTCGCCGCTCCAGCGCACATGGATGATCTTCTCGCGATAGGGCAGCAGTTTCTTGAAGACCGCGACGGTCTTCGGCGCCAGTTCCTCCTCCAGCTTGCCGTAAAAGGTGTACGGGCCGGCGGTGATCTTGATCTTCGTCATTCGGTTTCGACGTCCTTGGTTGGCTCTACAGGAGGCTGCAACGCGGCCGGATCACACGCAAGTGATCCCTCGCGCTTCCCGACGGGACGCGTCGGCCGGAACGTTTGCGCCGGCGCCCCGTTTTCTGGGCCCGTATCGCTTCACGAGGTCCGTCATGTCCCGTCTCCCGACCCTGATCATCGCAGCTTCCGCTGCAATCGTCATGTCCGCCTCGACGATCCCTTCCGCCAGCGCCGCGACCCGGACCGGAACCCTGGTCTGCACGGTGGCGCCCGGCATGGGCTTCCTGATCGGCTCCAGCAAGCGCCTCGACTGCCAGTTCAACGCGAGGAACGGCGGCAGGGAGCGCTATACCGGCCGCATCAGCAAGCTCGGCCTCGACGTCGGCATCACCACCGGCGGCCGGATCGCCTGGGCGGTGCTCGAGCCTTCGCGCCGGCACGGCGACCTCGGCGGCACCTATGCCGGCGCCACGGCGGAAGCGACGGCCGGCGTCGGCCTCGGCGCCAATGTGCTGGTCGGCGGCGGCAATGGCGGCATCTCGCTGCAGCCGCTCTCGGTCTCCGGCCAGACAGGCCTCGGCCTCGCCGCCGGCATCGGCTCGATCACCCTGACGCGCGTCGCCGGCACCTGAGGCGGTCCGGACTCGCAACGACAATAAAGGTTCCGTATCGTCGGAGCATTCGCCATGGCGAAGCCTGCGCGAAGCGAGTAGCGTTTGAGGATGCTCCCCGAACCCCCGGACCGAACCCATGCAATGCGAGCCGAGCCGCGACGGCCAGATCTTCGACATCGCCCCGGTGTCGTTATGGGAAGAAGACTATAGTGGCCTGAAAGCGTTGTTCGAGGACTGGCGAAATGCTGGCGTCGTCGATCTCGAACGCTTCCTGCGCGAGGATCTCACCCGCGTCACCGCCTGCTCGGCCGAGATCCGCGTGGTCCGGGTCAATCGCAAGACGCTGTCGCTGCTCGAGGCGGAAAGCTTCGATCACCTCACCGCCAATCTCGGCCGGGTGTTTCGCGACGACATGCTGCACGCCCATATCGAAGAGCTCGTCCAGCTCTGGAACGGCGACACCACCTTCACCAGCCTGACGGCGAACTACACGCTGACCGGCCGCCGCCTCGACGTGCTGCTGAAGGGCACGATCGTCCCCGGCCATGAGGACGACTGGCAGCGCGTGCTGGTGGCGATCGAGGACGTGACGGAGCGCGAGACGGCGCGCCGCAAGCTGGTGCGCAGCGAGGAATATGCCCGCGGCCTGTTCCACCATTCGCCGGTGTCGCTGTGGGTCGAGGACTTCTCCAGCGTCAAGCGCCTGATCGACGAGATCCGCCTGAAGGGCATCATCGACTTCCGCGTCTTCACCGACGTGCATCCGGAATTCGTGACGCGCTGCATGAGCGAGATCCGCGTCATCGACGTCAACCGCCACACGCTGCAGCTCTTCGCGGCGGCCGACAAGCCGACGCTGCTCCGGCATCTCGGCGACATCTTCCGCGATTCCATGAACCGGCACTTTCGCGAGCAGCTGATCGATCTCTGGGACGACAAGCTGTTCCAGCAGCGCGAGGTGGTGAACTACGCGCTCGACGGCAAGGAACTGCATCTCCACCTGCAGTTCTCGGTGCTGCCCGGCCATGAGCACGACTGGTCGCTGGTGCAGGTGGCGCTGACCGACATCACCGCGCGCAAGGCGGCCGAGGCCTATCTCGAATTCCTCGGCCAGCACGACGTCCTGACCAAGCTCTACAACCGCTCCTTCTATGTCGACGAGCTGAACCGGCTGCGCCGCAACGGCCCGACGCCGGTTTCGATCATCATCATCGACCTGAACGGGCTGAAGGCCGCCAACGACCAGTGGGGCCACGCCGCCGGCGACGAGCTGCTCCGGCGCGTCGGCGAGGTTCTCGACAAGCTGCTCGCGCAGCCCTATCACGCCGCCCGCATCGGTGGCGACGAGTTCGCGGTGCTGCTGCCCGGCGCCGACGAGGCAGGCGCGGAACGGACGATCGAGGACATCCGTCGCCTCGTCGAGCTCAACAACCAGTTCTACACCGGGCTGACGCTGAGCCTCTCCATGGGCGCCGCCACGAGCGAACCGGGCGAATCGCTTGAAGACGTGGTGAAGCGCGCCGATGCGCGGATGTATGAGGAAAAGCACCGCTTCTACGGCCTGTCGCCGCTGGAGCGGCGTCGCGCCGCCGCCTATTTCGACGCCGACGCCTGATTTCGGGCTCTTGCCGGCGCCAAACGCCGCGCCTGTGGACAGAAGGTCGCGTCCCGCGCTTCCTATGCAGAGTTGCAATGCGCCATGCATATAGGATTTTGGTATGGATGCAGCAGTGCAACCGATGGACGGCGCGCTCGCGCGCCTGCGTGTATGTAAGGGAAGCAAGATGACCACACCTGGCCTCGACACCAAGGACGGCGAACTCGGCTATCAGGAGCGCGAGGCGGTCGCCGTCTTCGAGAGCGAAGCGGCCCTCAACGCAGCCGTCGACGCGCTGCTGCAATATGGCATCCAGCAGGCGGACCTGAGCGTCCTCGCCGCCTCCGAGACCCTGTCGGCGTCGAACCCGGCGAGCGCCGTCGAGGACAAGGCCGATGTGGCGCGCGCTGCCTATGTGAGCCCGGATTCCCGCGTCGAGGGCGCAGCCGCCCTGACCGGCGGTCCGGCGCTCGTCACCGGCCTCGGCGCGGCGCTCGTCGCCGGCACGGTCGGCGCCGCCCTCATCCCGGCGCTGGCGCTGACGATCGGCGGCACGCTCGCCACCGGCTCGGCCGGCTACGTGCTGTCGCGCGTCTTCGGCCGCAAGCATGCGGCGGCGGTCCACCAGCAGCTCGCCAATGGCGGCCTGCTGCTCTGGGTCCACGCGCCGGACGCGAAGGACGACGCCAAGGTCCTCGAAATCCTGAAGGAGAATGGCGGCCGCGACGCGCATGTCCACGTCGTGCACCGCAGCTGGGGCGTCGACGAGGTGCCGTTCAGCGCCGACCAGCCGGATCCGCTGCTGAAGCTCTGAGAGCTTTTCGGGAAGAACTGCGCGGCCGGCCCCCTCGGGGCCGGCCGTTTCAATTCAGTCGTGGTAGACGACCGAGCGGCCGCCATCCATGGTCAGCACCGAGCCGGTGCTGAAGGCGGATTCGTCGCTGGCGAGGAACAGCGCCGCATGGGCGACCTGTTCCGGCGTGCCGATCCGACGGAGCGGGATCAGCCCCTCGACACGGGCCCGCGCCGCGGCGGGATCCGGGAATTCTGCCAGCCAGTCCTTGACCTTGTCCGTCTCGATATAGCCCGGAGCGACCGCGTTGATGCGGATGCCCTTCGGCGCGTAGTCGACCGCGAGTGAGCGGGTGAGCCCGAGCAGGCCATGCTTCGCCACCGGATAGGGGAACGTGCCCGGAATGATGGCGAAGGCGTGGGTCGAGGCGATGTTGACGATCGACCCCTGCCCTGCCGCGAGCATGCCCGGCAGGACGGCGCGGATCATGTGCCAGGCGCCTTCGAGGTTGACGGCCATGCAGCGCCGCCATTCCTCGTCCTCGAGCTCCAGCGGATCGGCGAAGACGTTGATGCCGGCATTGTTGACCAGCACGTCGACGCGGCCATAGCGCGCGAGCACCACGGCGACCGCGGCCTCGACCGAGGCGCGCTCGCCGATATTGGCCTCCGCCGTGACGAGGGTGGCACCCTCCCCCGCCAGTTCCGCCGCGAAGGCGGCGAGCGCCTCCGCGTCGATGTCGATGAGCCCGAGCGAGGCTCCCTCGTCCGCGAATTTGCGGGCGATCGCCGCGCCGATGCCGCGCGCGGCACCGGTGACGATGGCGATCTTGCCTTCGAGGCGTCCGGCCATGATGAACCTACCAGTCGACGATGGTGCCGTCCGGCATGACGGCGTCGCGGGTCGGGAACGGCTCCTGCTTCCAGGGATGCTTGGCCGCCACAGCGAGATCGACCTCGACGCCGAGGCCCGGCGCCTGCGGGATCTGCCAGGCGCCGTCGACGCGCTCGATCGGCCCCTGCACCACCTCGAAATACCACGGCACGGCGCCGGTCATCTCTTCCTGGATGATGAAGTTCGGCGTGGCGATGTCGAAATGCAGCGCCGCGACGCCGGCGATGGGCCCGAGAGGATTATGCGGGGCAAGGCCGATGCCGGCCACCTCGGCGAGCGCCGCGATCCGCCGGGCTTCGCTGAAGCCGCCGCAATGGCAGAGGTCCGGCTGCGCCACCGTCATCGTCCGCGCCTCGATATAGGGCGCGAATTCGGCAGCACTGGTCAGCCGCTCGCCATGGGCGATGGCGACGGGCGACGCATCGGCGATCACCTTCATCGAGGCGACGTCGCCGGGCGGGATCGGCTCCTCGGCGAACATCACGTTGAACGGCTCCAGCGCGCGCAGATAGGAGAGTGCTGCGCCCGCCGAGGCGCAGCGGCCATGGAAATCGACCATCAGCTCGATCTCGGGACCGATCGCCTCCCGCAGAGCTCCCATACTCCTAACGAAATCGTCGATCGCCGCCGGCGTCGCCGTGTAGTGGGTATAGGGCACGTTGACGACCTTCATCGCCTTGTAGCCCTGCTCCTTGACCGCGAGGCCGCGCTCGACCAGCGAGGAGGCGTCCATCGAATTGTAGACGGCGTCCATCTGACCGAGGCCGAGATGGGTGTAGATCGGCACGCGGTCGCGCACCTTGCCGCCGAACAGTCGCCAGACCGGCACGCCGAGCGACTTGCCGAGAATGTCCCACAGCGCCATCTCGATGCCGGACAGCGCCGTCATGCCGAGGACGCCCAGCGGCTGCCAGAAGCCGTGCTTCTTCATCGCCCTGACGGCGTATTCGATGTCGCGCGGGTCGAGGCCGAGCAGGATCGGCTCGAGGTCGGCGATGGCGCCGACGATGGCGCGCGCCTTCCATTCCAGCGTCGCCTCGCCCCAGCCATAGAGGCCGGGCTGGTCGGTCAGGACGCGGACGAACACCCAGTTCCGCATCTCGGCATTGACGACATGCGTCTCGATCTTGGTGATCTTCATTCTGTCAGTTCCTAGCGCCGTCCGAGCGAGCGGGAGCGCAGATTGTCGAGCAGGACCGCCATCAGCAGGATCAGGCCGCGCACCACATACTGGTAGAAGGCCTGGATGTTGAGCAGGTTCATGACGTTCTCGGCGATGCCCATGATCAGCACGCCGACGATGACGCCGGTGATCGCCGCACGGCCGCCGGCGAGCGACACGCCGCCGAGCACGCAGGCCGAGATGACCGAGAGCTCGAGGCCGGTCGCAGCATTCGGCTGGCCCGAGGTGATGCGCGAGGCGAGCAGGATGCCGGCGATGGCGCAGACGAGGCCCTGCAGCGTGAAGATCCAGATCCGCATCCAGTCGACATTGACGCCGGCGAGCCGCGAGGCCTCCGGATTGCCGCCGATCGCCAGCGTGTTGCGGCCGAACACGGTGCGGTTCAGCACGAAGCCGAAGATGCAGAACAGGATGCCCATGACCCAGATCGGGGTGGGCACGCCGAGGAACTTCGACAAAGCGAGCTGGTAGAACGAGGCATCGTTGATGCCGACGGCGCGACCGTCCGACGAGATCAGCGCCAGGCCGCGCACGATTTGCATCGTGGCGAGCGTGGTGATCAGCGCGTTGATCTTCAGCTTGGCGATGACCACGCCATTGACGAAGCCGACGAAGGTGCCGAAGCCGACCGCGATCAAGAGGCCGAGCGGGATCGAGCCGGTGGCGTTCGACGCCATGACCGCGACCATGCCGGTGAAGGCGACGATCGAGCCGACGGACAGGTCGAAATCGCGCGAGGCCAGGCAGAACATCATCGTGCAGGCGACGATGCCGATGGTCACTACCGACTGCAGCAGGCCGAGCATGTTGCGCTCGGTCAGGAAGTTCGGGACGGTCAGCGCCACCACGGCGAAGGCGATGGCGAAGATGACGACGAGGCCCTGCTCGCCAAGCAGGATTCGCTTCAGGGAACCGGTCATCATGAAACCTTCTTGATTGCTTCGGCGGCCGAGCGGTCCGGCAGCGCGGCGGCGAGAATGGTGCGTTCGTTGAAATCGGCGCGATCGAAGGTGGCGGCGATGCCGCCGCCGCACATGACGGCGATGCGATCGGAGATGCCCATCACTTCCGGCAGCTCGCTCGACACCACGACGATGGCGAGGCCGCCTTCGGCCAGCGAATAGAGCAGGTCGTAGATCTCCGACTTGGCGCCGACGTCGATGCCGCGCGTCGGCTCGTCGACGATCAGCACGCGGACGTCGGTCTCGGCCAGCCAGCGGGCCAGGATGACCTTCTGCTGGTTGCCGCCCGAGAGATTGACGATGTCCTGCTTGCGCGACGGCGTGCGGACGCGAAGGCTTTTGATGAAGCCGTCCGCCATCGCCGCTTCCTTGCCGAGGTTCAGGATGCCGAAGGGCGAGAAATGGCGGCGCGCCGAGATCGCGATGTTGTCCGAGACCGAGCGGCCCTGGACGATGCCGTCGAACTTGCGATCCTCCGGGCAGAGCACGAGGCCGGCGCGGATCGACTGGCGCGGATCGCTGGGCGCGACCGGCTTGCCGTCGATGGCGACGCGGCCCGCGTGGCGATGATCGGCGCCGTAGACCAAGCGCATCAGCTCGCTGCGGCCGGCGCCGACCAGGCCGAAGAAGCCGAGGATCTCGCCCCTGCGCGCTTCGAAAGAGACCGGGCTCGGCAGCTTGGAGCCGGTGATGCCCTCGACCTTCAGGCGGACCTCGCCGATGGCGCGGTCGCGCCAGCCCCAGATGTCGCTGATCTCGCGGCCGACCATCTCGGAGACGATCTGGTCGCGCGTCACGCCTTCCATGCTGGCGTGATGGGCGGCGAGCTTGCCGTCGCGCAGCACGGTGACGCCGTCGCAGAGGCGGAAGACCTCGTCGAGGCGGTGCGAGATGTAGAGGATGACCTTGCCCTGCTCGCGCAGCCGCTCGATCAGCTTGAACAGGATCTCGCTCTCGCGGGAGGAGAGCGACGAGGTCGGCTCGTCCAGCGCGATGACGCGGGCATCGAGCATCACCGCCTTGGCGATCTCGATCATCTGGCGTTCGCCGATGGAAAGCGCCGCGACCTTGGTGCGCGGGTCGACGTCGACGCCGATCTCCCTGAGCTTGCTGCCGACATCGGCGACGAGCTCGCGGAAGCTGATGACGCCCGCTCTGGCCGGGAAATGGCCGAGCCGCAGGTTTTCGGCGACGGTGAGCTCCGGAACCAGCTGCAGTTCCTGGTGCACGACGGTCACGCGCGCCGCGAAGGCGTCGCGGGTCGAATGGAAATGCTGGACGACGCCGTCGATGCGGATCTCGCCTTCATCGGCGCGAATATCACCCGAGAGGATCTTGATCAGCGTCGACTTGCCGGCGCCATTTTCGCCCATCAGGCCGTGCACGCGGCCCTTGGCGACGCCGAAAGAGATGCCGGCCAGCGCCTTGACGCCCGGATAGCTCTTGGCGATCTGAGAGAATTCGAGAAAATCGGCCATGATCGTTTCGCCTCGCAAACAAGAACCGGCGGCGAGCACGATGCCCACCGCCGGAGATTTGAGGTCGAACGACTATTCGATGCCGAGGTCCTTGCGGACGGCTTCGTAGTTGTCGCGGAGCGCCAGCTGGCCTGCGGTCAGCGTCAGCGCCGGCGGCGCCTTGTCGTTGGCGATCCAGTCATACATGTTGATCGCCGTCTCGTAGCCGTGACGCTTCGGCGAGATGATGACGGTGCCGACGAAGCCGGTCGGGTCGGCCTTCTTGAACTCGTTTATGGCCGAATCCGCGCCGCCGATGCCGATGCCGATGACGTTGGCGGCCGGGATGCCGACGCTCTCGGTGGCGCGCACGGCGCCGAGCACGGCTTCGTCGTTCAGGCCGAAGGCGACCCAGTTCTTGATGTTGGCATGCTTGTTGAGCACGACGGTGGCGGCGTTCAGGGCCGCTTCCGTGTCGGTCTTCGTCTGCGGGGCGTCAAAGATGTTCTCGGCCGGGAAGCCGGCGGCCTTCAGGGCCGTGATGGCGCCCTCGACGCGATCGACCGCGGTCGGCAGCTGGTCATAGGAGACGCGGATCGCGCCGACCGTCTTCGGGTCCCAGCCGCGCTTCTTGATCTCGGCGGCGATCGCCTCGCCGACGGCCTCGCCGATCTTGGTCGCCGAGATGCCCATGTGCGGCACGGACTCGATCGGCTTGCCATCGGCATCGACCAGACGGTCGTCGACGGTCATCAGCTTGAGCTCGTTGGCGGCGGCCTTGGCGACGATGCCGGGGCCGAGCTTGACGTCGGGCGTGCAGACGATGAAGCCCTGCGCGCCCTGGGCGCCGAGATTGTCGATCGCCGACTGCAGCTTCTCGCCGTCCTCGGCGCCGATCTTGACCAGCGTGAAGCCCTTCTCCTTCGCCGCGACCTCGGCGAACTTCCACTCGTCCTGGAACCAGGGCTCTTCCGGCTGCTTGACGATGAAACCGATCTTGACGTCAGCCGCGTAGGCGGACGACAGGGCGATCATCACGGCAGCACCTGCCATGACGGCACTCTTCCAAAGGCGCATTGTCTCTCTCCCACGAGATAGTCCGATCCTCCGCTGTGAGGCGGGGTCCAGAATCCATATTTCGAATAATCATACCCGTCAACGCCTGTTGTATGATTATATAGAACGGCGATCCCGGCCCTTGATCCCGGCCCGACCGCGTGAGATTGGCAGATGCCGGCAACGTGCCGGCCCACCCGAATTGAGAGCGATGACCAGCCGAGCCACCCCGCAACCCCAGACGACGGCCCAGTCGGATCCGGGATTGGACATCGCCACGCTTGCGAAGCCGGCCGCCGCCAAGCCGGTGCGCCGGACCAAGCCGCGCGTCCAGAAGGAAATCATCGCGAGCCTCGCCCGGGCCATCGCCTCCGGCCTCTACGCGCCGGGCAGCAACCTGCCGCGCGAAAACGACCTCTGCGCCGAGTTCGGCGTCAGCCGGACGGTCATTCGCGAGGCGCTGAAGGTGCTGGAATCGAAGGGGCTGGTGCGCGGGCGTCCGCGCGTCGGAACCGTGGTGCGCGACAAGGAGGAGTGGAACCTCCTCGATCCCGACATCGTCGAATGGATGGGCAGCGATTTTCTCGACGAGTCGATGCTGAAGGCGATACTCGAGGCGCGCCGGGCGATCGAGCCGGCGGCGGCCGAACTCGCGGCGAGCCGCGCCACGGCGCAGGAAATCGCCGATCTCTACCACGCCTGGCAGCGCATGGCGGCGGCCAAGGATTCCTACAGCTTCATCGAAGCCGACGTCGTCTTCCATACGGTGCTGCTGAAGGCGAGTCATAACCGGGTCTTCGCGCAGCTCTACGGGCTGATCCACGCCGCCCTGCATCGCGCCCTCGACGCTTCGGCCCGGGCGGTAGTGGATTACGAGAACGCCATCGTGGCGCATCACGCGCTGGTCGAGGCGCTCCGGATGCGCGACCGGGAGGGCGCCCGCAGGGCCGTCGGCGCCATCCTCGACCTGGCCGAGCACGACCTCCACATCTCGGCCGAGCCGGAATAGACCGGCGGCGGCGCCGCCGGCTTTTTTTGAGCGCTTAGGCGGTCAGGGCCGCCAGATTGTCGCGTGCATAGGCCTCGACGGAGCGCGGCGCAGAGCCGGTCAGCGTCTCGACGTCGCCGGTGACGACGGCGGCCCAGCCCTCGCGCACGGGATAGAAGATCGCCGCCAGAAGGCGGGCATAGTCTTCCGCGACGCCCGCCCCGGTGACGAGCGAGACGAACGCCTCGTCGTCGATCGCCTTGTAGGCAACCGGCTTGCCGAGCACGCCGGCGAGGATGCGCGTCGCATCGGCGTAATCGAGCCCTTCCGGCCCCGTCAGATTGAACGCCCGGCCATCGAAGCGATCCGTCGTCAGCGCCGCCGCCGCGCTTTCGGCGACGTCGCGCACGTCGACGAAGCTCGTCTTGCCGTCGGCGGCCGGAACCGCGACCTGGCCGTGAGCGACGCCGACCTTCCAGTAGGTATGGAAATTATCCGAAAACCAGTTCGGCCGCAGGATGACATAGGGCACGCCGGATTTCTCGATCGCGATCTCGACCTGGCGATAGGGAATGGCATCATCCGCCTCGGCGCCGAACACGCTCTGGAAGACGATCTTTACGCCGCGCGCGACCGCCGCCTCGACGACGGGAAGCAGCAGTTCCTTCGCCGCCACCTGACCGGCGGGCAGCAGCACATAGGCGCGGTCGACGCCGTCGAAGGCGGGTCCGAAGGTCGCGGGATCCGTGTAGTCGAACACGACGCCCTCGGCGCCCTCCAGCGGCCGGCCGGAGCGCGACGCGGCCTTGACGGCCTCGCCCTTCGCCAGCAGCGCCTTCACCAGCGGCAGCCCGACATTGCCGGTCGCGCCCAGCACCAGAATCTTGCCTGTCGTCTTGCCCGTCATCTCGATTCTCCCAGTTTCATTTGGAAACCATGTTGCAATTGGATACATACTTGCCGGAGGGAGGGGGCAAAAGAGAGCACTTTCAGCTCACATGGTTCCCTCGGAGAAACCCGGAGGCAGGGCAAAGCGATGGAAACGACAACGCTGCGACGCGTCTACGACGTCTATGAGGACCGTTGTCCGACCCGGCTCGTGCTGGACCGGATCGCCGACAAATGGGCCGTGCTGATCCTCGACCACCTGAACGGCGGGCCGATGCGGTTCAACCACATCCGCCGGGACATCAAGGGAATTTCGCAGAAGGTGCTGTCGCAGACGCTGAAGCGGCTGGAGCGCGACGGCCTGGTGACGCGGACCGTCTTCGCGACCGTGCCGGTGACGGTCGAATATGCGCTGACGCCCCTCGGTCATACCCTGACCGAGACGGTCGCGGCGCTCACCCATTGGGCCGAGCGCAATATCGAGGCCGTGCTGACGGCCCAGAAATCCTACGACGCGGCGGCCGAGTTGCGCTGACCGCCGCGCCAGAGGGAACTCAATCCCAGGCGAGCGCGCCGCCATTCTGGTATTCGATCACGCGCGTCTCGAAGAAGTTCTTTTCCTTCTTGAGATCCATCGCCTCCGACATCCACGGGAACGGATTCTCCGTCTCCGGGAACACGGCGGCGAGGCCGAGCTGGGCGCAGCGGCGGTTGGCGATGAAGTGCATGTAGCTCTCGCAGAGCGCCGCGTTCAGGCCGAGGAAGCCGCGCGGCATCGTATCCCGCCCATAAGAAGCCTCGAGCTCCGCCGCCTCGCGGATCATCGAACGCAGCTCGTCCTGGAACGAAGCCGTCCAGAGATGCGGGTTTTCCGCCTTGATCTGATTGATGACGTCGATGCCGAAGTTCAGGTGAATCGACTCGTCGCGCAGGATGTACTGGTACTGCTCGGCGATGCCGACCATCTTGTTGCGGCGGCCGAGCGACAGGATCTGCGCGAAGCCGGTGTAGAACCACATGCCCTCGAAGATGACGTAGAAGGCGACGAGATCGCGCAAAAACGCCTGGTCGGTCTCGGGCGTGCCTGTCTTGAAGTCCGGGTCGTCGAGATGCTGGGTGTGCTTCAGCGCCCAGGCCGCCTTGTCGGTGATCGACGGCACTTCCCGGTACATGTTGAAGAGCTCGCCCTCGTCGAGGCCGAGGCTCTCGACGATGTACTGGAAGGTGTGCGTGTGCACCGCCTCCTCGAACGCCTGGCGGAGCAGATACTGCCGGCATTCCGGATTGGTCAGGTGGCGGTAGATCGCCAGCACGATGTTGTTGGCGACGAGCGACTCTGAAGCGGCGAAGAAGCCGAGATTGCGCTTGATGGCGCGGCGCTCGTCCTCGGTCAGCCCGTCCTTCGACTTCCAGAGCGCGATGTCGGCCTGCATCGAGACCTCGGTCGGCATCCAGTGATTGTTGCAGCCGGCGAGGTACTTCTCCCACGCCCAGCGATATTTGAGCGGCAGCAGCTGGTTCACGTCGGCGCGGCAATTGATCATCGCCTTGTCGTCGACGGAGACGCGACCGCCGGCGCGGTCGATCGCGCCGAGGCCGGTGGCGTCGCCGGCGGAAACATCACCGCCGACAGGGACCTTCGGCGCGGCGGCGTTGGATTCGGACCAATCGAGCATGGTCAACTCCTTGAAATTCGGATGGCGTCTTCCAAAGGAAGCGACCAAGGGATTCTTCTTCACCTCTCCCATGGGGAGAGGTCGACGGCGAAGCCGGCGGGTGAGGGGTTGAGGCATCTCCGGAGAGGACGGATCCCCTCACCCGGCCCTGGCGGGCCGACCTCTCCCCATGGGAGAGGTGAAGACCATTGCCGCAACTCCGTCCCAACACCCGGCGACTTGAGCCCTCCCGCATGGGAGGGCTCGGACGCCCTCGCCTTACTGGCAGGCTTCGCAGTCGGGATCGTCGATCGAGCACGCCTGGCCCCAGGCTTCGCCGATCGGGATGGCGATCGGCTGCGGGGCCGGCTTGATCGCGGCCGGCACGACGATCGGCGCGGCCGCCGGCGCCGTGGCGATGACAGCCGAAACGGCGTTGAGCTTGCCGTCCGTGCCCTTCAGCGTCGACTTCTCGACATGCGTCGCCGAGCGCGAACGCAGGTAATAGGTCGTCTTCAGGCCGCGCTGCCAGGCGAGCCGGTAGAGCGTGTCGAGCTTCTTGCCCGAGGGATTGGCGATGTAGAGGTTGAGCGACTGCGCCTGGTCGATCCACTTCTGCCGCCGCGCCGCCGCCTCGATCAGCCAGGCGCTATCGATCTCGAAGGCGGTCGCATAGAGCGCCTTCAGATCGTCCGGGATGCGATCGATCGGGCCGATGCTGCCGTCGAAGTACTTCAGGTCCGAGACCATCACCTCGTCCCAGAGGCCGCGGGCCTTGAGGTCGTGCACCAGTGCGGCGTTCACGACGGTGAAGTCGCCCGACATGTTCGATTTGACGTAGAGGTTCTGGTAGGCCGGCTCGATCGACTGCGCGACGCCGCAGATGTTGGAGATCGTCGCCGTCGGCGCGATCGCCATGGTGTTCGAGTTGCGCATGCCGACTGTCTTCACCCGCTCGCGCAGGCCTTCCCAGTCGAGCACGGTCGAGCGGTCGAGATCGAGGCCGCCACGGGCCTCGGCCAGCAGCTCCACCGAGTCGATCGGCAGGATGCCCTGCGACCACAGCGAGCCGTCGAAGCTCGGATAGCGGCCACGCTCGGCGGCGAGGTCGGTCGAGGCCGAGATGGCGTGGAAGGAGATCGCCTCCATGCTCTCGTCGGCGAAGCGGACGGCGGCTTCCGAGGCATAGGGAATGCGCAGTGCCTGCAGCGCGTCCTGGAAGCCCATCAGGCCGAGGCCGACCGGGCGGTGACGCAGGTTGGAGCGGCGCGCCTCGGGGATCGTGTAGAAATTGATGTCGATGACGTTGTCGAGCATCCGCATCGCCGTCTGCACGGTGCGCGCCAGACGGTCGAGATCAAGCCCTTCCGCATCGACGTGATGGGCGAGGTTGATCGAGCCGAGATTGCAGACCGCGACCTCGTCATTCGAGGTGTTGAGCGTGATCTCGGTGCAGAGGTTGGACGAATGCACGACGCCGGCATGGCGCTGCGGCGAACGGATGTTGCAGGGATCCTTGAAGGTGATCCACGGATGCCCGGTCTCGAACAGCATGGTCAGCATGCGGCGCCAGAGATCGGTGGCGCGGACCTGGCGCGACACGCGCAGCTCGCCGCGCACGGCGCGCGCCTCATAGGCCTCGTAGGCGAGCTTGAACTCGGGGCCGTAGAGATCGTGCAGATCCGGCACCTCGTCCGGCGAGAACAGCGTCCAGACGCCGTCCTCGGCGACGCGCTGCATGAACAGGTCCGGCACCCAGTTGGCCGTGTTCATGTCATGCGTGCGGCGGCGGTCGTCGCCCGTGTTCTTGCGGAGATCGAGGAACTCCTCGATGTCGACGTGCCAGGTCTCGAGATAGGCGCAGACGGCGCCCTTGCGCTTGCCGCCCTGGTTGACGGCGATCGCGGTGTCGTTCGCCACCTTCAGGAACGGCACGACGCCCTGGCTCTCGCCATTCGTGCCCTTGATATGAGCGCCGAGGCCGCGCACGCGGGTCCAGTCATTGCCGAGGCCGCCGGAATATTTCGCCAGCAGCGCATTGTCCTTCACCGACTTGAAGATGCCGTCGAGATCGTCCGGCACCGTCGTCAGGAAGCAGGACGAGAGCTGGGCGCGCAGCGTGCCGGAATTGAACAGCGTCGGCGTCGACGCCATGAAGTCGAAGGACGAGAGCAGGTCGTAGAACTCGATCGCCCGCGTCTCGCGGTCGATCTCGCGCAGCGCCAGGCCCATGGCGACGCGCATGAAGAAGGCCTGCGGCAGCTCGATGCGGGTGCCGCCGGTCTGCAGGAAATAGCGGTCGTAGAGGGTCTGCAGGCCGAGGAACTGGAAGTTCAGATCCCGCTCCGGCTTCAGCGCCGCGGCGAGCCGGACGAGGTCGTAGCGGCCGAGCTCGGGATCGACCAGCTCATGCTCGATGCCGGCGCGGACGAAAGCCGGGAAATACTCGGCATAGCGCGTCGCCATCTCGCTTTGGGTCGACTGGATCGCCGTGCCATGCACGAAGGAGAGCGCTTCGGCGCGCAGCATGTCGAGCAGCAGGCGGGCGCTGACGAAGGCGTAGTTCGGCTCGCTCTCGACCAGCGTGCGCGCCGCCATGACGGGGGCGAGCGACAACTCGGCCGGCGAGATGCCGTCATAGAGATTGCGGCGCGTCTCGGCGAGGATCGCGCTCGCGTCGACATCGGCGAGACCGGCGCAGGCTTCGTCGATGACGAGCTTCAGGCGCGCCTCGTCGAGCGGGCGCAGAACGCCGTCGGCGCCGCGCACCTGGAGGGCGGCCTGCACGACGGGGGCGGCGGGAACGGTCGCCTCGGCGGCGGCGCGGCGGGCGCGGGCGCGCTCCTCGCGATAGAGCACATAGGCGCGGGCGATTTTGTGGTGCTCGCCGCGCATCAGCGCCAGCTCAACCTGGTCCTGCACGTCCTCGATATGCAGCACGCGATCGGCGCCGGCGCGGCGGGTCAGCGCCGCGACGATCTGGTCGGTCAGGTCGCTGACGATCTCGTGCACGCGGCGCGACGCGGCGGCGCTGTTGCCCTCGACGGCGAGAAACGCCTTGGTCAGCGCGACGGTGATCTTGGCGGCGTCGAAATCGGACAGCGAGCCGTTGCGGCGAATGACGTGGAAGGCCGGCGCGGCGGCCTTGGCCGTCTTCGGCGCGGCGGCCGTCTTGGGCGCGGGGCTACCATTGGCCGGAGCGGCCGGCGCGCTGCGATCGGAATCGAGAACAAGAGACATCGGCTTCAGCCCAAATGTTGGGAGCAAAGGCCGAGCGGAAGCGAACAGGACGAACGGCCCCGGAAAAGGGCCGCACACGATCCAGCGCTCCACCGGGACACCCCGCCCGAGGACGTTTCAATGCTGTCGGGGCAGGTTTCCTGGCTCACGGGTCGTCGCTCCGTCCACCTTCCCGGCACCTCTCGGCCCCAGTGGTCTCTCCGGACGGAAACTCGCCGCTTACAGTTGCGGGGGCAGCTCCGGTTACGCCGCGAAACGACGCCCCGGATTCCCTCTTAGCCCCAAGCCACACGACTCAAGGCACCTCGACACGCAGATGTAGACGCTTTCGCGCCCTAGACGTCAATATATAGTTGTTGTTGACAGGGATTGCGAATCGGCGCCCGCCGCGAATTCCAAAGCGGCGCGGCCAAATCGCAACTGTGGAAATTCCGCGCCGCCGCTCTCAGCCTGCGCTCGCATACATGCCGGTGGTGCGGAACTCGGTCGGGCTGGTGCCGAAGAAGCGGCGGTACACCTTGGCGAAATAATTGGGATCGTCGAAGCCCGCCAGCACGGCCACCGCCTTGATCGAGAGCTCCGGCTGGCCGGCGAGCAGCCGCGCCGCGCGGCGCATCCGCTCCTGCAGCACGAACTCGGCCGGCGGCATGCCCTCGCTCGCCGTGAACAGGCGCGAGAAATGCGCCCGGCTCAGCCCGGAGATCTCGGCCAGCTGCTGCACCGGGAGCGGCCGGTCGAGATTGGCGAGGATGTGGTCGACGACGCGCTGGATGGCGCCGCCATCGACGCGCGAATCGCCATGCGGCCCGAACACGTCGTCATAGAGCGCCATCGCCGCCTCATAGGCGATGGCCGAGGCCGCGCCCGGCGTCTCGCCGCCGTCGATCAGGCGCAAACTGCAATCGGCGAGATGCTCGATCGTCTCGGGACGCAGCCGGAGCACCGGCCCGGTCGCGGAGAGGATCGAGCGATGGATGCGAAGCGCCTCCTGCCCGTTCATCGAGATCCAGAAGAATTCCCAGCGGTCGCCGGCCTCGACCGAGTAGCGATGGCTGTGCGGCACCAGGACGAGCATGGTCTCGCCCGCCGTCAGCCGGTAGTCGCGCCGCTCGTAGCGCAGCCGGCCGACGCCGGAAACCGTGTGCTGCAGCACCGTGAACGGCGTCTGGCCGCGCTTGCGGCCGTCCCAGACATAACTCTGATCGGTGCGGATCTCGTAGCCCGTGCTGGTCGGCATGGTGTGCAGGCGATGCCGGCCGCGCGGCAGCGAGACGGTGCGCATGACCGGCGCTCTCGCGGCCAGTTTGCCGAGCACAGAATTACCCATGAAAGCACAAATTCTCTCTGGAACGCCGTGAATCCTCGCGCATACTAGCCTCGCGCAGAGCGAATAAGCGATCGAAAAAGAGCAGCCGGATGAGCCAATACCACCCAAAGCTGCCGTTTCCCGCCCGGAACCGTGGAATTGCCCCGATGCGGCGTACCCGTCCGGAATGCGCCAGGACCCGCGCCGCCAGCGCGACGACCGCCCCCGAGGAACCCCGCAAACGCCATGTCTAGTTTCAGGATTGCCATCATCGGCGCCGGCAGCGTCGGCTTCACCAAGAAGCTGGTCTCCGACATTCTCTCGGTGCCGGAACTGCGCGAGGTCGAGTTCGCGCTGACCGACATCAGCGAGCACAATCTCGCCATGGTGCGGCAGATCCTCGATCGCGTGGTCGAGGCCAACAAGCTGCCGACGAAGATCACCGCGACGACGAACCGGCGCGAGGCGCTCGCCGGCGCGCGCTATGTCATCAGCTGCGTCCGCGTCGGCGGCCTCGAGGCCTATGCCGACGACATCCGCATCCCGCTGAAATACGGCGTCGACCAGTGCGTCGGCGACACCATCTGCGCCGGCGGCATCCTGTACGGCCAGCGCAACATCCCGGTCATCCTGGATTTCTGCAAGGACATCCGCGAAGTCGCGGAGCCCGGCGCCCGCTTCCTGAACTATGCCAACCCGATGGCGATGAACACCTGGGCGGCGACCGAATACGGCAAGGTCGACACGATCGGCCTCTGCCATGGCGTGCAGCATGGCGGCGAGCAGATCGCCGAGGTGCTCGGCGCGACCGACGAGAGCGAACTCGAATTCATCTGCTCGGGAATCAACCACCAGACCTGGTTCGTCGACATCCGCTTCCGCGGCCGCAAGATCGGCAAGGACGAGCTGATCGCCGCCTTCGAGCGCCATCCCGTCTATTCGCAGCAGGAAAAGGTCCGCATCGACGTCCTGAAGCGCTTTGGCTTCTATTCGACCGAGAGCAACGGCCATCTCTCCGAGTACCTGCCCTGGTACCGGAAGCGTCCGGATGAGATCAACCGCTGGATCGACATGTCGAACTGGATCCACGGCGAGACCGGTGGCTATCTCCGCCATTCGACCGAGACCCGCAACTGGTTCGAGACCGACTTCCCGAAATTCCTGGAGGATGCCGGCAAGACGCTCGATCCGAAGAAGCGCTCGAACGAGCATGCCAGCCACATCATCGAGGCGCTGGAGACGGGACGCGTCTATCGCGGCCATTTCAACGTTAGAAACCGCGGCATCATCGCCAATCTGCCGGAGGACGCGATCATCGAGTCGACCGGCTTCGTCGACCGCTTCGGCCTCAACATGGCGGCCGGCATCCGCCTGCCCGAGGCCTGCGCGGCGACCTGCGTGTCGTCGATCAACGTCCAGCGCATGGCGGTGCACGCCGCCGTCACCGGCGATGTCGAGCTCCTGAAGCTCGCCGTGCTGCACGACCCGCTGGTCGGCGCCATCTGCTCGCCCGAGGAAGTCTGGCAGATGGTCGACGAGATGCTGGTCGCCCAGGCGCGCTGGCTGCCGCAATACGCCCACGCCATCGACGGCGCCAAGGAGCGGCTCGCCCGCAAGACGGTCGCTACCCGCGACTGGCAGGGCGCGGCGCGGCGCGAGGTGCGCGGCATCGAGACGGTGCGCGCCGAACGGGCGATGGAAAACGCGGCCGGCTAGCCCCGGCCCTCAAGGAACGATCCGGCCGGCGGGAGGAGCCACCGGCCGGATCGCAATGCGCCATGGCGCCCGGGAGAAACACGAGGACGGGCGGCTCAGCGAAACGAGAACGACAGGGTGCGGCGCCTGCGCCGGCACCGTTCAAAGGGGAGGAAGCATGAAGAATTCCGTTCTGGCGCTCAGCGCCGCCAGCCTGCTGCTCGGGGTCTCGGTCTCGGCCGCCCTCGCCCAGGTCAAGCCGCCGGTCACGCCGCCCGATCCGCCGAAATTCGATGCCCAGGGCAAGATCGACTATGTCGGCGTGAACGACATCCTCGAATTCAAGGCGCTGCCCGAATATCACGAGCCCGATTGGGTCACGAAGAACTTCGTCGCGACCGGCAAGCTGCCGGCGGTCAAGGACCGGCTCCCGAAGGAGCCGATGGTCTACAAGAAGGGCAACACCGTCGACGGCATCGGCGTCTATGGCGACACGATGCGCCACGTCATCGGCGGCCGGCCGGAAGGCTGGAACTACACCGCCGGCCAGACCCAGGGCTGGGGCGGCATCGACATCGGCCTCTCCGAATGCCTGACGCGCTCCGGCCCGCTGTTCCAGATCCGGGCCGACGAGCTGCAGCCGCTGCCGAACCTCGCCAAGAGCTGGGAATGGTCGGAAGACGGTCACACCCTGACCATGCATCTGATCGAAGGCGCGAAATGGTCGGACGGCCAGCCCTTCACCACCGCCGATGCGATGTTCTACTGGGAAGACAACGTCAACGATCCGAACGTCACGCCGCTGAACGGCGCCACGCCGGCCTCGTTCGGCGAGGGCACGACGCTGAAGGCCGATGGCGACTACACGCTGATCTGGACCTTCAAGGAAGCCTTCCCGAAGCAGTATCTCTACCAGATGGGCTACGGCACCTTCTGCCCCGGCCCGGCGCATATCCTGAAGCCGCAGCATCCGAAATATTCGAAGAACACCTACGCGCAGTACAAGAACGCCTTCCCGCCGGAATATCTGAACATTCCGGTGATGGGCGCCTGGGCGCCGGTCGAATATCGCCCCGACGACATCATCGTCATGCGCCGCAATCCCTATTACTGGAAGGTCGATGAGGCGGGCAACCAGCTGCCCTACCTGAACGAGCTGCACTACAAGCTCTCGACCTGGGCCGACCGCGACGTGCAGGCGGTCGCCGGATCGGGCGACTTCGCCAATCTCGAGCAGCCGGAGAGCTTCGTCGAGGCGCTGAAGCGCTCGGCCAGCGCCGACGCCCCGGCCCGGCTGGAATTCGGCCCGCGCATCATCGGCTACTCGCTCTACCAGAACCTCTCGGCCAATGGCTGGGGTGAACCGGACGAGCGCGGCCAGGCCGTGCGCGAACTGAACCGCAACGAGCATTTCCGCAAGGCGGTCACCTCGGCGATCGACCGCAAGCGGCTCGGCGAGTCGCTGGTCAAGGGTCCGTTCACGACCATCTATCCGGGCGGCATCTATTCCGGCACGACCTATTACGACAAGGATTCGACGGCCTACTATCCCTTCGACCTCGAAGGCGCCAAGGCGGAGCTGGCGCTGGCCGGGCTGAAGGACACGGACGGTGACGGCATCCTCAACTTCCCGGCCGGCACGGCGGGCGGCAAGAACGTCGAGGTCACCCTCCTCGTCAACGCCGACTACCAGACCGACAAGAGCCTCGCCGACGGCATCGTCGCGATGATGGAGCCGCTCGGCATCCGCGTCCTGTTGAACCAGGTCGAGGGCAAGCAGCGCGACGCGCTGCAGCAGGGCGGCCAGTTCGACTGGATGATCTTCCGCAATCAGGAAGACCTGACCTCGGTCGTCCAGAAGTCGGTCAACCTCGCCCCGGTCGGCCCGAAGACCAGCTGGTTCCACCGCGCCGGCAAGGACGGCCAGGTCGACCTGCTGCCGTTCGAGCAGGAGATCGTCGACGTCGTGAACAAGTTCATCGCGACGCCCGATGCCGCCGAGAAGAAGGAACTGATGAAGCAGTTCCAGAAGCTCTACACCGACAATGTCTACGGCATCGGCCTGACCCAGTACCCGGGTGCCCTGATCATCAACAAGCGCTTCGCCAACATCCCGAAGGGCGTTCCGATCAACCTCTTCAACTGGGCCGAGGACAGCATCATCCGCGAGCGCGTGTTCGTGCCGGCCGACAAGCAGGGCAAATACGAACTGTTCCCGGAAACGCTGCCCGGCGCTCCCGGCGACAAGGGCGGACCGGCGAAGGGTTAAGCCCGAGCCGTACCATTGATCCGGACGAGGGGGCGGCATCCCGCCCCCTCGTTCCCTTCCCGTCCAAACAGGGAGCTGTTGCCCCAATGTTGCGCTTCCTGACTATGCGCATCCTGTCGGCGATCCCGGTGCTGTTCGTTCTCAGCGTCGTGACCTTCGCCATCATCCAGGCGCCCCCCGGCGACTATGCGGACTTCATCCGCGCGCAGTTGATGAACCAGGGCGGCGCGTCCGCCGTCGTCGCCGAGGCGCAGGCCGAAGCCTACCGCCAGGCGCATGGCCTCAACGATCCCGTCATCGTCCAGTATTTCCGCTGGATCTGGGGCATCCTGACCCGCTTCGATTTCGGCGACAGCTTCTTCTACAATAAGCCCGTCTCGACGGTGGTGGCCGAGCGGTTGCCGCGCACGCTGATGCTGGCGCTGGCCTGCCACATCCTGGCGTCGCTGCTCGGCATCACCTTCGGCATCATCGCCGCCACGCGGCAGTACAGCTGGATCGACTCGACGCTCTCCTTCGTGTCGTTCCTCGGCATGACCGTGCCGCGCTTCCTGATGGCGATCATCATCGTCTACATCCTGGCGTTCAAAATGAACGTGCAGGAGATCGGCAGCTTCTTCTCGCCGCAATATGGCGGCGCGCCCTGGTCCTGGGCCAAGTTCGTCGACCTGGTGAAGCATATCTGGCCGGTCGTCGCGATCGCCACCTTCGGCGGCCTCGCCTACAACATGCGCGTGATGCGGGGCAATCTGCTGGACACGCTGAACGCCCAATATGTCGAGACGGCGCGAGCCAAGGGCCTGCCGGAATCGCGCGTGATCCTGCGCCACGCCGTGCCCAACGCCCTGCATCCGCTCGTCATGTATCAGGGCGTCGCGCTGCCCTACATGCTGACCGGCGAGATCGAGGTGGCGATCGTCTTCGCCCTCGCCACCGTCGGCCCGGCGATCGTCGGTTCGATGGCGGTCGGCGACGTCTATGTCACCGCGACCTTCATGCTGGTGCTCGCGACCACCCTGATCATCGGCAACATCATCGCCGACATGCTGCTGGCGTTCCTCGATCCCCGCGTCCGCCTCGGGGGAGAAAAGTCATGACCGACCGCATCGAGAGCCTCGCGACCGCGCCGCCGGCGGAGCCGGCCGCGCCGGTGGCCGCCCCGAACGCTCGCTTTTCGCATGGCAACGAAGGCTATCTTGCTCTCGTCTGGCGCCGCTTCCGCCGCTCGGTCATGGGCATGATCGGCCTCACCATGGTCGTCGGCCTGCTCCTGATGTCGCTGTTCGCGGATTTCGTCGCGCCGGTCGACCCGCGCGCCAACGGCATCGGCTTCGCGCCGCCCGACCACATCAGCTTCTTCGCGCCGGACGGCTCGTTCAGCCTGGTGCCGCACATCTATCCGATCGTCGAGACGGACGAGCTCGACCCGGTGACCTTCCAGCCGATGACCGGTCCGGACCTCCAGAACCCGCACATACTCGGCCTGTTCGTGCGCGGCTACGAATACAAGCTGCTCTGGCTGGTCCCGAGCAACATCCATCTGTTCGGCTCGCGCGACGGCGCGCCGATCCATCTGCTCGGCACCGACAAGTTCGGCCGCGACATTCTTTCCCGGGGCATCGTCGGCTCGCGCATCTCGCTCACCATCGCGCTGATCGTCGTGCTGATCACCACCACGGTCGGCACCACGATCGGCATCACGTCGGGTTATCTGGGCGGACGGATCGACGCCTGGGTGCAGCGTTTCGTCGAGCTGGTGCTGGCCTTCCCGCAATTGCCGCTCTACCTGGCGCTGACCTCGCTGATCCCGATCACGGCGCCGTCCAACGTCTTCATCGCCTTCGTCATCGGCGTGATGGCGGCGCTCGGCTGGGCGCAGCTGTCGCGCGAAGTGCGCGGCAAGACGCTGGCGCTGGCCAAGGTCGAATATGTCCGCGCCGCCATGGCGGTCGGGGCCGGCGACGGGCGGATCATCTTCCGCCACATCCTGCCCAACGTGATGAGCCACGTGATCGTCGGCGTGACGCTCGCGATCCCGACCATCGTGCTGCTCGAATCCTTCTTAGGTTTCCTCGGCTTCGCCGTGAAACCGCCGCTGATCTCCTGGGGCCTGATGCTGCAGGATACGGGCGCCTTCTCGGTGATCGGCTCCTATCCGTGGATCCTCTCCCCCGTAGTCTTCGTGCTGATCACCGTCTTCGCGTTCAACGCGCTGGGCGACGGTCTGCGCGACGCGATCGACCCCTACTAGGCGGAGTTCATGACCTTGATCCCCAACGAATTCGCCCCGGCCGAACGCTATGACCTCAACGCACATGGCCGCGAACTGATCCTCGATGCCCGCAACGTCGCCGTGACCTTCAAGGTCGAGGGCGGCACGGTCGACGCGGTGCGCGACGTCTCGTTCCAGCTGCACAAGGGCGAGACGATCGCCGTCGTCGGCGAGTCGGGCTCCGGCAAGTCGGTGACGGCCCGCACCATCATGGGGCTCTTGTCGAAGCGCGCCACCGTCGCCAAAGGCGCCCGCATCGACTTCGAGGGCAGAAACGTCCTCACCCTCAACGACGTGCAGCGTCGCAAGCTGCGGGGCAACCGCTTCTCGATGATCTTCCAGGAGCCGATGAGCTCGCTGAACCCGGTCTATACGATCGGCCAGCAGATCGCCGAGGTGCTGCACCTGCACAACCGGATCAGCCGGGCCGACGCGCGCAAACGCGTGCTGGAGCTCCTGAAGGAAGTGCAGATCCCCGATCCAGAAGCACGGATCAAGCAGTACCCGCACCAGCTTTCCGGTGGCCAGCGCCAGCGCGTCATGATCGCCATGGCGCTCGCCAACCGGCCCGACATCCTGATCGCCGACGAGCCGACCACCGCGCTCGACGTCACCGTGCAGGCGCAGATCCTGAACCTGATCCGCGAGCTGCAGAAGCGCTACGGCATGGCGGTGATCCTGATCACGCACGATTTGACGATCGTCCGGCAGTTCTCGGACTACGTCTATGTGATGCAGCATGGCGAGGTGCGGGAGCACAATGTCACCGAGACGCTGTTCCAGAACCCTCGCCACGCCTATACGCGCCACCTGCTCGCCTCCGAGCCGAAGGGATCCGCCAATCCGCTGCCGGAGGGAACGCCGGTCATGCTCGAGGGACGCAATGTCCGCGTCGCCTACACGCTGAAGCGGGGCGGCCTGTTCAAGCCGGACTACTTCCAGCTGCTCGCCTGCGACAATCTCAGCCTGGAGCTGCGCCGGCACGAGACGCTCGGCATCGTCGGCGAGAGCGGTTCCGGCAAGACCACCTTCGGCCAGGCGCTGATCCGGCTGATCCAGCATTCGACCGGCGAGATCGTCTTCGACGGCGAGCCGATCCATGACCGCGACCGCAAGGCAATGCGGCCGCTCAGATCGCGCATGCAGATCGTCTTCCAGGATCCGTTCTCGTCGCTGAACCCGCGCATGTCGATCGGCCAGATCATCGAGGAAGGCCTGATCGTCAACGGCATCGGCGCCAACCGCCAGGACCGTGTCGACCGCGTCCGCCAGGCGCTCCGCGATGCCGGCATGCCGGACGCCATTCTCGGACGCTTCCCGCACGAGTTCTCCGGCGGCCAGCGCCAGCGCATCGCGATTGCCCGCGCCATCGCGCTGGAGCCGGAATTCATCCTGCTCGACGAGCCGACCTCGGCGCTCGATCTCTCCGTGCAGGCGCAGATCATCGATCTCCTGCGCAAGCTGCAGGACGAGCGGGGCCTCTCGTACCTGTTCATCTCGCACGACCTGAAGGTGGTGCGGGCGCTCTGCCATCGCGTCATCGTCATGCAACACGGCAAGATTGTCGAACAGGGACCGGTCAGCGAGGTGCTGACCCATCCACAGAACGAGTACACGGCCCGCCTCGTGCGCGCCGCGTTCCAGATAGCCGCCTAAAGAATCTGCCTACCGGAGCTCTCCCCATGACTGCCAATCCCAGGATCACCTTCATCGGCGCCGGCTCGACCGTGTTCATGAAGAACATCGTCGGCGACATCCTGCAGCGCCCGGCGCTGTCGGGCGCCACCATCGCGCTGATGGACATCAACCCGCAGCGCCTCGAGGAGAGCGCGATCGTCGTCCGCAAGATCGCCTCGACGCTCGGCGTTCCGGCGAAGGTCGAGACCCATACCGACCAGAAGAAGGCGCTTTCCGGCGCCGACTTCGTCGTCGTCGCCTTCCAGATCGGCGGCTACGATCCCTGCACGATCACCGATTTCGAGGTGCCGAAGCGCTACGGCCTGCGCCAGACCATCGCCGACACGCTCGGCGTCGGCGGAATCATGCGCGGCTTGCGGACCGTGCCGCATCTCTGGAAGATCTGCGAGGATATGCTCGCCGTCTGCCCGGATGCGATCATGCTGCAATACGTGAACCCGATGGCGATCAACACCTGGGCGATCACGGCCAGGTATCCGACGATCAAACAAGTCGGCCTCTGCCACTCCGTCCAGGGCACGGCGATGGAACTGGCGCATGACCTCGACATTCCCTACGAGGAAATCCGCTATCGCTCCGCCGGCATCAACCACATGGCGTTCTACCTGAAGTTCGAGCATCGCCAGGCTGACGGATCCTATCGCGACCTCTATCCCGACCTCGTGCGCGGCTACCGCGAAGGCCGTGCGCCAAAACCCGGCTGGAACCCGCGCTGCCCGAACAAGGTGCGCTACGAGATGCTGACCCGGCTCGGCTATTTCGTCACCGAGAGCTCCGAGCATTTCGCCGAATACACGCCCTATTTCATCAAGGAAGGCCGCGAGGACCTGATCGAGAAGTTCGGCATTCCGCTCGACGAGTATCCGAAGCGCTGCATCGAGCAGATCGCGCGCTGGAAGAACCAGGCCGAGGAATACCGCGGCGCCGACCGGATCGAGGTGTCGCAGAGCAAGGAATACGCCTCCGAGATCATCAACTCGGTCTGGACCGGCGAACCGTCGGTGATCTACGGCAACGTCCGCAACAATGGCTGCATTACCTCGCTGCCGGCCGATTGCGCGGCGGAAGTGCCCTGCCTGGTCGACGCTTCGGGCATCCAGCCGACCTATATCGGCGAACTGCCGCCGCAGCTGACCGCCCTGATGCGCACCAACATCAACGTGCAGGAACTGACGGTGAAGGCCCTGCTCACGGAGAACCGCGAGCATATCTACCACGCCGCGATGATGGACCCGCACACGGCGGCCGAGCTCGATCTCGACCAGATCTGGCACCTGGTCGACGACCTGCTGGCGGCGCATGGCGAATGGCTGCCCGAATGGGCGCGCGGCGCCGCCAAGCAGCGCGTGGCCTAAGCCGGCTCTCACGGCCTGGTTCCATTCCCCTTCAGCTGCGCGAGAGCCCCGGCGATTTCCCTCGCCGGGGCTCTCTTCATTCCAATCGCCGAGCCGTTCCCTTCCCCGCGCCGTCCGTCATCCCCGCGAAGGCGGGGATGACGGCGCGGGTGGCCCGGCCAGCCCCTACCGGCCCATATAGGCGCGGCGGGCGATCTGGTCTTCGAGGCTCAGCCAGCGGCGCGACACCTCGTCGTCGTTCTGGCGGGAGGCCTCGCGCGCCTCGCCCTGCAGCGCCTTGAGCCGCTCGACCGGCAGCTCGATGTTGGCGTCGAGCTCCTCGGCGATCTCAACGAAGCGCTCGGCCGCAGCCTGGCCGCCGAGAAGCGGCGCCGCGTCCTCGGCGATGAAGCGGTCCCAGGAGAGCGTCGGCTCGTAGCCGAAGCGGGCGAAAGCGAGATAGGAGAGCTCGACCGTCGCGTGATAGGGCGACGGCTCGCCCCAGACGGTCAGACCCTGCATGCCGACATCGGCGCAGAATTTGTTCATGTCGGCGAAGACGCGGCCGTTGAAGGCGTAGCGCTCGGTGCGACGGTCACCGTTCCACTGGCAGGCGAACTGGCAGCGCAGCACGTTCGGCTGCGTCGGCAGTTTTTCCACGTCGGCCCGCGTCAGCTCCTTCTGCAGCCGGCCCCAGAAGGTGCGGTTGGTGGTGTGCTGGTAGATCGCGCCCTTCGGCATGCTGCGCTGCGCGTCATGCGCGACCGGATCGAACAGATTGTCCCACTGCAGCTCGCTGTAGATCCAGGCATCCGGCTTCTTTGCCTTCGCCGCGCGATAGAGGCGCGGGAAATTCTCGGCCATGTCGGTATGCGACCATGAATCGCCGTGATCGTCGACGCGGCGGGCGGCCTCGGCCTCGTTGTTGCGGCGGGCGACGCAGCGCGCGCAGCCGCAGACGCCATAGTCACCGCTCTCGATGTTGATGCCGCCGATCTCGAAGGTGTCGGCGAGCCAGCTCACGGCCTCCTCCATCCACTCCATCGTCTCCGGCGCGCTCGGGCACGCGCTCATGGTGTAGTCGGAGCGCGGGAAATTGAGCGGGAAGTCGAGGTCGGCGATCTGGAAGCCGACGCCCTTCTCCATGCTGGCGGCATGCTGCGGGTTCTTCTTCAGCCAGGTGGCGAGATTGTAGGGATGGTCGCCCTCCCAGTAGACGCCGCCATAGGAACCGATGGCGATGCCGGGCACGATGCGGACGCCGCGCTCGGTCGCGTAGCGGCAGAGCTCCTTCGCCGCTTCGATGCCGCCATGCGAATTGCGCAGGAAGCCGTAGATGACGACGGAGGGGATGCGGTTGCGGCTGGCGAAATCGACCAGCCGCGTATAGTCGCCGAGGAAGCCGGAAGGCGGCTTGCCATAGGGATTGAAGACGCCGATTTCCTGATGGCCGACCTGCGACAATTCCCAGTTGGTCGAATGATCCCAGGTCCAGAAGGTGCGATAGGCGAGGCCGGGTGCCGCGCGCCGCTCGCCGGCCGGCACCCGCACCGCGCCATCGGCCAAGCGGGCGCGCGAGATCAGTTCCTCGGCGCCGTAGATGACGCCGGAGAACGGGCCGCCGGCGATTGTGATCTCGGCGTTCGAGCCGTCCCTCGGCCGGACCGTCAGCGTAAACGCGCCTTCCGCCAGCGCGCGATCCTCGACGAGGCGGATGACAGGAAGGCTGGTGGAAGCCGCCGTGATCGGCACGAATTCGAGCGCCGGAAAGGCCTGCCGCAGCCGCCGCGCCGCATGAACGTGCCGCTCGCCACCTTCCAGCGCGACCCGCCCCGCGATCCCTACTTCACCCGCTGCAGCCATCCGTCATTCCTCCTCAAGCCATGCGATTCCAATCGCCGCGATCCTCCCGGCGATGTTGACAGGATTGCGCATCTCATATCAAATATCAACGTTGACTATCGTCAGTGATATTGCATGGAAATTCGAACCGCCGGCCACCCGCCGGCGGCGCTTGGGAGGGCGGAATGAAGTCTGGCTTGGAACTCAAACAGACCTGGCCGCTCCCGAGCCGACCGCGCCCGATCACCATCATCGGCGCCGGCGACATCGTCACCAGCGCGCATCTGCCCGCCTATCGCAAGATCGGCCTGCCGGTCGCCGGCATCTTCGATCTCGACCTCGACAAGGCGCGCGCCGTCGCCGCCGAGTTCGATATTCCCGTCGTCCATGACAGCCTGGCGGCGGCGATCGCCGCGCGCACGGACGACACCGTGTTCGACCTCGCCTTGCCGCCGGCCGCGATCCTCGGCGCGGTGGAGCAGCTGCCGACGGGCAGCGTCGCGCTGATCCAGAAGCCGCTCGGCGCCAATCTCGGCGGCGCGCGCCGCATCCTCGAGGCGATCGACGCCCGCAGGATCACCGCCGCCACCAATTTCCAGCTCCGCTATACCCCCTCCATGCTGGCGATCCGCGACGCTGTCCAGCGCGGCCTCCTCGGCGACATCGTCGAGCTGGAAGTGCGGCTCGCCATCTACATGCCGTGGGAGATGTGGTCGTTCATCCCGCATCTCGACGCCGTCGAGATCCCGCTGCACTCGATCCACTATCTCGACTGGATCCGCTCGATCCTCGGCGAGCCGGAAAGCGTCTACGCCAAGGCGGTGCCGCATCCGCGCTATCCGGACCTCAAGGATGCGCGCTCCAGCATCATCCTCGACTACGGCCCGCGCGCCCGCTGCAACCTGTCGCTCAACCACACCTATAATTACGGCCCCAAGCACATCGACGCGACGATCCGCGTCGAGGGCACCAAGGGCTGCGCCCATCTCGATCTCGGCTACCTGCACGACTACCTGAAGCCGGTGCCGGAAAAACTGGAAGTGATCGTCGAGGGCGGCGAGTGGACGGAGATCCCGCTGGTCGGCGAGCGCGTGCCGGACGCGTTCGGCGCCGTCATGTCCAACCTGCAGCGCTTTGCCAACGGCGAGGACAGCCAGCTCGATACCGACGTGCACGACTCGATCCGCACCATGGCGCTGGTCGACGCCTGCCTGGCGTCGAGCCGGCTCGGCGGCGTGGTTCCGCAGCCCGCCTGACCGTCAATTCGTCAATAAACTGAATGCCTTGCACCGCCGCGCCCTGCGCGGCGGCATGCCTGTTTGCGCCTGTCGATCGGCCTCGTCACGATCTCGTTTCTTATAAGAAATCTCTATTTCAATAGAAAAACCGCTGTGCTAGCGTTGCCGCGTGGCCGACCAAAAACCCGTCTCAAGGGCACGCGGCCATGGCGGGGTTAAAGGGATGCTGACCGCTCATATCGCGCCGTCCGAAGGCCGCCCGACCTCGCGTCCGGCGGTGGCGACAGCGATGCGTCGATCGGCGGACCGAACAGCGGATGACGGCCGAGCGGCCGACCGCCCGGAACGAACCGGGTGGCTGAACAGCGCGAAAACCTGACGGAAAGGGAATATGATGAAGCCAACACCATTCGGGACCAGCCGGCTCGCCGTCCGCTCCATGCTCGCGGGCCTCGCGCTCGCCTCGATGACGGCGCTCGGCGGCCAGGCCGCGCTGGCGCAGGACGTTACGACGATTCGTGTCCTGAACTGGGAGCCGGGCGGCGCCGACTACTGGAAGGCGCTGGTCGCGGAGTTCGAGAAGCAGAACCCGACCATCAAGGTCGAGCTCGAGACGGTGCCGTTCGACCGCTATCCGGAAGTTCAGGGCCCCTACATCACGACCAAGAGCGGTCCGGACGTGATGGAGAACAATGCTGGCCTCGAGCTGTTCGATCGCCGCCGCGCCTATGCTGAGCTGCCGCCGGAAGTGCTGGAAGCCGGCAAGGACCTGATCACCTATAGCGGCGGCTGCCTGAACTTCGACACGACCAAGTCCTGCTACGGCCTGCCCTTCGGCTACCAGGGCAACGTCATGTACTACAACAAGAAGGTGCTGACGGAAGCCGGCCTCGACGCCGCCAATCCGCCCAAGACCTGGGACGAGATGAACGCCGCCTGCGAGAAGGTGAAGGCTGCAGGCAAGACCTGCATCGCCATTGGCCTCTCCGGCATCTTCCCGGCCTACTGGAACTTCCCCGAGGTCGCGCGCAACTACCTGACCGAAGACGACATGCGCGCCATGCTCGCCGGCAAGATGCCCTGGACCGACCCGAAGATGGTCAACATCCTGAAGGGCCTCGCCTCGATCACCGAGAAGGGCTGGACCAATTCCAGCGCCCCCTCGATCACCATGCTGCCGGATGGCGCCGACATCTTCCAGAGCGGCAACGCCGCCTTCGCCGGCACGATCATCTCGGACGCCGCCAACTGGGCCGCCTTCGGCAAGATCCTCGGCGACGAGAATCTCGGCGCCATGCGCTGGCCGACGATCGTCGCTGACGCGCCGCTCGCGAACAGCTTTTCCGGCATCGAGAGCTCGGTCTTCGGCGTCTCCGAATGGAGCGACAAGAAGGACGCCGCCTTCCAGTTCGTCAAGTTCATGACGGGCAAGGAGAACGCCGAGCTCCTGAGCAAGGTCGCCGGCGGCATCTCGCTCAACAAGAACGTCGACCCGTCGGTGCTGCCGAAGTCGGAAGCGCTCACCCAGATCCTCGAGATCATCAAGACGCCGACCCTGCATGCCGGCGTCCTGCTCTCCGGCCAGGAAGCTGATGCGCTCGCCCGCGGCTGGCAGGAAGTCTCGCTCGGCCGTCTCTCGGTCGAGGACTGGACGGCGCGGATGCAGAAGGCGCTCGAGCAGAGCCCGAGCAAGCGCCAGTAACGGCCACGCTCGCGCAAGCCACGCAGGGAGGCTCCGGCCTCCCTGCCCTCAACGAAAAGGCAGGACCATCGATGGCTGAGCTGGCCAAACTGGCTACCGGCGCCGGCACGGGCGCGGCGGGGGCGAGACGCCCCTGGATCCGACGCGACATGCTCGTCGCCACCCTGTTCGTGCTGCCGGGCCTCGCGCTCGCCATCCTGTTCAAGCTGGTGCCGCTCGTGCGCACGATCTGGCTCAGCCTGCAGGAGACGCGCGGCTTCGAGGATCCGACCTTCGCCGGCCTCGACAACTACCGCACCATGCTGAGCGACCCGTCGGTGCACGACTCGTTCCGCAATGCGCTGATCGCCTTCGCGACGCTGCCGGTCTGGATCGTGCTGCCGCTGGTGCTCGCCTTCCTGCTTTTCCAGAAGACGCCGGGCTGGAAATTCTTCCGCGCCGCCTTCTTCCTGCCCTACATGATCGCGCCGATCGTCGTCGGCATCATGTTCCGCCAGATCCTCGCGCCGGACGGCCCGCTCAACGCCCTGCTCCGCGTGATCGGCCTGGCGCCGCTCGCCATCGAATGGCTGAACGGCCCGACCAGTGCCCTCCTGTCGCTGACCGCCGTCGCGCTCTGGAGCTTCTTCGGCCTCGGCGTGCTCACCTATCTCTCCGGTCTCTCGACGGTGTCGGAAGAAGTCGTCGAAGCGGCCAAGCTCGATGGCGCCGGCTTCTGGCAGTTGCTCTTCCACATCATCATGCCGCTGCTCAAATCGGTGATCGGCTACTGGGCGGTGCTCTGCACCTCCGGCATCCTGATCTGGATGTTCCCGCTGATCTACGCGCTCACCAAGGGCGGCCCGGGCACCGCGACCGTGCTGCCCGAATTCCTCGTCTTCACCACGACGTTCCAGTTCCTCGACCGCGGCCTCGGTGCTGCCATCGGCATGGCGTTGTTCGTGTTCGTCGCCATCGTCTCCGCCTTCGTCGTCCGCCGCATGTATGTCGAAGGGAGCAAGCCCCGATGAAATCCTCCGCCTCCACCTCGCAGGTGACGATCTCCTCGGTCCGCATCGCGCTGACGCGCTGGCTGGTCACGGCGGTTCTCGTCGTGCTCGCCGTGGTAACGCTCTATCCGCTTGTTTTCACGGTGATCAATTCGCTGAAGACGCGCGCCGACTTCGCCGCCGATCCGCTCGGCTTCATCACCGACATCACCTTCGACAACTACATCGAGACCTTCCAGCGCATGCAGGTCGGCCGGCTCTTGCTGAACAGCATCATCACGACAGCGGGCGGGCTGGTGCTCTCGACCGTCGCGGCGCTGTTCATCGCCTATGCCGTCACCAAGCTGAAGATCAAGGGCGGCAACTACATCTTCCTGTTCATCATCGCCATGCTGGTCATCCCGAGCCAGGTGATCATCTATCCGCTCTACGAGACCATCCTCGACCTCGGCTTCGGCGGCACCTACCAAGGCCTGATCTTCGCCTATGCCGCCTTCGGCCTGCCGCTCGGCACCTATCTGCTGTCGGCCTATTTCCGCGCGATTCCGGACGAGCTGATCGAGGCGGCCCGCCTCGACGGCGCCGGCGACATCCGCATCCTGTTCTCGATCCTGCTGCCGATCTCGATCCCGGCGATCGCGGCGCTCTCGATCCTGAACTTCGTCTGGATGTGGAACGACCTGCTGTTGCCGCTCGTCATCATGGGCGGCTCCGACAAGAAGACGCTGATGGTCGGCGTGGCGCTGCTTTCCGGGCAGTACGACGTCTCGATCCCGCTGATCAGCGCCGGCCTGATCGTAGCCCTGCTGCCGGTGATCCTCGTCTACATGCTGTTCCAGCGCCAGATCCTGTCCGGCGCCATCGCGGGCGCGGTGCGGTGACGCGCGCCGAAAAGGCAGGCCGGCCGTCTCGCGGGACGGCCAGCCCCGTCTCAGCGGCCGGGGCTGCCGACGGGACCGCCGGTATCGACCAGCGGAAAGCGCGGCGCGACCAGCTTGCCGCCGAGCAGGCCGGTGATCGTCTGCGCCGCTTCGAACAGCAGGAGATTGGCGTCGTCCATCGGCACCTTCTCGGTCGAGGAGGCGAGGAACGGCATGGTCAGCACGGCCGGGGCGTAGCCTTCCGAATCGAGGATCGGGAAGCTGACATCGGTGATGCCCTTGAGCGCCTCGCCGGCGATCATCTCGTAGCCGACCGAGCGCACCACCTCGACGCGCCGGCGCAGCCAGTCGACCTCGCTCTTCGGCGCATTCTGGCCGATCGCCTCGAACAGCCATTCCTGCACGGCGGGCGGCTGGTAGGCGATCAGCAGGCGGCCGGAAGCGGTGCGGATCGCCGGGTTCTGCGTGCCGACGCGCAGGCGGAAGCCGAGCGGCGCGGGGCTGTCGACCTGGGCGACGACGCGGATGGAAAGCCCGTCCAGCACGGCGAGGTGGAACGCCTGATAGGCGTCGATCGCGACGCGGTTCAACACCGGCCGCGCGGCGTCGACCAGCCGCCGCATCGGCGGATAGCGGTAGGAGAGATCGTGCAGCTTGCTCGACAGCACCAGGCTCTCCTCGCCCGGCGGCCGCTGGATGTAGCCGCGCCGCTCCAGCGCCACGACGACGCGATAGACCTCCTGCAGGGAGCGGCCGAGCTGCTGCGCGATCTGGCTCGGCGTCACGCCCTCGGAGAGGCTCGCCAGCAGCTCGAGCACGTCGAGGCCCTTTTCCAGCGCCGGGGCGCTGTAGGCCGGCTTCGCGGCCGCGTCGCTGACCGCCGATCCCGCGGCAACCTTTGCCGCGCGCTTGGTGGTAGGCTTGCCGGCCGACTTGGCGTCGGCGGCATCGGCGCCTTTCGACCCGGCCGCCGGCCCCCGGGACTTCACCGTCTTCCGCGCCGGCTCGGGGCTTTCGACGCCCGTCCCGCCGGATGGCCGCTTGGCTGTGGTCATAGCGCTTCTCCTTCGGTGCCCGTCATTGCCGCGCCGAGGCTGCGGCGCAAGGTGACATTTGCGCCAACAATGCCCTTGCATGATATCACATATCAACTCTTGATATCATCAGTGATAGAAAATAGGGTGCGTTCAACCTACGGACGATCGCGCCCCTCCCTTCATCGTCTCCGCACAGAGTAGAAAATGGGCCTGAACGCTAAGCAACTGGCGCAATGCACCGTCGACTTCGACAAGGACGGCAAGCAGAGCGGCTATTTCAACCTGCCCCTTTCGGTCCATGACGACGCCTGGGGAGTGATCCGCGTGCCGCTCGCCGTCATCAAGAACGGCGTCGGCCCGACCGTCATCCTCGAAGGCGGCAATCACGGCGACGAGTATGAAGGACCGATCGCGCTCGGCGAACTGATCCGCGATCTCGATCCCGGCCTCATCGCCGGGCGGCTGATCTTCATTCCGGCGATCAATTTGCCGGCCGTCAACGCCGCCCGCCGCACGTCGCCGATCGACGATCTCAACATGAACCGGACGTTCCCGGGCGACGCCAACGGCACCGCGACCCAGCAGATCTCCGCCTTCGTCAACGACGCGCTCTTCCCGATGGGTGACGCCTTCCTCGACCTGCATTCCGGCGGCTCGTCGCTTGACCTGATGCCGAGCTCGGTGATCGAGCCCGTCGCCGATCCGATCCAGCACGCCAAGAACGTCGCCGCCGTCACCGCCTTCGACGCGCCGCTGATCGTCGTCATCGACAATCGCGGCGACCATCGCACGGCGACCGCCTCGGCCGCGCGCGCCGGACTGACCGTGGTCGGCACCGAGATGGCAGGCGGCGGCACCGTCTCGCTCGACGCGCTCGACATCTGCCGGCGCGGCGTGCGCAACGTGCTGTCGCATCTGGGCGTCCTGCCGCCGGAGATGGCGACGGCGCCGCGCCACGAACAGCGGCTGTTCGAACTGCCGGGCTCCGACGCCTTCGTGCTTTCCGACGATGACGGCGTGTTCGAGCCCTTCCACAAGAACGGCACGATGGTGTCGCGCGGTCAGCCGGCCGGACGCATCCACTTCCTGTCGCATCCCGATCGCAAGCCGGCCGAGTTGACCTATTCCGCCGACGGCATCCTCTATGGACGTCGCCAGCCTGGCCGTGTCCGTCCCGGCAATTGCTGCGTCGTCGTCGCCTCACCCTATGGGGGATCCCTGAAATGATCACGCTCGCCGATATCGAAGCCGCCGCCAAGCGGATCGCCCCGCATATACGTCGTACGCCGACCATCCGCGCCGAGGCGCTCGCCGAGCCGGTGACCGAGGCGACGCTGTCGCTGAAGCTCGAAAGCCTGCAGCCGACCGGTTCGTTCAAGGCGCGCGGCGCCACCAACAAGCTGCTGACCACGCCGAAGGAAGAACTCGCCGGCGGCGTCGTCACCGCGTCGGGCGGCAATCACGGCCTGGCCACGGCGCGCGCAGCAAAGCTCGCCGGCGTGCCGGCGACGATCTTCGTGCCAAAGAGCATCACGCCGGCCAAGGTCGAGAAGCTGAAGCGCTGGGGCGCCACCGTCGAGATCATCGGCGACATCTGGAACGAGACGAACCTGCACGCCCTCGCCTTCGCCAAGGAGAACGGCGCCGCCTATTTCCATCCCTTCGCCGACGCCAATGTGATCGCCGGCCAGGGCACGATCGGGCTAGAGCTGCTGGAAGAAATTCCCGACGTCGACACCGTGCTGGTGGCGATCGGCGGCGGTGGCCTGATCTCCGGCATGGGCGTCGCCATCAAGGCGCTGAAGCCCTCGGTCCGCATCATCGGCATCGAGCCGGAGGGATCGCCGACGCTGAAGGCGTCGCTCGACGCCGGTCGCGTCGTCCGCCTGCCCTCTGTGACCAGCCGCGTCGCCACCATGTCCTGCGCCGAGACCGATCCGGCCGTGTTCGAACTGGTGCGCGACCATGTCGACGACATCGTGCTGGTCCCGGACGACGCCATGCTCGAGGCGAGCCGATGGCTCTGGTTCGAGATGGGCATCGCCGCCGACCTCTCCGGCGCCGCCGCGATCGCGGCGCTCCGCACCGGCGTTCTGAGCTTCCCGGCCGGCCATTCCGTCGGCGCGCTGGTCTGCGGCGCCGGTCCCGACGCGCTGGTCTGATCGATCCCGCCGGCGCGCGATCGCGCCGGCAACGACGAAAGCGCATCGGCCACGGCCGCTGCGCCGCCCTTCCCCGCGCGCCCTTTCTTTTCTCGGCGACTGGCCCAAGAATGCGCGCTCCGTTATGCCGAGGGTCGGGAACGGGACCGCATCCGGGCGTGGCAACAACGCCGACGGCGGTCCAGGGAGGAAGAGCCGCCATGGGCTTCGAGCGTAGATTCGCGCCGGATTTCGAGGTCATCGTCTGTGCGCCATCGGAATCCTTTCGCTGGAATGTGCACGACTATCCGCACCATCTGGCCAAATGGCACCACCACCCCGAATATGAGCTGCACCTGATCCAGGAGAGCTCCGGCGAGATGATGATCGGCGACTATGTCGGCGATTTCCGCCCCGGCAGCCTGGTGCTGACCGGGCCCGACCTGCCGCATAACTGGGTGAGCGCCATCCTGCCCGGCGCCCGCGTTCCCGATCGCGACATGCTGATCCAGTTCAGCCCGGCCTTCGCTGACAGGGTGGTCAGCCTCTGTCCCGAGTTTGAGGATCTCGGCGCGCTGTTTTCCGACGCGGCGCGCGGCATCGAATTCAGCGGCGAGACGGCGGAGGCCGGCCGCCGCCTGCTGCGCGAGATCGGCGCGGCCAACGGGCCGCAGCGCCTGGTGCTGTTCCTCGAGCTGATGGCGGTGCTGGCCGGGAGGCCCGAGGAGCGCCGGATTCTCTCCCGCGCGGCGGCGGGCGATGTCGCCCCGCCACGCGTCTCCGGCAAGCTGGAGATTGCGATCCACCATATCTCGGAGAACTTCGCGCAGCCGATCCGCCTGGCGCAGGTCGCCGGGCTCTGCGGCATGGAGGCGAGCGCCTTCTCGCGCTTCTTCAAGAAGCAGACGGGCCATACCTTCGCCCGCTACGTGAACGGCACCCGCGTCCATTCGGCCTGCAATCTGCTGAGCCGCACCGACAAGCCGGTCACCGACATCTGCTTCGAGGTCGGCTTCAACAACGTCGCCAATTTCAACCGGCAGTTCGTCCGGATCTGCGGCCGGTCGCCCTCGGCCTATCGTCGCGATTCCCGCCGCATCGGCACCATCCCACGCCGGGACCCGGCGACCGAGGCGCGGGCGTAAGGGCCGAAAACGCGCTGAGCCTCAGACGCCCCAACAGAAAAGGCCGCTCCGGGGAGCGGCCTTTTCGTCTCGGTAGGAACTCGCCCTCACATGCCCATGGCATGCGGCAGCCACAGCACCGTCTGCGGCACGAAGGTGATGATCAGGAGCACCGCGAGCACGATGCCGACGATCGGCAGGCTCGCCCACAGCACCTCGCGCATCGGCACCTTGGCGATCGACTGGGTGATCAAGAGGTTGAGGCCGAGCGGCGGATGGATCAGGCCGACCATCAGGTTCAACACGATCACCAGGCCGAAATGCGTGGGGTCGATGCCGAAGCTGGTGGCGGCCGGCAGGAAGATCGGCACCAGGATGATCGTCGCCGGCGTCGAATCGAGGAACATGCCCGCGACGAGAAAGACGAGGTTGACGATCAGCAGGAACTCCCACGGCGACAGCTCCGCCCCGTGCAGCAGGTTCTGGATGTCGCGCGGTATGCCGTGCACGACGACCAGATAGGCGATGAAGGACGAGACCGCGACGACCAGCATGATGTTGGCGGTCTGCAGCCCGGCATCGGTCAGCATGCCCGGAAACTGTCCCCACTTGAACTCGCGGTGGATGACCCAGCCGACGAAGATCGCGTAGAGCACCAGTACCGCGCCGAGCTCGGTCACCGTGAACAGGCCGCCCTTGGCCCCGACGATCAGCAGCAGCGGCATGGAGAGCGCCCAGGCGCTGCCCCGGAACTGCTTGCCGATCACCCGCCACGGCTTGCGGCCGCGCGCCGGCAGATCGTGCTTCTTGGCGTAGAGAATGACATAGGTGATCAGCGCCATCGCGATCATGAGGCCCGGAATATAGGCGCCGACGAACAGCTTGGTGATCGAGACCTGGGCGATGACGCCGTAGATGACGAGCGGAATGCTCGGCGGGATGATCGGGCCGATGACCGCGGCGCCGGCGGTGAGCGCCGCCGCGAAGCCGCCGGAATAGCCCTCCTTGCGCATCTCCGGAATGATCAGCGCGCCGGAGGCGGACGCATCCGCGACGGACGAGCCGGAAATGCCGGCGAGGAAGACATTGGTGCCGACATTGACCACGCCGGACGAACCGCGGATGCGGCCGAGCGCGGACGAGAACAGGTCGACGACGCGGGTGGTGATGCCGCCACTGTTCATCACCGAGGCGGCGAGGATGAAGAACGGCACCGCCAGCAGCGGGAAGGAATCGATGCCATTGACCATCTTCTGCGCCAGGATGAAGCCCGGCATGCCCCAGATCGCGATGATGATCAGCGCGGAGACGCCAAGCGCGATGGCAATCGGCACGGCCAGCAGCGCAAGCACCAGGAAGGTGACGGAGAGAACGCCGAGCATGATCATGATGCGGAACTTTCGGTCGAGGCGGCATGGCCCTGCGACTGGGCCTTCTGGGCGGCCTCGCGCAGCGCCGACGCGCGCGGCGTCAGGATGCGCTCGACAATGAAGAACAGGCCGAGCCCGGCAAAGGCGACGATCGACCCGTAAAACCAGGCGAAGGGCATCCCCGTCGCCGGCGCGATCTTCTGGCCGACGACGATCATCAGATGGCGGGCATAGATCACCAGCATGACCAGGAAGACGGCGGTGGCGAGGTCGATGACGACGCCGAGCCGCTTGAACAGATCGGCGTTCAGCCGGTCATGCAGGAAGTCGATGACGATCAGCTCGCGGCGGCTGATCAGCAGGGCGGCGCCGAGGAAGGTGAGCCAGATGAAGAGAAGGCGGGAGATTTCCGCCATCCCCGGCGTCGCCGCGCCGATGAAGTAACGCGAGAAGACCTGCACGCAGACGAGAAGCACGATCGCGAGCAGCATGGCCCCGACCAGGAAACTGAGCAGCCAGCGCAGGAAATCGCCGGCCCGGACGAGGACATTGGTCATCTGTACCCCCAAGGGTGAGGCCCGCCGGGATCAGGCGGCGGGCCTGAGGCTTATTGCGAGGCGCGGATCTTGGCGATGATCGGCTGCAGCGCCGGATCGTAGGACGCGGTCGCGGCCTTGGCGATGAACGGCGCCAGATCGGGCTTGTGGACGACGACGCCCTCGGCGACCAGCGAGGCGAGCACCTCGGCCTGCGACTTGTCGGTGTAGTCGCGATACCAGTCGGCGCTGGCTTCCGCCGCCTTCTGGAAGGCGGTGCGCAGGCGCTCGTCCTGCGCCTGATACCATTCCTCGCCGCACATGAAGCCCATCGTCTCGGCCATGTGGTTGGTCATGACCAGATGCTTGGCGACTTCGTAGAAGCGCTTGTCCTGGATGGCGACGAGCGGCTGCTCGACGCCGTCGACCACGCCCTGCTGGATCGCGGTGTAGACTTCCTCGAACGGAACGGTGGCCGGGTTGGCGCCGAGCGCGCGGATCGACTCGATATAGGCCGGAATGCCGGGCGCGCGGATCTTGCGGCCCTGCAGGTCGTCGAGGCTGTCGGCGGGCTTGGTCACCAGGAACTGGCGGAAGCCGTGATAGGCCGGGCCGACGACACGGAAGCCGGCGTCCTTGGCGATCGACTCGATGATTTCCTGGCCGATCGGGCCGCGCCAGATGCGGAAGAAATCGTCCTCGTCGCGGTAGAGATAGGCGACGCCCTCGGCATTGGCGGCCGGGTGGAACGAGCCGAGATCGCCGACGCTCTCATACATGCATTCGAGCACGCCGCCCTTCACCTGCTCGACCATCTCGTCGACCGTGCCGAGATGCGAACCGGGGAACAGCTCGATCGCGACGTCGCTGCCGAGATCGGCCTCGAGCTTCTCCTTGAACACCTGCATGGCCTTGGTGTCCGGGCTGTCGTCGGAGCCGGCACCGCCGATGCGGATCGTCACGCCGGCTTGCGCCGACATGGTCATGAGCGCCGCGACGCAGGCGGCGGCGAGAAGCGACTTCAGCATTCTGTATTTCCCTCGTTGGTTCTTTTTATTCCGGCACACCGCAGGCGCACGCGCCGGCCGGCGCAGTCAAGGACGTCTCGTTGCTTGCGGTTGGATCAACAAACGATACTCGATTATTGATAGTCCGCAAGTCACTCTCATTCGCACGGGGCTGCCCGATATTAAGGCAGAACAGCGATCCGGCCCCCGTGCCACCCCGCTGTCGCGCAGGCCTTACGCGATCTCGCCGATCGTGTCGTCGAGCGCGTCGACGAGCTGGTCGATCTCGGCCTCGCTGACGATGAAGGGTGGGGTGATCTGGATGTGGTCGCCGCCCTGGCCGAAATTGGCGCCGGGAACGCCACCGCCGACGATGACGCCGCGATCCTTCATGCCGGCGACGAGCCGCGAGGTGAAGTTCTTCTCGGCCGCGAACGGCGCGCGCGTCGCGCGGTCGGCGACGAATTCGACGCCGGCATAGAGGCCGCGCCCGCGCACTTCGCCGATGCAGGGATGGCGCTGCTGCAAATCGTTCAGCCGGGAATGCAGGTACTTGCCGATGGTGCCGGCGCGGGTGAACAGGCCCTCCTTCGACATGATGTCGAACACCTGCTGGCCGATGAAGCACGAGGTCGGGTGGCCGCTATAGGTGAAGCCATGCACGAAGCGCTTGCGGCTCTCGCGGAAGAAATTGGTGATCTTGTCGTTGATCAGCACCGCGCCGAGCGGCGCGTAGCCGCTGCCGATCGCCTTGCCGCAGGTGATCATGTCGGGGACGACGTCCCAGTCCTGGATCGCGAACGGCCGGCCGGTGCGGCCGTAGCCGGCCAGCACTTCGTCGGCGACGAACAGGATGCCGTAGCGATCGCAGATCTCGCGGATGCGCTTGTAGTAGTCGGGGCGCGGCACGAGGCCGGAGGCGGTCGTGCCGACGATGGTCTCGGCGAAGAAGGCGGAGACGGTCTCCGGCCCTTCGAGGTTGATCGCCCGCTCCAGCTCGTCGGCGCAATCGAGCGTGCAGCCGCCTTTGTCCTTGCAGTAGGCGCAACGGTATTCGTAGGGCGGCGCGATGTGGATCACCGGCAGCATGTAGGGCGTATAGGGCGCGCGCCAGCTGGTGCGGCCCGACAGCGACAGCGTCGCGATGGTGACGCCGTGATAGCTCTGCCAGCGCGAGATGATCTTCTGGCGCTGCGTGTCGCCGCGCTCGAGATGATACTGGCGCGCCAGCTTCAGCGCCGTCTCGTTGGCCTCCGAGCCACCGGAGACGAAATAGACGGATTCGATCCCCTTCGGCGCGACGGAGAGGATCGATTTGCCGAACTCTTCCTGCCAGGGCGTCGTGAACTGGGCCGAATAGGCGAAGGTCACCGCGTCGCCGGCCGCCGCCAGAGCCTGGTAGATCTCGGTACGGCCATGGCCGATGCCGACAACGCCGGCGCTGCCCATGCCGTCGAGATAGGACTTGCCGTCGGCGTCATAGAGATAGACGCCGCTGCCGCGAACCGCGGTCGGGAGCTCGCTGGCATAGTCCCTGGAAAAAATCGACGACACCTGGCTCTCCTGCTGGGCGGTCGCCGCCGGTCTCGCGGCGGCAATGGGGCGGCAATGGACGGCTCGGGCGGCAGCCCCGCCGGGGCCGCCTCCGGGCGGCGCGCAACATCCTTCGGGACTGGAACGCTGTCAATATCGATTATTGATAAAATCCGCATGCAAAAGGACAGGATCTTGCCGCGCCACGACCAGGCCGCGTACCCGCTCGAGACAACCCGCAAAAGATGCGGGACGGCAGAATTCCCGGCCTAGTCGTGGTCGGAATATCGTTTATTGTTAGTTTTCAACGCCGGCGACGCACCGGCGGACCAACGAAGCGGGCTTGAGCGCATGACGGATCGGCACGGGATGAAGCGGACGGCGCAGCGGAATGCGGACGTCGGCGCCGATTGCGGGGCCGGATGGCCCGCGACCCGGTCGGCGGGAGCCCGATGATGGCCCGTCCGAGCAAGAAGCTGGTTTCCGGCGATACCCATGCGAGCCTCGAATCCGAGATCGGCGGCGCGCTGCGCGCGGCCATTCTCGACGGCGAGCTCGCGCCCGGCGCCCGCCTGATCGAGCTCGATCTCGCCAATCGCTTCAACGTCAGCCAGGGCACCATCCGCGCCGCGCTCAAATTCCTGCAGGCGGAAGGGCTGGTCGAATACCGCCCGCGCCGCGGCAATTTCGTCATCACCGTCGAGAAGGCCGACGTCTACGAGATCTCGATGCTGCGCGAGGCGCTGGAATCGCTCGGCGCTCGCCTCGCCGCCAAGCGGATCGACGATGCCGGCCGGAAGGCGCTGGAAGCGCTGCTGCAGTCGATGCGCGCAGCGGCGCAGTCCGGCAATCGCGCCAAGCTGATCGAGCTCGACTTCGAGTTCCACCGCACGGTGATCGAGATCTCCGGCCATCGCCGGCTGATGGAGATCTACAACCGCCTCGAAGGCCAGACGCGCATGTTCCTGCGGCTGACGGACCGCTTCTACAGCGACCCGCACGACATCATCGAGCTGCACGCCCCCCTCGTCAGCGCGATCTGCAACGGCGACGCCGAGGCGGCATTCCAGCTCGCCAACCGCCATGCCGACGCGGATGCCGAGGACCTGATCGAAAGCATGCGCTGACCGCGCGCCGCGACATCAGCGCCGCGCGCACCTTCCCCAACGTCTTCCTGGCCGGCCAATCCGATTGACCGGCCATTCCCCCTATGCGAGCCTGAGATATGAGCCGCAAAGAGACGCGCTGAAGCGGCAGGCTCTGGGAGGAATACGCCATGAGGAAATCGCCCGTTCTGGCGGCGCTCGCCCTGCTGTGTCTGGCCGGCACCGCTTATGCCGATACGTCATCCAAGAAGATCGCCTTCTCCAACAACTACGCCGGCAATTCCTGGCGTCAGGCGATGCTGAAGAGCTACGACATCATCACCAAGAAGGCGGTCGCCGACGGCATCGTCGCCGCATCCGACGTCTTCACCACCGCCGACCAGGAAGTGCCGACCCAGGCGGCGCAGATCCAGAACCTGATCCTGCAGGGCTATGACGCCATCGTCATCAATGCCGGCTCGCCGGACGCGCTGAACGGCGCCGTCAAGCAGGCCTGCGACGCCGGCATCGTCGTCGTCTCCTTCGACGGCATCGTCACCGAGCCCTGCGCCTATCGCGTCGTCGTCGACTTCAAGGCGATGGGCAAGGAACAGGTCGCCCAGATGGCGAAGTTCCAGCCGAAGGGCGGCAATCTGCTCGAGATCCGCGGCCTCGCCGGCACCTCGATCGACGAGGCGATCCACGCCGGCATCCTCGAAGGCGTCGCCGCCAACCCGCAGTTCAAGATCGTCAACTCGGTCACCGGCAACTGGGACCAGACGACGGCGCAGAAGGCGGTCGCCACCGTGCTGCCCTCGCTGCCCGAGATCGTCGGCATCGTCGACCAGGGCGGCGACGGCTATGGCGCGGCGCAGGCCTTCGCCGCCGCCGGCAAGCCGCGCCCGACCATCATCCTCGGCAACCGCCAGGACGAGCTCGCCTGGTGGAAGGAACAGAAGGCCAAGGACGGCTACCAGACCTGGTCGTCCTCGATCGCGCCGGGCGTCTCCTCGCTCGCCTTCTGGGTCGCCCAGCAGGTGCTCGACGGCCGCAAGGACATCCCGCACGACCTTCTGGTGCCCTATCTCGCCTTCACGCAGGAGGACTTCGAGGCGGCCCTGCCGAACATTCAGGAAGGCGGCGTCGCCACGCATGAATACACCCAGGCCGACGCGATCGAAGCCATCAAGGCGAACATCAAGTAGGCCGCGCGCGAGCGTTTTCGAGCGAAGTGTGGCGGTTCGCGGGAAGAAGTCGCGACCCGGCCAAGCGGTAGAGCCTTTCCCCGTTTCGAGGAAGCGGCGAAAGGCTCCAGCTGCCCTCCTGCCATGGAATCGAATGCGGGTTGGAATGTCCGAGGGTAGCCCTGTCATCGTGAAGCTCGACGGCGTCGAAAGGCATTTCGGCGCCGTCCGGGCCCTCGACGGCGTCGATCTGTCGGTCCGCGCCGGCGAATGCGTCGGGCTGGTCGGCCACAACGGCGCCGGCAAGTCGACGCTAATGCATATCCTGGCCGGAACCGGCACGCCCGACCGCGGTACGATCACCGTCGAAGGGACGGTTGAGGTCGCCTACTCCGTCGCGCGGGCGCAAAAACTCGGCATACGCTGCGTGTTCCAGGAGCTGTCGCTCTGCCCGAACCTGACGGTGACCGAGAACACGCGCATCAGCCATGCGGCGCTCAAGGGCGCCGGCTGGCGCCAGCGCTCGACGGCGCTGATCCGCGCCAAGCTGGACGAGATCTTTCCCGGCCACGGCATCGACCCGTCCGACGTCGTCGGCGACCTGGTGATCGGCCAGCGCCAGATGGTCGAGGTGGCGCGCGCCTTCACCGTCACCGAGGATCCGCTGCGGCTGGTCATCCTCGACGAGCCGACGTCGTCGCTGGACGCGCACACCGCCGGCCAGCTGCTCGCCTTTGTCGGGCGGGCGCGCGATGCGGGCATCAGCACGATCCTGATCTCGCATGTACTGGGCGAGGTCCTTTCGACCTCGGACCGCATCGTCGTCATGCGCGACGGCCGCGTCGTGGCGAGCGACATGGCCTCGGCCTTCGATCGCGACCGGCTGGTCGCCACCATGGGCGGCGCCCATCCCCGCAACGGCGACACCGCCATGGAAGCCAGGACGCGCGGCGAGACGGCGGTCAAGGTTCGCGCCCGGCCGCGCCACCAGCAGGACTCCGCCGAGCTCGTTGCCCATGAGGGCGAGATCATCGGCCTCGCCGGCCTTGCCGGGCATGGCCAGACCCGCCTGCTACTCGACATCTACGCCGCCTCGACCCATCACCGGCCCGGCGTCGAGATCGACGCGCCGGTCGCGCTGGTCGCGGGCGACCGCCAGACCGACGGCATCTTCCCGCTCTGGTCGATCGCGCAGAATATCGGCATCCGCTCGCTCGCCGGCCTCAAGCGCGGCTGGCTGCTGTCGGCCGAGCGCGAACAGGCGCTCGCCCGCGCCTGGCAGCAGAAGATCGGCATCCGCACGCCGGATCTCGACAACAACATCCTGTCGCTCTCGGGCGGCAACCAGCAGAAGGTGCTGTTCGCCCGCGCGCTCGGCTCCGATGCCCGCATCATCCTGATGGACGATCCGATGCGCGGCGTCGACATCGGCACCAAGCTCGAGGTCTACGACCTCATCCGGGCCGAGGCGCGCCGGGGCCGTACCTTCCTCTGGTACACGACGGAGATGGACGAGCTCGGCCATTGCGACCACGTCTATGTCTTCCGCAACGGCCGCATCGTCGCCGACCTCGCCCATAGCGACCTGACCGAGGAGAAGGTCATCCAGTCCTCCTTCGAGGATGCCGCGGGGGCCGCTGCCCGGGGGATCGCCTCGTGACCGCCGCCGCATCCGCCGAGCCCCTCGCCCGCACCGGCTTCCGCTCGCCCGCCTTCGCCCGGCTGCTCCGCGCGCTGCTGCCGGCGCTGTCGATGACGCTGATCCTGATCGCTATCGCGTATCTGAACCCGCGGGCGATCAGCTATTTCGGCTTCTCGCTGATGCTGAACCTGGCGATCCCGATCGCGCTCGCCACCATCGCGCAGATGTTCGTCATCACGGTGAACGAGCTGGATCTTTCGATCGGCACCTTCGTCGGCTTCGTCGCCTGCGTCACCGCCACCTGGCTGCGCGAGACGCCGCTTCTCGGCATCCTCGTCCTGCTCGGCTCGATCGGCGTCTACGCGGCGCTCGGCGCGCTGATCCATCTCAGGAACCTGCCGTCGATCGTCGTGACGCTCGGCATGAGCTTCGTCTGGCAGGGGCTGGCGATCCTGCTGCTGCCGAAACCGGGCGGCAAGGCGCCGGACTGGCTGCAGGCTTTCATGAGCCTGAAGCCGCCCTTCGTGCCGTTCCCGATCGTCGCCGCCATCGTCATCGGCCTGGTCGTGCATTTCGGTCTGATGCGGACCTCCTATGGCGCCGTCTTGCGCGGCACCGGCGGCAACCCGCTGGCGATCCATCGCGCCGGCTGGTCGATCCTCAAGACCAAGGTGACGATGTTCGCGCTCACCGGCCTGTTCGGCGTGCTGTCCGGCATGGCGCTGGTCGGCATTACCACCTCGGCCGACGCCAATCTCGGCAATGGCTACACGCTGCTGGCGATCGCCGGCGTGATCCTGGGCGGCGGCGAGTTCGTCGGCGGCCGCGTCTCGCCGATCGGCGCCGTCATCGGCGCGCTGACGCTGGCGCTCGCCGCCTCGCCGCTCCTCACCTTCATGCACATCCCGCCGGACTGGCAGGTGGCGGCGAACGGCGCCATCCTGATCATCGTGCTGGCCGCGCGCGCCCTGATCAGCCGCCGGGAGGGCGACCGGTGAGTGCGATCCGAACCCTTCTCGGCCGCCCCTGGATCTGGTCCTATATCGGCGCCCTCGCCGTCTGGCTCGCCGCCATCACCTTTACCGGCGGCTATGGCGCCGGCGGCATGATCACGGCGGCGCTGTCGCTCGCCGTCTTCATGGTGATCGTCGGTATCGGCCAGATGTTCGTCATCACGCTCGGCCCCGGCAATGTCGACCTGTCGCTGCCGGCGAATATCGGCCTCGCCAGCGCCGTCGCCATGAAGGTGATGGGCGGCAGCAATTCGATGATCGCGGTCGGCCTCGTCGCGGCGCTGGCGAGCGGCATGGCGGTCGGCGCCTTCAACTACCTGCTGATCCGGGCGCTGCGCATACCGCCGATCATCGCCACCCTGTCGTCGAGCTTCATCGTACTATCGATCGACATCGCCTATGGCCGCGGCCTGCAGATCAAGCCGCCGCCGGCCTTCGCCGATTTCACCAACATCCAAATCTTCGGCGTGCCGATCCTCGCCATCGGCGGTGCCATCTTCGCCTTCCTCGCCGGCATCGCGCTGCAACGGATGGTCTATGGCCGCTCGGTGCTGGCGATCGGCCAGAACATGCGCGCCGCCATGCTCGCCGGCATCCCGGTCGAGCGCATCCGCTTCTTCACCTACACGCTGTCCGGCGCGCTCGGCGGCATCAACGGCGCCCTGCTCGCCGGCTATTTCCGCGGCGCCAGCGTCGATATCGGCAACGAATACCTCCTGAGCTCGATCGCGGTCGTGGTCATCGGCGGCACCTCGGTTGCCGGCGGCAAGGCCAATGTTCCGGGCATCTGGGGCGCGGCGCTCTTCCTCGTCCTGCTCCTCACCATGCTGAACACCTTCGGCGTCAGCGCCGGCGTCCGCCTGCTTCTGACCGGCCTCATCATCGTCGGCGTGATCACCGCCGCGGGAGGCCAGAAATCGCTTCGCTGAGGCGGCCATCGCCCCGCCTCTACTTGGCTAACCGGCATCGATGTTGACTTCTCCGCCGAGGGCTGGTTTCACCTTTTGACCGAACAAACAAATTCCAAAGCCACTAAGGGGGGCCATCTGATGAAGTTCCTGACTGCCGCCGCGATCGCGACCCTCGCTTTCGTCCAGCCTGCCCTCGCGCGCGACGTCACCGTCGACGTCACCGCCATCGTCGAGCATCCGGCGCTGGACGCGGTTCGTGACGGCGTCAAGGACGCGCTCGGCGAGGCCGGCTTCAAGGTCGGCGAGAACCTGACCTTCAATTACGAGTCGGCGCAGGGCAATCCCGGCACCGCCGCGCAGATCGCCCGCCAGTTCATCGGCAACGGCCCGGACGTGATCGTGCCGATCTCGACGCCGTCGGCCCAGGCCGTCGTCTCCGGCACGCGCGACATCCCGGTCGTCTTCTCGGCCGTCACCGACCCGGTCGGTGCGCAGCTCGTCAAGCAGCTGCAGAAGCCGGGCGGCAACGTCACCGGCCTTTCCGACCTGTCGCCGGTTGCCGATCACGTCGCGCTGATCAAGGAAATCCTGCCGTCGGTGAAGACCATCGGCGTGCTGTTCAACCCCGGCGAGACCAACTCGGTCACGCTGGTCGAACTTCTGAAGAAGTTCGGCGGCGAGCAGGGCATCGCCGTGGTCGAGTCGCCCGCCACCCGCTCGTCGGAAGTTCAGAACGCCGCCCGCGCGCTCGCCGGCCGCGTCGACGCGATCTACGTGCCGACCGACAACACCATCGTCTCGGCGCTGGAATCGGCCGTCACCGTCGCCGTCGAGAGCAAGCTGCCGCTCTTCACCGCCGACACCGACTCGGTCTCGCGCGGCGCCGTCGCGGCGCTCGGCTTCAACTACTATGACGTCGGCAAGCAGACCGGCGCCATCGTCGTCCGCATCCTGAACGGCGAGAAGCCCGGCGACATCGACATCAACGTCGCCGCCGGCACCGACCTCGTGATCAATCCGGGCGCCGCCGAAAAGATCGGCCTGGAACTGCCGAAGACGGTCGTTGATCGCGCGACCAAGGTCATCAAGTAATCAGGAATGGCCCGGCCCAGCGCCGGGCCTTTCTTCAGGGCGGAACGACGGGTGGCAGAGATCGCCCGCGGTTCCGTTGAAACGGACGAGCCCGACCCGCGCCGCGCGGGGCGGGCTCCATCGGAGAGGCCGCTTTCGTGAGCCAAATTGCCTTCCTCGGCGCGGTTGAACTCGGCCTCGTCTTCGCCTTCGTGGCGATCGGCGTCTATCTCGCCTTTCGCATCCTCGATTTCCCGGACCTGACCGTCGACGGCTCGTTCCCGCTGGGTGCCGCCGTCGCCGCCGTGCTGATCATCGCCGGCTGGAACCCCTGGCTCGCCACCGCCGTCGCCATGGCGGCCGGCGCCGTCGCCGGCCTCGTCACCGCGACGCTGAACGTCAAGTTCCGCATCCTGAACCTGCTCGCCTCGATCCTGACGATGATCGCGCTGTTCTCGGTCAATCTGCGCGTCATGGGCAAGCCGAACGTCGCCCTGATCAACCAGGACACGATGCTGACGCCGTTTTACGGCCACGGCCTCTCCGAATTCTACGTGCGGCCGCTCTTCGTCGGCGTCCTCGTCATCATCGCGGTGTTCCTGGTCTGGCGCTTCCTCGCCAGCGACCTCGGCCTCGCCATGCGGGCGACCGGCGCCAACCCGCGCATGGCGCGCGCCCAGGGCGTCAACACCAGCCTGCACATCTATCTCGGCATGGCGCTCTCCAACGCGCTCGTGGCGCTCGGCGGCTCGCTGTTCGCCCAGACCAACGGCTTCGCCGACGTCACCTCGGGCGTCGGCACTATCGTCGTCGGCCTCGCGGCGGTGATCATCGGCGAGACGCTGTTCCACTCGCGCCTGATCATCTGGGCACTGATCGGCTGCGTCGTCGGCTCCGTGCTCTACCGCATCGCCATCCAGCTGGCGCTCTCCAGTGACGTGCTGGGCCTCAAGGCGTCTGACCTCAACCTCGTCACCGCCGTCCTCGTCGCCGCCGCCCTCGTGCTGCCGCGCCTTCGTCGCGGGAGGGCCGCGGCATGATCGAGCTTTCCAACCTCTCCGTCGTCTTCGGACGCGGCACGCCGCTCGAGAAGCAGGCGCTTTCGGGCCTCGACCTCAAGATCGAGACGGGCTCGTTCGTCACCGTGATCGGCTCGAACGGCGCCGGCAAGTCGACCATGCTGGGCGTGCTCGCCGGCGACGTCATACCGACGGCCGGCCGGGTCGTCATCGGCGGCCGCGACGTCACCAAGATCGCCACCGCCGACCGCGCGAAATATGTCGCCCGCGTCTTCCAGGATCCGCTTACCGGCAGCTGCGGCGCGCTGACGATCCAGGAAAACCTGGCGCTCGCCGCCGCGCGCGGCAGCCGTCGCGGCTTCGGCCTCGCCATCGGCAGCAACCGGCGGGAAGAATTCCGCTCGCGCGTCGCCGAACTGAAGCTCGGCCTCGAAAACCGCATGGACGACCGGATGGACCTCCTGTCCGGCGGCCAGCGCCAGGCGCTGTCGCTGGTGATGGCGACGCTCGCCCGCAGCGAGGTGCTGCTGCTCGACGAGCACACGGCGGCGCTCGATCCGGGCATGGCCGAATTCGTCATGGAGCTGACCCAGTCGCTGGTCGAGAAGCACAAGCTGACAACGCTGATGGTGACGCATTCGATGCGCCAGGCGCTCGACTACGGCACCCGTACCGTCATGCTGCATGGCGGCAAGGTGATCCTCGACGTGGTCGGCGAGAGCCGCAAGAATTTGACGATCGAGGACCTGATCGAGATGTTCCGCAAGGCGCGCGGCGGCGAAACCCTCGACGACGACGCCCTGCTGGTGAGCTGAGGGCTGTCGGCCGGTCGATCGGGCAACCCAAGCGACCCCTCCCCAAAACCGGCTCCGCCGGTTTTGACCCTCCCTCAAGGGGAGGGTTCAAGGAAAGTCGGCATCTCATCTCCAGGATCTAGCCCTGCTTGAACCCTCCCCTTGAGGGAGGGTCGAAAATGCCCTTCGCATTTTCGGGGAGGGGTAGCGGACCTGCCGCAGTAGCCGAGGCCACGTGGCGATATCAACGCTCGAAAACCTTGCTGGATGGATCCTCGCCTGCACGAGGATGACGGCGGAGGTGGGCGGAGGCTCAGCCGGCCTCCCTCCCCTTGTTGGCCTCGCTGACGCAGCGAAGGCCGAGGCCAGCGCCGATGCCCCAGAACAGCGAGCTGCAGTTCCGGCAGGTTCCGCAACCGCTCGGTGCCGTCGAAGCCGGTCTGTTCGTCGTGCTGGCCATGCCGAAAATCTCCACTCACGCCATGCGACGATGATCGACCGATTGAGCGGGACTTCCAAGAAATGGAATTCCGGACGTCGCTCGTTCCCTTAGAACAAGCGACGCCCTGAACAGCCGAAAGCGTTATGCCGGCACCGCCGCGAACGCCTCCGGCTTGACCGGTCCGCCCGTCTCGATCGACTTGTAGGCCGCCTCGACGAGGGCGAAGGTGCTGAGATTATCGTGGCCGGAGGTCGCCGGCGCCATGCCGGCGTCGAGCGAATCCAGCCAGTGGCGCTGGGTCGAGACGACGCTGTCCTGAATCAGCAGCCACGGCTCGCCGCCCCAGGAAAGCGGCTTCGGCTTGGCGATTTCGATGAAGTTGCCTTCCGGCGAGGTGACGACCAAGCGGCAATCGGCCTCGACCCGGATCGAACCCTTGGTTCCCTCGAAATGGATCAGGGTCTGTGGGAAGAGGTCCGGCTCCTGGCGGCTGGCATAGCTGCCTTCGGAGACGCTGACGGCGCCATTGGCGTGGCGCATCAACACCGTCGCCTGGTCCTCGCCCTGGATGCCTTCCTTGATCGACTGACCCAGGCAATAGACGCTCTCCGCCTCGCCCATAAAGACGCGGGCGACGTCGAGCACATGCACGCCGATATCGAGCAGCACGAAGCGCTCGACCTCGGCGAGATAGGGCTGCCCCCGGTAGATGTCATAGCCGGTGCGGAAGGAGAACCGGCCCCAGGTCGGCTCGCCCAGCACGCCCGAGCGGGCGATCTCGGCGGCGCGCAGCAGCGGCGCCTGGAAGCGGAAATTCTCGTGCACCATCAGCGGCCGGCCCGCCTTGTCCATGGCGTCGACCAGCGCGCAGCCATCCTCCCAGTCGGGCGCCAGCGGCTTCTGCACGATGGCGGCGACGCCATGCGCGGCGCAGGCCTCGACCAGCTTGCGATGCGACGGGGCGGTGGTGACGATGTCGACGAAATCCGGCTTCTCCTCCGCCAGCATACGCTCGAAATCGTCATAGAAGGCCGGAATGCCGAAATCCGCCGCAGCCTGCTCCGCCTTCGCACGGTCCATATCGCAGACGGCGACGATGCGGGCGCGGTCGCCGAGCTCCCGCCACGCATTCAGGTGATTGCGCGCAAAGAACCCGCACCCGACCAGGGCGCCCCTGCGTATCGTCATAGTCTCTCTCCCTCGATTGTCGTTCCGGCCGATATGGCCGGTTGGCATGGCGGCGGTTCATCACCGCCATGCGCCTCCCGATTGCGATCCGAGCAGGCGCGCGCCGCGCCTGTCAAGCGGTCGGAGCCTAGAGACCGAAGGTAACGAGGCCCTGCGCGTCGATCGCAAAGCCCGGGTTCCAGGCGATCTCCCAGACATGGTCGTCGGGATCGGCAACATAGCCGCGCAAGCCGCCATGCGGCGGCGCATCGGCGGCCCGCAGCATCCTGCCGCCGGCGGCGGCGAGCCGGTCGATCAGAGGCTGGACAGCCTCCTGACTCCCAACGTTGTGGGCGAGCGTGAAGGCGCCCGGCCGGCGCAGCCCGTCGCGCTGCATGTCCGCCTCCATCGCCGCCTGAAGCCAGGTTCCAAGCACGAAGCCGTTCATCTGGTAGAAGACGATCTCGTGGTTCTCGAATATCGGCGTCCAGCCGAAGCCGTCGCGATAGAACGTCTTCGAGCGCGCGAGATCGGCGATGCCGAGCGTGATGACCGAAAGCTGCTGTTGCATGTTCCCATTCCCTTTCGTTCGCCCCGGCACCGTGCCAGAGCGTTGAAAGTCTTGGGACTCGGCGCTGGAACGCGTTCCGCGCGCCGGACAGGACCCGTGTCCGGGGGCCGGGCCAACCGCACCGGCCTTTCCTTTTTCGACGGACCGAGGCTAGCGCGCCGCCCCGGCCCGTTCAAGGCCGCAGACCGGGCTCAGTCGCGGAACAGGTCGAGCGAGAACTGCTTCGACAGGCCGACGCCGAAGGTGAACTGGTTCTCGTTGCCGGCCGTCGCCACGATCGGCGAATTCCGGGCGTCGCCGACGAAGCGCTCGTAGCCGGCATTGGCGTTCAGGAACCAAGTCGGCTTGAACTCGTAACGCGCCGACGCCTTGAGGCCGACCGAATAGAGGCCGCCGCCGGCGTCAAAGGCGTCGAGATGCCCGCCGCTGGCGACGCTCTCGCCCGGCGTCACCGAGAAATAGGTGCCCATATAGTCGCTGGAGGCGAGATTGGCGCGTGGCCCCAATCGAAGCTCCAGCGTCTTGATCGGCCGGGCGATGACGTCGGCGCCGACGGTGCCGACCACGCCGCTCGCCTCGCCGAAGGCGCCGCGCACCTCGCCGATCACTTCGGCGCCATAGACGGGATCGAAATTGAACTCGTAAGCGGCCTTGATGCCCGCCTCATAAGTCGGATCGAGCTTGCGCGTCCCCGCGAGGCCCGGCTCGTCGCCCGGATCGCGCTTGCCGATCACGCGGAAGGACGGCCCGATGGTGAAGGCCGTCTTCGGCCCGCCGCCGAGCTCGAACAGGCCGGGCAGGCGCAGATAGGACATCGAGACGATCGGATAGGGCGCGAAGAGCAGGTCCCGCGCGCCGGGATAGCGCGGCTGCACCTGGCCGCCGACGCCGAGCTCGATGACGAGGTCGACACCGTCGTTCCGCTTGGGAGCGGCGTCGGCAGCTATCGCGGACGAGAAGGCGAAAGGCAGGGCGAGGGAGCCAGCCAATGCGCTGGCAGCCAGATTTCGAATCAAGACAGGGGTACTCCGGAACGCGCAATCGACAACGCAGCCGGGACGACAACAACCTCCCCGCGCGCTTGGTTAACCAGATATCACGGCCGTTGCTGAAGATTGCGTTACGAAATACGTCGGCCGCCGCCCGAGCCCGGCGCCGCGTGGCGGCAGCGAAAAGCCCCCCTCCGCCGCACCAAAGGGGCGGAAAAGGTACCGCTGCGCGGCACCCAAGCATTCGTTAAATAAAGAAACGAATCGATCACGAAGAAAATTGTCAGATGCCGTAGCGTTGGCTAAGATCCAACCCTCGCGTCTGAACCCTAAGGGGATAGAAATGCTTGGTTCGTCAAAAGGCGCCGGCTTTCGATTTATGGGGCTCGTCTTCGTCGCGGCGACCTCCCTCGCCACAAACATGATTTCCGCCCGGGCGCAGGAGCAGCCCGCCGCACAGGCCCCGCCGCCGGCAGACGCCGCGGCGCCCGCCGCGACCGCGCCGGCAGCGGCCACGCCCGCGCCGGCCGATTCCACCGCGCAGCAGGCGACGGACGACGCCTTCACGCAGGAGGAGCTCAGAAAGCTGCTGGCGCCCTTCGCGCTCTATCCTGACGCGCTGCTGGCGCAGCTCCTGCCGGCATGCGCCTATCCCGTCGACATCGTCCAGGCGTCGCGCTGGATCGACAAGAACAAGTCGGCCGTCGCCAAGGGCGACTTTTCCGGCGCCGACACGCAAAACTGGGATCCGACGGTCAAGGCACTGGTTCGCTTTCCCGACATCATCGCCAAGCTGAACGCCGACCTCGACATGACGACCGACCTCGGCGACGCCTTCGTCAACCAGCCGGACGATGTCGCGACGGTAATCCAGGACCTGCGCCGCGAGGCGCAGAAGGCCGGATCGCTCAAGACCAACAAGCAGCAGAAGGTCACCGTCCAGGACCAGGGCGGCACCAGCTATGTCGCGATCGAGCCGGCGGATCCCGGCGTGATCTACGTGCCGACCTATGATCCCCAGACCGTCTATTACGACACCGGCGACGCCTACGCGGCCGGCATCATCGGCTTCGGCGCCGGCATCGCCGTCGGCATCGCCATCGACAATATCTGGGACTGGGGCCGCGGCTGGGTCTATCCGCCGCGCTGGCCGGGATACCCCGGCTATCGTCCGGGCGGCGGCAACATCAACATCGGCAACGATATCAATATCGGTGGCGGCGACCGGATCGACATCGGCGGCGGCACGCGGCCGTGGCGGCCGGATGGCGACCGCTACCGTCCGGGTCAAGGGACCAAGCCGAATATCGGCAACCGCCCCGGCGCACCCGGCGCCGGCAACCGGCCGGGCGCCGGCAATCGGCCAAACGCAGGGAACCGCCCCGGCGTCGAGCGCCCGAATGCGGGCAACCGGCCGGAGATCGGCGATCGGCCCAACGCCGGTAACCGCCCGAACGCCGGCAATCGTCCGACAGCCGGCAACCGGCCTGCGACCGCCAACAAGGGCCAGAAGCCCGGCGGCGGCGCCAAGAAGGCAGCGGCGAAACGCCCGGCGAAGGACACCGCCTTCAGCAATTCCAAGATGGGCGGCAAGGGATCCAAGGCGGTCTCGAACCGAGGCGCGCAGAGCCGGCAATCGGTGTCCAGGCCCTCCGGCGGACGGCCCCCGCAGATGAACCGGGGCGGCGGGCGTCCGCAGCAGATGTATCACGGCGGCGGCGGACGGCCCCAGATGGGACGCGGCGGTGGCGGCGGCGGACGGCAGATGCACCGCGGCGGCGGTGGTGGTGGCGGACGCGGCGGACGGCGCTGAGGAGAGCAAACATGCACAAGATCACCGCATCCAGGATCACCGCATCCGTGCTCGGCGTCCTGCTCGTGAGCAGCCTCGGCGCCTTCGTCCAGTCCGCCGGCGCGCAGGAAGTCTTTCCCTCGCCGGAAGCCGCATCGACCGCGCTGGTCGACGCGGCGAAGGCCCCGAAAGAGGGCACGCTCGACAAGATCTTCGGTCCCGGCGGCAAGGACCTGATCGCCTCCGGAGATCCGGACGTCGACAGCGAGCGGCTGGCCGACTTTCTGGAGCTGGCGAGCAAGGGCAGCAGCGTCGTCGACGGCCAGAACGGCGAGAAGATCCTCGTCTACGGCACCGACCAATGGCCGTTCCCGATCCCGCTCAGGCCGAGCGGCACCGGCTGGGCCTTCGACATCAAGCTCGGCAAGCAGCAGATCACCGATCTGACGATCGGCCAGAACGAGCTCGTGGCGATCGGCGCCTGCGAAGATTATGTCGCCGCGCAGAACGAGTATTTCCGGACGCTCCATGACGACGAACCGGTGCAGCAGTTCGCCCGCAAGCTCGTCAGCACCGAGGGCCGGCATGACGGCCTCTATTGGGAACCGGCGACGCCGACCGACCACAGCCCGCTCGGCGACCGGATCGTGGCGGCGGCGGTCCGCACCAGCGACGACCCGACGGCGCCGCGCTCCTATCACGGCTATCGCTATCATATCCTGACCCGCCAGGGCCCCGACGCGCCGGGCGGCGCCTACGACTATCTGGTCAACGGCCGCCTGCTCGCCGGCTTCGCGCTACTCGCCTATCCGGAGAAGTGGGGCGAGACGGGCATCATGACGTTCCTCTGCGACCAGCGCGGCAATGTCTACGAGCGCAATCTCGGCCCGTCGACCGACACCGTCGCGCCGGTGGTCCGGCGCTTCAATCCGGGTCCCGACTGGGATCCCGTCAAGCCGTGAACGCGGCAGCGGTCGGGCGCCCTTAAGGCGCCCGACGGCCCGAGGGCGTTCCGCCGCCATTCAGCAAGAAATTGCCCCTGATCGGCGGGCCGGCCGGCAACCGGACGGGCGCTCGCAGCCCGACGAGGAAGCCGCATGAAGTCGCCTGGACGCCGCATCGACATATCGCCCCTGGGGTTCCTGAAGGCGACATTGCTCGGCGGCCTGCTGTTCCTCCTGCCCGTGGCGCTGCTCTCGATCGCCTTTCGCCACGCCATGACGCTGGGCCAGAAGCTGGCCGACCCGATATCGAAGCTCGTGCCCGAAACGGTCATTCCGCGCGGCTTCGGCCTCATCCCGCTGCTGACGATCCTGATCCTTGCGCTCTTCTGCCTCGCGGCCGGCCTTATCGCGCGGACCCGAACCGGCCTGCAGCTGCGCGATTGGCTGGAAACCTCGCTGCTCGGGGGCCTGCCGCAATATCGGCTGATGAAGAGCATGGCCGAGGGCCTCGCCCATGTCGAAGGCTCCGAGGGGATGACGCCGGTGCTGGTCAAGGTCGAGGAAGGTTGGCAGATCGGCTACCGGCTCGAACCGCTCGAAGGCGGCTGGCTGGCAGTATTCCTGCCGCAGGCGCCGACGCCGATGTCCGGCAACATCCTCTATATGCCGGCCGAATGCGTGCGCCCGCTCAACCTGACCATGGTGCAGGCGCTGCAGATCGTGAAAAACATGGGCGTCGGCTCGGCCCCTGCCCTGCGCGGGATCAACCTCGGCCCCGCCCCGGCCGAACCGAAGCCCTAGGGTCCGACGCCGCAGCGGCTACGTTTCGGAAGGTTCGAGGGATTCGGCCAGAAGGCTCAGCGTGTTGCGCAACGAGGTATCGAGATGCTCGCGCATGGCCTCCATCGCCCGCTGCTCGTCCTTGGCGGCGAGCGCCGTCAGGATCGCCTGGTGCTGGGCGATGGTCGTCGCGCCCGAGCCGGGTCGCGGCAGCGCCAGATACCGCCCGCGATCCATCTGCGCCTTGGAGATATCGACCGCCCGCCACAGCATCGAGAAATGGTTGACCTCGGCGATCGAGCGATGAAAATCGTCGTCGAGACGGATGGCGTCGGTGTAGCGCTTGCGGCCGATGGCGGTCTGGTGCTGGCCGATGATGTCCTCGAGCGCCTCGATATGGCGCGCGGTGATCTTCGACGCCGCGCGGCGCACGCTCTCGACCTCGAGCGCGCTGCGGATCACATAGGCCTCCTCGAGCGCATCGCGCGAGATCGTCGCGACGAACGTCCCCGTCTGCGCATAGACATTGATCAGGCCCTCGTCGCTCAGGCGCTTGACCGCCTCGCGGACAGGCGTGCGCGAGACGCCGAGCTGCTCGGCGATCTCGACCTCGTTGACCGACTGGCCCGGACGCAGCTGTCCGATGACGATCAGCGTGCGGATGACCTGGTAGATCTGGTCGCGCAGAGGCGACTTGCGATCCAGGTTGACCAGTTGCAACTGCAGTAACGCCGCTTCGGCCACCCGCTGACACCCTTCTCGCGGGAACCGCCCGCATCCCGTGACGCGGGCCGGCTCCGCCCCGGCGCGCCGTTCTCGGCACGCCCCTTACGTCACTGTTATAATAGTATCCCAGATCCCCGCAAGCCGGCCCCTCTCGGAGGCCGGGATCCTATGGCATCCGCATTTCTGAGGTGTACCTCAAGAAACCGATCCTTATCAAGGATGTGGGTGAGAAACCCCTACCGTGGCGGTCATGAATCAGAATCTCCGGCCTCACGTCCAACTTGGCGTTGAAGCCGACTTGACACGTTACACTAATATAACAGACAGTGCCGTTGCGTTCCGGTCAACCGAGGTAGCGGCCGGAGCGCGCTGGGGAGGCGATCTCGCGACGTGGCGACAACCGGAACGGAGTCCGCATGGACTGCCGGCGGGAGCGTGCGCCTGAAAAGAACGCGTCGCCGCGCCGGCATGCAGGAGGGACCCGTCGCCAGGAGCCGGCGGGCCCGAGAGGGAGGAAGAACACGTGGCGGATCAGAACAACTTTCCAAAGCTGCACAACGCGGCATGGCCCGGCGTCGTCGGCAAGGGCGGGGAAGGTGGCGAGCCCATCATTCCATTGGACACGCTGCTGGAACTGACCGCCAAGGCGGAAGTCGATGGACAGAAGTTCGACGGCATCGATCTCTGGCTCGCCGATCCGCATCTCTCGATCGACAGTGACCGCGACCAGGTCAAGCGCATGGTCGACCATATCGCGGGCTACGGCCTGAAGGTCGGCTCCTTCGTGGCGCCGATCTGGGCGGGCGCCGGCGGCGGCTCCGCCATGGGCTCGGCCGACGAGCGCAAGCGCTTCGTCTCGCAGGTGCGCAAGGCGGCCCAGATCGGCGAGCAGATGCGCGAGCTCGGCATCCGCCCGACCGGCGGCATCCGCATCGATTCCTCGACCGGCGTCGGCGACTGGGACAAGGACCCGGCCGGCAACACCAAGATCATCGCCGAGACCTTCCGCGAGGCCGGCAAGGCGGCGCAGGATCATGGCGAGTTCCTCGTCGCCGAGGGCGAGATCTGCTGGGGCGGCATGCAGTCCTGGCGCGAGAATGTCCGCCTGCTCGAAGAGGTCGGCATGCCGGGCGTCGTCGGCTACCAGGCCGACATGGCGCATTCGATGCTGTTCACGCTCGGCTATAACGCCGAGCAGGATCGCCTGCTGCCCGAGGGCTATGACTGGCAGGACCGCTCCGTCCTCGACGCGGCCTACAAGAAGGTCGCCGACGCGCTCCGCCCCTGGACCTACGATTTCCACGTCGCCCAGAACGACGGCACCGTCTTCGGTTCCGGCGACCACGAGAAGACCGGCCGCCACGTCCAGGTCACCGACCCGAACGGCAAGCTCGATGTCACCAAGCACGCCGGCTACTGGCTGCGCGACGACAGCGGCAACCCGACCCGCAAGATGCGCCACATCGCCTGGGACGGCTGCATGTTCCCGAATTCCGTGATGACGGCGCAGCAGACCTGGAACGACGTTCTGGGCGCGATGATCAAGGTGCGCGACGCCCATGGCTGGCGCGAATAACGGTTCCGGGGATCCTTCGAAAATGACCAAGAAAAAACTCAATATCGGCCTGGTCGGCGCCGGCTTCATGGGCCGCACCCATTCCAACGCCTTCCGTCAGGTCGGCCAGTTCTTCAACAACGACTACGAGCCCGTCCTGAAGGCAATCGCGACGCGCAACGCCAAGGGCGCCGCCGATTTCGCCGAGAACTGGGGCTATGAGAGCTCCGAGAGCGACTGGCGCAAGCTGATCGAGCGGAAAGATATCGACCTGATCGATATCGCCAGCCCGAACGACACCCATGCCGAGATCGCCATCGCGGCGGCAGAGGCCGGCAAGATGGTGATGTGCGAGAAGCCGCTCGGCCGCAACGCCGCCGAGGCCGAGAAGATGGTCGCTGCCGTCGAGGCGGCCGGCGTCGCCAACATGGTCTGGTACAACTACCGCCGCGTGCCGGCGGTGACGCTCGCCAAGCAGATGATCGACGAGGGCCGGCTCGGCCGCATCTTCCACTACCGGGCAAAGTTCCTGCAGGACTGGACCATCTCGGCCGACGTGCCGCAGGGCGGCATGGGCACCTGGCGTCTCGACGCCAGCGTCGCCGGCAGCGGCGTCACCGGCGATCTGCTCGCCCACTGCATCGACACCGCGCTCTGGCTGAACGGCGGCATCGACAGCGTGACGGCGGCGACCGAGACCTTCGTCAAGCAGCGCTCGCACGCCGTCAGCGGCAAGGTCGAAGAGGTCAAGATCGACGACGCCAGCGCCTTCCTGGCCCGCTTCGGCAACGGCTCGCTCGCGACCTTCGAGGCGACCCGCTACGCCCGTGGCCACAAGGCGCTCTACACGCTCGAGATCAACGGCGAGAAGGGTTCGATTGCCTGGGATCTGCACGACCTGCACCGGCTGCAGTTCTTCGACCATGGCGACGCCAGCCATCTGCGCGGCTGGCGCACGATCCACATCACCGACGGCGACCATCCCTATATGAGCCACTGGTGGGTGCCGGGGCTGCAGATCGGCTACGAGCATTCCTTCATCCATCAGGCCGCCGATTTCCTGTCCGGCCTCGCTTCGGACAAGCCGGCCGCGCCGAGCTTCCGCGATGCGCTCAAGACCGACTACGTCACCGACGCGGTGCTGGCTTCGGCCAAATCCGGCCGCTGGGAAACGGTCAAGGGCTGAGCGGCGATGAACTCCGCAACACCCCTCGCCATCCAGGTGCAGTCCGTGACCAAGAGCTTTCTCGGTCAGCGGGCGCTGGACGATATCGACTTCGAGGTCGCGCGCGGCGAGGTGCACGGGCTGGTCGGCAAGAACGGCGCCGGCAAGTCCACCTTCATGAAGATCCTGTCGGGCGCCCAGCCGCCCGACAGTGGCCGGATCGTCGTCGGCGGCAAGGCCTTCACCGCCCTCAACCCGGCCGAGGGGCGCGCCGCCGGCATCGCGATCGTCTACCAGAATCCCGAGCTGCATCTGGACCTGACGGTCGCGGCGAACATTTTTCTCGGCGCCGAGCCGCGCAAGGCTTTCGGCATCATCGACGAGAAGGCGATGTCGCGGCAGGCGGCTGAGCTGCTCGCCCGGCTCGGCCTCAACTTGCCCGTCGACAAGCGCCTCGGCGATTTCGACATCGCCGACCGCCAGCAGGTCGCAATCGCCAAGGCGGTGCGCGAAAAGGCGCATGTCCTGCTGCTCGACGAGCCGACGGCGGCGCTCAACAAGGCGCAGGCCGAGTTTCTCTTCAACCTGATCCGCGACCTCGCCAAACAGGGCATGGCGATCGTCTACGTGTCGCATCACCTCGATGAGGTGCTGGAGATCTCCGACCGCATCACGGTGCTCCGCAACGGCCGCAAGGTCGCCGTCGTCGAGGGCCGGAGCGCCGACAAGGACGGCCTGATCTCGATGATCGTCGGCCGCACGCTCGACGCGGTCGAGACGCACCGGAGCGAGCGGCCGAAGGCCGATCCGTTCCTGGTGCTCGATGCCGTCTCGAGCGCGGCCGGACTCGACGACGTGTCGCTGACCGTCGCCAAGGGCGAGATCATCGGCCTGACCGGGCTGATCGGCGGCGGCGCCAATGCGCTGGCGGCCGTCATCGGCGGGCTCGATCATCGCCATGTCGCGGGCAACATGACCCTCAACGGCCAGCCCTATGCGCCCCGCGCCGTCCGCGAGGCGATCGCCCGCGGCGTGCTGTTCATTCCCGAGGACATGCGCGGACGCGGCCTCGTGATGAGCCTGTCGATCGCCAAGAACATCTCGCTCGCCGCGCTCAAATCGCTGTCGAAACTGGGCTGGCTCAAGCTTCAGAAGGAGACGGGCGTCGCGACGGAGATGTCGGAGCGACTGGACCTCAACCCGCGCGCGCCCAGCCGCGAGGTGCGGTTCCTGAGCGGCGGCAACCAGCGCAAGGCGCTGCTCGGCCGCGCGATCTTCGCCGATGGCGAGCTCTTCGTGCTGGAGGAGCCTACCCAGGGCGTCGACGTCGAATCGCAGCGGCAGATCCATGACCATCTGCGCAGCCTCGCGGCCAAGGGCGCGACCGTCGTCTTCGTCTCCACCGACCTCGAGGAACTGATCGCGCTGGCCGATCGGATCCTCGTCCTGCGCGGCGGCCGGATCGAACAGCAGCTGTCTCCCGACGGCCTCGATCCGCAGCAATTGCTCGCGGCCATCCAGACTCAAAGCACCCGGAGCCTGAACTGATGTCTTCTCCCGCCGCCACCGCCGCCGCGTCGGCAAGCCGCAAGCCAGGCGGTCTCCGGACGCTCGACATCGGCCGCTACACGCTGCTGATCGTGCTCCTGCTGATCGTCGTGATCACCGCCATCGGCAACCCGCGCTTCCTGTCCATCAACAACCTGATGAACATCCTGTTCCAGGTGTCGGCGCTCGGCATCGTCGCTTCCGGCCAGACCATCCTCTTGATCGCCGGCGGCCTCGACCTTTCGGTCGGCGCGGCGCTCTCGGTCGCGGGCCTGGCGACGGCGCTCACCATCATGTCGACCGGATCGGTGACGCTCGGCATCCTGGCCGGCGTGGTGGCCGGCACGGTCGTCGGCGCCATCAACGGCATGCTGGTCGCCACCAATCGCGCCACGCCCTTCATCATCACGCTCGGAACGATGACGTTCCTGCAGGGCGTCGCGATCCTGATGTCGGGCGGCAGCCCGATCAACGGCACCGGCGCGCTGTTCAACGTGTTCGGCCTCGGCGATTTCCTCGGCGTGCCGTGGCCGGTCTACGCGATGATCGTCTCGATCCTCGCGATGTTCCTGATCCTGCGCTTCACCACGCTCGGCCGCTATGCCTTCGCCATCGGCGGCAACGAGGAAGCGGCGCGGCTTTCGGGCATCCCGGTCCGGCGCATCAAGATCGCCCTCTATGCCCTGAGCGGCCTGTTCGTCGGCGTCGCCGGCGTCATCCTGACGGGCATCCTCGACTCGGGCCTGCCCAGCATGGGCACCGGCTACGAGCTCCGCGCCATCGCGGCAGTCGTCATCGGCGGCACGCCGCTGATCGGCGGGCGCGGATCCGTCATCGGAACCCTCGGCGGCGTCCTGCTGCTGGGCCTGGTGAGCAACAGCATGAACCTTCTCGGCGTCGGCGCGAACTTCCAGAGCGCCGTGCTGGGATTGATCATAACGGCGGCCGTGCTTCTGCAGAAAAAGAGCTGACCGACACGCCGCTCCAAGGACTACGTCAAAGGAGGAGACGAGGAATGAACATCACGAGAAGAGCCCTTGCGCTACTGGCGCTCGGAACGGCGCTTGTGGCCCCCGGCCTGTCCCAGGCCGCGGAAAAGACCATCGCCTTCATGCGCGGCGGTCCGGATCCCTACTACCAGTTCGGCATGAACGCCGCCCAGGCCGCCGCCGACAAGCTCGGCGTCAAGCTGATCACCTATTCGGCGAACAACGACCCGACCCAGGAACTCGCCAACGTCCAGGACGCGATCACCAAGGGCGTCGACGGCATCCTGATCTACGCCGTGTCGCTGTCGTCGGAGAAGGCCGCCATCGCGCAGGCCAAGAAGGCTGGCGTGCCGATCTTCTTCCAGTACGGCTATGACGAGTCGATCCTGGCGGATTCGGCCGGCATCATGCAGATCGACCTCTTCAATTTCGGCCAGCCCGTGGGCGAGGCGATCGGCAAGCTGCTGCCGGAAGGCGAATACGCCACCATCACAGGCAAGCTCGGCCGCGGCGACGCGGAAGCCTTCGCTCAGTCGTTCAAGAACGGCATCGCGAAGTCAGGCTCCAAGGCTGTCTCCGTGGCGGACCTGGCAGCCGACTGGGACCGCCAGAAGGCCATGGACGCCGCCTCGCAGATCCTGACGGCCCATCCGAACGTCAAGGCGATCTACGCCGCCAATGACGACATGGCCGTCGGCGTCGCCATCGCCATCGATCGGGCCGGCAAGTCCGGCGAAATCCTGATCGGCGGCAACAACGGCGCGCCCTATGGCGTCGAGCTGATCGAGAAGGGCCAGATGACCCTGACCGGCAGCAACCCGCCGTCGATCGCCTCGGTCCATGCGCTGCGCCTGCTGCTCGGCGTCATCGACGGATCGGTTAAGCCCGGCCAGTTCTACTACGCGCCGAGCCAGCTGATCACCAAGGACAATCTCGGCGACGCGATTCCGTGGGATGCCAAGCCCGAGATGGTCGCGAAGTGGCTGGAAGAGCCGCTGCCGCAGGGTGCGGCCCCGCCGGTGCCGCCGGCAAACTGATGCACCGGGCCGGCGGACCCCTGCGGTTCGCCGGCCTGTCCCAGTGGCGCCGGACCTCGTGCCCGGCCCGCACGGTTTGCCCGCGACGGCTCCATATTGGGTCGCGCTTTCTTCACGCGAACCGGTGTCGACTTCGCTCGAAAACGCTCTGGAAAAGACGACCGCAATGAAGATCGGCTTCAATCTCCTGCTCTGGACGGCCCATGTCGAACGCCGGCACTGGCCCATCCTCGAGGACCTGAAACGCTGCGGCTATGACGGCGTCGAGATCCCGATCTTCGAGGGCACGCCCGAGCACTACGCGGAGCTCGGGCGCGAACTGGACCGGCTCGGCCTCGATCGCACCGTGATCGCGCTGTTTCCCGGCACCGAGATGAACCCGATCGGTGCGGAAGCCTCGCAGCAGGAAGGCGCGCGCCGCCACCTGGCCTGGATCCTCGATTGCTCGGCGGCGCTCGGCGCCAAAATCGTCGGCGGGCCCCTGCACTCGACGCTCGGCCATTTTTCCGGCGACGCGCCGACGGCGGCGGAGCGGGAGCGCGGCATCGCCTTCCACCGCGACGCCGGCGAGATGGCGCGCGACCGCGGCATCACGCTGGTGCTGGAGGCGATCAACCGCTTCGAGTGCTATTTCGTCAACACGATGCAGGACCTCGCGGGCTATTTGGCCGAGGTCGACCATCCGAACGTCGCCGGCATGTACGACACCTTCCACGCCAATATCGAGGAGAAGGATCCGCTCGCCGCCGTCGCGGCGATCGCGCCGCACCTTGCGCATGTGCATGTCTCGGAGAACGATCGCGGCACGCCCGGCAAGGGACACATCGATTTCGACAGCACCTTCAAGGCGCTGAAGGCGGTCGACTACGACGGCTGGATCACCATTGAGGCGTTCGGACGCTCGCTGCCGCTGCTCGCCGCGGCGACGCGCGTCTGGCGCGACTTCTTCCCGTCGACCACCGAGGTCTATGGCGACGGATTCAAGCTCATCCACGACGGCTGGCATTCGGCCTGAATTTGCAGACAAGGCGGCCGGCGGTTCGGCCGCGAACAAGGATTTCCCATGAACGAGGCCGCCCCCCTCCCCGTCCAGTCGCGGACCCTTCTCCTGAACGGCCAGGACAACATCGCCGTAGCCCTCGGCAATCTCGACGTCGGCGCGATGACGGCGCAAGGCGCCGAGATCATCCGCCGCGTGCCGCGCGGGCACAAATTCGCCATTCGCCCGATCGCGGCCGGCGAGCCGATCCTGAAGTTCGGCCAGATCATCGGCTTCGCCAAGAACGACATCGCCGTCGGCGACTGGGTGCATGAGCACAATTGCGGCATCGGCGAAGCGCATGGCGCCTTCGAGCGCGACTACGCCTTCGGCGAAGGCGTGGTGCCGACCGACTATGTGTCGCCCGAATTCCAGGCGACGTTCCAGGGCTTCCGGCGCGCCAATGGCAAGGTCGGGACGCGCAACTATGTCGGCATTCTCACCTCGGTGAACTGCTCGACCACCGTTGCGGGCTTCATCGCCACCGAGATCGAGCGTTCCGGCATCCTGAACGACTATCCGAACATCGACGGCATCGTCGCGCTGAAGCAGGCGAATGGCTGCGTCATCGATTATCGCGGCGTCATCTTCGACACGCTGAAGCGCACGACCTGGGGCTATGCGACCAACCCGAACATGGGCGGCGTCGTCATGGTCGGCCTCGGCTGCGAGGGCTTCCAGATCCCCCGCTTCAAGGACGCCTACAAGATCGAGGAGAGCGAGACCTTCCGCACCATGACGATCCAGGAGGTCGGCGGCACGCGGAAGACGGTCGACGCCGGCGTCGAGGCGGTCAAGGCGATGCTGCCGATCGTGAACAGCGTGAAGCGCGAGACCGTACCGGCGAGCGAGCTGATGCTCGCCCTGCAGTGCGGCGGCTCCGACGGCTATTCCGGCATCACCGCCAACCCGGCGCTCGGCGTCGCCGCCGACATCCTGGTGCGCAATGGCGGCACCGCCATTCTTTCCGAGACGCCCGAGATCTACGGCGCCGAGCACCTGCTCACCCGCCGCGCCGTCTCGCGCGAGGTCGGCCAGAAGCTCGTCGACATCATCCATTGGTGGGAGGACTACGCCGAGCGTAACCTCATGGAGATGAACAACAATCCGTCGCCCGGCAACAAGCAGGGCGGCTTGACGACCATTCTCGAGAAGTCGCTCGGCGCCGCCGCCAAGGGCGGCATGTCGCCGCTCACCGCCGTCTACGGCTATGCCGAGCCGGTGACCGAGAAGGGCTTCGTGTTCATGGATACGCCCGGCTACGACCCGGTCTCGGCGACCGGACAGGTGGCGGGCGGCGCCAACATCCTCTGCTTCACCACCGGGCGCGGCTCCGCCTATGGCTGCAAGCCGACGCCGTCGATCAAGATCGCCACCAATTCCGAGATCTACGCCAAGATGATCGACGACATGGACATCAATGGCGGCGACGTGCTCGACGGCAAGTCGCTCGAAGCCAAGGGGCAGGAGATCTTCGACGAGATCCTCGCCGTCGCCTCGGGCAAGAAGAGCAAGTCCGAGCTGCTCGGCTATGGCGACAACGAATTCGTGCCCTGGCAGATCGGCGCGACGTTCTAGCCTTTGCCGACCCACGCTTTTCGGTGCGCGAACGGTTCGCCTCGTCGCCCGAAAACCAGAACCCCCGGGGGGCCAAGGGGCCCGGTCCGTTCCAGCGCCGCATCGTCTGGGACGGACCGGGCTTCCGACGAGGGCCAGCCTTCGTGAACAAAATTCATCCAAGGAGAGTGAGACATGCTGAAGGGACTTTCGCCCATCCTCAGCCCCGACCTGTTGTGGACGCTGCGCGCCATGGGCCATGGCGACGAGATCACCATCGTCGACGCCAACTATCCTGCCACCAGCGCCGGCCCGGACCTGATCCGCATCGACGCCGCCACCGCGCCGCAGGTGCTGGAGGCCGTGCTGTCGCTGCTGCCGCTCGACCAGTATGACGACGTCGCCGCGATCTCGATGCAGGTGGTGGGCGATCCCGACCGGCGCGAGCCGATCGTCGACGAGTTCGAGGCGATCGTCAAAAAGCACGAGCCGGCACACAAAGTGCACTCGCTGGAACGCTTCGCCTTCTACGAACGCGCCAATTCCGGCTACGCCATCATCCAGACGGGCGAGACGCGCCAATATGGCAATCTCATCCTGAAGAAGGGCATCGTCCCGCCGAGCTGAGCCCGATCAGGACACGGGCGCGCTGACCAGGGCCGCCGCGGCACGGTTGGCCTGCGCCAACGCCTCGGCGAGGGCCTCGCCCCGGGCGAGGCTGGCGGCCAGCCTGCCGATGAACTCGTCGCCGGCGCCGTGCGTGCTGACCAGCACCACCGGGATCGCCTCGATGGCGATCTCGTCGCCCTCGGCGGTGACGCAGGCCACTCCCTTGTCGCCGGCGGTCACCACGGCGATCGGGTAGTCGCGCGACAGGATTCGCGCGGCCGCCATGGCTCCATCGAGGCTGTCGACGACGGGAACGCCCGCCAGCAGCTCCGCCTCGACGCCGTTGACGACCAGGATATCGACGCTCGACGCCAGGGCTTGCGAGGGGACGCGGGCCGGCGCCGCATTGAGGATGACGCGACCGCCCGCCGCCTTCATCGCCGATGCCGCCGCGACATTCGCTTCGTCCGGCACCTCGTTCTGCAGGACGAGGACATTGCCGGGCGCAAAGAGTTCGCCAGCATTCGCGACATCGGCCCGGGACAGCGACAGGTTGGAGCCGGACACGATCACCGCGCCATAGTCTCCGTCACTGTCGAAGATCGCGACGCTCATCCCGGTCGAGGCGCCCGAGGCGGTCCGCACGAAGCGGCAATCCACACCACGGCTGTCGAGGTTCGCCAGCAGCGTCCGGCCGAAATCATCCTCCGCCACCGCGCCGATCATGGCGCTGGCAACGCCGTGGCGCGCCGCCGAGACAGCCTGGTTGCCGCCCTTGCCACCGCATTTCGGATACCAGGAGCGCCCGGCGATCGTCTCGCCCTTTCGCGGCCGCGCCGGACTGTCGACGATGATGTCGTAGTGGAGGCTGCCGAAGACGACGACGGTCGGCGGGCTTGCGGTCATGGCGTCCTGTCTCTTCGCTTCGATGCCACGGCGGACATGGTCTTTTCGAGGTTCTGCTCGGCGCCGCGACGGTCGCGCTGGGCGACGGCGACGAACACCGCGTCGAGAATGTTCAGCTGGGCGATGCGGGCGGCGGCGTTCTCGCCCATCAGCGGCGAACCCTGCGCGGTCGAGCAGAGGACAATGTCCGCCTGCTCGGCGAGCGGCGAGCGATTGTAATTGGTGACGGCGAGCGTCGTGGCGCCGTTTCGCCGCGCCAGGCCGATGGCCTCGATCACCGCCGTCGTATTTCCCGAATGCGAGAAGCCGATGACGATGTCGCCCGGCCCGAGCAGCGACGCCGACATCAGCATCATATGCGCATCGTCCTGGACGCTGGCGCGCAGGCCGATGCGGAGAAACTTGTGGCCGACATCGCGGGCGATCTGGGCGGATCCACCGACGCCATAGAAGTCGCGCTGACGCGCCGCATGAATGGCATCGACGGCGCGATCGAAGGCGTCCATGTCGAGGATCGCCAGCGTCTGCTCCAACGCCTGGATCGACGTCCGGAACACCTTCTGGACGATCTCGCGGGATGTATCGTCCGGCGACAGTTCCTGGTGCAGGGCGGCGGCCGGCAGGCGGTTATATTGCGCCAGCGCCGCCCGAAAACTCCGATAGCCCTCAAAGCCAAACTTCTTGGTGATCTTGACCACCATGGCTTCGGAAACACCGGCGGCCAGGGCGACCTGCTTCAGCGCCGTCTCGGCTCCGAAGTCGCCCATGGCGAAGACCGTCTCGACGACATGCGCCTCGCGCGAGGTCAAGAACGGCATCATCATGCGGATATGCGGGCCGACCGCGTCGGGCTTGAGATCGTCGGGGTTCATCGGTTTCCCCCCATTAGCGCGGCGCGGGTCACGCTTCGGGCGCCAGCATGGCTTCCTGCAGGATCGCCTGCGAGGTCACCGCGTCCTGCCGGTCGATCGCGTCGGTGAGGCGATTGTCGCGCTCGAGGCGCTCCACCACCTGCAGCATGCGCCGGACCGTCCGGATGTTGACCTCGCATTCCCGCACCGGGTCGAGGCCGGTCATGTCGGGGAACGTGTCGAAATAGATGGCGCCGTCATAGCCGTCGCGCCGGATCTGGCGCAGCAGCTCGATGGTCTGGACCGAATGGACGGCGCCGACCATCAACCCGTCGTCGCGCTTGGCATAGCCGTCGTTGAGATGCACGCCGAGCAGGCGACTGTGCCGCGCGATCATCGCCGCGGCGAATGCCGGCTGCTCGTCGGCATAGAGCACGTGGGCGAAATCCAGCGTGACGCCGAGATTGGGTGCGCCGACCTCGCGGATCGCCAGCAGCGTCGTCGCGCAATCCGGCATCAGGCTGTAGGAGCGCGGCTCGTTCGGCTTGTATTCAATGCTGATCCGGCAATCGGGATCATGCGCGCACACTTCACGGATTCCATCGATCTCGTGTTGCCACAACCGCTCATAGTCGGCCTGAAATGCGTAGTCGAAGCCGTCCGGACCGAGCCAGATCGTCATCAGATCGGCTCCGGCCTCGCGCGCGGCGTCGATGCCCCGCTTGGTCAGATCAATCGCCTCGCTCCGGACATCAGAATCCGGATGGGTAAAGGCGCCGAGCTTGAAAGCGGGATTGGTGTAGTAGCGCATGGCGAAACCGTTGATCGCCAGGCCCAGATCGCCGAGCTTCTTCGCCAGTTCGCGGGGATTGTCGTCGACATGGTCGGGATAGTTGAGGTCGAGATCCGTCAGACCATCCACCTTGGCAGCACGCGCCGCCATCTGGAGCGCGCTCGGCTTCCCCTTCAGTTCCGGCCACTCCGCCTCGGCGCGAGACGCGAAGGAGTTCAGGCGAGTAGCGAAGCGCAAGCTGATCACGGGATTAGCCCCTGTTTGCCGGATCGAGGCAAACTTCACACAATTATTGACAATTGTAAAGTTATCGATGATTCCGGCGATGCGGGCGGACGCAGCGCCGTCTGCGTTGCGCCCGTCGCCGACCAGTGCCATTCGGTGAGCACCCGGGCTTCAGCCCCGATAGTCTTCGTCCGAGACAGGCTCCATCCAGTCGACGACCTTGCCGTCGAGATGCTCGTGGATGGCGATATGCGTCATGGCAGTCTCCGGCGACGCGCCGTGCCAATGCTTCTCGCCCGGCTCGAACCAGACGACGTCGCCGGGGCGGATCTCCTCGATCGGGCCGCCCTCGCGCTGGGCGCGACCGAGCCCGGCGGTGACGATCAGCGTCTGCCCGAGCGGATGCGTGTGCCAGGCCGTGCGCGCGCCGGGCTCGAACGTCACGCTGGCCGCCGCCGCCCGCCGCGCCTCGTTGGCGGCGAACAGCGGATCGATGCGGACGCGGCCGGTAAACCAGTCCGCCGGCCCGCTCCCGGACGGATTGGCGCCATTTCTTGTGATCTGCATGATGACCGTTTCCCTATCGGATGCTTCCCGCAGTCTATGATAGCGGATGGCAACCGCCACAGGCGGATTCGAGGGGTGGAGCGCGCGTGACGGCGAGCGAGAGGTTCACGCTCGGGAAAACCGAGATCTTCCGGCAGGAAATCAAGAAGAGCCGCTTCATCGCGATCGCCGGCCCGATATCCGGCGAAGCGGCCGCAAAGGAGTTCATTGCCGCCCATTCCGATCCGGCGGCGAACCACAATTGCTGGGCCTGGCGGGCGGGTCAGCACTACCGCTTCAGCGATGACGGCGAGCCGAGCAGCACAGCGGGAAAACCCATTCTCCAGGCGATCGACGGCCAATCGCTGGACGGAGTCGCCGTCGTGGTGACGCGCTGGTTCGGTGGTATCCTGCTCGGCAGCGGCGGGCTGATCCGCGCCTATGGCGGCACGGCCGCCGCCTGCCTGCGCGCCGCCGAGAAGCTGCCGCTGGTGGCGACCCGCGAGGTCACGATCACCTGCCTGTTCAGCGATCTCGCGCTGGTCCAGGCACGCCTGTCGGCGCTTGCCTCGGCTGAGGTGCTCAGCCAGGCCTATACAGAGACCGGCGGCGAGATCGTCGCGGCGATCCACGAGGCCGAGGCGGAGGATATCCGGCAGATGATCGCCGATCTGACCAGCGGCCGCGCCATCGTCTCGGGAGCGGATTGAGACATGTTTCGGCGACACGGACTCACGTGAAACATCCTGCGCGGTTCCGCTAGGTCCGATCCCAGACGTCGCGCCAGGCAGGCAGGGTATCGGACTGCGGCAGGGCGGTCGCCTCGTAGACGGCGCGCGCGCAGGCGCGGGCGAGTGTGCGCACCACGGCGTCGCCGATCAGCGCGAGATCGAACACCGGATCGACAAGCGGCTTCCGGGCGGTCGCGGCGGCGAAGATCGTGTCGCCGTCGAGCGGCGTGTGCACCGGCCAGATGGCATGGGCATAGCCGTCATGCGCCATCACCGCGAGGCGCTTGCACTGCGCCTTGGTCAGCGCCGCATCGGTGGCGACGACGGCGATCGTCGTGTTGGCGCCGGGCGGCAGCCCCTTCAGCGGCGGCCGAACCGGCAGAGTGGGCAGCGGATGCGGCAGGCCGAGACCACCGAACTCGCCCGCCTGCTCGAACGCCGCCGCCCAGAAATGCGGCCCCTCGCCGAGATTGACGGCGCCGCAGGCATTGACCGCGACAAGCGCGCCGACCGTATGGCCCGAGGCGGAGATCATCGAGGCGGAGCCGAGGCCGCCCTTCAGATTGACGGTGGTCGCGCCCGTGCCGGCGCCGACCGTGCCGAGCGGAAAATCGAGGGTCGCGGCCTCGACGGCGGCATGGCCGAGATCGCGATAGGGCGAAAACCGGCCCCAGTCCTTGTCGCCGCCATTCAATAGATCGAACAGCACGGCGCCGGGCACGATCGGCACGCGGGCCGTGCCGACTTCGAAGCCGACCCCGCGCTCGGCCAGCGCCGCCATGACGCCGGAAGCGGCGTCGAGCCCGAAGGCCGATCCGCCGGAAAGCACGAGGGCATGAATGGCGCCGACCGTCTCGCGGGGATCGAGCAGATCGGTCTCCCGCGTTCCCGGCCCGCCGCCGCGCACATCGACGGACGCCACGGTGGGCTCGTCGAAAACGACGGTCGTGACGCCGGAGGCGAGCGCGAGATCGGTCGAATTGCCGACCTTGAGGCCTGGAACATCGGTGATCAGATTGCGCATCGGGCAGGAACCTCGCAGGGGATTGTCATCTGCCAGTCGACGAGGTTTTGATCCGCATCGTCAAGCAGACACAAGTGTTTTCCCGCCGCGAAAGCCGCACCTAAGGTGCGAAGTCATTCGTCGCCGAGGCCGCGTGAAAAAGCGAGCAGCACCGCGTCGAGGTGCTTCTGCATCGCCGCGCGAGCGTCAGCCTCCCTGCCGTCGGCGATCGCGTCGAGAATGCGCCGGTGCTCCTCGACCGTCTTGGCCGGGCGATCGGGGCCGACGAGCAGCTCCTCGAACTTGTTGAACAGCGGCCGCGAGAGATTGTCCCACAGCGAGGCGATGACAAAGGCATAGGCGGCGTTGCCGCTGGCTCTTGCGATGGCGACGTGGAAGTTGCGGTCTCCGTTCCGATAGTTCGGCGCCCTGACCGACTCCGCTTCGGCCTGCAGCTCGATCGCCTCGCGCATCCGTTCGAGATCCGCCTCGGTCCGGTTCGCGGCGGCGAGCTCCGCCGTGCGGAGCTCGATATGCAGGCGCGCCTCCATCAGCTCGATCGGTCCGATGTCGCGGTCGGCCAGGCCGGCGACGGCGCCGGAAGGATCCGGCCGGGGCGTCGCCTCCAGAATCTGCACGCCGTGACCGACGCGGATCGACACCTTGCCGCTGACCTCGAGCGCGATCAGCGCCTCCCGCACCGACGTCCGGCTGACGCCGAGCTGCTGCGCCAGCTCCCGTTCGGCCGGCAGCAGGGTGCCGATCGGAAAGAGCCCCTGATCGATGCGGTCACGGATCAAATCGGCGATCTGGCGATAGAGCCGAACCGGCTCGAGCTGCGGCAGCCGGGCCTCGGCGGCCTTCTCCGGATAGGCGAGACGGGAGGGGGGAAGTCGTTTCATGGGGCCTTCCAGGCTGGGGCTGAACGTCGGCCACCTGACGAGGCTGGGGCGATGACGGGCCAACATATCGAGGTTGACGGCGCTTGCAAAGCGGCCTATCAGTCCAAATGTCCAGTGGTTGGACCAATAGATCAAGCGATCGTCAGACGGCCTCCGGAAGGCAGTATAAAACCAACAAAACCTGCCTCTTGAAGTTGATCCGACAAGCAAAGCGTTCGATCCGTCGCCGCCTTGCGATCGCGAACCAGTATTGTCTCGACCTTGCCGAGTGCATCGTCGGGAAGGGAGCGATGCCTTGAATTCCGGTTCCGTCAAACTGAGATTTCGTCTGCTCACCATCGCGGCGAAAGAGGAGCTCTTCACTGTCGTGCGGAAGGGCATGAACGACGCCGCCGCCGCGATGCAGGTCGAGGCCGAGCTGGACGGCACGCCGGGCGTCGAGGCGTCCGAGCTCATCCGGCTCGCGCGCCAGGCGATCGCCGACGGCGTCGACGGCATCGGGCTCAACATCTTCGACGCGACCGCGTTCAACGAGGTGATCGCCGAAGCGCGGGCGAAATCGATCCCCGTCGTCGGCTTCAACATCGACGCCTCGCGCCGCACGAGCGGCAATCTGAGCTGGATCGCGCAGGATTTCCACGCCGCCGGCAAGGCGCTCGGCGCCCGGGCCGCGGCGGCGATCCCGAAGGGTTCGACCGTCCTCATCACCGTGCATGACGACGGGGTCGACGCGCTGGAGGAGCGCCTCGCGGGCATCCAGGCGGGGCTCGCGCAGCACGACATAAGCTGGCGGCGCCTGCGCGTCGGGCAGGATCCCGAGCGCGGCGCGACAATCCTGCGCGAGGCGATCGCGCAGTTTCCCGTGCAGGCGATGCTCGGCACCGGCCAGGGCGACACCGAGGCCTGCGGCGTGGCGGCGAGGTCGCTGGCTCCGAACCATCCCTATGTCGCCGGCTTCGACCTGTCGCCCGGGATCGTCGACATGATCTCGGAGGGCTTCATCGACTGCGTCATCGACCAGCAGCCCTATGCGCAGGGCTTCTATCCCGTCGTCCAGCTCGCGCTCTACCGCCGCTACGGCCTGCTGCCGCCGCCCTCGCTCGACGCGGGCGCGGCCATCGTCGACCGCGCCAATCTCGACGCCGTCCGCGCGCTTAGCCGGCAATCCATTCGCTGACCCCTTTCTCGAACTGCCTGAGACCTGACATGAAGATCAAATCGGTCGAGCCCTTCATCCTCCACGTGCCGCTCAACGTGGATTCCATCTCGGACTCCACCCACACCATCACCCATTGGGGTGTCGTGGGCGCCAAGATCGTCACCGAGGATGGCCTCGAAGGCTACGGCTTCACCGGCACGCACGCCCACCTGCCGACCGACCGGCTGATCGCCGCCTGCATCTCGGACAGCTACGCGCCGATGCTGATCGGCGAGGACGCGCAGGACGGTGACCGGCTCTGGGCGAAGCTCGCGCGCTATCCGGCCGTGCAGTGGGTCGGCCGCGCCGGCGTCACCCATATCGCGCTCGCGGCAATCGACATCGCGCTCTGGGACCTGCGCGCCAAGAAGGCGGGACTGCCGCTCTGGAAGCTGCTCGGCGGCGCCACCGTCGACAAGCTCGAGGCCTACAACACCGATATCGGCTGGCTCTCCATCCCGAAGGAGCGGCTGGTCGAGGGCAGCCTGCGCGCCATCGAGCAGGAAGGATTCCGCCGTCTGAAGCTGAAGGTCGGCCACGCCGATCCGACGATCGACATCGCCCGCATCGAGGCCGTCCGCAAGGCCGTCGGGCCCAGCGTCACCATCGCGATCGACGGCAACGGCAAGTGGGACCTGCCGACCTCGCAGCGCTTCTGCGCCCGCGCCGAAGCCCTCGACATCTTCTGGTTCGAGGAGCCGATGTGGTACGACGACGTCGCCTCGCACGTCACGCTGGCCCAGTCGACCTCGATCCCGATCGCGCTCGGCGAGCAGCTCTACACGGCGGAGGCCTTCAACAACTTCATCGCCTCGGGCGCGGTGCAGTATGTGCAGCCCGACGTGACCCGCGTCGCCGGCATCACCGAATACATCCAGGTCGCCCATACCGCGCATTCGAACCGGCTGCCGGTGGTGGCGCATGTCGGCGACATGGGCCAGGTGCACGTCCACCTCTCCTTCTGGCATCCGGCGACGACGATGCTCGAATACATCCCCTGGATCAAAGACTGCTTCGCCGAGCCGATCCGCATCGAGGATGGCCACTATGTCCGCCCGCAACTGCCGGGCGCCGGCTGCACGCTGACCAAGGACGCGATTGCCGCCTACTCCAAGGCCCTCTGAGCGCCGGGAGGCGCATTTTCAGGGACTTGGGAAAAGGGAGGAGACCCAAATGACACGACCCATCGAGCGGGAATTCGAAGGCAAGACCGCCTTCGTGGTGGGCGGCAGCTCCGGCATCGGGCTGGCGTCCGCAACCCTGCTGGCCGATCGCGGCGCCAATGTCGCGATCATCGGCCATTCGACGAATACGCCGGCGCTCGCCGCCGAGCTCTCGGCCGACGGCAAGCGCAAGGTGATCGGCTTCAACGGCGATGCCAGCCAGGCGGATTTCGTCCGCCAGGCCATCGCCGACACGGTCGCTCACTTCGGCGGGCTCGACATCCTGATGTGCTCGGCCGCCATTCATCCGCTCGGCAACGTGATCGAGACGGACGAGGCGACCTGGGACCGCACCTTCGCCGTCAACATCAAGTCGATGTACCTGACCTGCCACTATGGAGCGCCGCATCTGATCGAGCGCGGCGGCGGCTCGATCATCACCGTCTCGTCGGTGCAGGCGACGTCGAACACGCCGAATGTCTGCGCCTATGCGACGACCAAGGGCGCGATCGTCACCTTCACCCACACGCTGGCCGTCGATCTCGCCAAGCACGGCATCCGCGCCAACACCATCTGCCCCGGCTCGATCATCACGCCGATGCAAGAGCACTTCGCCAAGGGCAACGCCGACGGCCGAAGCGTCGAGGAGGTGTATGCGGGGCTGGCGCGCCCGGTGCCGCTGCACCGGCTGGGCGAGGCGTCCGAGATCGCCGAGCTGGCGGCGTTCCTGGCGAGCCCCCGCTCGGGCTTCTGCACCGGATCCGAGTTCACCGCGGATGGCGGCCTGCTCGCCAGCCTCCGCATCGTCTAGCCGGGTGGGAGGCATCATGCGCCGGATCGACTGCCACATGCATTTCTGGACTCTGGCGATGGAGTCCCACTACGCGCTCTGGATGTCGCCGGAGCTCAAGGTGCTCTATGGCGACTACGGCCCGCGCGATGCGCGGCCGCTGATGGCGGCGAACGACGTCGAGGGCGTCGTGCTGGTATCGGCCGCCGCCTCGGTCCAGGAGACGGCCTACCTGCTCGGCCACGCCGACGCCAACGACTTCGTCCGCGGCGTCGTCGCCTGGGTCGACATGCTCGGCGAGAACGCGTCCGCCGAGCTCAGGGACTGGGCCCGGTTCCGCAAGCTGAAGGGCATCCGCCCCTATCTGCAGGACCTGCCGGACGACGACTGGATCCTGAACCGGGCGCTCGATCCGGTCGTCGAGACGATGCTGGAGCAGGGCCTCCGCTTCGATGCGCTGGTCAAGCCGCGCCACATCCTCAACACCGTGAAGTTCATCGAGCGTCACCCGACGCTGCCGGTGATCGTCGATCACATGGCGAAGCCGGAGATCCGCAACGGCGCCTTCGAGCCGTGGCGGCGCGACATGGAAGAGTTCCGCGACCTGAACCACGTCCACTGCAAGCTCTCGGGCATCCTGACCGAGGACGGGCCGGACTGGTCGCCGGAACGGCTCAAGCCCTATTTCGAGGCCGTCCTCGACATCTTCGGGCCGGACCGGCTGGTGTTCGGCAGCGACTGGCCGGTGGTCAATCTGGTCGCCGATTACGGCCGCTGGATCGACACGTTAGGCGGTGCCCTCGCCGGCCTCACCCGCGCCGACCAGCAGAAGATCTGGGCCGACAATGGCGAGCGCTTCTATGGCCTCTGACGCTCAGCTCTCCGAAGCAACCCGAGTCTGACGATGGCAAATTTGCAGAATCCCGATGCCGGGCGCCTCAAGCGCCGCGGCCTCTCCAGCCTCGCCTTTGACGAACTCGGCATCGCGCTCGCCGTGCTGCTGTTCTTCGTCGTCGGCGCCTTCAGCAGCCCCTATTTCCTGACGCTCAACAACCTGACCGGCATCCTGCAGAACGTCACCTTTCTCGGCTTTCTCAGCATCGGCGTCGGCCTGACGCTGATGGCCGGCGAGATCGACATCTCGGTCGGCTCGATCTTCGGACTCTCCTCGATCGTCACGGCGCTGGTGCTGAAGGCAGACTACCCGCTCGCCATCGCCATCGCCGCGGGCCTCTCGACCGGCCTCGTCTGCGGCTTGGTCAACGGCGTCGTCGCCGAGATCATCAAGGTTCCGGTCGTGGTCATCACGCTCGCCACGCTCGGCGTCTACCGGGCGCTGGCGCTGGTGCTCGCCAACGGCTCGCCGGTCGGCGGCCTGCCGGAGATCCCCGGCTTCTTCGAATGGTTCGGACAGGGCAGCATCGGCCAGATTTCCTACATCACGCTGCTGTTCCTGGCCGTCGCCGTGATCGTCGAGATCGTGCTGCGCTGGACGTCGTCCGGCTTCCGGCTGCTGGCGATCGGCAGCAATCCGCACGCCGCCCATCTGATCGGCTTCCATGTCGAGCGCACGCGCATCACCGTGCTCGCCTTCTCGGGCCTGATGGCCGGTCTCTCCGGCGTCTGCGCCGTCGCCTACCTGCAGACGGCGAGCCCGACGAGCGGCACCGGCTACGAGCTCGCCGTGCTCGCCGCCATCATCATCGGCGGCGTCAAGCTCACGGGCGGCCGCGGCTCCATTCTCGGCGTATTGCTCGGCCTCTGCGTCATCGGCGTCATCCAGAACCTGATCGTGCTCTGGGGCATATCGCCGAACTGGTCGCAGGGCGTGTCAGGCCTGGTGCTGATCGCCGCGATGACGCTGACCTGGATCACGAAACGAGGCGCCAGCCAGCGCGGCTGAGCCCGTCCAAAAGCAAGAGGAAGCGGGTCCGTCAGACGGCCCGATCAGGAGGAGGATGACATGACGGATCACGAGCAGACGAACGGCTTCGACCGGCGCCAGTTCGGCAAGCTTCTGGGGCTCGTCGGCGCCGCGGCGGCGCTGAGCACGCCGGCGCTGGCGCAGCAGGGCGGCGACTGGAAAAACTGGGTCAACAGCTTCCACGGCAAACCGATCAAGATGGCGGTCTCCTGCGGCGGCACGACCAACCCGTTCTTCGCGCCGCTCAAGGCCGGCGCCGAGGACGCGGGCGCCCAGCTCGGCATCGAGATGCAGTGGGGCGGCGTGCCCGACGGCAACACGATCAACCAGATCGCCCAGTTCGAGCAGCTGGTGAACACCGGCTTCCAGGCGATCGTCGTCGTCGCCTTCGAGCCTGACGCCTGGATCGCGCCGATCAAGAAGGCGATGAAGGCCGGCGTGCTGGTGCTGACCGCCAACAACGACACGCCGAAAAGCGGCCGCGAGCTCTATTTCGGCCAGGATCTGGTCGCCGCGGCGGTCGCGCAGGGCGAACTCGTCGCCAAGCTCGCCGGCGGCAAGGGCAAGGCGGCGCTCACCAATTGCGCGCCGGGATCGCTCGGACTCGACCTCCGCGTCCAGGGCGCCAGGCAGGGCCTGCAGCAGGGCGGCATGGAGACGGCCGGCGTCTACAACACCAATCCCGCCGACATGGCGAGCGAGATCGGCACCATCCAGGACATCCTCAAGGCGCATCCGGATCTCGGCGCGCTGATGCCGCTCTGCGGTCCCGATACGGCGGCGGCCGGCCTTGTGCGCAAGAACCAGGGCAAGGACATCCCGATCGTCGGCACCGACCTGCTCTACCAGACGCTGCAGCTGATCAAGGAAGGCCACATCGACGCGACCATCGGCCAGCAGCCCTATCTGCAGGGCTATCTGCCGATCATGTACGCCTATCAGCGCGTCGTGCTGGGAGCGCCGAAGCTCGACCTGCCGGGCGGCAATTTCTATCTCGCCAACGAGATCGTCACCAAGGAGAACGTCGACCACTACCTGATCCGGGAAGAGCGGTTCCGCGGATGAGCGAACAGGCTGGCGCGGCGCTTCTGAGCGCACGGAACATCAGCAAGCAGTTCGGTGAATTCCGGGCGCTCAGCGATGTCTCCCTCGAGGTGAAGGCCGGCGAGGTTCACGGGCTTCTCGGCGCCAATGGCGCCGGGAAATCCACGCTGATCGGCGTGCTGTCGGGCGCAATCCGCCCGGACAGCGGCAGTCTGAGCGTGGCCGGGCGGACGATCCCGCTCGGCTCCCTCTCCGCCGCGCGGCAGGCCGGGCTCTCGGTGGTGCACCAGGAGCTGATGCTCTTCAACGACCGCACGGTCGAGGAGAACATCTTTGCCAGCGCCCTGCCCTCGGCATCGTTCCGCTTCCTCAACCTGCGCGAACGCCGCCGCAAGGTGGAAGCGACGCTGGAGCGCATCGGCGCGGTCGTCGATCTCGACCGCCGCATCGACGAGCTGCCGCTCTCGCATCGCCAGCTGGTGGAAATCGGCCGGGCGCTCTGCTCCGGCGGCCGCGTGCTCGTGCTCGACGAGCCGACCTCGGCGTTGTCGCAGCCTGAAGCCGAGGGCCTGTTCTCGGCCATCCGCTCGATCGTGGCGGAAGAGGCGGCGGTCATCTTCGTCTCGCACCGCTTCGACGAAGTGTTCTCGATCACCAACGGCATCACCGTGCTCCGGGACGGCCGCGTCGCCGGCAGCTGGCGCACGGCCGACGTGGACATTCCCTCGGTGACGCGCGCCATGGTCGGCGAAACCGCCGATGTGCCGAGATCGGCGCGACGCACGGGCGATGCCGGCAGGACCGTCATGACCCTGCTGGGGTCGTCCGAACGGCTCGGCAAGATCGATCTCTCGCTGCGCGCCGGCGAAATCGTCGGCCTCGCCGGGCTGGAAGGCTCCGGCGTTTCGACCGTGCTGGAGATGCTGGGCGGCGTCGAGCGCGTCGATGGACGGATCGAAGTCGAGGGCGCGCCGGTGACGTTCCGCCATCCGAGCCACGCCATTGGCCATGGCGTCGTCTACATGCCGCCCGACCGCAAGAAGAGCGGGCTGTGGCTCGACCGGACCACGGCCTTCAACATCAACGCCGCCTCGGTATCGCGCATGCCGGCGTTTCGCTGGCTGGATCGCAGCCGGCTCGAGCGCGAGGCCTCCGACCGCATGCGCCAAGTCGGCGTGCGGATCAGCGCGCTTCGCGAGTTCACCGGCCGGCTGTCGGGCGGCAACCAGCAGCGCGTCCTGCTCGGCCGCTGCCTCGACCTTCAGCCCAGGATCCTGCTTCTCAGCGACTTCACGCGCGGCGTCGACGTGAAGGCAAAGGCTGAGATCCACCAGCTGGTGCGCGAGCTCGCCGACGAGGGGATCGCGATCTGCCTCACCTCTTCCGACATGGAAGAGCTGCTCGATATCGCCGACCGGATCGTCTGCATGCAGGGCGGCCGCGTCGTCGCCGACCAGCCGAGCCCCGAGCTCGACAAGCACAGCCTGCTAACCCAGGCCTCGACGGCCTCCCCGCGCGCTCTGCACGCCTGAGCCGTCGCAACGGGTCCGAGGGGGAGCCTTCCCTCGAGCCCCTCATTCGCCATACGCCTCTTCCTTCGCCTCCCCGAGGTGAGGAAGGGGCTCGGCCCCAACGCTTTCCCCATGGGAATTTCGCGCTAGCCCGGCCGCCGCGCGGCGACGATTCCGCCGGATCAGGACCATCCGGACGAGCTTGGCAGCCGGCTCGCAGGCCTCCAGGCCCTCCACCCGGCGCAGCCCGTAACACCCTGCGCCCTCACGCTTTTCCTAGTGCCATCCCACGCCTCCCCGCAGGCAGCCCGCTAGGGATCGCAAGACCTTTCGTCCTTCCGCAAGATCCTTCCCCAGAGGCGCCGCCCGACCGTCAGCGCAGCCTCCTGCCGACGCCCGACAGGCCGGAATTGTTTTGACTATTGACAGCCCGACGAAACGCTCGCATCTTCGATGAAACGTTTCATAAGTGGCTTTGATGTCCGATAAACCGACGATGAACGACGTGGCGAGGCTCGCGCGCGTGGCGCTGGGTACTGTCTCGAAAGTGCTGAATGGCGACGTGACCGTCAAGCCAGAGCTGCGGGCTCGCGTCCTCGAAGCGGCCGAGACCCTGCGCTACCAGCGCAACCGGATCGCAGCCAGTCTTCGTAGCCGGCATACCCAGACCGTCGGCATCGTCATTCCGGACATTCTGAACACCTTCTACGCCGAATTCGTCGAGAAGATCGAAAACCTGGCGGCCGAGGCCGGCTACACCGTCCTGATCGTCACGACGGGTGAAGACTCGCAGCAGGCCAAGACCCGGGCCGACACGCTGATCCAGCGGCAGGTCGACGGGATGATCGTCATTCCGCCGCTCGACGGCTCCGACATGCTGATGGATCTCCTCGGCCCCGACCTGCCTTGCGTCATCGTCGACCGTATCGCGGCCGAAAACCCCTATCCGAGTGTTGCCGTCGACAATATCGACGCCGCCTACCAGGGCGCGCGCTACCTGCTGTCGCTCGGCCACCGCCACATCACGCTGGCGGTCAACTCGCCCAATCTCTGGAACACGCGCGAACGCATCATCGGTTTCGAGCAGGCCATGCGCGAGGCCGGCGCCAAGGCGGATGTGCGCATCGTCGGCATGACGGTCGAAGACGCGCGGATCTCGCTCAGCGACCTCTTCCGCGGCGGCGAGCGGCCGACCGCCCTCTTCACGGCGAACAACCTGGTGACGCTCGGCGCCATTCATGCGCAGCACGATTGCGGCATCGAGATCCCGGCCGAACTGTCGCTGCTCGCCTTCGATGATTTCGAATGGCTGCGGCTGCTGCGTCCGGCCGTCAGCGCCATGCAGCAGCCGATCGACCAGATCGCGGTCGAGACCTGGCGGCTGATGTTCCAGCAGATCGGCAAGCAGCCGATCAGCCTTCGTCATGTTCGCTCCGGCGCGCAGCTGATGATCCGGCAATCCACCGCTGCCTTGGTGGCAAGCGGCAAGAAGCCAAGCGGCAAGAAACTAGGTGTGATGTGAGTGAACTGACAGGCCGAGGGGCCATCATTACAGGCGGCGGGCGTGGCATCGGGCTCGCCTGCGCGCGGCTTATCGCGGAACGAGGCGGCGCCGTCGTCCTGCTCGGGCACGACCGCGAGATGGTCGAAGGTGCCGCCGCGACCTTGCGCGACGACGGCCTGGAAGCGACCGCCGTGGTCGCTGACATCAGCGACGAGGCGGATGTCGAGGCGGCCATTGCGGAGGCTGCGACCGTGCTCGGCTCGATCGACATTCTCGTCAACAATGCCGCCATCCAGCCCTACGGCACGGTGGCCTCGATGAGCCCGGGCGAATGGGACACAGTGCTCGGCGTCAATTTGCGCGGCACCTACCTCGCCTGCCATCACGCGCTGCCGCACATGGTGAAGCAGGGGCGCGGCTCGATCGTCAACATCGCCTCGGTGCAGGGTTTGGCCAACCAGGCGCGCGTCGCCGCCTACGCCACGTCGAAGGGCGGCATGATGGCGCTGACGCGCTCGATCGCGATCGATTTCGGCCGCGCCGGCATCCGCGCCAACGCCGTCTGCCCCGGCTGCATCGATGCGCCGATGACACATTTCTCGGCAAGCGAGACGGCGCCGGGCCGCGAGGCGGAAACCATCAGCCAGTGGGGCAATTCGCAGCCGCTTGGCCGCGTCGGCCGGCCGGAGGAGGTCGCCGAGGTCGTGGCCTTTCTCGCCAGCGACCGCGCCAGCTTCTGTTCGGGAGCGGAGTTCAAGGTGGACGGAGGATTGATGGCAAGCCTCGGCGTGGCGCTGCCGGACTGAGGACCGGCTCAAGCCGGGTTCCGCACGCGCCACTCAAATCAGGTCAGGTCCGGCATTTTCGCCGGCCACAAAATGAAACGTTACATATTTCGAAGCGACGGGGTTTCGCTTCGAAAGGGAGGGGACGATGAAGCAAACCAACCGACCCGACGAGAGGAGAACCGCGCCATGTCGCTAGCCGGAACTCTCCCCGCCGCGCCGCGCAAGTGGCCCTCGCGTCAGGTGCTCATTTCGCTCGCGATCATCGCCGCGATCCTGATCGGGCTCTGGATCCACGCGCCGAATTTCTATCGCTACAACAACATCATCAACGTGCTGCTGCAGGCGTCGCTGCTCGGCATGCTGGCGATCGGCATGGCGGTCATCATGATCGTCGGCGGCATCGACCTGTCGCTGCCGGCCAACATGGCAATGAGCGCGGTGCTCGGCGCCTTCTACATGAAGGCGACCGGCGACTGGGTGACCGGCTCGCTGATCATGGCCGGCATCGGCCTCGCCATCGGCCTGATCAACGGTTTCGCCGTCGCCAAGCTCAAGATGATCCCCTTCGTGGTCACGCTCGCCATGATGACCATGGTGTCCGGCACGTCGGTCTGGATGACGAATTCGCTCAGCATCTCGCAATTGCCGGAAGGCTTCGTCGATCTCTTCAACGCGCGTCCCTATTTCCGCATCCCGATCACCATCTTCATCGTCGCCATCCTGGCGGTGGTGGTCACGATACTGATGCGGTCGTCGATCGTCGGGCGCTGGGCCTATGCCGTCGGCATCAACGAGAAGGCCGCGCGCGTCGCCCGCGTGCCGATCAGCCGCGTCGTGATGGCGAGCTATGTCTTCGGCGGGCTGATGGCCGGCCTGACCGCGATCCTGCTGACGGCGCGCCTCGGCTCGGCCTCCGCCAATATGGGCAATGACGGCATGGTGCTCGACATCGTGTCGGCCTGCGTCGTCGGCGGCATCAGCATCTATGGCGGAGCCGGCCGCGTCGCCGGCGCCCTGTTCGGCGCACTGCTGATCACCGTGCTCTCCAACGCCATGAACCTGATCGGCGTTTCCTTCTATCTGAGCCTCGTCATCAAGGGCGCGGTCATCGTCGCCTTCGTCGCGGCCGACAGCCGGGGAGCGAAGTAGCGATGAGCGGACAAACCATCCTGCGCATGGACGGCATCGCCAAATCCTTCGGCACCGTGCCTGCGATCAAGAGCGCCCATCTCGAAGCGCGCGGCGGCCAGGCCCTGGCCGTCATGGGCGCCAACGGCGCCGGCAAGTCGACGCTGATGAACATCCTCGGCGGCGTCGTGACTTCGGACAGCGGTCATATCTCGATCGACGGCGAGCCGATCACGCTGCGCTCGCCGCGCGACGCCAACCGCAACGGCATCGCCTTCGTGCACCAGGAACTGACGATGTTTCCGACGATGACCGTCGCGGAAAACATCTTCATCGACGGCATGCCGACGGAGAAAGGCTTCATCCGCATGCCGGAGATGATCCGGCAGTCCGAGGTGCTGCTTACCCGTCTCGGCTGCAACATCTCGCCGAAGACGCCGGTCGAGCAACTTTCGATCGGCGATCGCCAGCTGGTGGAGATCGCCCGAGCGCTGCGCCATCAGGCGCGGATCATCATCTTCGACGAACCGACCTCCTCGCTGAGCGCGCCGGAGCGCGAACGGCTCTTCTCCGTCATCCGCGGCCTGAAGGCCGAGGGCGTGGTCATCCTCTACATCACGCACTTCCTCGACGAGATCTTCTCCATCTGCGAAGAGATCGCGGTGATGCGGAACGGCGAGACCGTCTGGACCTCGCCGATGTCGGAGGTCGACCCGGCACAGGTGGTTCACCTCATGCTGGGCATCGCCGAGGCCGAAGGCCGCATCCGCGAGCCGGTAGCGGCGGAAGGCGACGCACTGCTCTCCGTCACCGACCTCGGCCGGCAGGGGGCGCTCAGCGACATCGACTTCGAGATCAAGCCCGGCGAGATCGTCGGCCTCTGGGGCCTGCTCGGCTCCGGCCGCACCGAGCTGCTGCGCGCCCTGATCGGCCTCGACCCGATCGACAAGGGAACGATCCGCTGGCGCGACGGCGCCACCGCCTCGGAAATCACGCCTGCCAGACTGCATGCGCATGTCGGGATCGTCACCGAGGACCGGCGCGGCGAGGGCCTGCACCTGCCGCTCTCCGTCGCCCAGAATATCTCGCTGCCCAATCTGCGCTCGCTGCTGAACCGCTGGCGCCTCGTCGGCCCGGACAAGGAAGCGGCGCTGGCGGACGAGATGATCCAGCGGCTGCAGATCAAGGTCTCCGGCCGCCAGCAGCCAGTCGGCACCCTCTCCGGCGGCAACCAGCAGAAGGTGGTCTTCTCCCGCTGGCTGGCGACCAATCCCCGCCTGTTCCTGCTCGACGAGCCGACGCGCGGCCTCGACGTCAGCGCCAAGGACGAAATCATGAAGCTGGTCGTCGAGCTGGCCGAACAGGGCTGCAGCTGCCTGATCGTCTCTTCGGAGGTGCAGGAGCTGATGCGCGTCTGCGACCGCTACCTGGTGATCAGCCGGGGCCGCCTGATCGGCAACCTGCCCGGCTCGTCCACCAGCGGCGAGCTGATGCAAGCGATCGCGACGATCAACTAGGCACGGAACAAAGCCATGAAGATCAAGACAAGTGCCGACATGCTCATCAAGAACGGGTTCTTCATCGTCTTCGCGCTCGCCTTCCTCTTGTTCGCGACGATGACGGATCACTTCTTCAAGGCACAGAACATCCTGAACATCCTGCACACCATGGCGCCGCTGGCGATCACGGCGTCCGGGCTGGCGCTGGTGGTGATTTCCGGCCGGCTCGACATCTCGGTCGGCTCGACGGCGTTTCTCTCCTGCGCCGTCGGCGCGCTGCTGATGAAGAACAGCGGCCTCGACCCGATCCTCGCCGCCATCCTGGTGCTCGCCTGCGGCGCGCTGCTCGGCGCCGTCAACGGCTTCATCGTCACGGTGCTGAACGTCAATTCGCTGATCGCCACGCTCGGCACGATGATCGCCTATCGCGGCGTCGCGCTGGCGCTCACCGATGCATTGCTCGTGCAGCTGCCGGAGCCGATCCGCGTGCTCGGCAATGCCCATATCGGCCCGGTGCCGACCGACATCTTCATCATGCTGATCGTGCTCGTCGGCGTGCACCTCTTGCTCGAGAAGACGTCCTTCGGCCGCCAGCTGGTCGCCATCGGCAACGACATCGCCATTGCCCGCAAGGTCGGCCTGCCCGTCGACCGGACGGGGTTCCTGAGCTTCGTCCTCGCCGGCACGCTGGCCTCGGCCGGCGGCATCCTGACGACGGTGCAGAACGGCGCGGTCAGCCCCTTCCTCGGCAGCGGCCTGGAGTTCACCGCGCTCGCCGTGGTGGTCGTCGGCGGCATCAGCCTGGTCGGCGGCCGCGGCACGATCCTTCTCGCCATTATCCCGGGCGCCTTCATCTTCGAGATGATCCGCAACGGGCTCACCAATCTCGGCGCCAACCCTTACTCGTACAGGCTTGTCGGCGGCGCCGTGATCTTCGCAGCGATGTATGCGGATGCACTGAAAAGCGGACGGCTTTCGCTCAAACGGGGCACCAACCCCTGAGATCCAAATCCCGCCTGTGAAATGTACGAACAAGCCAAACTTTAGGAGGAGAAAGTTATGAAACGTTACATTCTGTGTGCTGCCCTCGCCGCCGGTCTCGCCGGCTTCGCACCGGCCCATGCCGCCGAACCGCTCAAGGTCGGCTTCTCGCTCGACACCAAGGAATCCTCGCTTCAGACCGCATGGGAGGCGTTTTTGCGGTCCGAGGGCGAGGCCCAGGGCAAGGAAGCCGGCTTTGACGTCGAGTGGGTCATCAACGTCGCCAACGCCGACCCGGCCCGCCAGGCCGCCAACATCGACGACCTGATCACCACCGGCGTCGACGTCATCATCGCCCGCGCCTTCGATTCGGGCGCGATCGGCACCTCGATCAAGGCCGCGAAGGATGCCGGCATTCCCTTCATCACCTTCGATCGCGGCTCGACCAGCGGCACGCCGACGGCGCATGTCGGCGGCGACAGCTACGACCAGGCGCGCAGCACCGGCCTCGCCTTCGCCGAGATCCTGAAAAAGGCCGGCGTGCAGGGCAAGTGCATCGAGCTGCAGGGCATGCTGACGGACATCAACGCCGTCAACCGCAGCAAGGCCTGGAACGAAGTCGGCAAGGAGACGGGCCAGTACGAGACGATCATCCAGGTTCCGACCGAATGGAATCCGGAACTGTTCCTCTCGGGCCTCACCAACGCGCTGACGGCGAAGCCGGAAGCGAACTGCGTCTTCGCCGCCAGCGACTTCGCCTTCCCGTCGATCCAGGCCGCGCTCGAAAAGGCCGATCGCTGGGCTCCGACCGGCCAGCCGAAGCACATCTGGCTCGCCACGACCGACCTTCTCTCCGCCGCCGTCAAGCCGATGGAAGAAGGCTATATCGACGTCTCCACCACCTGGGACGCCTATCTCCAGGCCAAGGAAGCCGTGCGCGTCATCATCGCCCTGAAGAAGGGCGAGGATCCGAAGTGCGGTCCGGACGGCTGCCTCGCCAAGGGTCGCACGGTGACGCCGGCGACCATCAAGGAAACGCCGAACCTCTGGTCGCGCGACTTCCAGTAGTCTGAAGACGGGGCCGGCTAATGCCAATTCGCCGGCCCCGGTTTTCCGGAGCCCCTTCCTCGTCGTCTTTCCGGGGAGGCCACAGGAGATTGCCCGGGCTCACGATCAGCGGCAGCCAATATTCGTGGAACGTCCGAACCCGGAAAAAACGCTCTCCGGCACGCCGCAACTAAAGCATATAAAATCTATCAATCTGGTCGGGTATATATAGGCTGCAACTCGCTGCACGGCATGGTCACGGCCCGGTTGAAACGGGATGCCGCGCACAGTGGGATGAACCCATTTGCGAGTTACGGCACCGACAATGACATCCAGTTCCGAGATAACTGCAGATCAGCTTCACCAGAAGTTGTCAGAGCCAGATGAGCTGGCGCTGATCGATGTGCGCGAAGCGAAATTCTATGCGCGCGGCCACATAAACCTTTCCGCCCACATTGCGCTGAGCACGCTCGAGCCGCAGATCCTGCGCACGGCGCCGCGCAAGTCCGTGCCGATCGTCCTCGTCGACGAGGCGGATGGCGCTGCCGCGCGCGCCCGGGACACGCTGCTCGACCTCGGCTACACCGATGTCCGAATCCTCGCCGGCGGCGTCGCCGCATGGGTGGCGAGCGGCTATCCGCTCGGCACCGGCTACAACACGCTCGTCAAGACTTTCTCGGATCTGGCGCACGCCAACTACGCCACGCCGACGATCACGCCGGCGGAGCTCGAGGCCCGGCTCGAGGGCGGCGGCGCGACGACGATCATCGATTGCCGCCCCGAGCAGGAGCACCGGAACATGACGGTCGCCGGCGCGCACAACGCGCCCGGCGTCGAGCTGGCGCTCTACGACCTGCCGAGGGGCAACGAGGCGGATCATCTCTATGTCATCAGCTGCTTCAGCCGGACGCGCGGCATCGTCGGCACGACGACGCTTGCCCGACTGAACGGCCTGCGCAATGTCGTCTTCCTCGAGGACGGCATCATGGCGGCTTTCCTCTACGGCCTGCCGACGGGCCCCGGCGACCGCGATCTGCCGCCGCCCGGCGAGCTGATCCCGGCGGACGTGCTGCGGCGACAGGCCGAAGGCATCGTCGACGCCCACGGCCTCAGCGTCATCGACGCGGCGCGCTATGCGGAATTCCTCGCGGAGCGAGACGAGCGGACGCTCTACGTTTTCGATGTCCGTCCGGAGGCTGCCTATCATCAGGGCCATCTGCCGGGCTCCCAGTCCGTACCCGGCGGGCAGCTGGTCATGACCTATGACGTCCAGGTCCCGGTGCGGCATGCCCGGATCGTCCTGGTCGACGATCCGCATCTGAAGCGCGCGGCGATCAGCGCATTCTGGCTTTCCCATTTCGACGACGCGGAAATCCACATCCTTCCGCTCGACCCGGTGCAGGCGCAGGTCTCCGACACAGTCTCTCCCGCCCTCCCCGACGATGTCCGCTGGCTGGACGTCGCCGAGGCCGAGGCTCGTCTCCGCGAGGGCCTGACGGTCATCGATGTCGGCCCCAGCCTGAACTACGAGCAGGGCCACCTCCCCGGCGCGAATTTCGTTCTGCGCTCCGCGCTGCCTTCATGGCTCGAGACCCATCCGACCCCGGCCGCCATACTGTTCACCTCGCCCGATGGCGCCAACGCCGCCTATGCGGCGTCCGAAATCCGTCGCCGGTTCGGCATCGATGCCTTCGCGCTCAAGGGCGGCACGGAAGCCTGGCGCCGCGCCGGCCTGACGCTCGAAACCGAGTTCAGGCCGGAACAGCTGCTGTCGCCCTTCGACGACGACTGGGGCTCGACCATGCGCGCCAAGGTGAACCGCGAGCCGCTGTTTCGCGACTACCTCGCCTGGGAGCGCAGCCTCGGCCACGCGATCGAGCAGGACGACACGGTCCGGTTCCGCTGGCTGGCCGCCAGCGCCGCCTGACGCCCGATTTTTCCAAACGACGATCCAAGCAAGGAGTCTGGGACATGGTCTCTCGCCGGCAGTTTTTCGGTCTCGGTATCAGTCTGGCTATCGGTCTCGGCATTGCCGGCGCATCCGGCCCGTCCTTCGCAGACGAGAAGCCGCTGCGCATCGGCCTTGCCACCAGCATCGCCAATGACGCTGTCCGCCACGCCGCGCAGCTCGCCGAGCAGCAGGGCCTCAAGGTCCAGATCATCGAATTCACGGATTGGGTCACCCCGAACTCCGCCCTCGCCAATGGCGATGTCGACGTGAACTACTTCCAGCACATCCCCTTCCTCGAGAACGCCGCCAAGGCGAATGGCTGGAACTTCACCCCCGTCGCTCCCGGCTACAACTCGGTCTCCGGCATCTATTCGGAAAAGCTGAAGTCGCTCGACGACATCAAGGACGGCGCGACGGTCACCATCGCCAACGACCCGATCAACACGGGCCGCGCGCTGCTCTTCCTGCAGGCGCAGGGCCTCATCAAGTTGAAGGACGGCGCCGATTTCCGCGCGACGCTCTTGGACGTCGTCGAGAACCCGAAGAACCTGAAGTTCGTCCAGGTCGAGGCCCAGCAGGTGGTGCGCTCGCTCCCCGACGTCGACTTCGTCGTCTCCGGCCCCTCCTTCATCAAGCTCGCCGGCAAGGATCCGGACAGCGCGCTCGTCTTCGAGAAGCCGGATAATGTCTACGCCATGCAGTGGGTGACGCGCGCCGAGGACGCCAAGGATCCGCGCCTCGCGAAGTTCATCCAGGTCTACGAGAACGACCCGGAAGTGAAGCCGCTGCTGACCAAGCTCTACAACGGCCACGTCACTTTCGCCTGGTAGGCGCGGCGCCCGTCGCCCGAAGCCGGACAACCCGATCTCCAGATCCCGATACGCGGCCCGCGCCATCCCGGCGCGGCCGCTCCCCTCCCAGACCCTTGGAATGAACGGAGTTTCAGCATGATCTCTCGTCGGCTATTCGCCGGTCTCGCCTTCGCCGTCGGCAGCGTCCTCTTGGCATCTGGCCCGTCGCTGGCCGCCGATACCAAGCCGCTGCGCATCGGCCTGGCGTCGAGCCCGGCCAATGAAGCCGTGCGCTTCGCCGCCGACCTCGCCGGAAAGCAGGGCCTCGACGTCAAGCTGGTGGAATTCACCGACTGGGTGACGCCCAACACCGCGCTCGCCAATGGCGACGTCGACGTGAACTACTTCCAGCACATCCCCTTCCTCGAGAACGCTGCCAAGTCGAACGGCTGGAACTTCACCGCCGTCGCGCCCGGCTACATCAGCTGGCTCGGCGTCTATTCGGACAAGCTGAAGTCGCTCGACGAGCTCAAGGACGGCGCGCAGATCGCCTTCGCCAACGACCCGGTCAACACCGGCCGCGCCCTCTTGTTCCTGCAGTCGCTCGGCCTCATCAAGCTGAAGGACGGCGCCGACTATAACGCCACCCTGCAGGACGTCGTCGAGAACCCGAAGAACCTGAAGTTCATCCAGGTCGAAGCGCAGCAGGTCGTGCGCTCGCTGCCGGACGTCGATGCAGGGCTCACCTTCGCCTCCTTCGTCAAGCTCGCCGGCAAGGATCCGGCCGACGCCGTGGTGTTCGAGAAGCCCAGCAACGTCTTCGCCATCCACTGGGTCACCCGCGCCGAGGACGCCAACGATCCGCGCCTGCAGCAGTTCATCAAGATCTACAACGGCGCGCCCGAGGTGAAGAAGATCCTCACCGACCTCTACCACGGCCAGGTCGGCTTCGCCTGGTAACGACGCGGCAGGTCGCCGGACGGCGACTTGCCAACCAACGCTGGTCAACAGCGACAAACGACAGGGATCATCGGATACACTTCATGGGATACGACAGAAAGCTCCGCCTCAACGCGTTCAACATGAACAGCGTCGGGCACATATCTCATGGCACGTGGACGCATCCGCGCGACCAGTCGCCGAACTATACCGACCTCGACCAGTGGGTGAAGCTCGCCCAGACGCTCGAGCGCGGCAAGTTCGACGGCCTGTTCATCGCGGATGTGATCGGCACCAACGACGTCTATGGCGGCTCGCCCGACGCGGCGCTGCGCGATTCCGTCCAGGTGCCGATCAACGATCCGATCATCCCGCTCTCGGCGATGGCCTATGCCACCCAGCATCTCGGCTTCAACGTCACCGCCAATCTGACCTATGAGCGCCCCTACATCCTGGCGCGGCGCTTCTCGACGCTCGATCACCTGACCAAGGGCCGGATCGGCTGGAACATCGTCACCGGCTATCTCGACAGCGCCGCGCGGGCGATGGGCCTCACCGAGCAGATCCGCCATGACGATCGCTACGACATGGCGGACGACTATCTCGACCTCGTCTACAAGCTCTGGGAAGGGAGCTGGGAAGACGATGCCGTGGAGCGGAACCGCGCGAGCGGGCGCTTCACCGATCCGGCGAAGGTGCACCGGATCAAGCATGACGGCCCCTTCTACCAGCTCGACGCCGTTCATCTCTGCGAGCCGTCGCCCCAGCGCACCCCCGTCCTGTTCCAGGCGGGCACGTCGTCGCGCGGCCGCGATTTCGCGGCGCGCCACGCCGAATGCATCTTCATGTCGTCGCAGGGTCAGAACGTCGAGCTGACGCGCAACATCGTCGCCGACCTGCGCCGCCGCGCGGTCGCCAACGGGCGGGCGCCGGACGACCTCAAGATCTTCGTCGGCGTCACCGTCGTGGTCGACCGGACGGAAGCGGCGGCGCGCGAGAAATATGCCGAATATGAGCGCTATGCGAGCGCCGCCGGCGGCCTGACGCATTTCTGCGCCTCGATCGGCATCGACCTCTCACGCTACGGCCTCGACGAGCCGATCAACGCCGGCAGCACGCAGGCGATGGGCGCCGCCCTCGACGCCATCACGAAATACAACACCGGCGCGTCCTGGACGGTCCGCCGCCTGCTCGACGAGATGAAGCTCGGCTCCCGCAACAAGCCGATCATCGGCTCGGCGTCGCAGGTCGCCGACGAGCTGACGGCATTCGCGCGCGAGACCGACATCGACGGCTTCAACCTGGTGCGGGTGGTGACGCCGGAAAGCTACGAGGACTTCGTCGATCTGGTCGTGCCGGAACTGCAGCAGCGCGGCGTCTTCAAGGAAGAGTACGAGGAAGGCACGCTGCGCGAAAAGCTGTTCGGGCATGGCAGCGACCAGCTCCCGGACCGCCATTACGGCCGGCGGTTCCGCTACCGCCCGTCCGGCGCTGCCGGTGACGCCAATGCGCCTCTGCACGAAGGGACCGCCTCATGACGCACCCAGCAGCAACCGATGCCCTGGCCGCCTGGGCGGGACCCGCGTTGCGGACGGCGGAACTGGCGGGAGCGCCCCTTCCGGGATCGGTCATCTCCCGAGGCGAAACGCGGAGCGTCCCCGCTTCGGAGAACCCGAGATCCGCTGCCAGTGTCGTCTTCGAAGGGATCGAAAAGATCTATTCGACGCCGTCGGGCTCTGTGCAGGCGCTGAAGGACATCAGCATCGAGATCCGCCAGGGCGAGATCTTCGGCTTCATCGGCCGCAGCGGCGCGGGCAAATCGACCCTGATCCGGCTGATCAACCGGCTGGAGCGGCCGACCAGCGGCACCGTCGTCGTCAACGGCGTCACGGCTTCCGGCCTCGTCGGCGAAGGGCTGGTGCAGCTGCGCCGTCGCATCGGCATGATCTTCCAGCATTTCAACCTGATGTCCGCCAAGACGGTGGCGCAGAACGTCGCCCTGCCGCTCGTCATGGCGGGCGCGCCGCGCCGGCAGATCGATCGCAAGGTCGAGGAGCTGCTGTCGCTCGTCGGCCTCTCGGACAAGCGCGACGCCTATCCGGCGCAGCTCTCGGGCGGCCAGAAGCAGCGCGTCGGCATTGCCCGCGCGCTCGTGCACGACCCCGACATCCTGCTCTGCGACGAGGCGACCTCGGCGCTCGATCCGGAAACCACCCAGTCGATCCTCGGCCTGCTGCGCGAGATCAACCGCAGCAACGGCATCACTGTCGTCCTGATCACGCATGAAATGGCCGTCATCCGCGAGATCTGCGACCGCGTGGCGGTGCTGGATCACGGACGGATCGTCGAACTCGGCGACGTCTGGAAGGTCTTCGGCAATCCCGAGCACGACGTGACGAAATCACTGCTCGGCCAGATCGAGCACGGCATTCCGGACGATCTGACGGACCGCCTCCAACCCGGCTTCCCCGCCGGCGCGGGAACGCTGCTGGTCCGGGCGACCTTCCTTCCCGAGAGCGTCGGCGCGCCGGATCTGCAGGCGGTGCTGAAGGTCGTGCACGGCCCCGTCCAGCTCCTGGACAGCGCCGTCGACCGCATCCGCGGCCATACCGTCGGCCGGCTGCTGGTCGCCGTCCCGTCCGAGGGCAACCGCCCGGAAGAGATCGAGACCCGGCTGGGCTCGCTTCCCCCCAACGTCCAAGTCGAGGTGCTCGGCCATGTTTCAGCTCCCGTTTGACGCCTATGCCGAAGTAACCGTCGCGGCGGCGTGGGAAACGGTCCAGATGGTCGCCGCGGCCGGGCTGCTGACGCTGCTGCTCGGCCTGCCGATCGCCATCCTGCTGATCGCCACCGGACCCGGCGGCGTCCTGGAAGCGCCGCGCCTCAACCGGGTCGTCGGCGCCGTCATCAACGCGTTCCGCTCGACGCCCTTCATCATCCTGCTCGTCGCGCTCATCCCGATCACCCGCTTCCTGGTCGGAACCTCGATCGGTCTCTGGGCGGCGGTGGTTCCCATCACCGTATCGGCCACGCCGTTCTTCGCGCGCGTCGCCGAAGTCGGCCTGCGCGAGATCGACCACGGCCTGATCGAGGCGGCCGAGGCGATGGGCGCCCGGCGCTGGCAGATCATCTGGCACGTGCTGCTGCCGGAGGGCCTCCCGGCCATCATCGGCGGCTTCACCGTGACGCTGGTGTCGGTCACCGGCATGTCGGCCATGGCCGGCGTGGTCGGCGGCGGCGGCCTCGGCGATCTCGCCATCCGCTACGGCTACCAGCGCTTCGACACCACCGTGATGATCACGGTCATCGCCATCCTGATCGCGCTGGTGAGCATCATCCAAGTATCCGGCGACCGCCTGGCGCGCCGGCTCAACCATCGCAAGTGACGACGAGGCGGCCGGTATTCCGGCCGACCCGTCATCCCATCCAGACATCCGAACAGAGTATCGGCCGCGCAAGCGACGCGCCGGCCGAAAAGACAAAGGACATCAGCCATGGCATCGACGATCACGGAATATAGTTCCAGCGATCTCCTGAACATATTCAATCCGATTTTCGATGAGATCCGGAAGGACGCGGCCGCGCGGGAGCGTAATCGCACCCTGCTCTTCGAGCAGATCGGCTGGCTGCGCGAGAAGAAGTTCGGCGCGCTGCGGGTTCCGGTTGAGCTCGGCGGCTATGGCGCCTCGGTCGTGCAGCTGTTCGACCTGCTGATCCAGCTGGCGGCGGCGGATTCCAACATCCCGCAATCGCTGCGGCTGCACTTTTCGCGCGTCGAGCGCATCGTCCTCGACTCGGAGCTTGAAAAGCAGAAGGTCTGGATCGAGCGCGTCGCGCGCGGCGAACTGTTCGGCAATGCGACGACGGAAGCACCGGGCCCGACGATCGGCGAAATCCGCACCCGGGTCGTGCCGCATGCCGATGGCAATTTCCGCTTGAACGGACGCAAGGCCTACGGCACGGGCAGCCTCTATTCGCAGTGGATCCCGGTGGTCGCGGTCGACCACAAGGGCGACCGCATCACCGCCATCGTGCCTGCCGACCGGCAGGGCGTCACGCTCGTCGACGACTGGGGCGGCTTCGGTCAGCGCCTGACGGCGACCGGCACGTCGATCTTCGAGGATGTCGTCGTCTATGCCGACGAGCTCACGGAGCATGGCAAGCGGACCTCGCGCTCGGGAAGCGGCTTCGCGCAGCTCGTGCATCTCGCGACGCTCGCCGGCGTCGCCGCCGCGACGGCGCGTGACGTCACCGAAAAGGTCGCGGGTCGTCAGCGCGTCTATTACACCGGCCCCGGCGGCCTGCCGCGCCACGATCCGATCATCCAGGCGCAGGTCGGCAAGATCGGCGCGGCCGCCAACGCCGCCCGGTCGATCGTGCTCGGCGCCGCCGCGTCCATCCAGGACGCCTGGCATCAATGGAACAAGCATGGCGAACATGCACCGGCGACCGAGGAGGCCTATATCCAGGCCGATCTCGCTATCTCATCGGCCCAGGTCACGCTGGTTCCCCTGGTTCTCGGCGCCGCGACCGAGCTCTTCGACGCGCTCGGCGCCTCGGCGATCGACGCGAACACCGGGCTCGACCGGCATTGGCGCAACGCCCGCGCGCTCTCCTCGCACAACCCGCACCTCTACAAGGCCCGGGTCATCGGCGACTATCTGCTGAACGGAACCCTGCCGCCGCTGTTCGTGGCCGGCGACGATGTCGGCGTGCTGCCGAACCAGGAAGCCGCCCGCTCGACGCAAGCGGCCTGATCGGCCGGCGCTCTCCGCGCCCTGGCTTTGATCGGACAGCACGGATCGATCCCGGGACTGGCAGCGGCCTCGCGGCAGGCTGCCAGTTCCCCTCCCTGCGCTCCGGGCCTCGCCCGCTACGCCTTACCCGCCGAGCCGGCCCTCGCGGAATAAAAGCCTCCTGAGCTAACCGCCCGGCGCCGAAGTCGTGCCAAAAATCACTTAGAATTGAAATTTATAGAAAATAATCCTTATTGTCGTTCTGCATTAGAATTTAATGCTTCGACGATATTGGGTGGAATCGGGAAACTTCAACCATGAGATGAGGCCCGGTCCCCATATCGGAGGACGGGCGAGCAGGAGAGACAAGCCGATGTCGCGGTCGCGAAATGTGTGGGGCGGCGTGAGCCGTCGCGGATTCATTCAGGGCGCGGCCGCCGCGGCCATGCTGCCGCTGCTGGCGAGCGCCGGCTTCGCCGCCGACAAGCCGCTGGCCGGGCAGAGCCTGAACCTGCTCGTCATCCAGCCGCACACCGTGTCCGGCAACAAGCTGGCGGCGGATTTCGAGGCGGCGACCGGCGCCAAGGTCAACGTCACCGTCGTTCCCTACGACCAGATCCAGGCCAAGGCGACGCTCGACGTCCAGTCCGGCGTCAACGAGTTCGACGTCGTCGATTACTGGTATCCGACAAAGGGCCAGCTCGCCGACGATGGCGTGATCGCCGACGTGACGGAATGGATCGAGCGCGACAAGGCCGAGGTCAAGCCGGACGATTTCCTGCCGCTCGTCTACGACGCCTACACGCTGCAAGACGGCAAGCGCTACGGCCTGCCCTATGACGGCGACGCGCATCTCCTGTTCTACAACAAGGAGATCCTCGACCGGAACGGCGTCGCCGTGCCGAAGACCTGGGAGGAGTACCAGGCCGCCATCGAGAAGATCACCGCGGCTGAATCGAAGAACGGCATCTATGGCGCGGCCGTGCTCGGCGGCAAGGCGCCGATCATCATCGGCTCGAGCTATGCCAACCGCCTCGCCGGCTTCGGCGGCAAGTTCCTGAACGACGACGGCACCTCGGCGCTCGACAGCGAGGCGGCGGTCGCCGCCGCGAAGGCGCTCGTCGCCGCCGGTCCCGCCGCGCTGCCGACGCCGCTCGAGACCCGCTTCGAAGAGGGCCTGCCGGCCTTCCTCGGCGGCAAGGTCGGCTTCATCGAGTTCTGGAGCGATCTCGGCGTCTACGCCCAGGATCCGAAGGGCTCGCAGATCGTCGACAAGTGGGGCGTGACGCAGATCCCGGTCGGCGGCAGCAACACCCAGCCGCGCCTGGCGTTGAACGCCGGCTTCGCGCTCGGCGTGTCGTCGGGTTCGACCAAGAAGGACGCCGCTTGGGAGCTGGTCAAGTTCGCGACCAGCCCGGAATACCAGGAGGAGCTGGTGCTCCTGTCCGGCAGCGGCATCGATCCGGCCCGCCAGTCGGTGCTTTCCTCGGAGAAGTACAAGGCCTTCGCGCCGCAGGTTCAGGAAGCGCTTTCGAACGCGCTCGGCCAGAGCCTACCCTGGCCGACGACGCCAGCCTCGCCGAAGCTGCAGCAGGCGCTCGCCGACGAGCTGGCGCTCGCGCTCGCCGGCACCAAGACCGCCGAAGAGGCGATCAAGGACGCGCACGCCCAGTGGCAGCAGATCCTCGCCGAGTAAGTCGTTGATTTGACGGGATCCCGTCCGCCCTGGCGGCCGGGATCCTCGTTTTTGGCAGAGCATGCCCACCCGCTCCGGCGGGTGGGATCTTTCTTTTGTGACAGAGCATGCTAATGGCGTCGCGACCGTCGCCGTGCCATCCGGGTCCGGCGTCGCCAACGCAGGATCGCAGCTGGGCGGCTTGAAGCGCCTCGCCCGCCAGAGGACAAGCATGACCAGCATCCCTGAGGCCGAACGAGCCGGTAGAGGCCGTCTTGCCGCCGCGCCGGAGAAAGCCTCCGTCTTGCCGCGCGACTGGCGGAACGCGCTCTGGGTCGCGCCGCTGGTGTTCTCGCTGATCGTCACGACGGTCTATCCGACGATCTTTCTTGTTAGCCTCGCGTTAACCAAAAGCACGCTCGGCAAGCCATTCGGCGCCTTTGTCGGCCTCAAGCCGATCACCCGGGCGCTGTTCGATCCGAATTTCCACAGCGCCGTGCTGAAGAGCGTCCTCTTCGCCTTCTCGTCGGCGATCGTCGAGCTCGTGATCGGCTTCGCGCTGGCGAGCCTGTTCGTCGCCCTGCTCAAGGCCGGCCGCTACCTGCTCACCCTCGTGCTGCTGCCGCTGATGACGCCGCCGGTCATGGTCGGCATCGCCTGGAAGCTGATCCTCGCGCCCTCCGGCGGCCTGCTGAACGGCATCCTGCTCTCCTGGGGCATCATCGACCAACCGATGTCGTTCCTCGCCAGCCCGGTCCCGGCCTGGCTCTCGATCGGCGTCGCCGATCTCTGGCAGTGGGTGCCGTTCGTGACGATCCTCTGCTTCGCGGCGCTGGTCAGCCTGCCGGACGGCGTGCGCGAGGCGGCGCAGATCGACGGCGCCGGTCCCTGGCAGCGGCTCCGCCATGTGATCCTGCCGCTGGTCGCCGCCCCCCTCGCCTCGATCTTTCTCCTGAAGCTGATCATCGGCTTCAAGCTGTTCGACCTCGTCTATGTGCTGACCTTCGGCGGCCCCGGTTTCACCACCACCAACGCCACCTTCGGCATCTGGCGGCTCGCCTTCGAGCAGTTCGACGTCGGCCGCGCCGCTGCCCAGACGCTGATCTTCGCCATCGTCATCGGCATCGTCACCATCCCCGTCGTGCGGCTGCACAAGCGGGCGTCGGAGTATTATTCATGACGCGCCCGTCCACCCGCATCCTGCAGGCGCTCGCCGCCCTCCTCGCCGTCGGCTTCTTCTTGCTGCCGGTCGCCTACCTGCTCTCGGTCTCGTTCAAGCGGCCGGACGACGTGCTGACGGGCCGCTTCTGGCCTACCGACCCGACGCTCGCCAACTGGCCGGCCGCCTTCGAGGCGACGTCGCTCTCGACCTTCATCCTGAACTCGGTCGTCGTCTCGGTGCTTTCCGGCGTCCTCACCATCGCCATCACGCTGCCGGCCGCCTATGCGATGATCCGGCTTGGCATCGGCAAGAAGTTCCTGCCGCAGGCGACGCTCGCGAGCTACATCGCGCCGCCGATCGTCGCGCTGCTTCCCTTCTTCTTCCTGCTGAAGACGATCGGGCTCCTGAACACCCATGCCGGGCTGATCCTGGTCAACGGCCTCTTGAACATCCCCGTCGCCTTCTGGCTGATCGCGCCCTTCCTGCGCCGGGTCCCCGTCGAGATCGAGGAAGCGGCGGCGCTCGATGGCGCGAACCGCTTCCGCACGCTCGTCTCGATCGTCGCGCCGATGATCGCGCCCGGCATCGCCGCGACGTCGATCATCGTCATCATCCTGAGCTTCAACGAGTTTCTGCTGGCGTCCGGGCTGACGCTCTCCGACAGCATGCGCACGCTCACCGTCGGCATCTCGCTGTTCCAGGGCGACCGGCTCGTCAATTTCGGCCAGATGGCCGCCGCTTCCCTTGCCGGCATCGTGCCGATCTATGCCATCGCCCTCCTGATGCAGAAGCATCTGGTCGAGGGTCTTGCGCATGGTGGCGTAAAATGATGTCAAGGCGCGATCAGGAGGATCCATGTCCGCAGTTTTGAACGCCCGCACCGACGGCTATCGCGTCCTGGCCCAGGCCGACATCATCCCGCATCTGGCCACCCTGCCGGAGATCGCCGCGATCCTCGGCGGCGCGCCGTCGCAATGGACGATCCGCGACGTCGCCGACGGCTACATGAACGCTGTTTTCATCGTCGACGGCCCGAAGGGCGGCGTCTGCGCCAAGCAGGCGCTCCCCTGGGTGCGCTATCACGGCGAGAGTTGGCCGCTGTCGGAGGACCGGGCGTTCTTCGAGGCGAGCTACATGCGCCGGCTCGACCCGATCGTGGGCGAACTCGCGCCAAAGCTGCTGCATTTCGATCCCAGCCTGCAATTCCTGGTGATCGAGAAGCTCACGCCGCACATCGTGCTGCGCGGCGAGCTGATCGAGGGCCGCCGCTACCCGAAGGCGTCCCAGGACGTCGGCCGCTACGTCGCCAAGGCCGCCTTCCACACCTCCGATCTCGGCGTGCCGTTCGAGCGCAAGTTCGAGGATATCGGCCTCTTCGCCGGCAACCACTCGCTGCTGCGGATCAGCGTCGACCTGATCTTCCTCGATCCCTATCTGGAGACCTGGCGCAACCGCTTCGTGCCCGAGCTCGGCGCCTGGGCGAAGGCGTTCCGCGAGGATGTCGAGCTGAAGACGGCGGTCGCCCGCCATCGCAACGCCTTCCTGAGCAACCGCCAGGCGCTGCTGCATGGCGATTTGCATTCCGGCTCGGTCATGGTGACCGAGGACGACACGCGCGTCATCGACGGCGAGTTCTCGACCTTCGGCCCGATCGGCTTCGACCTCGGCGCCTATGCCGCCAACCTGATCCTGAACTGGTACGCGCAGGGCGGCTATGACCGCCCGGCCGAGGAGCGCGACAGCCACCGCCAATGGCTGCTCGAGCAGGTCGCCGTGCTCTGGGACACCTTCCGGCGCGAATTCCTCGCCCTCTGGGAGCAGAACCCCGACGCCGGCGGCGACGGTTATCCGGCGGCGCATTTCTCCGGCCCGGCCGGCGCCGCCCGCCTCGCGACGATCCGGCGCGACTATGTCGACGCGATCTTCGCCGATTTCGTCGCCTTCGCCGCGATCAAGATGATCCGCCGCGTGCTCTCCTACGCGCAGATCGCCGATTTCGGCGTGATCGAGGATACGAAGCTCCGGGCCGAGATGCAGGCGAACGCGCTGGCCTTCGCCCGCGAGGTGCTGACGAACCCCGCCCGCTTCGCCGATCTCGGCGCCTTCCTCGACGCGGTGCCCCGCTTCGAGGGCGCCGGCCTCGATCCCCTCGCCCGGAGCTGAGCCCGCCCATGACCCGATTGACCTTCACGCCGGACGTGGTGCTGCTCGATATCGAGGGCACGATCAGTTCGCAGTCGCATGTGACCAACGTCCTCTACGCCTATCTGCGCGAGCGCCTTCCGGCCTATGTCGCCGAGCACCGCGACGATCCCGTCATCGAGAAGATCCTCGCCGATACGATCGCGCTTTCCGGCACGGACGAGGACCCGGTCGAGACGCTGCTCGGCTGGCTCGCCGAGGACAAGAAGGCGCCGCCGCTGAAGAAGATCCAGGGCCTGATCTGGGAGCACGGCTACGCCGAGGGCGCCTTCACCGGCCACATCTTCGACGACGCGCTCGCCGCGCTCCAGCGCTGGCACGCGGCCGGCGTTCCGCTCTACATCTTCTCCTCCGGCTCGATCCAGTCGCAGGTGCAATTCTTCCAGTTCAACCAGGCCGGCGATCTGCGCTCCCTGTTCAACGGGCATTTCGACACCGACACCGGCGCCAAGGTCGAGACGGCCTCCTATGGCAAGATCGCCGAGGCGATCGGCGTCGCGCCGGAGCGGCTGCTGTTCTTCTCCGACAATCCGCGCGAGCTGGTCGCAGCGACGGCGGCCAAGCTGCCCGTCGTGCATGTCCTGCGCGAGGACACACCGCCCGACTCGCGCTTCCCGGAAATCCGCTCCTTCGACGAAGTGGAGCTGGCACCGAGGGCCAATTGAGCCCCGGCCTGCCGACGCTCGACCGGCGGCGGATGGAGGCGGAGATCGCCGCCGACAACCGCTTCGACGCCGTCGTCATCGGTGGCGGCATCACCGGCGCCGGCACGTTTCGCGATCTCGCCCTGCAGGGCCTCCGCGTCCTCCTGGTCGAGCGCGACGATTTCGCCAGCGGCGCCAGCAGCGCGCTGACCCGCATCGCGCATGGCGGCTTCCGCTATCTCGAGCGCGGCGACGTCGGCCTCGTCCGGGAATCGGTCCTCGAGCGTGATCTCCTGATTGCCAACGCCCCGCATGTCATCCGGCCGATCCGGCAGGTCCTGCCGCTCAGCAGCCGCTTCGGCGGGTTGTTGGCCGCGCCCTTCCGCTTCCTGAAGCTATTGCCCGGCCACGGCATGCCGGGCGTCGTGCCGATGTGGATCGGCGTCCGTCTCTACGAGGCCTTGGCGGGAAGCCGGCGCGCCATGGCGCGCGGCGGCGCGGCGATGGGCGAGCGGGCACGTCGTTTGTTTCCCTATCTGGGGCCCGAGGTCGCCGGGGCGGTCTGGACCTATGAGGGCCGCATCCACGCGCCGGAGCGAATCGCCGTCGAGCTCGTCGAGGACGGCGTCGCGGCGGGCAACCGCTCGGCTGCGCTGAACTATTGCCGGCTCGTCGGCGCCGAGGGAAACCGGCTGACGCTCGAAAACACGCGGACCGGCGCGCGGTTCACCGTCGAGGCCGGCGTCGCGGTGAATGCCGGCGGCGCGCATGCCGACAAGATCGCGGCGCTATTCGGCATCACCGAGCGTATGACCGGCGGCGTCGCCGGCATTCATGTCGTGCTGGAGGCGCCCTCGGTCGCCAAGGCGCTCGGAGACGATCTCTTCTTCTTCGAGGACCACAACGCCGATCCGGCCAGACGCCGGCTCTGCGTGCTCTACCGGCTCGGCGAGAACCGCCTTCTGCTTGGCACCAACGAATTCGCCTGCGACGATCCCGACGAGGCTGGGATCGATGCGGCGGACGAGCAATATCTTCTCGATGCGCTCGCCGCCGCCCTGCCCGGCCATGGCATCACCCGCGCCGGCATCGTGGCGCGCCTGGTCGGCGTGCGGCCGCTGGTCAAGTCGACGACGGCCGATCTCGCCAGCCGCAGCCGCAGCCACGCGATCTTCCGGCACGAGCCGAAGGGCCTGCCGCTCGTCACCATCATCGGCGGCAAATGGACGACCTTCCGCCGCATGGCGGAGGACGCGGCCGACGCCGTGCTCGCAGAACTCGGCCGCACTCGCGCCGTCTCGACCGCGCATCTCGCGATCGGCGGCGGGCGCGATTTTCGCCGCGCCGATATCGTCCGGGATCTGATGGCGGGCGGGCTCGGCACCGGTCTCGCCGAGCGCCTTGCCGACACCTATGGCAGCCGCGCGACGCGAGTGGCGGAATGGATCCGGAGCGAAGGCGCCGAGCCGGTCTCGGCCGACGGCCGCCTGACCCGCGGCGAGATCGCCTTCTTCGCGGAGGCGGAACTCGCCGCGACAGTGGAAGACATCCTCCGCCGGCGCAGCGACCAGTTTTTCCGCGGGAGCGAGCTGGATGGGCTTACGGCGCGGATCGCCGCGGAGCTCGATAAGCGGCAGTAAAGCGCTTTCGGCAAGGCGGCCATCCTTCTTGAACCTCCCCCTTGAGGGGAGGTCGAAAACGCTCTTCGCGTTTTCGGGAGGGGGTATTTCGCAGAGCTTGCTGAAATTCGACGAAGCAACCCCTCCCCAAGACCGCCAGCAGGCGGTCTTGACCCTCCCTCAAGGGGAGGGTTCAGGACGTCGAGGTTTCATAGTCGAATTGTAGGCCGTCATGCAGCGCTCGATTTCCATCATCCTGAGGCGCCCGAGCGCAGCTCGGGCCTCGAAGGACGCACGGTCTCTCTGCGTGCTTCGAGACGGCCCTGCTGGCCTCCTCAGCATGATGAGGTGGGTTTCCTGCAAAGGCGAGGCGAGAGGCGAAGGGGCAGCGTCGCCCTCATCGAGCGGATCGGATCGCGCCACCCTCCGCCGTCATCCCGGCGAAGGCCGGGATCCAGACACACCGGCCTATGGCCGATAGGCTGGGCCAAACTTCCCTGGCCAGTGTTCATGGGCCCCGGCCTTCGCCGGGGCGACGGTGCCCTGCCCATGGGCCGTGGGCTGCATGGAAGCACCGCAGATGCGGCGGTAGTACTTCAGGAAGCCGACCCGGACGTACCGGACCGGCTCCCTGCACTCCAGGAGGCTCAGAGGACGTCGAGCTCGAGCTCGTCCGCCAGCGCCTCTTCCTTCTGCTCTTCCGTCAGGGTGATCTCCTCGGAGACCCCTTCGGCATCCTTCACGTCGAAGGTATCCGGCAGCTCGTCGTTCAGCGACCAGTAGGCGAGCATCGCCGCCTCGGTCCGGTTGCTGGCGATCACGTCGACGGTGATCGTGACCTGGAAATGGTCGCCTTCGAATTCCTCGAAGTCCGTGTCGAGTTCGGCTTCCGTCTTGTCCGACATGTCTGTCTCCGCAGCTTTCTGGGAATCATGGATGAGGTTGCTTCTACCCGACCCCGGGGCTCTCCTACGCAGTTTGCGCGCCGGCGGGAAGGCCGATCCCGACGCCGCGGGCGCAACCCACACATCCGGCGGGCCGGCGAAAGCCAAATCCTGCGGGCCCTTCACAATCCTGCATGCCTTTCGAGATCCGATGTCCTAGGCTCGGGGAAGTGCCTGCCCGTCTACCAGTCCCAAAAGGTAATCTCATGACAGCAAGTCCGTGGCGTGCCGATCCCCTCGTCTGGGGAACGGGTTCCCGCGTCTTCGAGGTTTTCCTCGAGCCCACCTGCCCCTATTCCGTCCGCGCCTTCAACAAGCTGGATACGCTGCTGGCCGAGGCGGGTCCCGACCGGATCACGATCAAGCTCCGCCTGCAGTCGCAGCCCTGGCACATGTATTCCGGCGTGCTCGTCCGCTGCATTATCGCGGCGTCGACGCTGGAAGGCGGCAAGGAGACGGCGAAGAAGGTCATCGCCGCGATCGGCGCGCATCGCGAGGAATTCGAGTTCACCCATCATGCCGGCGGGCCGAACCTCGACGCGACGCCGAACCAGATCATCGAGCGGCTGGAAGCCTATAGCGGCGTGCCGCTGAAGAAGGCCTTCGCCATTCCGGATCTCGACCGCGAGATCAAGTGGCACTGCAAATATGCCCGCCAGAACGGCATCCACGTCTCGCCGACCTTCCTGATCGACGGACTGGTGCAGCCCGACATCGGCAGCGGCGACGAGGTTTCGAGCTGGGTATCGAAGCTTCTGCCGGCTTGAGACAATTGCGTTCGGGAGGGGCTGCGAGGCCCCTCCCGAAGCGGGCGGCCTAAACCGCCAGCGGGCGCACCCGCATCTTGATGTGCTTGGATTCGCGGAAGGCCGCGAGGCCTTCCGGTCCGAGCTCGCGGCCCATGCCGCTCATCTTCCAGCCGCCGAACGGCGCCTGCAGTTCCGTCGTGTCGTTGACGTTGACGCCAATCGCCCCCGCTTCGATCCGGTCGGCGAGCGCCCAGGCCCGTTCCAGATCGCGCGAATAGACATAGGCCGCGAGGCCATAGGGCAGCGCGTTGGCGACGCGGAGCGCCTCGGCATCGTCCGCCACCGGACGGATCGCCGCGAGCGGGCCGAAGGTTTCCTCCGTCAGCGCCAGCGCGTCGTCCGGCGCGTTGTCGACGAGGGCGGGCTCGTAGAAGAAGCCCTTGGCATATTCCTCGCCTTCCGGGATCCTGCCGCCGACCAGCAGCTTGCCGCCCTTGGCGACCGCATCGGCGACGTGGGTCGTCACGCGCTGGCGCACGCCCTCATGCAGCATCGGGCCATAGAGCACGCCGGGCAGGCTGCCATTGCCCAACTTGATCTTCCGCGTCTCGGCGACCAGCGCCTCGACGAAGTCCTTGTGGATGCCCTTCGAGACGAGGATGCGGTTCACCGCGATGCAGATCTGGCCCATGTTCGAGAACGAACGGCGCGCCGCGGCCGCCGCCGCCTCGACCGGATCGGCATCGTCGAGCACGACGAACGGGCTCTGGCCACCGAGTTCCAACGACAGGCGCTTCAGCGTGCCGGCGGAAGCGCGCATGATCGACTGGCCGGCCGGCACCGAGGCGGTCGCCGTGATCATCCGGATGTCGGGATGCTCGGCGAGCGCCGCGCCGACTTCGGGACCGGTGCCCGGAATGTCGTTGACGACACCTTCCGGCACGCCCGCGTCGACGAAGCACTGCACCACCATGCCGATCGCCAGCGGCGTCTCGTGCGGCGGCTTGGCGACGAGCGTGCAGCCCGCCGCCAGCACCGGCGCGATCTTCCAGCAATAGAGATCGACCGGGTAGTTCCACGGCACAATGGCGCCGACGACGCCGACCGGGGCGGTCGTCACCATGCTCTTGATGTCGGGCCGCGACGAGGGCCGGAGCGAGCCGCCGATGCGGCGCCCCTCCTCCGCGTAGTAGCGGATCACCTCGATGCCGAAGCCGATCTCCTTCTTGGAATCCGGCACCGGCTTGCCCTGCTCGCGCGTCAGCGTCGCGGCGATCGCGTCGATGCGCTCGGCGACGAGATCCGCCGCGCGGTGCAGGATCTTTGCACGCTGGTCGGCATGCATGCCGGCCCAGGCCGGCAGTGCGCGGCCGGCGGCGGCGACGGCGAGGTCGACATCCGCCCGCGACGCCAGCGCGCTGGAGCCGACCAACTCGCCGGTCGCCGGATCGCGGATCTCGATCCGCTCGCCGTTCACCGCGTCGCGCCAGGCGCCGCCGATGAAAAGTCCTCGCTCGATCGTGCTCATCGCGACTTCAGCCTCCGCCACAGTTCCTCGTAGTTGCGGTCGTTCTGCGCGTTGGCTTCCGCCTTGCTGGTCGTGTTGGGATTGACCATCACGAAGGGCTGGATGCCCTGCTGCACCAGCTTCTCGGCCGTCGTCGCCACGATCGCATGAGCGATCGCGATGGTGACGCTGGTCGAATTGGCGCCGACCGGGTGCTCGAGGCCCTCGATCACAAGCGACGCGTCGGCCTTCGGAATGCCGGTGTCGATGACGACGTCGGCGACCTCAAACAGGCGCTTGCCGGAGGAGTGGCGCGAGGGGGTGACGCTGGAATGCGGCAGTGACGTCACGCCGACCACCTTCATGCCGCGCGCCTTGCACTCGAGCGCGATGTCGAGGATCACCGCGTTGATGCCGGAATGCGAGAACAGCACCATCGTATCGAGCGGGTCGAGCTGGTGCGAGTTCAGGATCGCCTTGCCATAGCCCTCGACGGCATGGATGAAGCGATACTGCCGCGCGCCCATGTCGCCGAGCACGCGGTGGAACGAGATCATCGTGCTCTCGACGATCGGGCGGAAGCCGGTGATCGTGCCGGTGCGCGGAAAACTTTCCAGCGCGGGCAGCGCGCCGTGGCCGGTGCCGAAGGTGAAGGCCAGCTTGTCGGCGGCGAGGCTCGCCGCGCAGAGTTCCGCCGCCTGTTCGATGGCCGCGGCCTGGGTCGTGCGGACCCTTTCGAGCCGCTCGGCCAGATTGTTGAAATAGCGGTCGACCATCGACGTCATGACGTCACCTCGTTCTTCTTCGTTGCAAATTCGGCGATCGAATCGAGCGCCACGTCGAAAAGCTCGCGCTCGGCGACGGCCATGGCCGCGTCGTCGATCTTCTCCTGGGTGAAGGCGTCGACGGTGGCGACGCAGAGCGTCGAGGCGCTGGCGCCGAGCACGCGGGCCGCGACCAAGAGCGCCGAGGTCTCCATGTCCGTGCCGATCAGGCCGAGGCGCTGGATGTCCTGCTTCAGCGTGTCGATCATCGCCCGGCTCTGGCCGGAAAGGCCGAACATCTCGGTATAGAAGCCGTCATAGGTGCCATAGACGCCGGCGTGCCAGGTGCGGCCCGAGCCGGAGAGATGCTGGCGGAGCGTCGTGTTGAGCTCGAAATCGGCCATCGCCGGGAAGCCGAGCGGCGCATAGGTGTTGGACGTGCCCTCGGCGCGCAGCGCGCCATCCGCCAGCACGAAATCGCCGAGCCTCGCCGGCGGCACGGCCATGGCGGTGCCGATGCGCAGGAAGCTGCGGACGCCGAGCGCGAAGAGCTCGTGCAGCACGATGGTCGCGATCGGCGCGCCCATGCCGAAGGCGCTGACGGTGATGCGCTCACCGTTGCGGGTGCCGGTGACGGTGCGCAGGCCCCGGTTCTCCGGCAGGAACTCGACATCGGTCAGGTGCTCGGCGATGCGGCCGATGCGGGCGGGATCGCCGACGAGAATGGCACCGCTGCCGACCTGATCGCGCTTCGCGCCGATGTACCAGGCGGTGTTGGTCTTTTCGTCTTGCTTGGTCATTCTCTCAATGCACTTTCATTTTCGGAAGTCTGGCGCGCATTTTCGGAAGTCTGGCGCCCCAGAAGCAGCCGGCGCGCGGCGGCATGGCCGGAGCGCACGACGGCAGCGAGATCGGTTTCGCCCTTGGCGAGCGCCGCCAGCACGCCGCCGGCGAAACTGTCGCCGGCGCCGGTCGGATCGGTCACAGAGATGGGCTCGGCCGAGACGGTGACCGACTGCCCGTCCCGGGTGATCGCCGCGCCGGCGCCGCCGCGCGTCTCGATCAGGGTCTGGCCCGGCCGCGCCACGCCGGCCTCGGTCAACGCTTGCTGCACGAACGCGGCCTCGGCATGGCTGAAGCAGATCAGGTCGGCGCGGGCGGCGAAGCGGGCCGCCTGCGCCACCGACATGGCGCGCGGGTCGTGCTTGACGATCCAGGCGAGGCGCGTGTCGGCGCGGATCGCGTCGAGCACGGCGTCGTTGACGGCGGAGGGGCCGATGGTGACGCAGACCCAGTCGGCCGTGCCGACGAGATCGCGCTGTGCCGGCGACAGCGTCAGGCCGGGCGGAATGCCGGGATCGTAGAGGCAGATGCAGCCGCCATCCGGCTCATAGGCGAGCACGGAGACCGGCGTGCGGGCGCCGGCGACGGCGTCGAGCCCTCGGCCCGGTACGCCCCGCGCCGCGAGCTGGTCGCGATAGGCCTCGCCCGCCGCGTCGTCGCCGATCCAGCTGACCGGCACCGCCTGTGCGACGCCGTCGGCGACCAGCGCCATGGCGACGAAGGCGGGTCCCCCGCCGAGGCGCGGCCAGGCGTCATCCGGCCGATGCAGGATGGTCGTCGTCCGGCCCGCCTGCGGCGACCCGTCGAGGACAGCGACATGGTCGAGGCTGGCAAAGCCGGTGATGGCGATGGTGGTCATGCCAGCATCCCGAGCGCTTCTTCGAGCGGCACGACGCGGCCCATATAGCGGTCGATGTCTTCCAGCGACGCCTCGGCCAGATGCGGCCGGTTGGAGTTGGTCGCCTCGCGCGGTACCACCGGCTCGAAGCCGTTGGCGAAGGCGTCCTGCGCCGAGGCGCGGATGCAGACATTGGTCTTGACGCCGGCGATGACGACGCGCGTCACCTTCTGCTCGTGCAGGAAGAGCGCGAGGTCGGTGGCGAAGAAGGCGCTGAAGCGGCGCTTGAAGATGGTCGTCTCGTTCGGGCCCTCGGGACGGAAATCCGCGAAGAAGGCGGCGTCATGCGCGTCTTCGAGATGGTGGACGGGAAGCTTGCGCCATTCGAAATCGTCGAACTCCGGCCGATGCTTCTCGACCGCGTGCACGACGATCGTGCCCGACTTCCTCGCCGCATCGAGCAGCGCGCGCATCGGCTCCAGCACGGTCTCGACGCCGGCATAATAGTTCGGCTGGCCGGGCTCGAAGAACGAGTTGATGACATCCACGAGGATGAGCGCGGTCTTCTGATTATCGACCAATTCAGGCTCCTTTGTTCCGCGCACGCTTCATTGTGATGGCGACCAGGGTGAGGATGACGATGACCATCACGTAGGGCAGCGTCTGCACCAGCTCGGCCGGCAGGCCCCGGCCCTGCAGGCGGATCTGGATCGCGTCGAACAGGCCGAACAGCAGCGCGCCGAGCGCCGTCGGCCAGGGCCGGTTACGGCCGAAATAGAAGGCGGCGAGCGCCAGGAAGCCGCGCCCGGCGGTGATGCCCTCGTTGAAGATGCCGACGACGCCGATGCAGAGATAGGCGCCGGCGAGACCTGACATCGCGCCGGCGAAGACGGTCGAGGCGTCGCGGAGGTTGAGCGGGTTGAGACCGAGGGCGCGGGCCGCCTGCGGCGCCGCGCCGGCGGCGCGAAGCCGAAGCCCCATGCGCGTGCTGGCGAGGAACCACGCCGTAACCGGCACCAGCAGCCAGGCAGCCCAGGTGAGCGGATCGTGGTCGGAGAAGATCGCGCCGAGGATGGGAATGTCGGCGACGACGGGGATATGGATGCGCGGCAGCATGGCGACATCGGGCAGGCTCAGCGTGCCCGACGTGCCGTACCAGCTCTTCAGGAAGAATCGCACCAGCCCGGCGACGGCGATGTTGAAGCCGAGGCCGACGATGATCTCGTTCGCCTGCAGCCGCGTGACGGTGAGCGACATCAGCAGGCCGAGCAGGCCACCGACGAGGGCTGCGGCGACGAGCGCCGCCGGCCAGCTTCCCGTCTGCGATGCGACCATGAGCCCGACCAGCGCGCCGGCCAGCATCATGGAATCGAGGCCGATATTGACGAGGCCGGCGACGCGGTTGACCAATCCGCCGAGGGCGGCGAGCAGGATCGGCGTCGTCATCACGAAGGCCGCGTGGATGATGTTGTCGATCATTTGCCGCCCTGCCGCTGTTTCAGGAGCCAGCCGAAGCGGGCGACCGCGAAGATCATCACCGTTCCCTGCAGGATGTTGACGATCTCGATCGGCACGTCGCTGAAGAGCTGGATGGTGGCGCCGGACGTCGCCAGCGCGCCGAAGAGCAGCGCGGCCAGGAGAATGCCGATCGCCGAGCCGCGACCGAGCAGCGCCACGGCGATGCCGGTGAAGCCGTAGCCGGGCGAGAAGCCGACGACGAAGCGGTTGACGGTGCCGAGCGCCTGGATGCCCCCGGCGAGCCCGCCGATGGCGCCCGAGAGCAGCATCATCTTGATGATCAGCATCGGCACGTTGATGCCCGACGCGATAGCGAAGCGCGGGTTCAGGCCAGCGAGCCGTGTTTCGAGCCCGAGCGCCGTGCCGCGACCCCAGAGCCAGTAGAGCACCAAAAGCGCGATCGCGATCAGGAAGCCGGCGTTGAGCGTCGAGGGCGGCAGCAGGCGCGGCAGGCGCGCGGCTTCCGCCACCATCGGCGTCGCCGAATTGGCCGAGCCCGGCGCCAGCAGCGGGCCGTTGACCAGCCAGGCGGTGAGGCTGACCGCGATGAAGTTCAGCATCAGGGTCGTCACGACCTCGTCGACGTCGAGCCGCGCCTTCAAAAGCGCCGGCACCAGCATCCAGAGCGTGCCGGCGATGACGGCGGCGCCGAGCGCGAAGGGCAAGAGTAGCGCGGCCGGCAGGCCGACATAGGTGAAGCCGACATAGGCGGCGGCGAGGCCGCCGACGAGCACGCAGCCCTCGACGCCGACATTGAACACGCCGGAGCGAAACGCGACGGCGGTGGCGAGACCGGTCAGGATCAGCGGCGTCGAGGCGGCGACGGTCGCGGCGATGCGCTTGACGCCGCCGAAGGATTCCTGGAGCAGCAGCCAGTAGACTTCGAGCGGGTTGTGGCCGGCGACGCCGAGCACGATGCCGGCGACGACGAGGGCGAGCACCAGCGGCGCGACGGCGAGCGCGACGTCGCGCCAGCCGACCGCCGGGGTCGCCCGGGCGGAGGAAGCGACGGCGCTCATGCGGCGTGCTCCTGGCGATGTTCGCCCAGCATCATGCGGCCGAGCTCCTCGACCCTGGCCGAGCCGCGCGCCACTTCGCCGGTGACGCGGCCGTCATAGAGCACGACGATGCGGTCCGACAGCGCGATGAGTTCATCGAGTTCCTCCGAGATGACCAGCACCGCCCCGCCGCCCTCGCGGTAATCGAGCAGGCACTGATGGATGAAGGCGATGCCGCGAATGTCGACGCCGCGCGTCGGCTGGCAGGCGACGAGCAACTTCGGCCCGCCGTCGAGCTCGCGCGCCATGGCGACGCGCTGCTGGTTGCCGCCCGACAGGCTGGAGATCGGCAGCGCCGACGAGGCGCGCTTGACCGAGAAGCGGTCGAGCAGGGTTTCGACATGGCGCTTGATGGCGCGCTTCTGCAGCACGCCGCCCTTGCAGAGATCCGGCGAACGATGCCGGCCGGCGATCAGGTTTTCCGCGATCGGCGCCTGCAGGCAGAGCCCCTCCGCCGCGCGGTCCGGGCTCAGATAGGAAAGGCCCAGCTCGCGCCGGGCGCGCAGGCCGAGCTTCGTCACGTCCTGGCCGTCGAGCTTGACCGTGCCGCGCTCGATCCGGCCGAGGCCGGTGACGGCGGCGATCAGCTCGTCCTGGCCGTTGCCGGCGACGCCGGCGATGCCGACGATCTCGCCGGCGCGGACATCGAGATCGAGTTCCTTCAGCCGCAGCACGCGGCGGGCATCCATGGCGGCGAGGCCGCTGAGTTCGAGCACCTTGCGGCCGACCGTGCTCGGCCGGGCGTTCGGGCGGCTCAGGATCTCGCCGATCATCATTTCGGCCAGCGCCGCCTTGTTGGTCTCGGCTGCGGCCAGCGCGCCGATGACCTTGCCGGTGCGGATGACGGTGATCTCGTCGGCGAGCGCCATCACCTCGTCCAGCTTGTGGCTGATGAAGAGGATGGTGCGGCCCTCCGAGCGCAGCTTGCGCAGGAGCACGATCAGCTCCTGTACCTGCGCCGGCGCCAGCACCGCCGTCGGCTCGTCGAGGATGAGCACGTCGGCGCCGCGATAGAGCAGGCGCAGGATCTCGACGATCTGGCGCACATGCACCGGTGCGTCGTCGACCGGCATGTCCCAGTCGAGCGTGACGCCCGCCTCGCGCTCCAGCTTTCGCGCGGCGTCGAGGGCGGCCTTGCGGTCGATGCGGCGCAGGCCGTCGAGCGGCTCCTGCGCCAGCACCAGGTTTTCCAAGAGCGTCAGCCCCGGCACCAGCATGAATTCCTGGTGCACCATGCCGATGCCCTTTGAGAAGGCATCGGCAGGTCCGAAGAAGACGGTCGGCATGCCGTCGACGAGGACGACGCCCTCGTCCGGGCGGTCCATGCCCTGCAGGATGCGCATCAGCGTCGACTTGCCGGCGCCGTTGCCGCCGACGATGGCATGGATGGTTCCGCGACGGGCGCGGAAGGTGATGCCGTCATTGGCGACCAGCGCGCCGAACCGTCGGGTGACGCCCTGCGCCCCCAGGCGGATCGTCGTGTCCGGCTGAAACTCATCCATCGACATGGACCGTCCTTACGAGTGGAAAGCGCTTACTTCAGGAAGTCCGGATAGCCCTGGTCGACGACGTTCCAGACCTTGATCTTGCCGGAGAGGATGTCCTGCTTGGCCGCCTCGACCTTTTCGAGGATCGGCGCCGGGATGAGCGCCTTGGTGTACTTCATCTCCGACAGGCCGACGCCGTTCTCCTTGAGGCCGAGCGTGATCGTCTTGCCGCCCGGGAACTTGCCGGCGGCGTAGTCCTTCACCACCGCCTCGACGGCGTTGTCGGAATGCTTGACCATGCTGGTGAGCACGTTGCCGGGGGCGATGCCGTCCTGGTCGGTGTCGACGCCGATGGCGTAGACGCCGGCTTCCTTGGCCGCCTGGATGACGCCCATGCCGGTGCCGCCGGCGACGTGGTAGATCACGTCGGCGCCTTCCTCGATCATCGCCTTGGCCATCTGCAGGCCGACGGCCGGATCGCCGAAATTGTTGGAATAGGCGATCTTGACGACGACGTCCGGATTGGCCGCCTTGGCGCCCTGGACGTAGCCGGCGATGAACTTGTCGATGCCGGCCGACTTGGTGCCGCCGATCACGCCGATCACCGGCTTGGCATTGATGCCCTTGATCGAGGTGTCGGTCGTCACCAGGGCCGCGAGCGTGCCGGCGAGGTAGGAACCTTCCTGCTCCTCGAACAGCACGGAGGCGATGTTCGAGCCCTCGCGTACCTGGTTCAGGATGACGTATTTGGTGTCCGGATAGTCCTTGGCGACCTCGAGCATCGGCTCGCCATGGGCATATTCGAGATCGACGATCAGGCCGAAATCGGCATCCGAGGCGCGGCGGAGGATCTCGGTCGCCTGCGAAACCACTTCCTTGGACTCGACCGCCTTGCCGTCCAAACCGGTTTCCTTCAGCGCGCGCTGAAAGCCGGAATGGGCGAGGTCGTTGTAGGACTGGTCGCCGAGGCCGCCCTGCGAGACGATCAGGGCGACGGGCTTGTCCTCGGCCCAGGCGCTAGCCGTTCCAAGGGCCGAGGCGAGGACCATCGTGGCCGCGAGCGCCATCGAGGTGGTTTTCATCTGCATTCTCCGTGTTGGGGCCGTGGTTCCGCGGTTGCCGCACAAGCGTCGCCTCATAAGAGTAGCGACGGGCATCGTAGACAGCGTTGACCGCGTCGAGCGGCGTACCGTCCGCGGCAAAGGAGTGACGCGCGACGGCGACGACCACCGCGTCCCCGCCGAGGTTGAGCAGCTTCCGATCCTCGGGCTCCGCCGCGCAGGCGACCAGGCGCTCGGTGGCGCTGTGGACCGAAAGGCCCCGTTCCTCGAAGAAGCGATAGAGCGAGAAGGCCTGCGAGGCGGCGACCTCGCGGGTCAGTCCGATCGAACGGGCGAGCTCGGCCGAAATCACCGAGCGATGCAGCGCGACCGCCCTTCCGTCGACCAGACGCAGACGGTCGAGACGGATCAGTTCGGCCCCTTCCGGATAGGGCAGCGATGGCTGCCAGCGCGCCTCGCCGAATTCGAGCAGCTGGTGCGTCGCCTTGTGGCCGGCAGCCTCGACGGCCTCGGTGAAGCTCAGGAGATAGCCGGGCTGGCGACGTAGCGGCGCCGCCGCCACGAAAGTGCCGCTGCCCTGGCGGCGGGTGATCAGGCCCTCGTCGGCGAGCTGCTCGACCGCCTTGGCGACGGTGAAGCGGCTGACGCCCCAGTCGCGCGCCAATTGCGGCTCGCTCGGAATCCGCGCCCCCTCGCCGAGCGAGGCGATGTCCTCGCGCAGCCGATCTGCGATCTGCAGATAGAGCGGTCCGTCGCGATCTCTCGTCCCTGCGGCCATTGGTGTCTCCCAACTTGTCCAGTCAACTGTACAAGTGAATTTGGAGATTTCAAGCCGTCCAGGTGATTTGCCGCGAAAATTATTCTCCCGTGCCGCGACACCGCGGAATCCACGCCCGCGCCGTCGCGACGGCGCAGCAACAATCGGGCCAAACGGAAACGCCCCGCGCCCGCCGGGCATGGCGGTCGCGAGGGCTTTTTTATCGATCCGGAAAGTGAGGTGCGCTTCGGCGAAAAGGCCGGCCGGCCGATGTCAGCCGATCAGGGCCAGCGTCTCGCCGGCGACCGGCTTGAGGATCTCCGGCCGCGCCGTGACCCGCACGGCGGTGTCGATCGCCGCCTCGTCGGCCGTGTTGAAGGCGAACAGGCCGAAATGATGCGGCACGAGGAACGCCGCGCCGGCAGCGCCGGCGAGCGCGATCGCCTCGGCGAGCGTCAGATTGCCGGGAATGCCGGCGGCGAGCCGCACTGCGTCGCGGCCATTGACCGGCAGCAGCGCGATATCGGGACGAAAGGCACGCACGGCCTCGGCGAGGCCATCGAACGGGATGGTGTCGCCGGAATGATAGAGGCGGAAGCCACCGGCCCGGATGCCATAGCCGAGGAAGACGAACCGGCCCTCCGCGTCGCGCTCCAGCGTCTCGTGCGCCGCCGGGAACACCGTGACGGTGACGCCCTCCAGAGGGTCAAAAGTCTCGCCGGCATCGACGCCGATAAGATGAGCCGACTCACCGATGCGCTCTCGCGCGACATCCATGCGGGCGGCCGGGACGACAAAGGGAAGATCCGGAAAACGCTTCGCCAGCGGCCGCAGCGTGTCCGGATCCATGTGGTCGGTATGGGCGTGGGTGACGAGGACGAGATCCGGTCGCGGCAGCGCTTCGACCGCGATCGGCGCCGGCATCATCCGGCGATGGTCGTTGGCCTTGCCGGCATATTTCTTCGCCAGGCTGTCCGAGAGATAGGGATCGACGAGGATGCGGTGCCGGCCCGTCTCGATCCAGAAGCCGGCCTGCCCCAGCCAGAAGAGGCCGGGGCGGCCGGGCGCCGGGAAGCCCGGCTGGCGCTCAATGCGCATCGCGGGCCAGCGCGTCGAGGAGATTGGTGACGGCCCGCACCGTCGAGCGCTCGACCGAGGCGTCGGTGAAGCCGCCGATATGGCTGGTCAGCACCACCTTCGGATGATCGAGCAACGGCGAGGGCGCCGGCGGCTCGGTCTCGAACACGTCGGTCGCGTAGCAGGCGACGCGGCCGGAATCGAGCGCCTCAAGCAGCGCCGCGGCGTCGACAAGGCCGGCCCGCGCCGTGTTGACCAGCACGGTCGCCGGCGCCAGCGCGCCGATCCGCTCGGCCGTCATCAGCGGTCGGCCATCCGCCGGCATCGGCGCATGCAGGCTGAGCGCGTCGACGCCGGTGATCGCTTCATCCAGGTCGACGCGTGAAAAGTTCGGATGGACGACGCGGTCGGCATTGGCGAAGGGGTCGTAGCCCCTGACCGTGGCGCCGAGGTCGAGGCAGAGCTGCGCCAGCGTGGCGCCGATGGCGCCGAGGCCGACGATGCCGATGGTCGCCTCGCACATCTCGCGGCCGATCTGGCGCGGCCATTGCCCGTTCCGCATGCCCTCATGCGTCCAGACGATCTGGCGGAGCCCCGCCAGCGTCAGCGCGAGCGCCAGCTCGGCGACGCCGCGCGCATTGGTGCCCTCGGCGCGGCGCAGCTCGATGCCGCGATCCTCGATCGCGCGTAGCGGCAGGTTATCGACGCCGGTGCCGTTGCGGCTGATGACGCGCAGCCGGTCGGCCGCGTCGAGCACGCGCTCGCTGACCGGCTCGACGCCGGCGAGCCAGCCGACGCAGCCGGGGAGCGCCGCGATCAGCGCCGCCTCGTCGGGAATCGCGCCCGGCGCCGGCATGGCGAGCGAATAGCCGGCCGCCTCGAGCAGGGCGAGCGCCGGATGGCCGCCCCTCGACAGCGAGCGCGGCGTGATCAGGATCCGCTCCATGCTCAGCGCCCCGTCGCCCGCGCCGCGATGGCGGCGATCGCGTCGAATTCGGGGCCCGAGACCGGGATCTCGATATCGAACACCTCGGCGATCACCTGCGTCCAGCCATGGATGAAATAGGTCCAGCCATCCTCGACCTGCAGCCGCAGCGCCGCTTCCTGGGCGCGCGCCTGGTCGAGAAAGACGAGATCGCCGCGATAGTTGAGCTCCCAGACGACGGCGCGCTCCGGGAAGACGCCCTGGTCGGTCAGCGGCGAGCCGGGCGCGTCCTTGCCGAGGCCGGTGGCGTTGATGACGAGGCTGGCCGGCTTCATGCCGGCGAGGATCGCGTCATTGTCCTCCGGCCGGGGCGCCAGGCGATATTCGACCGGGATGTCGGTCCCGAGCTGGCGATGGATCGCCGCGATATGGTCGAGACGAGACTGCGAGCGGTTCGAGACGACGATGCGCGACGGCCGGTCGGCGCCGCGCGAGCGCTGCATCAGGTGCCAGGTGAGCGCGATGGTCGAGCCACCGGCGCCCATCGAGAACAGCTCGGCGCCGGTGTCGGCGAAATGGTTCGGGGCAAGGAAGCCGTCGATCGACAGGCCGGACGAGATCGGGTCCTTGGCATGGCAGATCAGCCGGCCGTCGCGCTTCGACAGGCAGCTCGTCTCCTCCATCAGCAGCGCATGCGGATCGATCTCGTCAAACATGTCGCGGCAGGCGGCGAAGAGATCGAGCTTGTGCGTCGTCACCAGCGCGCCGAGCGAGAGCGGATCGCTCTTCAGGAAGGCGACCGCCTCGCGGTAGCGCTCCGGCGTATCGTGCGGCACGAAGTCGATGCCCTTGATCTCGACATCGCCGAGGCCGAGATGGCGCGCCCATTCCGGGAACACCTTCATGATCGAGGACTTCGCGGTGGTGACGCCGATGAAATAGAAGGTCGGCCGCGTCGCGGGCTGGTAGCTCATGAATTCCCCCGGATCTCGGCGACGCGCGCCACGGCGGCGCGGGCATTGGCGGTGATCTTCGACCAGTTGCCGGCGGCGATGTCGGCGCGCGTCGCGATCCAGGTGCCGCCGACCGCCGCCACCTCCTTGAGCGCCAGCCAGTCGGCCAGATTGTCCATGCTGACGCCGCCGGTCGGATTGAAGCGGATGCCGGTATGGAGATACGGCGCGGCGATGTTCTTCAGCATCGACGGGCCGCCGGCCGGCATGGCCGGGAAGAATTTGACCATTCCGCAGCTGGCCCGCAGCGCCGCCTGCAGATCGGTCGGCGTCATGATCCCGGGCGCGAAGGGAAGGCCGCGCCTGGCGGCATGGGCCAGCACGGCGGCGTCGAGGCCGGGCGACAGGGCGAAGCGGGCGCCGGCGTCGACCGCCTGGTCGACCTGCGCCTCGTCGAGCACGGTGCCGGCGCCGACCAGAAGCTCCGGCCGCGCCTTGGCGATCGCCTCGATCGTGGCGCGGGCGGCGGGCGTGCGGAAGGTGATCTCGGCGACCGGCAGGCCGCCCTCTATCAGCGCGTCGGCGAGCGGGATGGCGGCGGCGGGATCGTCGAGCGCGATCACCGGCACCACCGCATGGGCGGAAAGACTATCGAAGATGGACATGCGGGATCAGTCCTGCGTGGCGAGGATGGCGTCGATCTCGGCTTTTGCGCGAGGACGGTAAGAGGCGTTGGGCACGGCCTTCCAGGCGGCGCCGTCGGCGACGATCCGCGTCGCCATGCCGCCGGAGCGGGCGATCAGCCCGTAGTCCTGGCCGGAATCGCTCGGATAGCAAAAGCTCATCACCAGCGGCGCAGCCCCAGTATTGACGGAGCGGTGGATCCAGAGCGGCGGCACATAGACCATCACGCGCGGCGCGATCTCGAGAACCCGGGTCTCGCCTTCCGGCGATTCCAGCAGCATCACGCCCTCGCCCGCCTCGCCGTAATAGGTCTCGGGGCGGTTGCCGATCGCGTGGATGTGGCCGCGCGTGACGAAGAATTCGTCGCCGATCTTGCCCGGCTCCATGAAGGTGGTGCCGAAGATCAGGTCGCCGCGGGCCGCGGCCGGGCGCACTTCATGGACGGTATAGACGACGCGGTCGCCCTCGCGGGCGACGGCCGCCGCGAAGGCGTCGCCATCGGCGTAGATGCCGCCGAGATCGGCGAGCCGCTTCTCGTAGCGCCCGGTCGGATCCGACAGCACGCCGCTTGCGGGATCGATGCGGTGGGAGGTGGGAGGAATAGCCATGTGGGTGTCTCCAATCGGTAGCAACACTACTCAATCGGTATCGCAATGCAACAGGATAGGGCCATTCCCGCGCTTGTTTTGGTAATTCTGCTCAAAATTCGACTTGCCACGCGCAGATTATGTAGTATCAGTACATAGCCGGCGTGGATCGCGCCGGGCCCTGCCGGGCGCAGGCCATCTCGCCCACCGCAATCCGGCCTTGCTCGTCGGGCCTCGCTTTTCGAGTATCCCAGCGGCCGTTCGGCAGTGTACGCCGGCCGCCTCACAAAGCTCTGGGAGGAGCCTCATGACTATCTCTTCCGCCAAGCCGGCCTCCGGCCTGCGCGCCTCGCTGCTGGCGCTCGCTTCCGCCGCCGCGCTGATCACGGCCGCCGGCAGCGCCGTCGCCGAGGGCGTCGCGCCGATCGCCGACCGCCCGGAGCCCGTCGCCAACGAGGCCGGCACCAAGGCCAAGATCGCCATCATCGGCTTCTCCAACAATCCGTACTGGATCGCCGTGCAGAAGGGCGCCGAGACGGCCAACGACGTGCTGAAGTCGCGCGGCGGCGAAGTGCGCTGGATCGTCGGCGGCGCCAACATCGACGTGCCGACCGTCAACCAGGCGATCAACGCCGCCGCCACCCAGGGCTATAACGGCATCGGCTTCTTCATCGCCGGCGAAGGCAATTGCGCCCTGATCAAGAATTTGATCGCCGAGAAGAAGATCTCGATCGGCGCCTACAACACGCTGTTCCCGTGCGTCGAGGAAGCCGGCGGCGTCATCAACTACGCGCAGGATCAGTTCGCCGCCGGCAAGAACGCCGCCGCCGAGCTGGTCAAGGCGGTCGGCGACAAGGAAGGCAAGGTCGGCGTCATCGTCAGCCAGTTCACGGCGCCCGGCTCCGAGCAGCGCCGCAAGGGCTTCGTCGAAGGCCTCGCCGGCTCGAAGCTCTCCGTCGTCAATGACGGCATCGAGGCCAAGGATTCGGCCGGCAGCACCTTCTCCGCCGCCAAGGACTTCCTGACCTCCACCCCCGACCTCGTCGCCATCTACGCGACGGCCGGCGGACCGTTCGGCGCCGCCCAGGCGGTGAAGACGGCCGGCAAGCAGGACAGCGTCAAGGTGATCGGCTACGACTTCACCAAGGAGAACGTCGCCGCGATTAACGATGGCAGCATGTTCGGCGTCACCGGCCAGGATGAGTTCGGCCAGGGCTACAACGTGGCGATCGCGCTGTTCAACGACATCGTCGCCAAGCAGAAGCCCGAAAAGGTCCTGCAGCCGGCCGTCAGCCTGTTCATGACCAAGGACAATGTCGACCAGCTCGACCCGGAAAAGCTGCCGGTCGGCGCCGTTCCGAAGCTCTGACGCGAAGACTGCCAACCACCATGTTGAACCGAGCCGAACGAATGCCCGCCGAAGATCCGATTGCCATGGAGAACCCGATCGCCCTGGAAGTCGCCTCCGTCGACAAGCGTTTCGGCTCGGTCCACGCGCTCGCCGATGTGAGCCTGCAGTTCCGCGCCGGCAGGGTCACCGCCCTGCTCGGCGAGAACGGCGCCGGCAAGTCGACGCTGATCCGCGTCTGCTCCGGCGTCCATCACCCCGACGCGGGCGAAGTCCGCGTCTCGGGCAAGCCGCAACGCTTGCCCAACGCCCTCGCCGCCAAGGCGATGGGCATCGCGGTCGTCCACCAGGAACCGCAGCTGGTCACCCAGATGACGGTGGCCGAGAACATCTTCTTGGCGCGACTGGGTTCGCGCGGCGCAGGCGCCGTGCACAACCGCGCCGGCCTGGTCAAGGAAGCTGAAAAGCTGCTCGCCAGCCTCGGCCTCGACAAGGAGCTGCCGGATCTTTCGGCTCGCTGCGTCGGCCTTTCGGCCGCCGAGCGCCAGCTGGTCGAGATCGCCCGCGCGCTCGCCGATGATCCGCATGTGCTCTTCCTCGACGAGCCCAATTCGAGCCTCACCCGCAAGGAGACGGATCGCCTCTTCGACATCGTGCGCCGGCTGCGCGATCGCGGCACGGCCGTCATCCTCGTCAGCCACCGCCTCGGCGAGGTCTACGAGATCTCCGACGAGGTCATCGTGATGCGCGACGGCCGCAAGGTCGGCGAAGGCCCGGTCGACGTGCTGCCGAAGCAGAAGGCGATCCAGCTGATGGCCGGAGAAAGGCTGAAGGCGGCGCTCGACCTCGCCGAGAGCGCGCCGCCGCCGCCCGCCCCCGGCGCCGTGCCGGTGCTTTCCGTGCGCAACGCCTCCGGCCTCGCCTTCTCCGACGTCTCCTTCGACATCCACGCCGGCGAGATCGTCGGCATGGCCGGCCTTGTCGGTTCCGGCCGCACCGAGATCATCCGCGCCATCCTCGGCGCCGACCCGCTCTTCGGCGGCGACATCCGCCTGAAGGGACGCCCGGTCCACTTCGGCTCGCCGCACGCGGCGCTGAAGGGCGGCATCGCCTTCATCAGCGAGGAGCGGCGCACCTCCGTCTTCTACGGCCACGACATCAGCTTCAACATGACGTCGAGCGTGCTGCAGCGCTTCGGCCGCTTCGGCTTCTTCAGCGAGCGCAAGCGGCGCGCCTTCGCGCAGAAGAGCGCCGACGAGATCGGCGTCAAGGCCGACACTGTCGGGGTCGGCATCCGCACGCTCTCGGGCGGCAACCAGCAGAAGGTGCTGCTCGGACGCGCCTTGGCCTCGAACCCGTCGCTGCTGATCCTCGACGAACCCACCCGCGGCGTCGACGTCCGCACCAAAGCGGACATGTACCGCCTGATCCGCACGCTGGCGCATGAGCGCGGCCTCGCGGTCTGGTTCGTCTCGTCGGAGATGGACGAGATCCTGCAGCTCGCCGACCGCATCGTCGTCGTACGCGGCGGCGAGATCGCCGATAGCCTCGCCCGCGGCCCTGAGGCCGCTCGCGTCGTCGCCTCGGCGCTCGGCGAGAAGATCGAGGACGCCGCGACCACCGCCCTCGCCTCGGACATGACATGAGCGCGACCCCGAACGACCCCGCGCTCGCCGGCAACCCGGACGCCAAGAACAGCCCCTACAGCAAGAACAAGGGAAATAGGATGAGTATCGCCAGCCTGAAGCGTCTGCCTCTGCTGCGAGGCCAGGAGACCGGGCTGATCGGCGTGATCATCGGCCTGTCGATCGCCTTCTCCTTCGTCAATCCGAGCTTCCTGACGACCGACAATCTGCGCAACGTGCTGGTCGCGGTGGCGGTGGTCGGCATCATGGCGATCGGCCAGTGCTTCGTCATCATCTCGCGCGAGATCGACCTTTCGGTCGGCTCGGTGATGGGCCTCTCCGGCCTCTGCGGCGCCTGGCTGATGGCGGCCGGCGTCAATCCGTGGCTCGCCATCGTGCTGGCGATCGGCGTCGGCGCCACGGCCGGCCTTATCACCGGCCTGATCGTGGTCGTGTTCCGCGTCAATTCCTTCATCGCGACGCTCGGCATGCTCTCGGTCGCGCGCGGCCTGACCCAGGTGATCTCCGGCGGCCTGCCGATCATGGTCGACCCGTCGGTGATGTTCATCGGCCAGGGCAGCTTCCTCGACATCCCGACCCAGGTGCTGATCTTCGTCGGCCTCGGCATCCTCTGCCAGCTGATCCTGACCCGCAGCGTCGTCGGCCAGCGCATCGTCGCCGTCGGCGACAATGACGAGGCGGCCCGCCTTTCCGGCATCCCGATCAACGCCACCCGCATCGCCGTCTTCGTCGCGAGCGGCGCGCTCGCCGCCATCGCCGGCATCGTCTACACGGCGCAGGTCAGCGTCGCCGAGGCGCAGGCCGGCACCGGCCTCGAGCTCGACGTCATCGCGGCGGTGGTGATCGGCGGCGCCAGCCTCTCCGGCGGCCGCGGCTCGATCCTCGGCGCCATGCTCGGCGCCTATCTGCTCGGCGCGCTGCGCAACGCCTTCATCCTGCTCGAACTCTCGCCCTTCCTGCAGCAGATGAGCGTCGGCATGGTGATCGTTCTCGCTGCCATCTTCGACCAGTTCCGGCAGGGCTCTTTCCGGCATGCGAACGTCATGCAATCGTTCCTGCACAGATTCCGGTTGCGCACGCGGTAGTATCGCGCATCGGCGCAAGGACCCAACAACGATGCAAACTCACGTCTCCGCCTTTGTCGGAGGAACCGGCAACATCCTCGAGGTCGCGCGCGCCATGCGCGACGAGCTCCGGAAGTCCGACCGCAAGGTCTGCGACGCTATCCTCGCCGATCCGCGCCGCATCCTCTCCGCGACGGTGGCGGACACGGCGCAGCTCGCCGGCGTCAGCCAGCCGACCGTGATCCGCTTCTGCAGCGCGATCGGCTGCGACGGCTTCCAGGACTTCAAGCTCCGCCTCGCCCAGAGCCTGGCGCTCGGCGTGCCGGCGACCCACTCGGTCATCTCGGACGCCGACAGTCCCGACCAGGTGGCGCAGAAGATCTTCGACTACACGATGACGAGCCTCGACTGGGCCCGCAACCGCCTGGAATCGACGGCGCTTGCCCGCGCCGTCGACGCGCTGGTGGCGGCGCAGCGGATCGAGTTCTTCGGCTTCGGCGCCTCCGGCATCGTCGCCATGGACGCGCAGCAGAAATTCCCGCTGTTCGGCGTGCCCTGCGGCGCCGAGATCGACTCGCACCAGCAGGTGATGGTCGCCTCGCTGCTGAAGCCCGGCGACGTCGCCGTCGCGATCTCCAACACCGGCACGACGCGCTCGACCGTCGAGGTGGCGAAGCTCGCCCGCGAGAACGGCGCGGCGGTCATCGGCATCACCGGCAATGACGGCGGCCCGCTCGCCGAGGCTTGCGACATCGTCCTTCTGACCGAGACGCTCGAGAACACCAACATCTACACCCCGACCATCTCGCGCATCGCCGCCCTCGTCGTCGTCGACATCCTGTCGACGGCGGTCGCGCTGCGGCGCGGCGAGGCGCATGTCGAGAGCTTCAAGCGGATGAAGAAGACGCTGAGCCACATGCGCTCGACGGCCCGGATCTAGAGCAGCGGCCCATCGGGATGCGGCTGGGGCGAGCCCGAGCCACGCCCCGCCATGTCCGCGGCCCATAGCTCGTAGCGACAGTACAAAACCGACAGAAAGCGGCCTCATGTCCAACACCCCCAAGAACCTCAGCGCCGCCGACCTCGCCCAGAGGATCGACATCAGCGCGGTGCAGGCCTTCCACACGGAAGCGGACGTCCGCTCGCTCGCAGCCCTTGCCGTCGAGAACGGCTTCATCGCCGCGCATGCGCTGCCGAATTTCGTGCCGCTGCTGCGCTCGCTGGTGCCCACGGGCGGGCGCACGCTGGTCGGCGGGCCGATCGGCTTTCCGGCCGGCGGTCACATGACGGCGATCAAGGTCGCGGAGGCGGCTGCATTGCGCGAGGCGGGCGCCGACGAGCTCGACATGATGATCAATGTCGGCCGCCTGAAATCGGGCGACCTCAACTATATCCGCGACGAGATCGCGGCGGTGATCGAGGCGGCAGCACCGGTGCCGCTCAAGGTCATCCTCGAACTGCACCATCTGACCGACGCCGAGATCGAGACGGCGGCCGACATCGTCGCGTCGAGCGGCGCCGCCTTCGTCAAGACCGGCACCGGCTGGACGCCGGCCGCGGCGACGCTGCCGCGCATCCGCCGCATCGCCGCCGTGGTCGACGGCCGCGCCGGCATCAAGGCCTCGGGCGGCATCCGCGATCTCGCCACCGTCGCCGAGATGGTGGCGATCGGCGTCACCCGCTTCGGCATCAACACCGCCTCGGCGATCGAGCTGGTGAAGCAGGTCGACGCGCTGCCGGGCGGCGTGCTCGTGATCACCGAGAAGGCCTGAGGCGATGGCCCGGACAGTTCTGGCGCTCGATCTCGGCACCGGCGGCGTCAAGTCGGCGCTCTATGACGCGAGCGGCGCCTGCCTCGCCGAGCGGGTGCAGAACTATCGCACCTATTTCCCAGCGCCGGGCCTGCATGAACAGGATCTCGACGAATGGTGGGACGCGGTCGCCGCCAGCATCCGCGCGCTGCTGGAGGCGGAGGGCGTCGACTGCTCCGCCGTCGGCGCGATCAGCATTTCCGGCCATAGCCTCGGCTGCATCCCGCTCGACGAGAACGACCGGCCGCTCCTCACGCGCGTGCCGATCTGGTCGGACGCACGCGCCGGCGCCGAGGCGGAGACCTTCTTCCGAAACTTCGATTATGAGCGCTGGTACGGCCTCACCGGCAACGGCTTCCCGGCCCCGCTCTATCCGCTGTTCAAGATCCTCTGGCTCCGGGCGAACCGTCGCGAGATCTTTGCCCGGACCCGCTCGATCGCCGGCAGCAAGGATTTCATCAATTTGCGCCTCAGCGGCCGCCATGCGACCGACCCGTCCTATGCCTCCGGCAGCGGCGCCTATGATCTGCACGCCCGCGCCTTTTCCGACGAGATCCTTGAGGCCGCCGGCGTCGACCGCGCCCTCTTCCCGGAGATCGTGCCCTCGACCGGGATCCTCGGCACGGTTCTGCCGGAAATCGCCGCCGAACTCGGTCTGCCGGCCGATGTCGTCGTCGTCACCGGCGGCGTCGACAACAGCTGCATGGCGCTCGGCGCGCGCACCTTTTCCGAAGGCGATTTCTACGGTTCGATGGGCTCGTCGAGCTGGCTCACCGTCTCCTCGACCAAGCCGGTGCTCGACAGCCGCGTCCGCCCCTTCGCCTTCGCCCATGTCGTGCCGGACCAGATCATCTCGGCCACCTCGATCTTCTCGTCGGGCACCAGCCTTTCCTTCGTCAAGGACAGGCTGATGGCCGGCGATGCGGGCGGCTATGAGGCGCTGTTCGAGCGCGCCGCGAGCGCGCCCTTCGGCGCCAACGGCCTCCTCTTCGTGCCGACGCTCGGCGGCGGCACCAGCCTCGAGGGCGGGCCGGAGGTGCGCGGCGCCTTCGTCGGCCTCGACCTCCGCCACAACCAGGCCGACATGCTGCGCGCGACGCTCGAAGGCATCGCGCTCGGCCTGCGCGTCGCGCTCGACGAACTTCGCCGGCTTACCGAAGTCAGCCGCGTCATGACCATCGTCGGCGGCGGCGCGCGCAGCGCGCTGATGCGCCAGATCCTGGCCGACATCCTCGACTGCACCATCGACAAGACCTCGATCGACCAGCAATCGGCGTCGCTGGGTGCTGCGGCGCTCGCCATGGTGGCGCTCGGAAACTGGGCCGACATGCAGCCGCTGCTCGGCCTGCACAAGGCGGAGCAGCGCCACGAGCCGGACGCCGGCGAGGCGGAGCGGGTCGGAAAAATGCTGGCCGCCTATCGCGCCGCCGCCGAGGCGCAACGGACGCTGGCGCCGCTGCTGGCGGAACTGCGCGGCTAAAGCAAGGCCCTCACCCAACCCTCTCCCGCAAGCGGGCGAGGGCTTTGGGCCGGTGCTGCCCGGCAGTCAAGCGAAGCCCCCGATATCGAACAAGAGCGCCGCGACACGCACCGGCGGCCCCCTCTCCCGCTGGCGGGAGAGGGTCGGGGTGAGGGTCTGTCGCGACCCGAGCCTCAGTTCGCGGGCTTCGGCTGCGGGCCGTCCAGCGCGGTGAGGCGCTGCAGCACCCAGGCCGGGGCGCCCGGATTGGCGACGGCGAGCTTGTAATAACGAACCGCCTCGGCCTTGTTCCAGCGCTTCAGGCCCTTGCCCGTCTCGAGCGCCAGGCCGTAGCTCGCCTGGGCGAGATGATTGCCCTGCTCGGCCGAGGCCTTGTAGTACTTCGCGGCGGTCGCGTCGTTCTGGACGACGCCGGTGCCCTTCTCATAGAGCTGACCGAGCTTGAACTGGCTCCAGGCATTGCCCTGGTCGGCCGCCTTCTTGTACCAGGCGATCGCGGTCGGATAGCTCGGCGCGACGCCCTCGCCGGTCGCGTATTTGTCGCCCAGCGTATACTGCGCCCAGGAATTGCCGGCTTCGGCCGCCTTGCGGAAATTCTTCAGCGATTCCGCCGGGTTGGTCTTCATGCCGATACCTTCGGCCTGGAAGCGCGCCAGATTGTACAGCGCCCAGTTGTTGCCCTTGGCGGCCGACTTCCTGTAGAGCGCCGCCGCCTTGGCGATGTCCTTCGGCACGCCGGTGCCGTTCTCGTAGAGCGAGCCGAGGCTGTTCTGCGCCCAGTCATTGCCCTGGTTGGCGGCCTTGGCGTACCAGATAGCGGCCTGCTTCGGGCTCTTGGCGACGCCCTGGCCGTTCTCGTACATCTTGCCGACATTGACCTGGCCCCAGGCGTCGTTGCCGTCGGCCGCCTGCCGGTAGAGCGTCATGGCGCGGGCATAGTCCTGCGCGGCCAGCGCCTTGTCGCCCTCGTCGTTCGGCCCGGCCTTGGCGCCAAGGAGCGATCCGGCCATGAAGAGGCCGACGGCCAGCGCCCGCGCGGCCGATCGAATTCCAACGCTGTCGTAAGTCATGCCTTCGAACCGCCCCTCGCGGAGATCGCGCCCGAGGCCGCGGCCGGGGACCGATCGCATCTTGCCAATCCGGGCGAAGGCCGCTGCGCGAGGGCCCGCCGGATCGCGACATGGGTAGCGTCTGAACGTCGGCTTAACAAGGTGCCGTTAGGCCGACAATTGAACGAAAAGCGTGACATTCCAGCCACAGATTCCGGCCACGTCAGCGGCGCCCATTGCGCCCTCAAAGGCCGAGGTGTAGGCAGTTGCAGGTTCGACGTTTCTACTGTCATGTCCTTGATATTCTGTTTCTTAATAAGAAACCGATTTGGCTGACATAGCGTTCGCGCCACGAGCCGGTCGGGGGACTACTACGTGGAAAGTGGATCAGGGGGGCGGGCTGGACGACCGTCGGTCGAATTGCTGCGGGATCGCGCCCGGAGCAGGACCGTCGGCGCCGAACCCTCCGCTTTTATCCTTTCCGACTGTATCGCATTACGAAACAACCTCTCCCGCACGCTCGCTGATTTCGGCGTCGTCCGCCCCGGCCGCAGCAATCTGCCGCTGGGCATGATCGGCCACCCGCCTCCATCCGCATCCGGCAGTACTGCTCGTCGCTAGGTCCTCGGGAAGCCGCATGGCGTCCCGGAACTCACGGACGAGTTCCCGTCGATCGCCCGTTTCAGCCGGACCGACCCAAGCCCCGATGCCAATCCGCCACCGAGCCTTCACCAAGCCCAGGAGGAGCGAGCCCCCCGGGACGCACGAGCCATATCTCGTGCTGTTCACCATGGCTTGTTCGCTCGTTTCGGTCGGCGCGCTGGCCGGGTTCCTGTATGTGCTCGACGATGTCGGCCTCGTCGACCGCCTGCTTTATTGCGGATTGCTGCTCGGCCTCGTCTATTGCTGCCTCTCCTACCAGCTGAGCCGCTATGGCGCGGCACGGCGCGCGGAGCAGCACCGCGCCTTTTCCGAGCGCGACGTCGCCCATCTCTTCGATGACGACGCCCCGAGCGTCGCCATCCTGATCCCGACCTATCGGGAGGAGCGGCGCGTCGTCATCATGACGATGCTCTCGGCGGCGCTGGCGCGCTATTCCAACCGCCGCATCGTGCTCCTCGTCGACGACCCGCCGAACGATCCCGGCTCGCTGGAGCTGACGCTCTCCGCGGTCGACGACGTCTGGGAGATGCTGAACGGGCCGATGCAGGCGCTCCGCGCCGAGGCGGCCGCATGGCAGCGACGCGCCCGCGCCGGCCGGATCGACGCTGCCGCCGAGGCCGGGCGGCTGAAGCGCTGCTACGACCACGCCGCCTATTGCCTTGAGAATCTGGCCCGCGACCTCGAGGCGGAGATCTCGCCGGCCTTTGGCCATGTCGACCGCTTCTTCATCGACCGGATCGTGCTCGATCTCGCCGGACGCTACCGCGACACGGCCGAGCGCGTCGTGGCGAGCGAGCTCCCGGTCGCGGAAATCGCGCGCGAATACCGCGTCCTCGCCAATCTGTTCTGCACCGACATCAGCAGCTTCCAGCGCAAGACCTTCGAGAACCTGTCGCACGCGCCGAACAAGGCGATGAATTTGAACGCCTATATCGGCCTGATGGGCGGCAGCCACGTCGTCCGCCGGAGCGGGCGCCACGCCGTCCTCGAGCAGGCGCGGCCGGACGCCGCCGGCGCGATCGCGATCGCGGGCGCCGACTATGTCCTGACGCTCGACGCCGACAGCGTCATCCTGAACGACTACATGCTGCAACTCGTCCATCTGCTGCACGGCCGCCCGACGCTCGGCGTGGCGCAGACGCCGTACCTGACCTTCCCGAAAGGCACGTCGCCGGTCGAGCGGATCGCCGGCGCGACGACCGACATCCAGTATCTCGTGCACCAGGGCGCCACCTTCTTCGATGCGTCCTATTGGGTCGGCGCCAATGCGCTGATCCGCTTCACCGCGCTGGAACAGATCGCCCGCCTGCAGGTCGAGGGCGGCAAGACGCACAAGGTGTTCATCCAGGACGCGACGGTGATCGAGGACACCGGCTCGACCATCGACCTGCTGCAGGCCGGCTGGTCGGTGCACAACTACTTCGCGCCGATGGCCTACAGCGCCACGCCGGCCGATTTCGGCGCCCTGGCGATCCAACGCAAGCGCTGGAGCAATGGCGGGCTGATCATCTTCCCGATGCTGCTCAGGCAGTATCTCGGCAATCCCGGACGCTTCAGGCGGCTGCCGGAACTCATGCTCAGGACCAATTATCTGCTCTCGCCGATCATCGGCAATTTCGCCGTCTTCATGCTGATGATCTGGACGGGATCCGACGGCCGCGCGCTGGTCTGGACGCCGCTGGTGATGGTCCCCTACTTCCTGCTTTATGGCGGCGACCTCCGCCGCCTCGGCTATCGCTTCCGCGACATCTTCGCGGTCTGCGCGCTCAATCTGATGCTGCTGCCCGTCAGCTTCGCCGGCATCGCCGCCTCGATCCGCCAGATCGTCACCGGCAGGAAGGGCAGCTTCTCGCGCACGCCGAAGGTCGCCGACCGGACGTTCATCCCGCCCTATTGCTTCCTCTTCAACGGCTTCATGCTGCTCTTGATGCTGCGCTACGTGGTCGAGGGCCTGCTGTCCGGCCAGTATCTCGGCGCCATCGTTCCCGCCGTCAATGTCTCGCTCTATGGCTACGGCCTGCACCGCTTCATCGGTTTCCGCGACGGTTTCGCCGACCTGACCCTCGCGGCCCGCGAGCGGCTCGCCGCCGCGATGCAGCCGCTCACGGCCGCGATCGACGCGGGCCGGCAGAGCCTCGGCGTGATCGGCCGGCAGCCGGCCCGCGCCATCGGCGCGGCGGGCCTGTTCGCCCTCATCCTGCTGGCGCCGCTCAATGTCGCGCCAAGGCTTTCCAAGGACGACCTGATCGGCGGGGCGATTGCAAGCCAGAACCACGGCTTGGCGCATGCGGAGACGGTTCGGGCGCATCCCGTCGCGCGCGCCTCGGTCGCCGAAATGGACGCCGCGCGCACGCTGCTGACGAAGCTGTTGCGGAGGCCAGCCGATGGCCCGTGAGCGGACACACGCCTTTTCAACACCGAGACCGGGGCGCGACGCGTCCGGCCGGGACGACAGAATTTCGAAGAGCCCGCGGATCGCCGAGCGCGATCGCGTGCGGGCGCCATTCAGCCATACGACATCGCAGAGCCGGGGGACGACGTGAGACATTCAGAGAGCGGAAGGGGCTACGGCCATCGCCAGCAGAACCGCAGGGACGCCGCCATCGGGCGGATGGCGGACACGTCTTGGGCGTCAGGCGAGGCTTCGGCTTCGGGCTGGCGCACCGCCCTCCTCGGCAGCGCCGCCGCCGGCGCGATGATCCTGGCCATGGGCGCTCCCGCCTGGGGCGCCTGCATCGACGATGGCACGACGCGCAACTGCACCGGCGACCTCGCGGGCGGCGTCGACATCGACGAAACCCAGCCGATCACCAAGCTGACCGTGACGGCCCCCACCGGCGACATCACGCCGGAGGAAGGCGTCGCGGGCATCCGCTTCCTCTCGAACGGCGCCGTCACCATCGACAGCAATACCGGCCAGTTCGCGATCCACGCGACGGGCGAAGGCGCCGACGGCATCAAGGCGCAGAGCTACGAGGACGGCAACGCGAACATCGGCGACATCGGGATCAACCACACCGGCAAGATCACCTCCGACGAGGGGTTCGGCGTCTGGGCGGAGACGGATGGCGCGATCTCGCTGACCACCAACGGCGACATTGAGGCCGGCAAGGACGCGATCAACCTGCATGGCACGCTGGGCGGCGCTGTGACGATCGACGTCACCGGCGACCTGACCTCGACCGGCGGCGCCGGCATCGCCGCCTCGACCAATGGCAGCATCACGGAAAAGAGCCGCGGCGAGATCAACGCCGCGACGAACGGCATCGCGCTGCAGAGCTTCGAGACCGGCGCCGTCACGATCGACCACGGCGGCGACATCCATGCGCTCGGCGGCCACGGCATCTATGCCTCGGGCAATGGCACCGTCACCTCGACGAGCACCGGCGACATCCACGCCGGGTCGGACGGCATCCATCTGGAAGGTCACGGCTACGGAAGCCCGATGATCCTTTCGCATACCGGCGCGATCACGGCCGATGCAGGCTACGGCGTCTATGCCGACGCCCTCGTCAATGTCGACGTCCGGGTCAATGGCGCGATCGACGCCGGCGGCGACGGCATCTTCGCCAATTCGAGCGAGGGATCGACCACCGTCGATCACAAGGGCGGCTCGCTGATCGCCCGCAAGGGCGACGGTATCGTCGCCAAATCGCCGAACGGCGCGGTCATCGTCACCAATGCGGGCACGCTCCAGGCCAAGGGTTCCGGCATCTACGCGGAAAGCGGCTCCGGCCCCGTGACGGTCGGCCAGACGGGTTCGCTCGAATCCTTCGAAGGCAAGGGCATCTATGCCGCCTCCGGCAACGGCAATGTCGTGATCACCACCGACGGCACGGTGACGAGCAAGCTCGACGCCGTCACGGCGCAATCGGGCGGCGGCTCCGCCAAGTTCACCCAGGGCGGCGACGTCACCTCCTATGAGGGCAAGGGCATCGTCGTGACGTCGGGCGCCAGCTCGGCGACGCTTTCGGGCGGCGGCGCGGTCACCGCCAAGGGCGACGCGATCACCGTTTCGAGCAGCACCAGCGCCACGGTCAACCACACCTCCGGCGCGATCGAATCCGACCAGGGCTCCGGCATCAAGGTCAGCGCCATCGGCGGCACCGCCTCGGTCACCAATAGCGGCAAGATCACCGCCTATCAGGACGGCATCCGCTCGGAATCGAGCTACGGTAACACGATCAACCAGACGGGCGCCATCACGGCCTCGAACGGCGCCGGCATCTGGGCCACGTCCGGGACCGCCGCCGTCTCGGTCACCTCGAACGGCGCGATCGAGAGCAAGCTGACCGGCATCCACGCCAAGACCGGCAGCGGCAGCGTCACCGTCGCGCAGACCGGCACCGTCACCTCGAACGCCGGCAAGGGCATCGACGCCTATACGCCGAGCGGCGCCGTGACCATCGGCACCGGCAAGGTCGTCGCCAAGCTGGACGGCATCACCGCCACCAACGAGAGCGGTGACGACGTGAAGATCACCAGCGCCGGCGTCACCTCCTATGACGGCGCCGGCATCCTGGCGTCGTCCGCGACCGGTGAGATCACCATCACCAACAACGGCGCCGTCACGTCGCAGCTGGAAGGCATCAAGGCGACGAGCCTCGGCGACAGCACGGTCTCGATCGAACAGAACGGCGACCTGGCCTCCTATTCGAAGACCGGCATCACCGCCTGGTCGGCGACGGGCGCCATCAACGTGACCGGCACCGGCGCCATCACCGCCGAGCTCGACGGCATCAAGGTCGGCAACGAGGGCTACGGCAAGATCACCATCGACCGGACCGGCGACATCACGGCCTACAAGGGCCGCGGCATCATCGCCTCGTCGACCGATGGCGAAATCTCAATCAAGAGCGCCGGCAAGCTGGTCGCGGAAACCGACGGCATCGTCGCCACCAATGTCGGCGACGCCACGGTCAGCGTCACGCAGGAAGGCGACCTGACCGCCAACAAGGGCACCGGCATCGTCGCCTCGTCCACCACCGGCGAGGTCGCGGTCTTCAGCACCGGCACGCTCATCGCCGATCTCGACGGCATCGTCGCCACCAACCTCGGCGACACCAAGGTGAGCGTCACGCAGAACGGCAACCTGACCGCCTACAAGGGCACCGGCATCGTCGCCACCTCGACCACCGGCGAGGTGAAGGTCACGCAGACCGGCGTGCTGCTGGCGGATCTCGACGGCATCGTCGCGACCAATGTCGGCGAGACGGCCGTCACGGTCGACGCCGGGAGCATCACCGCCAACAAGGGCACCGGCATCATCGCCCAGTCCGCCCTTGGCGCCATCAAGGTCACCAGCGTCGGCGACATCTTCGCCGATCTCGACGGCATCGTCGCCAAGAACGAGGGGACCCGGTCCCTCAGCGTCTCCTCCCGCAACATCACCGCCACCAACGGCACCGGCATCGTCGCGACGTCGGCGCTCGGCGCCATCACCGTCGTCAGCGCCGGCAACATCACCGCCAAGGCGGACGGCATCTATGCCGCCAATGCCAGAGACGACGGCACGGTCTCGGTCACGCATGGCGGCGGCACCATCACCACCGACGAGGGCGACGGCATCCATGCCGAGACCGTCAACGCCGATATCGACGTCACCATCGACGGCGACATCAAGGCGGCGCGCGACGGCATCCGCCTGACCAGCTATGGCGACCAGACGGTCACCATCGACGGCGGCTCGGTGCAGGGCGGCGCGGGCTTCGCCGGCGTCAACTTCGACGGCGGCCACCTGAACTGGCTCACCAACAACAAGGGCGGCGACATCCGCAGCGCCGACGGCATCAACGGCCTCGCCATCTCGGCGCATGACAGCGACACGACGATCGTCAACAACGGCACGATCACCGGCAATGTCATCCTGAGCGACTGGACCAACCGCTTCGACAACGGCCCGGACGGCATCTTCAACATGGGCGACACCGTCCATCTCGGCGCCGGCAACACGCTGACCAACAACGGCGTGGTGACGATCGGCGGCGACGCCATCGCCACGACGGCGCTGAACGGCTCGTTCGTCAACGGCGCCGCCGGCACGCTGAAGATCGACGTCGACCTCGCCCATTCGACGGCCGACCGGCTCGACGTCTCGGAAAATGCCAGCCTCGCCGGCTCGCTCGGCCTGCACCTGACGACGCTCGGCACGTTCGGACAGACCTTCACGGTCCTGACGGCAGAGAACATCGCCACCAACGGGCTGACGGTCTCCAATCCGCTGGTGCAGTACCAGATCAACTCGAACAGCGATCATCTCGACCTGACGGTCGCCGGCTACGACTATCTGGCCCAGGGCCTGAACGCAAACGGCAAGGTGCTCGGCAGCTACTTCAACAGCACGATCGGCCATCTGCCGGCGCTCGATCCGATCGGCCTGGCGCTCCTGAACCTGACCACGATGGACGACGTCAACAACGCCTACAACCAGCTCTCGCCGGACGCCTATCTGAACGAGCAGATGACGGCGGTCCAGGATTCGCTCGGCTTCGCCACCAGCATGCTGAGCTGCAAGGTGCGCGACGGCGCCTATGCCTTCAACGCCGAGGGCGAATGCGCCTGGGGCCGCGTCGGCTACCGCACGTTCGACCGCGAGACGACGGCGGAGAACGCCGGCTTCGACCGCACCAGCTGGGAACTGGCCGGCGGCGCGCAATACGCCGTCAAGGACGACGTCCGCGTCGGCTTCGCCGTCGCGGCGGGCACCTCGAAGACCACCGGCGCCAGCGGCGCGACCAGCGACGGCAAGCGGCTCGAAGGCGGCCTGATCGTCAAGTACGTGCCCGGCCCGCTCACCCTCGCGGCGGCGGTCTCGGGCAGCTATGGCTGGTACGACAGCGAGCGCTCTGTCCGGTTCGGTGATTTCAACGAAGCGCTGAACAGCAAGCCGGAAGCCGGCTCGCTCAACGCACGGCTGCGCGCCGCCTACGACTTCGGCAACGACACCGTCTACATCCGCCCGCAGATCGAGGGCAACGCCACCTATCTCTACCAGGCGGCGTTCTCGGAGACCGGCGGCGTCGCGGCCGTCTCGGTCGACAGCGGCTCGCAGACCGTGTTCAGCGTCGCGCCGGAAGTGGAAGTCGGCGGCCAGGTCATCACCGCCGGCGGCACGATGATCCGTCCCTACGTCAAGGGCGGCGTCACGGCGTTCTCCAGCGACAGCTTCGCGCTCAACGCCCGCTTCGTCGCCGACACCTCGAACACCAGCGACTTCACCGTCACCAGCAGCACCGACCGGCTGCTCTGGAACACCTCGGTGGGCGTCGACCTCCTGTTCGAGAACGGCAACACGGTGCGCGCCTTCTATGACGGCAATTTCGGCCAGACCTCGACCGAGAACGCCTTCGGCCTGAAGGCCAGCCACAACTTCTGACGCGGCAACGCCAAACAAAAAGCCCCGGAGCGAAGGTTCCGGGGCTTTTTTGTTTTGGGCTACCGGTCCCGGCTAATGCACCGAGGCATACATGATCTGTTCCTGCGTGACGTCGAGCGGCGAGAATTCCTCGACGATGCGGCCCTGGCGGCAGACGAGGATGCGGTCGGAGAGCGACAGGATCTCGGGCAGGTAGGAGGAGATGACGACGACCGCCAGGCCCTGGTCGGCCAGTTCCTCGATCAGCGCGTGGATCTCCGCCACCGCGCCGACATCGACGCCGCGCGTCGGCTCGTCGAAGATGACGAGCTTCGGCTTCTGCACCAGCGCCTTGCCGATCACCACCTTCTGCTGGTTGCCGCCGGAGAGCTCGATGACGCGGGCTTCCGCGTCGATGCTGCGGATCGCGAGCCTCCCGCTCCAGACCTCCAGAAGCGCCTTCATCTCCTTGTGGCTGACGATCGGCAGCCGTTCGAGGCCGGCCGCCAGCAGGCCGGAATAGAGGTTCTCGGCGATCGACATCGTCTCGAAGAAGCCCTCGAGCTTGCGGTCCTCGGTGACGTAGACGATGCCGTCGCGCACCGCCTCGCGCGGCGTCGCATAGCGCACCAGCTCGCCGCGATACTCGATCGAGCCGCCGCGCAGGAAATTGCGCTTGTAGACGCCGGCGATGATCTTGGCCGTTTCCGTCCGGCCGGAGCCGACCAGCCCGAAGATGCCGGTCGTCTGCCCCTCGAAGATCGAGAACGACGTGTTGCGGACCAGCGCCCCCATAGAAATGTCCTCGACCGACAGGATTTTTGCGCCCGGCCGGCGGACGGTCTGGCGCAGCCGCGCGCCCTCGACGGCGGGACGGCCCACCATCGCCTGGACGATCCTCGCCTGGTCGAAATTGACGGCGAGGTCGGTGATGACCTTCTCGCCATCGCGCAGGATGGTGATCCGGTCGGCGATCTCGAGCGCCTCTTCGAGCGCGTGGCTGATGAAGACGATCGTCACCCCGCGCGCCTTCAGCCGGGCGACGAGGGCGAAGAAGTGCCGCCGCTCCTCCGGCGTCAGCGTCGCGGTCGGCTCGTCGAAGATGATGATCTTCGCATTCAGCCGAACGGCGCGGGCGATCTCGACCATCTGCCGTTTGGCGGCGCCGAGCGTCGAGACGTTGGCGGTCGGATCGACGGTGAAATTCAAGGATTGCAGGAACTGCTGCGCCGCGATGGTGATGCCGCGGAGCCGGTTGAACGCCCGCTCGTGCCCGAGATAGAGGTTCTGCGCCACGGTCATCGAGGGCACCAGGCTCGTCTCCTGGAACACCATGGCGATGCCCTGTTTGAGCGCGTCGGCGGGGCCGGCGAAGCGGACCTCCTGGCCCCCATAGACCAGCGCGCCAGAGCTCGGCTCGATCACGCCGGCGAGCATCTTGGAGAGCGTCGACTTGCCGGCGCCGTTCTCGCCGAGCAGCGCATGCACCTCGCCGGCGCGGAGGTCGAAATCGATCGGCTGGACGGCGACATTGCCGTGATAGGCCTTCGAGATCGCCTTCGTCTGCAGCACGACGGTCATTGCGGCTCTCCCTTGCCGAGATCGACGATCAGCCCGGCCCCGGTCACCGTCGCCAGCACGGCGTCCTCCGTCTCCAGCACCGAGGTCAGGCCGTGCCGCGTGCCGTCCGAGCGGCTGTGGAAGCTTTCGACCGGCTGCAGCGCCGCATCGAGCCGGACCGCGAGCCCGTAGGAGCGCGACGGCGCCCAGGGCTTGTGCACGCCCATGGTGCGCACGGCGCCGCATTGCAGCGGCTCGAGGAAGCTCGTCCCGGACGAAAGCGTCGGCGCGATCCAGTTTTGCCGCTCGACGGTTGCCAGCATGTCGCGGCGAAAACGATCCTCCTGCAGCACGAACTCGATCAGCCGGTTGCGCGGCGCGAAGACGGCGAGCCAGAAGCCGCCGTCGCGCGCGGCGGAAAGCCGGCCGGCATAGCCGGGGATCCGCGTCAGCACGGGTATCGGCCGCTTGCCGGCCTCGAGACGCACGAGGCGATGGGCAAAGGCCTCGCTGACATGGATCGTCCCGTCCGGGCCGGCATGGACGCCGGACGGCCAGGCGAGATCCCGGGCCAGCAGCGTCGCCGCGCCGCTGGCAAGATCGAGCTTCCAGACCGAGCCGGTGGCGCGCTTCTCCATCAGGTCGACGACCCAGTCGGAAGGCGCGTGCCGGGCCGAGCCTTGCGCCACCACGATCGTCGTCGCGTCGAGCACGGCGATCGCGGTCGGCGAGACGAGCGGCTCGGATCCCAGCCGGTCGAAGGTCCGGCCGTCGCTCGCGCCACCGAAGAGGACGATCCGGCCGCTTTCGAGCGCCACGACCAGCGTCTCGTCGTTCAACGCCGCGAGCGCGCTCACCGGTGCGTCGAAGCGGGCGAGTTCGCGTGTCCCCCCGCCCTCCAGCGCGTGGACGACGGAGCCGGCGGAAAAGACCGGCCTCCCCGCCCAGAGCAGCAGATTGTCGGGCGCCTCGTGCGCGAGGCGGACCGGCGCTTCCTCCAGCGCCGTATTCGGCTTGAAGGCGCCGTCATAGGGCGGGATGGTGATGGCCCGACCGCGGAACGGGTCGAGCAGACGATCGAGCAGCCTCATGTCGCCGCTCCCCAATAAGCGTTCCAGCCAGTCCAGTTCGGATCGGCGCCCGGAATGGCGATCCGGCCGATCCGGTTGTTGAGGATGCCGCCGATATAGAGATGGCCCTTGTGCTCGCGCATCGAGGTGACCATCGGATGGCTGGCGCCGCCGAGATCGCCGAGCGTCGCGAGGATCCGGCCGTTCTCGTCGAACTTCACCACACCGCCGGTGTTGATGTTGGGAAACAGCCACTCGTCCTGCGGCAGGCGGCGGGTCATGCGCTTGCGCATGCCGGGATCGCGCAGCGCCAGATCGAAGCTCGGCGTGCGCATGCCGAGCCAGGCCATCCAGTAGCTGCCGTCCGAGGCGCGGTTGATGTTGTCGGGATAGCCGGGCATGTCGCGGATGACGGTCTCCAGCGTTCCCGCCTTCGGCCCCTCGATCCAGTAGCGATGGACGGCGCAGGCCCAGGATTCGGCGATCAGCAGCGACTGGCCGTCATGCGCGAGGCAGACGCCATTGGCATAGCGAAGCTTTTCGAGCACCGTCCGCGTCTTGCCGGTCGCGGGATCGTAGACCAGCAGCCGTCCGGTCGGCCGGCTCTCGATCGAATCGAGCGCCCATTCATGCGCGTCGTAGCGGGTGGTCGAATCCGTGAACCAGACCCGGCCCTGGCGATCAATGTCGCAATCATTGGGATCGCGCAGGCGGGCGTCGTCGACGACTGAGAGCAGCGATCGGCGCGTCTCGGTCGACAGCTCGCGGACGCCGCCGTTCGGCGCGACCGAATAGAGCCCCATCGCGCCGACGCAGGTCTTGATCGAGCCGTCGCGATCGAGCGCGAGCCCGAGCGGGAAGCCGCCGATATGAGCGAAGACTTCCGAGCGCCGGTAATCGGGCGCGAAATAGCGGACGATCTCGCCATGCCTTGTGCCGGCATAGAGATTGTCGTCGCGGTCGAGGACGATGTCCTCCGGCCCTTCCAGCTCGCCGAGGCCGATCGCCTCGGCGCCGGCGAGCGCGTTGTCGAGCGCATAGGGCGTTCCGGAACCGGGCACGGCGGAAATGGCCGGCTGCATCGCATGGTGCACCGGCGCGACATAGACTTCCGAGACGACCTTCTGCCGGTTCTTCAGCCAGCGGACGTCGACGACGATGGCGAGCGCCAGCATCAGGCCGAGGATCATCTGGTTGGTGCCGGTGCCGGCGCCCAATCGGATCAGGCCGTTGTTGATGATCAGCACGGCGACGGCGCCGATCAGGCCCTTGGCGATCGAGCCGCGGCCGCCCCCGAGGCTGTTGCCGCCGACGACGGCGGCCGTCAGCGCCAGCAGCTCCAGCCCGAGGCCGGAGCCCGGCCCGACGCCGGAGAGCCGCGCGGCGAACAGGAAGCCGGCCATGCCGCAGGCGACGCCGGAAACGACATAGGTCAGGAACACGGTGCGGCGCACCGGGATGCCGATATTGTAGGCGGAGCGGCGCGCGCCGCCGACGGCGCTGATGTGCCAGCCGATGCGCGAGCGCGAGATGACGAGATGCGCGATCAGCGTGAAGGCGAGCGCGATCAGCGCGCTGACCGGAATGCCGGCGAGCGAGCCGACGCCGAGCCAGTCGAAGCTGTCGGAATAGAACTGCGAGCTCTGGATCTGCTTGCCGTACTGGATGATCAGGATGTCGTAGAGCGAGCGGCCGATGATCAGCGTGACCAGCGTGGTCAGGAAGGCGCGCAGCCTCAAATAGCCGACGAGATAGCCGTTGAAGGCGCCGAACAGGCCGCCGGCGCCGACCGCCGCCGCGAAGGCGAGCCAGGGCGAACCCTCGCCGATATAGATGACGGCGAGCGCGGCGAAGGCGGCGAGCGCGAAGATCGATCCGACGGAGAGATCGATGCCGCCGCCGATGATCACCACCGTCAGGCCGATGACGACGAGCAGGAACTCGCCCAGTTGCCGCGAGGTGTCGAGCAGGCTGCCGGCGCTGAAGAAGCCCGGAATCAGCGTGCCGAAGATGGCGATGACGGCGACGAGAAAGGCGAAGGGGACCAGATTGTCGGCCCAGTTCTTGACGAGGATCTCGCCGACAAGATGGGTTGGAATCCGGTTGTAGCGAAATCGGGTGACGGCCTCGCGCAGGGACATCCGAAATTCCAGCTCTGGTGGGTAGGAACGATCAGGCCGAACCTGCGTGACGAAAGACGAGCGCGCCGGGCCGGCGCGCTCGCTTGAAAACGTCGGCGGTTACAGCTTTGCCGCCGCCTCGATCTGCTTCTGGCTCCAGCAGGTGCCGGGCGCGAGGTCAGCCTTGGTGCGGGCGCGTTCCTGAGTGTAGAGGTAGCGCGCCTTGTCGCCCGGCTTGTCGCTGCCCTGCAGCAGCAGCTTGATCGCGGTGACGACGTCCTGCGACTGGCGAGGCAGTTCGCTGGTGACGATGGCGCCGAACGTGCCGTCCTCGAGAAGCTTGCAGTCGATCTCTTCGCCGCCGCCGGTGGTGACGAGGAAGACCTTGCCGCTGAGGCCGGCGTCGCGGATCGCCGCCGCCGTGCCCTGCGCGGTCGCATCCCAGAAGTCGATGATGCCGCAGACGTCGGGGTTCTGCTGCAAGAGCGTCGTCGCGGCGTTGCGCGCCGTCGTGGCGTCCCAGTTCGAATCCGGCTGGCCGACGATCTTGAACTCGGGGTTCTTGGCCAGAACCGCCTGCACGCCCGCCCACTGATCGAGGCTCGAGGCGTTGACCTGGTCGCCCTGGATCACGCCGATCTTCTTGCTGGAATCCGGGCCGCAGCCCTTGATGACGGCTTCCGTCTCCAACTCGCCGAGACGCTTCCAGTCGGAGCCGGCGAAGACGTCGGAGGCGAAGTTCGACGGGTTGTCGAGCTGGATGACGAAGATGCCGGCGTCCTGCGCCCGCTTGTACAGGCGGCTGTAGGAGTTGATGTCGGGCGACTGGACGATCAGCACGTCGGGCTTGTTGGCCGAGGAGATCAGGTCGGTGATCGCCTGCGCGCCGGCATCGACGCTCCAATTGGGATCGCGGGTTTCCCAGATACCGCCGAACGCCTTGACCTCCTCGCCGATGAAGTGGTTCCAGCCCTGGGCGAGATCGAAGCCCATGGTCATCGGAACCAGCACGACGCGCTTGCCCTTCAGCGCAGCCTCATAGGCAGCCGGCCCAGGGTTCGTGGCGTCCTCGGCCGAGGCGGCGAGCGTTGCGCCACCCAGAATGGCGCTGGCCGACAGGGCTGCCAGCAAGCCTCGTTTCCAGAAGTTCATGTCCAGTCCCTTTCTCCCGTTCGGCCAGTATCTTGGCCATTCTTGAAAGTATTGAATTTCAGATGTCGCCCTGCTGGCTGGTCTGCTCGTCGCGCGGATTGAGCTTTCCGTCGAGGATGATCGCAGCCAGAAGGATCGATGCCTTGATGAGGTTCTGATAGATGTTGGGCAGGTCGAGGATGGTCATGCCGTTGAGCAGGATGCCGATCAGCAAAGCGCCGACCAGCACGCTGCGCGTGCCGCCCTTGCCGCCCGAGAGCCCGATGCCGCCGATCACCACCACCAGCACGACGTCGTAGAGCAGGGTCGAATTGACGATGCGGGTGTTCATGCTCTGCAGGCTGACCGCCGTCGCCAAGCCCGCGAGCCAGGCGAGCAGCGCGCTCACAATGTATTGCAGCACGGTCAGCGGCCGCACCGCGATGCCCATGGTGCGCGCGGCCTGGTAGTTGTCGCCCATCCAGTAGATGAACCGGCCGAACTTGGTGTAGCGCAGGAACAGCCAGCCGATCAGCAGCGCGCCGCCGAACAGCCAGACGTCGAGCGGGATGCCGGCCGGGCGGGCCTGGCCGAGCGACAGCAGCGCCGAGGCGTCCTTCGGGATGTAGATCACGTCCTGCGCCAGCACCTGCGAGCGGACGAAGCCGAAGACGAAGGCGCTGGAGGCGAGCGTCGCGAACAGCGCCGGCACGCTGGCATAGGCGACCAGAAAGCCATTGGCGGCGCCGATCGCCACGACGATGACGAACACGATCGCGCTGGCGGCGGCGAGGCTCCAGCCATGCTGCAGTAGCTCCAGCTGCAGCGCGGCGGAGACGACCATGACGGCGACCATCGAAAGGTCGATGCCCCGGCCGATCACCACCAGCCCCATGCCGATGGCAAGAATTCCCAGCACCGAAATGCTGCGCACGATGGCGATGAAGTTGGCGGGCGTCCGAAACCCTTCGAGCGTCAGCGCAAAGCTTGCGAACAGGAATAGAGCCAGGATCAGGACGATCCGTTCCTGCGTCAAAGACTGGAGAAATCCCCGAGAACGCGCCACGATGCACTACCTTTCACGAGCCGCAAGCGACCGTGCCAGATCGGAACCACGCGATTCTTCGAACGGGATGATCTCGGTAACGTCTAGCTTTGCTCCCTCATGAATAGACATTCCGCCGGATGCTTTGCAGGCCGGGATTTCCAAGTTTGTCTGAAGTTTGAGATTATTTTTGCAATAGATCGACGGCGCGAACGCTGCGGAAAGCGATCGCCGGGGCAGGATATGCATCCCTGAGCCTTCCAGGCCGATCGACCTGCTCCACCATCATCCTGAGGTGCTTCGCGTAAGCGAAGCCTCGAAGGAGGCTCCAGCGGGGCACTCCGGGTTGCCGGCGAAATCCGTCTCGCAGTCTCGATCCGGGCGTTCCCTGGATCCTCCTTCGAGGCCCGGCTTCGCCTGATACCTCAGGATGATGGTCGAGTTTAGGGAATGCAGTTCGCCAGAAGGGTCTGGACGCCCAAACACTGAGGTGCCCGAGCGCAGCTCGGGCCTCGAAGGGTGCACGGTCGCGGTGCCATCCATCGATGGCACGGCCGCTCTGCGGGCTTCGAGACGGCCCCGCGGGCCTCCTCAGCATGATGAGGCTGTGCTTTGCAGAGGCCTCCTCAAAGGGAGGGGGCGGGAGCCGGCTCTAGCTGGTGACCTCGAATTCCGGGTCGACCGGAATGCCGAGCGCCGTGACGATCCGGTTCGCCTCGGAAGCCATGCCGATGACGGCGATGAGATCGCCGTACTGGGCGTCGGTCATGCCCTTGGCGCGCGCCGCCGCCGTGTGCGAGTGGATGCAGTAGCCGCAGCCATTCACCGTCGAGACGGCGACGTAGATCAGTTCCTTGGTCAGCGGATCGAGCGCCGAAGGCGTGATCATGACCTCCTTCAGGCCATTCCAGGTGCGTTCCAGCGTGGCCGGATCATTGGCGAGGCCGCGCCAGAAATTGTTGACGAAATCGGAGCCGCGCGTCGCGCGGATATCGTCGAACACTGCCTTGACGCGCGGCGACTGATCGACGTCGGAATCCGTCCAGAGCTTTACCGTTGCCATGATGTCCACTTGCTTGAGGGTCGCGCCGTCGCGGGCATGCGCGGGCGGTTCGCCATCGGAAGACGGCGCTCCCCCCAGCAAGCCTCATCCCGCGCCCCGGTTCAAGCCGATCGGCGGCGCTTTGGCGACGACGCGTCGCTAGAAGAAGCCGCCGGCCTGGGGAACGTCGGTGCCGTTCAAGAGCTGATCGCCGACCACCTGCGCCTTATAGGCGAGCGGGTTGTGGCTCAAGATGGTGCGGATGTTGCGCCAGTGCCGGTCGAAATTGTAGCGGCGCGAGGTCGCCGACGCGCCGCCGACATTGAAGATCCGCTCGGCCGCCGAAAGCGCGATCGGGCCGAGCGCGACCTGTCCGGCCGCGACCGTCACCGCCGCATGCTCCAGAATCCGGTGCAGCTCGACATCCTCGCGCTGGATGGCGGCGAAGCTATCGTCCAGCGTGCGGGCGGCATGCGCCGTGAGCTGATCGGCCACCTGGCTCGCTGCCGCGATCTCACCGATCTCGGCCTGGATGAAGAGATCGGTCCGGGCGCTGCCGGCCGGGCTGTGCGTCGTCGGCCGCGCCTTTTCCCGCGCATGCTGGACCGCGTCGGCGAGCACGTCGCGGACGATGCCCGCGATGCAGGCGGCCAGGAACAGCTGGCGGAAGGTCGAGGCGTGCCGCGCGGCCGGGCTCGGCCCGCCGGCGCCGGCGCGCCGGACCTCCTGTTCGTGCACGGCAACATTCTCATAGAGGATGCTGCCGCTCGCCGTCAGCCGCTGCCCCATGCCGTCCCAGTCGTCGAGAATGGTGACGCCGTCGCGGCCGACCGGCAGCACCACGCGAGCGGGATTGCCGTCCTCGTCCAGCGCGCTGGTCGAGAAGATGTCGGCGTAGAGCGTGCCTGTGCTGTAGAACTTGCGGCCGTTCAGGCGGTAGCCCTCGCCGTCGCGCGAAAGCCGCGCCGAGACCTCGGCCGGTCGCGGCGTCTCCAGCTCGGTATGCGCACCGCCGAAGAGAACCCCGGCCAGCGCCTTCTCCGCATAGTCCCGCGCCTCCGGCGAGGCCGGGTTGGCGAGCGCCGCTTCGCCCTGGTTGAAATGGGTACGGAGCGCGTGGGCAACGTTCGAATCCGCCGACGCCACCGCCGTGATCGCCTCGATCAGGTCGGCGATCGATCCCCCCGGCCCGCCCAGGCCGGAGGGAACGCGCAGGATGGTGATGCCGGAGCGGCGCACCGCGTCGAAGGCCGCGAAGGGCAGCTCGCGGTCGCGATCCCGCTCGGCAGCGCCCACCGCGATGGTTGCCACCAGTCGCGGCAGGCCGGCGAGGATCTCCGCGCGGTCGACGGTATGCGGGCGCGTCGCCGGCCCGGTGGAAGCTGCCGAACTCACTTGAGATGCGCCCCGAGGATCCGCTTCGCATTGCCGGAAGCGATCAGCGCCTGCTCTTCGGGCGAGAGCCCCGCATCGGCGAACACCTTCTCCAGGATGGCGCGGCTGCCACCCGGCCAGATCGGCCAGTCGGTGCCGAAGACGACGCGTTCGGCGCCCAGGATGTCGACCAGGAGCCGCACCACGGCCGGCTCGAGACCCATGATGTCGAAATAGACATTGGGCCGGCGTCCGGCGGCGCGCGCTTCGGCGCTGTACTCTTCGGTCTCGCCCGCCGCCAGCACCAACGCGCCGGCGCCGATCGCCGTGAAAATGAGGTTCAGGTCCGGCAGCTCGTCGAGCACGCCGCTGCGCAGGATAGAGAAGAAGGCAGCCCCGTTGATCAGGCCGCGACCAAAACCATAGGCCGGCTCGCCGCCGCCGGCGCGCAGCGCCTCCGAATTCGGCGCGCCGACCGGATGCACCAGGACGGGAGCCTTGAGCCTCGCCGCGACCTCCAGCACCGGTCGCACCGCCTCGATGCCCGGGAATTTCTGGTCGCGCGAGGAATCGATGACGATGCCGACATGGCCGAGCTCGGTGATGGCGCGCTCGGCTTCGCGCGCGGCGACCTCGCCGGCGAAGGCATCGACGGTGGCGAGCGCCGCGAGCTGGCCCGGATGGCTGGCGACCGTCTCGGCGAGGAAATCGTTGATGCCGCGAATGGCGTCGATATCGGTCGGCCCTTCCGTGCCGAAGAAGCCTTCGATCGTCGCGCTGAGCAGGCGGAGCTTGACGTCGCCTTCCCGGCTTTCCTCGGCGAGCAGGCCGGGATTGGTCATCCGGCTCCAGCGCGTGGTGCGCGTCTCGCGCTCGGCCTCGGTGAGTTCGGCCGGCAGCTCCGGCTTCCAGCTGGTGGGACGGATATGGGCGTGGACGTCGATGATGTCCCAGGAAGAGCTAGCCATGTGTTAGGTCCGATCCGAGTTTGGTTCGAGAGAAGAATTCAGGTCGACGAGCGCCTGCAGGCGGCCGGCCACGTCGGCCGAGAGGCGTCCGTTCAGGTGGTAGTCGGCGACGAAATGCTGGCGCCAGCGGGCGGGATCGTGCAGGGAGTGAACGCGCGCATTGCGCCAGAAGCGGCTGATGGCTTCCGGCGGCTCGTTCTCGTCGCCGATGAAATCGGCCAGCTCGTTGCCGACCTCCGGTCCGAAGGCGTAGGCGAGGCTCTTGGCTTCGTCGACGGCGATCGCCGTCTCGACCAGAAGCGCCTCGTCGCGGAGATCGAGCAGCGAGCGGTCGATCAACCGCGCGGCGCGCAGAACCAGCGCGCGGGCCGCGGCGCTGCGCGCCTCGAGGACGCCGAGACGCTCGCCCAGCCCCCGCGCCGCGATGAACTCGGGCGCGGCACGGGCCGCGAGACGCGTCGCGCCGGTCGCGCCGCCGGCGGCGATCGCCGCGTGGATCAGCTGGCTGCCGGCGAAGAGCGCGGCGAGCAGCGCCGGGTTCGCGCCGTCGCGATGGATGACGTGGTCGGCCTCGACATAGACATTGTCGAGCACGGTGGTGCCGCTGAACGTCCCCCGCTGGCCGAACGCGTCCCAATCGGCCTGCACGTCGAGCCCCTCGGCGTCGCGATCGACATAGGCAACGAGGAAGCGTCCGTCGGGATCGACGGCGATGACCGGCACGACATGCGCCGTCAGCGCGCCGGTCGAGAAGAACTTCTTGCCGTTGACGCGGTAGCCGGCCCCGTCCGGAACGATCGACGTGACGATGTCCCGGCGCGACTTCCGCCACGGCTCGGCGAGTGCATTGCCGAAACGCGCGCCATCCAGGATGCGCGGATAGAAATAGGCCTGCGTCCGCTCGCCGGCATGCTGGATGGTGTCGACGAAATCGTAGTGGTTCTGCGGCACCTGGGCGAGCGACACGTCGGTGGCGCCGAGGATGAGAAACACCTCGATCAGCGTCTCGAACGGCAGCGCCGCGCCGCCATGGCTCTTCGGCACCTGGATACCGAGCAGCCCCGAGGCTTCGAGCGCGCGGAGTTCCGCGACCGGCACGCGGCGTTCGCGGTCCACCTCCGCCGCGCTCCTCGACCACAGTTCGGCGAGTTCATGCGCGGCGTCGATCGCCTCGGCATGGGAACGGATCCGTCGCGCCGGAGCGACGGCGGGGCCTTCGGAAGGTCGATAGGTCATAATAGTCCTAACCCGCCGCGCGCTGCGCCTTCGCGCGCGCCGTGTGGATGTTCTCGGGCGCGGGAACGCCGTAGTGATCGCGCAGCGTCCGGCCCTCATACTCGGTGCGGAACAGGCCGCGCTTCTGCAGCACCGGGACGACATGGTCGGAGAAGGCGGCGAGCCCGTCCGGATAGACGTCCGACATGATGTTGAAACCGTCCGCAGCGCCGGCTTCGAACCAGCCCTGGATGTGATCGGCGACCTGCTCGGGCGAGCCGACGACGAGGCGATGCGCGCCGCCGCCCTGGGCGATGATCTCGCGCACCGTCAGCCCCTCGCTGGCGAGGGCGAAATTGGCATCGGCCCAGCCGCGCGAGCCGGGCGCGGAGCGGATGCGCTCCAGCAGATGCGCGGGGACGGGCTTGTCGAGTTCGAGCTCGGATGGCGCCACGCCGAGCCGCGCCGCATAGCGCGGCAGCTGCTTGTCGATGCCGGCGATCTCGTCGAGCTCGCGCTTGCGCGCCCGCGCCTCGGCTTCCGTGCCACCGATCACCAGCGAGATGCCGGGCAGCACCGCGACGGTGGCGGGATCGCGGCCATAGGCGGCAGCGCGGCGCTTGATGTCGGCGTAATAGGCCTGCGCCTCGCCGAGCACCTGCTGGATGGTGAAGACGCCCTCGGCGAACCGCGCGGCGAGATCGCGGCCCTGCGGCGAGCTGCCGGCCTGCACCAGCAGCGGCCGCCCCTGCGGCGAGCGCGGCACCTGCAGCGGGCCGCTCGCGGCGGCGTATTTGCCGACATGGCCGGTCTTGTGGATGCGGGCGTGGTCCGCGAAGACGCCGCTCGCGGGATCGGCGACCAGCGCGTCCGCCTCCCAGCTGTCCCAGAGCTTCAGCACGAGATCGACGACTTCCGCCGCCGCGGCATAGCGCTCCTCATGCGGGGGAAGCTGGGCGAGCCCGAAATTGGTCGCGGCGCGCTCGTCATAGGTCGTCACGATGTTCCAGCCGACGCGGCCGCCGCTGATGTGATCGAGCGAGAGGAAGGCGCGCGCCAGATTGTAGGGCTGGCTGAAGGTCGTCGAGTTCGAGACGATGAAGCCGATATTCTCGGTCGCCAGCGCCATCGCCGTGGTGAGCACGATCGGATCGATCGTCCACATCGGCGCGGTCGCGGGATCCGGATGGATGGCGAGCGCGTCGGCCAGGAACACGGCGTCGAGCTTGCCGCGTTCGGCGATCCGCGCCACCTCCTGGAAATGGGCGATATCGACGGTCGCGAGCGGCCGGCCCTGCGGCGAGCGCCACGAGGCCGGATGGGCGCCCGAGCTCTGGACGTTCACATTGATGCGAAGCTTGCGTTGGGTCATGCGGGAAGTCTCAGTTTTGGCTGGCGAGCGCGGCGGGCAGGGTCCGGTACGTCCGGCGCCGGTCGGCGAAGAACTGCCAGTAGCGGTGGAAGCCGAGCGTCTCGGACGCGGCGCTGGCGCCCAGAACCTCGATGATGCGGCTGATCTCGGTGCGGCCGACATAGGCGGCGAAGTTGCGCGCCAGCACGATTTCGGAAGGCACATCCTCGGCCGAGGCGGTGGCGGCACTGGCCACGGCCGCCTCGAACAGTTCGTCGAGCGCCGAGAGGCTGCTGATCAGGACGCCGAAGGTGCGCAGCAGATGCGGATCCTCGGAGCCCCGCTCCACCCCAGTCCCGGGCCAAGGCCGCGTCCGCTCCCGGGCGTGGCGGCGCGCCTTGTCGGCAAAGCCGCGCAGCACGCCGGCCTCGATGGCGAGATCCTCCAGCGCGCCAACGAGCGGCGACGGCGGATCGAGCCGGACGAGATCGCCCACGCCCTCAGGTGACGCGGCGGTCGCGGCGGCGCGCAGGCCGCGAATATGGTCGGCGAGGGAGATGTCTTTCGCGAGCGCGCGGGGACGCTCGGCGAGATCGGTATGGGTCATGGTCAGGCGGCTCGCTTCTTGCCGGGAATCGCGTCCAGAAGGGCGCGGGTGTAGTCGTGCTCGGGCCGATCGAAGATCGCGTCGGTGCGGCCTTCCTCGACGAGGCGGCCGGCCTGCATCACGCCGACGCGCGAGGCGATCTGCCGGATGACGGCGAGGTCGTGCGAGATGAAGAGGTAGCTGAGCCCGAATTGCTGCTGCAGCTCGCGCAGCAAAGCGAGGATCTGCGCCTGCACGGAGACGTCGAGCGCCGAGACCGCCTCGTCGCAGACGATCAGCGCCGGCGACGGGGCGAGCGCCCGGGCGATCGCGACCCGCTGCCGCTGCCCGCCGGAGAGCTCGGAGGAGCGCCGCGTCAGCACGCTGCGCGGCAGTTGAACCTGATCGAGAAGCTCCAGGACGCGCCTTGCCCGGCTGGCGCGATCACCGATGCCGAAGCCCTGCAGCGGTTCGCCGACGATCTCGCCAATCGAGAGGCGCGGATCGAGCGAGGCATAGGGGTTCTGGTAGATCGGTTGTACGAGCTGGCGGTAGCGCCGGTGCCGCGCCCGATCGAGACCGCCGATCGCCTGCTCCTCGAAGAAGATCTCGCCCGAGGACGGCCGGGTCAGTCCCAAGGCCATGCGCGCGAGGGTGGATTTGCCGGAGCCGGATTCGCCGACGAGGCCATAGGTCTCGCCCCGCCCGATCGACAGGCTGACCGCGTCCACCGCCGTGAACGACGCCGCGCCGCGCCGGTCGCCGCCAAGCGCGAAGGCCCGCGACACGCGCTCGACCCGAAGCATCGGCGCGCCATCCGAGGTCGCGGGCGTGCCATAGGGCGCGGTGGGCGTGAGGCCGGGCGCGCTTTCGACCAGCAGCCTGGTATAGGCATGCGCCGGCGCGGCGAAGACGCGTCCCGCCGGCCCCTCTTCGACGATCTCGCCGTCCTTCAGCACGACGATGCGGTCGGCCCGGTCGGCTGCCAGCGCCAGATCATGGGTGATCAGCAGCATGGCGATGCCGCGCTCGGCCGTCAGCCCGGCGATGTCGTCGAGGATCTGCTTCTGCACGGTCACGTCGAGCGCCGTGGTCGGCTCGTCGGCGATGATCAGCCTCGGCTCGGCCGCCAGAGCGCCAGCGATCAGCACGCGCTGCCGCATGCCGCCGGAGAGCTCGTGCGGATACTGGTTCCCCCGCTGGTCGGGATCGCGGATGCCGACGCGCTTCAGCAGCGCGATCGCCTCGGCCCGCGCCTGCCGCTTGTCGGCGAGGCCGTGCACGAGAAGGGCTTCGGCGAGCTGGTGCCCGATGCGCCGGAGCGGGTTGAGGGCCACCATCGGATCCTGCGGGATCCAGCCGAGCCGCCGCCCGCGCACCCGGTTGAACTCCGCCTCGCTCAGCCGGGCGAGGTCCTGCCCCTCGAAAACGATCTCGCCACCGTCCAGCACGGCCGAGCCCGGCAGCATGCCCATAACGGCGCGGGCGATGGTGGACTTGCCCGAGCCGGATTCACCGACCAGGGCTACGACTTCGCCGGGGTTGACGGTCAGCGACGCCTGCCGGACGGCGCGATGCGCACCGGCGCCGAGGCGATAGGAGACGGAGAGATTGCGGATTTCGAGCAGGGGCGAGGCGTTGCGCGGGTCGGCCATCAGAACGTCTCGCCTCGTTTGCCGTCGAAGGACCGGGCGATGCGGTTGACGGAGATCACGGTGGCGGCGATGACGAGCCCCGGCATGGTGGTGAGCCACCAGGCGTTGCGCATGTAGTCACGGCCGCCGGCCACCAGCAGGCCCCATTCCGGCGACGGCGGCGGCGCGCCGAAGCCCAGAAAACTGAGCGCGGAGACGTTGAGGATGGCCATGCCGACCTCGAGCGTCGCGAGCACGAGAACCGCGCCGGCCGCGTTCGGCACGACGTGGCGCAGCAGCAGATAGGGCGCGGAAATGCCGGCGAAGCGCGTCACCTCGACATAGGGCAGATGGCGCACCTTGAGCACCTCGGAGCGCATCAGCCGGGCGAAGGCGGCGACCGAGCCGATCCCGACCGCGATCGCAATGTTGACCGTGCCGAAGCCGAGCGCGTTGATCACCGCGAGCGCGATCAGCAGCGTCGGCACCGCCAGCAGCACGTCGATGACGCGCATCAAGACGTCGTCGACCCAGCGGCCGAGATAGCCCGCCACCAGGCCGATGGCCGATCCCGCCACCAAGCCGACCAGCACGGCGGCGACCACGGCCCTGACGGTCTCGCCGGTGCCGTAGACGACGCGGGTGAAGAGATCGCGCCCCATATGGTCGGTGCCGAACCAGTGCTCGAGGCTCGGCGCCAGCAGGCGCTTGGCGCCGACGCCGCGCAGCGGATTGAGGTCGGTGAAGGACTGGGGCGATACCGCCGCCAAAAGCACCAGCAGGACCAGCACCCAGGCGACGACAAGGCCGGGCTCGCGGATGCCCCGCTTGAGCGCGCGCCGGGCGAGATCCCATCCGCCGGCGAAAGCGGTCGTGTGCCATGGCGCCTTGGCGACGTGCCCGGAGGTCCGGGCGCCCTGATCGAGCGAGCTCATCGCACGGTCCCCACGCTGTGGCTCGCGCGACCGGAGCCGATGTCGATCCGGGGATCGATCAGCGGATAGACGAGGTCGACGAGGAAGTTGACAGTGACGTAGACGAGGGCCGCAAACAGCACGGCGACCAGCACGACCGGCGTATCCTGATAGGTGACCGCCTTGACGGTGATCAGCCCGATGCCGGAGCGCGAGAACACGGTTTCCGCCACCACGGACCCGGCGATCAGATAGCCGCTGGTCGTTCCCATGGCGGTTACCACCGGGACGAGCGCGTTGCGGAGCGCGTGGTGGAACAGGATGTGGCGGCGGCTGGCGCCGCGCGCCCGCGCCGTGTCGACATAGGCGCCGGAGAGCGCCGTGGTGAGGCCGCGGATCAGCACCTGCGCGATCACGGCGCCGGCGGGGATGGCGAGGACGATGCCGGGCAGGATCAGGCTCGCGAAACCATCATTGCCCAGGCCCGGCAGCAGGTTCCACTGGAACGAGACCACCTGCAGCAGGAGCAGGCCGATCCAGAAGGACGGGACGGAGACGGCGAGCGCCGGCACCGACAACAGGAAATCGGCGAGCGGCTTCCAGCGCACCTGCACGGCAAGCAGCGCCAGGGCAAAGCCGAACACGAGCGCGAAGACGAGGGCGACGCCGGCGAGCTTCAGCGTCTCCGGCACGCCGGCGGCGAACACCCGCAGCGCGTCGCCACCCGTCTGCGCGGAGACGCCGAAATCGCCATGCAGCGCCTGCCAGAGGGCGCGGCCATATTGAACCAGCGCCGGCTGGTCGAGCCCCATCTCGGCGCGCAGCCGGTCGACGGCTTCCTGGTTGAAGCCCGCGCCGCCGGATTCCGCCCCGAGCTTGCTGAAGACCCGGTCGCCCGGCAGCACGAACAGCAGGAAGAATGTCGCCGTATAGGTCGCCCAGAGCACCAGCAACGCATGGGCGGCCCGCCGCAAGGTGTATCTCAACACGCTATGTTCCAGCCGAGAAGGAGTGCCAAGAGGGGCGCCACGGGGAGTGCAGGAGGCCGGTGACCGGCCTCCTGCCAATCAATCAGCGAGCGAGCCAGACGTCGTAGAGGATCTGGTTCGGGCCGCCGGTGCCGCCGGCGCCGAAGCTGGAGCCGTGGACGGCGGGCGCGTGGAGCCAGAGCTGCACGGAATCGAAGATCGGCAGGCTGTAGGCCTCGTCGACGACCAGCGCCTGGATCTTCTCGACGATCTCGCCGCGCGCCTTCGGATCCACCGTCGCGCGCTGTTCGTCGAGCAGCACGTCGAGCGGATTGCCCGGCTCGAGCCACAGGCGATTGGCCGTCTTGGTCGAGAAGATCTGGCGGATGGCGTCGGGATCAGCGAGCTCGCGCGCCCAGCGATGCAGGTCGTAATCGCCCTTCAGGAGCGCCTCGTCGAAGGCGCCAGCCGTCAGCGGACGCAGCTTCAGCTCGACGCCGATATCGGCGAGCTCCTGCTGCACCACCTCGAGGAAGGCCTGGTTGGCAGGGGCCGCGAAGAACGACACGGTGATCGAGAGCCGCTGCCCGTCCTTCGCGCGCACGCCATCGCCGCCGACGACCCAGCCGGCCTTGTCGAGAATGGCGCGGCCGGCGTCCGGATCTGGGCCGAGCTTGGCGGCCTGATCGAGGAAATAGCCGGAATTCGCGGTCAGAAGACCGGTCGCCGCCTTATGGAAGCCGCTGAAGGCGAGGTCGACGATTTCCTGGCGGTTCAGGGTGATCTGCAGCGCGCGGCGCACCTCGCGATCCCGGAGCACCGGGCTCTTGGTGTTGATGACGAGCTGCGTGGCAACGCCGTGATAGGGCGCGCTTTCCACCTCGAAGCCGGCCTTCTCAAGCGGCGCGATGTCGTCGAAGCTGACGTTCTGGACGAGGTCCACCTGCCCGCTCTGCAGCGCGCCGCTGCGCACCGTGCCTTCCGGGATCACCCGGTAGACGACCTTGTCGAGATAGGCAGGGCCCTTGTGAGCGCGAAGCTCGGAGGCCCAGTTGTAGTCCGGGCGCTTCACCAGCGTCGTCTGCTCGTTGAACACGACCTTGTCCAGCACGAACGGACCGGTGCCGATGACGCCGGCGAAGCAGCGCTCGTCCGGCGTCTTCGCCAAGGTCGCCGCTGCGACGATGCCGAATTCGGCGGCGGAGGTCGCCTGCAGGAAGGCGACGTTCGGCGCTTCGAACTGGATGCGGATGGTATAGGGATCGTCCAGCGTCACACTGGTGATGCCGCGCAGCGCCGCGGCGCCGGTGGCGCCCGGGATCTTCGACAGCGTCTCGATGTTGCGCTTGACGATATCGGCGTCGAACTTGCTGCCGTCGCTGAAGGTCACGTCATCGCGCAGGTGGAAGACGTAGGTGGTCGCGTCGTCGGAGATCTCCCAGGACTTGGCCAGCCAGGGCACGATCTTGGTCGGATCCGAGTAGCTCTGGTCGGTCAGGGAATCGACCAGCTGGCGACCGTCGACCGAGCCGTAGCCGTAATTGTTCTGCTGCGGATCGATGCAGTCCGCCTGGCGCTGCAGGCCGACGGTCAGCGTTCCGCCCGGCTTCGGATCGCCATGCGCTAAGGCGGCCTGGCTCATGGACGCGGCCAGCAGGGTCGAGCCGGCCAGCGTTAGAAATGCCCGGCGCAGCACGGAAGAGCGCGGATTTTTGTCCAACGCAGTCATACTTGATGTCCTTGTTCTTGGCTGCGCAGGTGGATGCCCCCGGAGCGCAATAGTCTACTAAGTCTATCGACTTTGTAATGAAATAAGGAGGCACGCGGCGCGTCAAGCGGCGGGCCGGCGCCGCTCGATTTTGTTTGACCACGAACAGAAAGAAACGGTCGTCAAAGCCGGAGGAAGGAAAAGCCCGGCACCCAAGCGGGGCGTCCACGCAGGCAGATTGTCGCCCCAGCGTTTCAAAATAAAAACGCGCCACAAAGGGTCCGGCGAGGCACAGGAGGCGCGCCGACAAGGCTTCCACGCAAGGTCCGGCCGCCGACCCGCGCGCCAGCGGCGAATCCGAGTCGGCCGCACGACCGGATCCATTCCGATGGGGGCCTCGCCCGCACTAGGCATCGCCGTGCAGGGCGGGAAGCGGGTTCTCGCGCCCCCGCTGGCGGAGTTCCGGCGCTACCTCCGGAGGCCGAGAATGTCCTCGGCGCAAAGTCGACCCAATAGCGGCGCAAGGATCACGCCGGGGTGAGCGACCAGCGCATACAGGCCTTCGATCTTGCCGGCAAAACCGCGGAGAGGCGTTCCATCCGCGGTCATCGGACGTTGCGCGGCGCCAATGGAGAGAAGAGGCAGCGGCGCCGCGACGCCAAGCAAATCGGCGACGGCGGCGGCGGTCTGCGCGGCGAGCGCGGTAAGGCCGGCGGCGCCCTCTTCCGGATAGTCGGCAGCCGAAACGAGGCCGCCCCCCAAGGCTTGGCGCAGCTCGAGCTCCTGCGCGCAGAGCAGGTGGCGAAGGACGTTGGCCTCAGCAGCCAATCGAACCAGGACCGCCGGCGACCCATGGATCGGCAGGTCCACGTCCACCGTCTGGGCGAGCTGGCGCGCGCCGTGGCCATTGGCGAGCACGACGAGATCAGCCGGGAGCGTCTGCCCTTCCACCCGGACACCGGTGATCCGGTCTCCTGCGGTCTCGATTGCCTGAACCGTTCCGTGGCGGATGCACGCACCGGCGGCCTGCGCGCCTGCGGCCAGCTGGCGGGCAAGGATGGCCGGCTCCAGGGCAAAGTCGTCGGGCGCCCAAGCGGCAAGACGCGGCGGCGCGGCAAGTGCCGGCTCCTTTTCGGCGGTCTGGCTGCGCGAAAGAGCCTCCATCCGTGTGCCGGCCGCGCGGTGCTCGGCGATCATCGCCCCCGTTTCATCCTCGGTAGCGCCCCAGAGAAGCGCCCCGCGCGCAGCAATCGGCAAGGAGCCAAGGTCGCGCTCCAAGCGGGCGAACGCCTCCAGCGCCTTCCGCCTCAGCGCAAATGCCTCGGGGTCACTGGACGGCGTGCTCGCGCTGGCGCCGACCCATCCAAACGACAAGGCGGTCGCCGTGGCGCCGGAGGCAGGCGAGCCCTCCATCAGCGTGACTTCCCCGCCAGCCTTCGCGAGATGCCACGCCGCCGAAGCGCCCATGACGCCGCCGCCGACGACGATGATCCTGCCCTTGCGTGTCATGATGTCGATTGGAGCCTGTTTCAAATTCGCGGGTTCGCCGCTTTTAACTCTGCCTGCGCCCTTTCTTCCAGCGCCGGCCCTCACGCGCAAACGGGTCGCGATCCAGCGCCCTACTCCGGCGTCGAAGACATCCGGCCTATTCCAAGACAACGTCCATGCAGGCAAGGGGATAGTCAGCCGGATAAATCGGCGTCCAGTCCGCGGCCGTTGCACCGCTTCGAAATTGTCGATCTGAGGGAAATTGGGACCCGTCGGGTGTTTTGATCGCAGGACCAAGTTGAAGCGATCAAGGCCGTCAATCCAGCGGCGGCATCTGGCTGCAACCTCGACCATATCCCGCGCTACCTGTGCTGGCGGGTGCTCCTATGGCACGGTTTGGCAAGTGAAACGACGCTGCCTCAAGCACCTATACTTGCGTAGCGCGTCGTTGCATCAATTTTTATTAGTATTGCTTCAAACAGGTAGGCTATCATCGCAACCTTTGGTTGACAACCGATCGATCGAGCAGTTGCCGGGCCCGACAGCGCCATCCTAGGGTGGTGCGATAGGGGGTGTGCGAGGCCATCTTTCGATGCGCCGTCCCGCGGTTTCGATCCGGACAATGCGCGGGAATCTGCGTCCAACGGCTTTCGTCCCGCTGTCGCCGGGATGATCTCGCCGAAAGGTTGCTCCTCGCCGAAGGAGCGGCGCCGTCCGGCGCCCGAAACGTTCAAATCCATTTCCCCTGAGCTCCGACAGCGAGGCAGGCGGAACACGCCAGCGTTCGATGTTGGCTCCAGCGCGTCGCCCCGGGCGGCGATCCGATCGGTATGCCTGCGTTGTCGAGGGGGCACATGGCGCATTCCAAGAGATATCTGGCGAAACTCGTCGCGGCGGTCGGCCTGGTCGCTGCCGGGAGCGGACACGCCGTTGCGAACGGCGCCGAGACGAACCGGCAATGTCCCGTCCAGGACAAGGGCTACCTCTGGGTCGAGGCGCTGAAGACCTGCATCAAGCCCGGCGGTTATCTCTGGGGCGAAGTCTATTCCAACCGCTATACCGACTATCCCTCGGACGCGTCCAAGGTCTATGGCATCGCGACGCTCGGCCTGACGCTCGGCACCACGACCGAATTGGGTCTTGGCGGGCCTCTGACGACGACGACCGACATACGCTTCCAGTATCGCGGCGCCGAGCCCTATTCGGGCGGACCGTCGGAATTCCAGTTCGAGCCGCAGACGATCACCGCCGCATGGGCCGGCGCGACCGTCGGCTGGCGCGACTCATTCTTCGATTTCTATGGCAATGCCAATGTCCAGGGCACGGATCCGGCGACGATCGGCGACAGCACCAGCCTGCCGCTGGTCGCCTATACCGCCGCCCTGCCGCACGGCTTCTCCGCGACGCTCTCGATCGAGCAAGGCAATTATCGCGGCGGCGGCATCGACCCCGCCGATGCCAATTCGCCGTTCGCCTACGAGCAGAACTCGTCCAGGCCGGACATCATCGGCGCGTTGGGTCAGACGACCGATTGGGGCCGCTATCAGGTCTCGGGCGCCCTGCACCGGATCGAGATCAACGGCACGACACAGACCGGCGGCGACTACCCGTCGACCTGGGGCTATGCCGTGCAGGGCGGTGTCATGATCAACCTGCCCATGATCGCCGCGAACGATTCGCTCTACCTGCAGAGCGCCTATGTCGACGGCGCCATCACCTATCTCGGCCTCGTCAATCCGAGCGGCGATTTTGCGCCCCCGGATGCGTATTACAGCGCCGCGAACGGCCTCTCCCGGGTGACCGGCTGGAACGTCACGGCGCAATACCTCCACAACTGGACGCCGACGCTCAATTCGGCGGTCTTCGGCGGCTACGCGAACTTCAAGCTTCATGACGAGGTCGCCAAGGCCACCTATGGCGGCTCCGGCGGCGACAATTTCAACATCGGCGCCAATCTCGTCTGGTCGCCGACAAGCAACACCTCGCTCGTCGCCCAGTACATCTACAATTACTACGCGGCCAACGACTATGTGAACACATCGAATGGCCTGCCACAGTCATCGCAAAAGGCGCACGAGCTGTTGCTGATGGCGCAATACACGTTCTGATCCGGCGGCTCCGGCTTTCCCAAGCCGGAGCCGTCGTCTGCAAGGGGGCCCCCGGAAAGTCTCCGATCCCGAAGAACGGGATCCCCCCGATCCGAAAGCGGCGACACCAATCCTGTCCTGGGAGATTATTGTGACAGAAAGCAAATCAAGCGCCTCGGTGCGCGGCGATATTCTCGACGACATCTATGCGTCGGAAGATCTCTCGCTGCGTCTGCCGAAGTCAGGCTTCCCGCTTCTCGAGCGGGAGCCGCGCCACGTCTTCGCGGCGGTACGCGACGAGCTGATGCTCGACGGCAATTCGCGCCAGAACCTGGCGACGTTCTGCCAGACCTGGGTCGACGACGAAATCCGCGACCTGATGGCGCTGTCGATCGACAAGAACATGATCGACAAGGACGAATATCCGCAGACGGCCGAGATCGAGGCGCGCTGCGTCGCGATGATCGCCGATCTGTGGAATTCGCCGGATCCGACCGGTACGCTCGGCTGCTCCACCGTCGGCTCGTCGGAAGCGGCGATGCTGGGCGGCCTGGCGCTCAAGTGGCAGTGGCGCAAGAAGCGCCTCGCCGAAGGCAAGCCGACCGACAAGCCGAACCTGATCTGCGGCCCCGTGCAGATCTGCTGGCACAAGTTCGCGCGCTATTTCGACGTCGAACTGCGCGAGATCCCGCTCGAGGGCGACCGGCTGATCATGAGCCCGGAAGAGGTGCTGAAGCGCGTCGACGAGAACACGATCGGCGTGGTGCCAACCATGGGCGTCACCTTCACCTGCCAGTACGAGCCGGTGAAGGCGGTGCATGACGCGCTCGACAAGCTTGAGGCGGAGACCGGTCTCGACATCCCGATCCATGTCGACGGCGCCTCCGGCGGCTTCCTCGCCCCATTCTGCGCCCCGGACATCCCCTGGGACTTCCGCCTGCCGCGCGTAAAGTCGATCAATTCGTCCGGCCACAAGTTCGGTCTCGCCCCGCTCGGCGCGGGTTGGATCGTCTGGCGCGAGAAGACCGACCTGCCCGAGGAACTGATCTTCAACGTCAACTATCTCGGCGGCAACATGCCGACCTTCGCGTTGAACTTCTCCCGCCCCGGCGGCCAGGTGATCGCGCAGTACTACAACTTCATCCGCCTCGGCCGCGAAGGCTACGCCAAGGTCCAGAACGCCTGCTACGCGACCGCCCAGTATCTCGCCCGCGAGCTCGGCGCGCTCGGCCCGTTCGAGATCCTGTTCGACGGCAACAGTGAGGCAGGCATTCCGGCGCTGTGCTGGAAGCTGAAGGATGCGAACGGCATCGGCGGCTATACGCTGTACGACCTCGCCGATCGCCTGCGCAGCCGCGGCTGGCAGGTGCCGGCCTATTCCATGCCGGCCGACCGGCAGGATTTGGTGATCCAGCGCATCCTCGTGCGCCACGGCGTCAGCCTCGATCTCGCGTCGCTGCTGCTCGACGACATGCGCCGCGCGATCGACTTCTTCACCAAGCACCCGGTGGTGAAGCCGCTGACCTCAGACGAGGCGAGCGGCTTCAACCACAACTGACTTCAACACCCTGCATCGAAGCCCCCCGCGACGTCCCCGTCGTCGCGGGGGGCCGCGGCGGGTGACGAAGCCATCCCGGTGGGCAGATCGGACACATGGACAGATCGGACCGGGCCGCATCGCGGCGTGAGCGTCGCTGAACGCGCCGGTTCTTAACCGATGAGTGGCTGGAGGCTACTGTGACAACCGTTGGCGATACCTCGAAAGCGAGCGCGATTCCCGCGCAATCCCGGCAGAAGCTCGATGCCGGCAAGATCACGATCTTCGGCCTGGCGCTTCTGAACGTTACCGCCGTCGTATCGCTGAACGGCCTGCCGTCCGAAGCCGAATACGGCCTGAGCTCGATCTTCTACTACCTGCTGGCGGCGGTCCTCTTCCTCGTGCCGGTATCCCTCATCGCCGCCGAGCTGGCGACCGGATGGCCCGAGAAGGGCGGCATGTTCCGCTGGATCGGCGAGGCCTTCGGCGGCCGCCTGGCGTTCACGATCATGATGATCCTGTTCGTCGAGGTCTGCGTGTTCCTGCCGACGGCGCTGACCTTCGGCGCGGTGTCGATCGCCTATGTCGATCCGAACGAGCAGGTCGCGTCGACCATCGCGAGCAACAAGTTCTTCGTGCTCGCGCTCGTGCTGCTGGTCTACTGGGCCGCGACCTTCATCGGCTTACGCGGCGCGGCGGCCTTTTCGGCCGTGGCGAAATGGGGCGGCGTCATCGGGGTGTTCATCCCGGCGACCATCCTGATCGTGCTTGGCTTCGCCTATGTTCTCTCCGGCCAGGCGCCCGAGGTGACGATCGGCTGGGGCGACGTCATCCCGGACTTCACGAACTTCGGCAACGTCGTTCTCGCGGCCAGTATTTTCCTGATGTACGCCGGCATGGAAATGAACGCCGTCCACGTCAAGGAGGTCAAGGACCCGACGCGGAACTATCCGATCGCCATCATGCTGGCGGCGGCGGGCACGGTACTGATCCTGGTGCTGGCGACGCTCGCCATCGCCTTCGTGGTTCCCCGCAAGGACATCAACCTGACCCAGGCGATCCTGACCGCCTACCATGATCTCTTCGCATGGGCGGGCATCGCCTGGGCGTCGTCCGTCGTCGCCATCATGCTGGCGATCGGTGTCTTCGCCTGCGTGACCACCTGGGTCGTCGGCCCCTCGACGGGCGTGCTGGCGGTGGCGAAGGCCGGCTATCTGCCAAAACTCTGGCAGAAGACCAACCAGCACGGCCAGGCGACCTTCATCCTGCTGCTGCAGGCGGTGCTGGTGACGCTGCTGTCGATCCTGTTCGTCGTGCTGCCCTCGGTGCAGGCGGCCTACCAGATCCTCAATCAGCTCGCCAACATCCTGTATCTGATCGCCTATATCTCGATGTTCGCGGCGGCCATCCGCCTGCGCTACAGCCAGCCGAACCGCCCTCGCCCGTACAGGCTTCCCGGCGGCAATGTCGGCATGTGGATCGTCGGCGGCGTCGGCTTCCTGTCCGCGCTGACCGCCTTCGTCTTCAGCTTCATTCCGCCCGACCAGATCAGCGTCGGCAGCCCTGCGATCTATGTCGGACTGCTCGTCGTCCTCGCCGGCGCGTTCCTGGTCATTCCGAGCCTGATCTACGCCGTCCGGAAGCCGTCCTGGAAGGGCGTCGATCCCGACTTCGCGCCGTTCACCTGGGAGGCACAGGCCGTCGCGCAGTCCAAGGCACAGCAGACCAAGGGAAGGGCAAGAAAGTGACAATCGTGATCGAAAAGAACCTGGTGCAGCAGGCCGTTGCAAAGGCCCATGCGGACAACAAGGCGCTGACCGGCGGCGAAAATGCGAGCTACATCCCGTATCTCGCCTCGGTTCCGTCGGATCTGTTCGGCGTCGCGGTGGTCACCACCGGCGGAGAGATCTTCTCCGCCGGCGACGTGAAATTCGAGTTCGCGATCGAGTCCATCTCGAAGGTCTTCACCATGGCGCTCGCCATGGAGCAGATCGGCACCGATGCCTTCCGCAAGAAGATCGGCGCCGATCCGACCGGCGAGGCCTTCAATTCGGTGATCGCGCTCGAGCTGCACGGCGACCGGCCGCTCAGCCCCCTCGTCAATGCGGGCGCCATCGCGTCGACGAGCCTGGTGACGGCCAAGGACAAGGAGGATCGCTACCAGCAGATCCTCGGCATCCAGAGCGCCTTCGCCGGACGCGCGCTGACGATGAGCACGGAGGTCAATGATTCCGAGCAGACGACCAATTTCCACAATCGGGCCATGGCCTGGCTGATGCAGGGCGCGGGCGCCATGTATTCGGAGCCGATGGACGCCGTCGAGGTGTATACGCGGCAGTGCTCCACGCTGATCACGGCGACGGACCTCGCCGCGATGGGCGCCACCCTGGCCTCGGGCGGCGTCAATCCGCTCACCGGCAAGCGGGTGGTCAAGGCCGCGAATGTCGGGCCCATCCTCGCCGAGATGACGATGGAGGGCCTCTACACCGCCTCCGGCGACTGGGCCTACACGGTCGGCCTGCCGGGCAAGAGCGGCGTCGGCGGCGGCATCCTGGCCGTCGTGCCGGGCCAGATGGCGATCGCCGCCTTCTCGCCGCCGCTCGACCCTGTCGGCAACAGCGTGAAGGCACAAGCGGCCGTCGCCAGCGTGGCCAACACCCTGGGCCTCAGCCTCTTCTCCCGCCCATAGCGCGTTTTCCCGCGTAGCCGGCACCCGGCTCGCGTGAATAAAGCGCGACAAAACAAAGGGTTGGAGCCCTTCATCGTTTTCGTGAAGCGATGAAGGGCTCCAACTGCGAGCGGATGAGCCGACAGCGCACGAACCGGCGCCAACGGCAGATGCATAGACTGCGGAAAGACGACGCAGCGGGCCGGCGCGAATACCCATGCAGGGCCAGCCATAATGATGGCGCGCAGCAGCCCTGCCGGCTGGGCTTCCAAGGGTCTTTCCAAGAGAGCCTCACGACGATGCCGCGTCGGTTCGAGATCGAGCCGATGCCGACGGTCCGCGACTTCCGGCCGTCATTCCGGGATTGGGCCAGCGAGGCCACGGGGTTCGCCCCTCCGCACAGCAAGCCTCCGATAAGGCCGATGCGCACAGCGCCCTTTGCATGCGCGAAAACGATCACACCTCAGACATTCCGCAAGCCAATTCGGCGTTACCTTGCCGCGACCCGGCCTCCGCCCAACGCCAAAACGTCACATTCCGGCGCTTTTCTTGTCATCAGATATTCATTTGACGTTTTCATTTCTGATCGTCATGCTCAATATTGATCAGAGAGAGAGGAAGGCTCACGTGTTGAACACGGCCGAGGAACGTCACGAAAAAATCCTGGAGCTCCTGGGCGAGAAGGGGTTTCTCGACGTCCAGACGCTGGCGGAGCAATTGGGCGTCTCGGGCGCGACCATGCGGCGCGATCTGGGGGAGCTCGACGAGGCCGGGCGGCTGCGCCGCACGCATGGCGGCGCCGTCAGCGTCACGCAGGTCGGGCAGGATCCCGCCAATGCCGTGCGCGCGGTCTCCCGTCAGGCCGAGAAAGCGGCGATTGCGACCGTCGCGGCCGACATGATCGCGGATGGCGACACGGTGCTCCTCGACGCCGGCACGACCTCGCTTGCCGTCGCCAGGCTCCTTGGCGGCCGCAAGGGGCTGACCTTCATTTCCAACGGCGCCGATATCCTTGCCGAACTCATCCGCGCCGAGGCGGAGCGCGTCTATGCGGTCGGCGGGGAATATGTGGCGATCAATCGCTCCTTCCGCGGCGCGCTGGCGGAGAGCTTCATCCGCCAGTTTCATGTCGACAAGCTCATCCTCAATGCCGCAGCGATCGACTTTGATCGCGGCCTGATCTTCACCGGCTCACCGGCGAATGCCGGCGTGCAGCGCGCCATGATCGAGGTGGCGCGCCGGGTGATCGTCGTGGCCGACCATTCCAAACTGGCCAAGTCGAGTTTCTCCGTCACCGCTGCGATCGAGGACGTCGGCGTCATCGTCACGGACGCCGGCGCCCGCACGATCCTCGACGCGGCGCCGGAAGCGCTGCGCAGGAAGTTCGCCATAGCGACCTAGTCGCCACGACCGCTTCGACACCGTCATCCTCACCAGACAGAGCCTTCAGGAGACAACAATGCTCCAGACGAACCGTCGTGCCTTCCTGGCCATGGCGACTACCGCCGCGCTGCTCTCCGCATCCGCTGCCGGCACGGCGCTTGCCGCCGACATCAACCTGACCTTGATGATCTGGGACCCCGCCCAGAAGGCCGGCGTGCAGATGGCCGTCGATGCGTTTGAAGCGGCGCATCCCAATATCGCGGTATCGCTCGAGCAGGTCCCGCAGGACCAATATTACGTCAAGCTGGATGCATCGCTGGGCGCCGGAGAGGGGCCGGACGTGATGTGGCAGAGCTCCAAGGCATCCTACTACGTGGATGGCGGAGCGCTGGAGCCGCTGGATGCGTACATCGCACGCGATGGCCTGTCGCTCGCCGGCTACAAGACGGTGATCGCGGATCTCTATTCCCTCGGCGGCCATCAATACGGCATTCCGAAGGACTTCGATGCCTGGACCTTTGTCTACAATGCCTCGTTGCTGAAGGACCTTGGCATTGCGGCGCCCTCCGCGAACTGGACCTGGGATGACATGGTCCGCATCGCCGGCGAGGTAAAGGAGAAGCGGACGTCCTCGGCCGTCGTGCCGCTCTACTACAACTACTCCTTCAACAACGGCGTCGCGAGCCTCGTCCACGCGCTGGGCTCCAGCGTGATCGCGGATGGCAAGGGCCGGATGTCGTCGCCGGAGGGCATTGAGGCCCTCGACAGGATCAAGGCGCTGCAGGACAGCGGGCTCATTCTCAAGGTCGCCGATTCCACCGACTTCAACCCGGTCAACGCGCTCCTCTCCGGCAAGCTGGCTCTGGCCGAGATCCCGTCCTGGAACCTCAGCCTGCTCTCCAAATCGGATGCGCCGGCCGGCACGTTCGGCGTCGTCCATCTGCCGGCGGTCAACGGTTCCTGGGCCAACGACACCAATGGCCTCTCCTACGTCATGAACGTCAACTCCCGGCACAAGGAAGAGAGCTGGGAGCTCATCAAGTTCCTCACTTCCGACGCAGGCGCCGCGCTGCATGCGCAAGGCGGCGCCGCCCTGCCGGCCAACACCGCGCCGGAAGCGCGCGCGGCGTTTGTCGCCACCAATGGCAAGCTGGGCGGTCTCGAAGCGGCGCTCGATGCGGCCAGCGCACAGAGCTATCTGCGCACCACGACGGCCCATCCCAAGGTGCTGTCCGCCATGCCGCAGATCAGCAGCGCCGTGATGGGCGAGTTCTATGCGGGCGCCCTGTCGGCAAGCGATGCGGCACAGCAGATCGACGCGCTTCTGAATGGGGCGCTGCGTTGACGGGCCAGATCCTTCAGCGCCTGCCGGGCATGGCCATGAAGGCGCGTCGCGCGATCGCGCGACGCAGCCTCGTCCATCGCGACACCGTGGTCGGCTACCTGTTCCTGCTGCCGCTGCTCGGTGGCCTGCTCGTCTTTCGGGTGTATGGCTTCGGCTACAATATCTGGCTGTCGTTCATGAACGCCGGAGCCTTCGGCGCGCCGAAATTCGCCGGCCTCGACAATTATCAGAAGCTGCTTGGCGACACGCAGCTCCGGGTCGCGATCGCCAATACCTTCAAGTTCGCTGGTATCGCCGTGCCCGGAGTCATCCTGGTCTCGCTGGCGCTCGCCACGCTGATGCAGCATCGCTTCCGCGGACAATCCGCATTTCGGGCCATCGTTTTCCTGCCGGCCGTCTGCCTGCCGACCGCGGCCATCCTGGTCTTCGGCTGGATGTTCCAGACGCAATACGGCCTCGTGAATTCGGCCCTGCAGGCGATCGGCGCGGCGCCGGTAAGCTGGTTCGGCAGCGCCGCGGGCGTGACCGTCGTGGTGTCGCTGCTCGTGGTCTATCTCTCGTTCAGCGTGCCCACGATCATTCTCTACGCCGGCATGCAGGAGATCTCGCCGAACCTCTATGAGGCCGCGACGCTGGACGGCGCCGGACCGGCCCGACAGTTCTTCTCCATCACGCTGCCGCTGCTGACGCCGTCGTTGTTCTTCGTCATCATCACGACGACCATCGGCGCGCTGAAGCTCTTCGACGTCGTCTATGTCCTGCTGCCGCCCGTCGATCATTCGGTGTCGCTGAACTACGGCTTCACGCTGGTCTACTACTATTTCTATCTCGCCTTCCTGGAGACGGGACAGCGCGGCTACGCGGCGGCGGTCTCGCTTGTGCTGCTCGTCATCATCCTAGCGGTGTCGATCGTCCTCATGCGTCTGCAGCGCCGCTTCGTGCACTATGGGGAGCACGGCTGATGCAGGCGGAACGCAAGGCCGGCTGGCGGCTCCAGATCCTCATCGCCCTTGTCGGGCTGATCATTCTGGTGCCGTTTGCCTGGATGGTCGCGACCGGCTTGATGACGACCGGCCAGACCCTCATGGTCCCGCCGAACCTCATCCCGTCGCCGCCGACCTTCGACGGCATATGGGAGGTGTTCAACCGCGTTCCGTTCGCGACGCTGCTCGCCAACACGATCGCCGTCTCGCTCGGCCGCGCCATGGGAACGCTGGTCATCTGCGCGATGGCGGCCTACGCCCTCGCCATCATCAAGGTGCCCGGCACCAGCGCCATCCTCGTCGGCATTCTCGCGCTGATCATGGTGCCGGGCGATATCTTCATCGTGCCGAACTTTGCGATCATCGCCAGTTTCAGGATGACCGATACCCTCGTCGCGCTGTTCCTGCCCTCGCTGTTCGACGTGTTCGGCGTCTTCCTGCTGTATCAGTTTTTCCGCGGCGTCCCGCGCGAGCTCATCGAGGCCGCGCGCCTCGACGGCGCGTCGCACCTGCGGATCCTGGTCACGATCGTCGTCCCGGTCGCCCGTAGCGGCATCCTCTCCCTGGCGATCCTTTCCGTTCTGTCGGAATGGAAGGACCTGCTGTGGCCGCTCGTCGTCAACCGCTCGATCGACAAGCTGACCCTGGGACCGGGTCTCGCGCTCCTGCGCGGCGTCTACACCACCGACTGGAACGTCGTGATGGCGGCCGGCGCCATGGCGGCGCTGCCGATGGTCGCGATCTTCCTGGTCCTGCAGAAGCAATTCATCACCAGCTTTGCCCGCAGCGGGCTCAAATAGCCTTCGCGCCGGCAAGGCTCACCCTTCCCTCCATCGGATCGAAAACCATGTTTGACATCCTGCCTTCGCGCTCCCGGCGCATTCTGGTCTGCGGCCATCGCGGTCATGTCGTCGACGGACACGAGAACAGCCGCCCTGCCCTCCGGCGCGCCGCCGAGTTGGGCGCCTCGCTGTGTGAGATCGACCTGCGCCAGACGCGCGACGGTCGCCTTGTCGTGTTCCACGACGACATTCTCGACAATGCGTCGACGGGCACCGGCCTCATTTCCCAGCTCGACTACGCCGAGATTTCCTCTTTTCGAACCAGGGCGCGCAACGGCCTCGCTATCGACGGCCAGCCGATCGAACTGTTCGCGGATATGCTGGCGTTCAGCCGGGAACTCGGCATTGGACTGATCGTCGAAATCAAGGACCAGTTCGAAGGCACCGCCTATCTGGAGAACGTACTTGCAGCGCTTCGCGACGTCGGGATGCTGGAGCGCGTGCTCGTCAGCTCCTTCGACTACGTGGTCCTGCGCGACATCAAGCGGCTGGAACCGCGCATTCGCACGATGGGCATCAATTACCATCGCCTGACGGAGCCGGCCCTGACCGCCCGCTCGGCGACGATGGACGTCATGAATACCGACTATCCGCAATTCTCCGCGGACCTGGCCGAAAGCCTGCATGGCGCCGATATCGGCGTCAGCCACTATGTGCCGCCGCCGCAATACTTCCGGCTGCGAGCCGGCTATGGCCTCGATTATCTCGAGACGCTCGATGCCTTGCTTCGGACAGGACGGATCGACCTGCTGGTTTGCGATGACGTCGCCTGGGCCATGGATTTTGTCCGCGCCCGTGGCCTAACCGTCGCAAAGGTGGATGCGATCTCATGACGGAGGATGCTGCGCGCGTCACCCAGGCGCGGATTGAAGCGATCGCGCGGGGCGCCGGCGAGATCGCGCTTCGGCATTTCCGGTCGCTCGCCAGCCTGCCGGTGGAACAGAAGGGCCATCTCGACCTCGTCACCGAGGCGGATCGCGCCGTCGAGGATTATCTCGCCGCAAGCCTGCAAAAAGCCTTTCCGGAGGATGGGATTTTTGGCGAGGAGCGCGGCGAAATCGCGGGATCGTCGGGCCGGATCTGGGTCATCGACCCGATCGACGGCACTTTCAACTTCGTTCGGGGCGGCCAGAACTGGGCCATTTCCATCGGCCTTTTCGAAAACAGGACGCCGATCTACGGAACCCTATTCGCGCCGGTCCGCGACCTGATGCTGTCGGGCGGCCTGAATGTCCCGGCGCAGCGCAACGGAAAGCTTGTGCCGCCACTGCCGGCCCTCGACCTCTCCCAGGGCGCGACGGGGATCGGCTGGCACCCGAGCACCTCCACCTCGGATCGCGTCGAGCTGATCCGCTTCGTCTCCGATGCGCTCGGGATCAATGTCCGCTTCTGCGGTTCGTCGGCGCTGTCCCTCGTCGATATCGCCTTGGGGGAGACGGACGGATATCTGGCTCTGGGTGACTCGACCTGGGACGTCATGGCGGGACTGCCCATTCTCGCCAGCCTCGGCGTGTCCCACACGATCGACTGGCAGCGCACCAGCCTCGACGCCAAACTCCGCTTCGCCTGCGGCAGCGAGCGCTTTCTGGCGAAGGTCCGCCCCTTGTTCGACAAGATCGCGGTTCCGGCCTGATCTCCTGCCGCGAAAGTCCGAATTTGCCAATTGAGCCGTTTGGCGGCAATCTCAGTTGGGCAGGTCGCTGGGCGGGCAGCAGCACGCGGGGAACTCCGAAATCATGGTCATGGATCGTGTGTGTGCCGATCGCGGCGAGAGGGACGAGGAAGCTCTGCCTGAGCTTCGGTCGGGGCTTCTCAACCGCCGATCGTTTCTTGTCGGCTCGGCCGTCGGTCTCGGCGCGCTGGGGCTTGCCGGTTGCGCGACATCGGGCGGCATGAGCCGCGCGGAAGCGGCGAAGGTCTATGGGCCGGTGCCGGACGAGAAATTCCCGATTCCGGCAGTCGATGTCGCGAAGATCGATCCGAAATATTACCGGCGGACGGTGCGCTACGCCAACAAGGAAGCGCCGGGCACGATCATCATCGATCCCGGCAAGCACTATGTCTATCGCATCGAAGACGCGGAAAACGCCACCCGCTATGGCGCCAATGTCGGCCGCAAGGGGTTCCTGTGGAGCGGGGAAGCCTATGTCGGGCGCAAGGCCGAATGGCCCGTCTGGACGCCGCCCAAAGAGATGATCCAGCGCCAGCCGGAGGCCGCCAAATATGCCGGCGGCATGCCGGGAGGTTTCGACAACCCGCTCGGCGCCCGCACGCTCTATCTCTATCAGGACGGCAAGTACACGCTCTACACGATCTACAGCACCCACGTGGCGCAATCGATCGGCACCGGCGTCACCAGCGGCTGCACCGGCCTGCTCACGCAGGACATGATGCACCTCTATTCACGAACGCCCGTCAACACAAAGGTCCTCGTCCTCCCGGCCTAGGAACGACATCAACTCCCGGTCCGGACGCCGGCGCACGGGCGAAGACGGGATCTGGCGACGGCCGGGAGTGGACGCGCGGCTGCGCCCCTGGGCTGTACATGGTCAAGGGGCGCAACTAATCGATGCTGGAAGCGTAGATTAGTTGGGCGCGCGTCGGAGCCGCATCGCACCACCTCGGAGACGCAGGCGAACCACATTTACAACCTGCATTGAGTATTATTGGTCGTGATCTTGCTAGAATTAGCAACACCAAACCGCTCAACCAGTAATTGGTTCCAACCTACTTGATAACTGAAATAATTCTAAAACATACTGTTTGACTTGCCCGGATCGGCGTGGAAACAGTGCGGCGCGGCACACGGATTGCCACGCAGTTCTAGCAGGACAGCCAATGACCCCCCCGCTATACTCATTCGCGAGCGCCGCGGCGTTCGCGCTCGGCCTCGCTTTGACGTCTTCTGCCGCGCTCGCGGCGAACGCGACCGTCACGCCCAGCGCCGACGGCATCGTCGTCTACAATGCCCAGCATGAGAGCCTGGCAGAGGCCTGGGCGGCAGCCTTCACGGCCGAGACCGGCATCAAGGTGACGCTGCGCAATGCCGGCGATACCGAATTCGCCAACCAGCTCGTCCAGGAAGGCGCGGCTTCGCCGGCCGACGTGTTCCTGACCGAAAATTCGCCGGCCATGGCGCTGGTCGACGCGGCCGGCCTGTTCGCGCCGCTCGACAAGGAAACGCTGGCGCTGGTGCCGGAGAATTTCCGCCCCGCCGACGGCAAATGGACGGGTATCGCCGCGCGCAGCACCGTGTTCGCCTATGACAAGACCAAGCTCGCCGAGGACAAGCTGCCGAAGTCGCTGCTCGATCTCGCCGATCCCAGTTGGAAGGGCCGTTGGGCGGCCTCGCCCTCGGGCGCGGATTTCCAGGCCATCGTCGGCGCGCTGCTGCAGTTGAAGGGCGAGGAAGCGACCGCCGCCTGGCTGAAGGCGATGAAGGAGAACTTCACGGCCTACAAGGGCAACAGCACGGCGATGAAGGCCGTCAATGCCGGCCAGGTCGAAGGCGCGGTCATCTATCACTATTACTGGTTCGGCGATCAGGCCAAGACCGGCGAGAACAGCAAGAACGTCGCGCTGCACTATTTCCGCCACCAGGATCCCGGCGCTTTCGTCAGCGTCTCCGGCGGCGGCGTTCTCGCCTCGAGCAAGCATCCGGACGAAGCGCAGGCCTTCGTGAAGTGGGTCGTCGGCAAAGGCGGCCAGGAAATCCTGAAGACGGGAACCTCCTTCGAATATGCCGTCGGCAACGGCGCCGACTCGAATCCGAAGCTGGAGCCGCTCGCCAAACTCGATGCGCCCAAGGTCGAGCAGTCGACGCTGGACAGCAAGAAGGTCACGGACCTCATGACCGCGGCCGGCCTTCTCTAGCCATGGGCCGATTGGCCATCTCCATGACGAACCCTGCCGGGCCGCAACGCCCGGCAGGGTTCATTTCCTGCCGGTCTTCGTCCTGGTACGACGTGCATGTACGCCTCTGATGAACTGCCCGATACGGCTGCACCGCGCTCACGTCTGACGTTCGTCGCGATGCCAAGGCGGACCCTCTCGCCGGCAGCATCCCTCGCGACGCTGATCTCCATCCTGTCGCTGCTGCCGCTTGCCTTCGTCATCTTCGTGACGATCCAGACCGGCTGGACGGCAGCGGCGGCGATGATCTTCCGGCCGCGCGTCTTCGAGCTGCTCGTCAACACCGTGCTTCTCGTCGTCCTGACGGTGCCGATCTGTATCGCGCTGGCCGTGGCGCTCGCCTTCCTGACCGAGCGGAGCGATCTACCGGGCGCGCGGATCTGGTCCTTCCTCGCCGTGGCGCCGCTCGCCGTGCCGGCCTTCGTGCAGAGCTACGCCTGGGTCAGTCTCCTGCCGCGCCTGCACGGCCTCGCGGCCGGTGTCCTCGTCTCGGTGCTGGCCTATTTCCCCTTTCTCTACCTGCCGGTGGCAGCGACCATGCGCCGGCTCGATCCGGCGCTGGAGGAGGCCGCCGCGGCGATCGGCGATCCGCCGGCGCGCGTGTTCCGCCGCATTGTGCTGCCGCAGCTCCGGCTCGCGATCCTTGGCGGCTCGCTGCTGGTAGGCCTGCATCTGCTGGCGGAATACGGCCTGTTCGCGATGATCCGCTTCGATACCTTCACCACCGCCATCGTCGAGCAGTTCCAGTCGACCTTCAACGGGCCGGCCGCCAACATGCTGGCCGGCGTGCTGGTCCTGTTCTGCCTGCTGCTGCTGGCCCTCGAAGCGGCGCTGCGGGGCCGCGAGCGCTATGCGCGGGTCGGCAGCGGCGCGGCAATGGCGCCACGCCGGGTACGCCTCGGGCGGACGATGCCGCTTTTCCTGCTGCTGCCCGTTTCGGTGACGGCGCTTGCGCTCGGCGTTCCGGGCGTCACGCTCGGAAGCTGGCTCGCCGCCGGCGGTGTCGAGATCTGGAAATTCGACGCGATCGGCCGTTCGCTCGGCCAGACCCTGTTCCTTGCCATCGCCGGCGCGGCGCTGGCGACCCTCTTGGCCCTGCCGATGGCCTGGATTGCGATCCGCCGTCCGGGACGGCTGCAGCGCCTCCTCGAGGCCTGCAACTATGTCACCGGCTCCCTGCCCGGCGTCGTGGTCGCCCTGGCTCTCGTCACGATCACGGTGCGGGTCGCGCTGCCGCTCTACCAGACCTTCGTCACCATTCTCGCCGCCTATGCGCTGATGTTCCTGCCGCGCGCGCTGGTCAGCCTGCGCGCCAGCATCGCGCAGGCGCCGGTCGAGCTCGAGCAGGCGGCCGCCAGCCTCGGCCGCTCGCGCGCCAACGCGTTCTTTTCGGTAACGCTGCGTCTCGCCGCGCCAGGCGTGGCGTCCAGCATGGCGCTCGCCTCGCTCGGCATCTTCAACGAATTGCCGGGAACGCAGATGCTGGCGCCGAACGGCACCCGCACGCTGGCGATGGCGTTCTGGGCGCTTTCCAGCGAGCTCGACTATGCCGCAGCCGCGCCCTATGCGCTGATCATGGTGGTGGTTTCCCTGCCGCTGGCATGGTTGCTTCACGTCCAGTCGAGAAGGAGCGCGGGACGATGACCCTGCTCGAATTGCGGTCGGTCGCCAAGCGATACGGATCGACGGAAGCGCTCGCCAGCATCGATCTCGACCTCGCGCCTGGCAGCCGGACCGCCATCGTGGGACCGTCGGGATCGGGCAAGACGACGCTGTTGCGGGTCATCGCCGGCTTCGAGACCCCGGACCAGGGCCGTGTCGTCCTCGATGGCGAGGTGCTCGCCGACGGGCCCCGATCCGTACCGCCGCATCGACGCGGCATCGGCATCGTCGCGCAGGACGGCGCGCTGTTTCCGCATCTCTCGATCGCCGACAACATCGGCTACGGCATTCCACGCCAGCAGGCCGGACGCGACGCGCGCATCCGCGAACTGATGACGATGACCGGCCTCGACGCCGGCTTTCTTCGTCGTCGGCCGGACCAGCTCTCGGGCGGCCAGCAACAGCGCGTCGCGCTCGCCCGGGCGCTCGCCCGGCGGCCTCGCCTGATGCTGCTCGACGAACCCTTCTCCGCCCTCGATACGCGGCTGCGCGCCCAGACCCGGCAGGCGGTGTCGGAGCTGCTCGGCGCCGAGGCGATCACCACGATCCTGGTCACGCACGACCAGGCCGAGGCCCTCTCCTTCGCCGATCAGGTCGCGGTCATGCGCCAGGGCCGCCTGCCGCAGGCCGGCACGCCGCGCGAGCTCTATCTGCGGCCGGTCGATCCGATGGTGGCGCAATTCCTCGGCGAGGCGATCCTGCTTCCGGCTCGGATCGAGGGCGGGATCGCGCGCTGCGCGCTCGGCCGCATCGCCGTCGACGATCGCCGCTCGGGCCCTGGCGAGCTCATGCTGCGCCCCGATCAGATTTCGTTCTCGCCCGTTCCGTCGCCCGCCGAGGCCGACGCCGACGATGTGCTCGCCGAAGTGATCGCGGTCGATTTCGCCGGCGCATCGAGCGGCATCACCGCGCGCCTGGTGCGCTGCGCCGACGACGAAGCGCCGAGCACCGGCAAGGACATCTGCTTTGCCGCCACCTCGATGGCCCTGCCCGCGGTCGGAACCCTGATCCGGCTTTCCATCTCCGGAAAGGCCCACGTCTTCACGGCCGGAACCCGGCTACGGTGACGATGGGAATCGATCGTGGAGGCTAGCGGCCACGACGGCCCCGCCCTCGCCGTCCTGGCGCCCGACATCGTCGCCGACCTCACGCCCCTTGCCGACGGTCTTTATCGGCGGCGATGCCCCTTGCTTCTGTGGCCGAACAGCAACGCGCTCGATTTTCCGCGCTAGGTGGCAACGGCGTCCCTCGTCGGAGGCTGGAGCAATATCAATCACTAAGGCTGACTATCAGTCGTGTTATCACCAAGCAGTCTGGAACATGTCCAAATTATTGCGATTGCTTGATTTTCTTCGATCCGTTAGGCGCCATGGTACATCTCCCATGGCGCGTCCCTCGGGTCAAATTGGACAAGCGGCATTTCGGCAAACTCCTGACGACGTTTCTTCTGCTTCGGCCCCGGCTGGAGTCGTCGGCCCACGCACGCACCGGATCCCGCGCGCAGGCGGAAGATGTCCTGCAGGACACCTGGCTGAAGCTGGACAAGGCGCGCAGCGACGTCCCGATCGACAATCCCGGCGGCTACATCACCCAGGTGGCCCGCAACGCCCTGACGGACCAGCATCGCAAGGAACGGCGGCGCAGTGAAATCGACACGGAGCTGAACGAGGTCCTCTGGGAGCAGTCGGACGCCGTCTCGCCGGAGCGGATTCTGATCGGGCGCGAGGCGATCCGGGCCGTCGAGGCGGTCCTCGACCAGTTGCCGGAGAGGACCCGCCAGATCTTCCTGATGAACCGGATCGACGGCATCTCTCACCGCAAGATTGCCAGCCAGTTCGGCATCAGCGACGAGGCGGTCTACTATCATATTCGCCGGGCGCTGGAGCGGCTCGCGTCGGTTCGCGACGAATTCGGCACATGAAATCAGGACCGCGTCTTTAGGCAAAGGCAATCTTCGCGCGTCTATAAATTGCAAGCTCCACCTGCCACACTTCAGCTCAACCATCGCCCGCATGGACGCCGAGAAACAGCCCGAAACAAACCGCCGAAGCGCGATGGACGCACGCGACTGGATCGTGCGCCTGAACTCGGGCGAGATCAGCGCCGCGGATATCGAACGCTTCAAGGCTTGGCGTGACGGTTCTCCCGACAATCGGCAGGCGTTCGAGCGCGAACGTGCCTTCTGGCAGGAACTCCAGGTGCTCGATCCCGCCCGGCGGGCGCGCCCCGCGGCGCTGACCGCGGCAAGCGAGCCACGACGCCCGACGCTCGGCAGACGCGGCTTCCTGATCGGCGGCGCGGCGATGGCGACAGCGGCGACGGTGATCGCATTGCCGCGGCTGGAAATCTGGTGGAACGCCGATTTCCGGACCGGGGTCGGAGAGAGCGCGGAGTTCATCCTTCCCGACGGCTCGACGGCGGCCCTGAATACCGACAGCGGCATCGCCGTCCGCTTCCAGTCGGGCCTGCGCCTCGTCGAACTGCTGCGCGGCGAGGCCGAGTTCCGGGTGCAGCCCAGCGAGACCGTCTTCCGCGTCGCGGCACTGGGCGGCAACACCGACGCGCTCGGCACGGTCTTCTCCGTCCAGGCGTTCGACGATGTCGCCACCGTGACCGTCGCCGAGGGGGAAGTCCACGTATCGGGTCAGCAAGCGCCGCAAGCGGCGGCCATGCCGGAGCATGGCGGCGTTGTCCTCGCGGCGAGCGAACAAACCCGCTATGCGGCGGGCGGCCTCCCGGATCCGGCCATCAGAATCGAAACGGACACCGTCTTCGCCTGGCGCTCCGGGCGGATCATATTCGAGGGACGCCCCTTCGACAGCGCCATCGCCGAGCTTGGCCGCTATCTGCCCGAACGCATCGTCCTCGCCCCGAACGCATCGTCCTCGACGCCCGTCAGCGCGATCTTCTCGACCGGGCAGGCGCTCGCCGCCGTCAGGGCGCTGGCCCGGACCCAGGGCCTCTCCGTTCGGCGCGTCCCCGGCGTCGTCGTGCTGATTTCCTGAGTTCCGCGCCTCGCTCGAAAAAAATCTTGGCTCCCCGTTTAGGCAAAGCCGCCCTTCGCCCGTCAAGACGATGAAGGGACCAGGCATCACTCCTACCCACTCTCTTCGCTGTCGGATCCATGGGGTCCATCTCGGCTGAAAGAGGCGGTACGGAATGAAGACGCGGGCAGGGCAAACCAGTTTCCGGCATCGAGGCATGCTGGCGACGATGCTGATGAGCACGGCGCTGGGCATGGGGATGCTGCCGGCACTGCCCGTGTCGCGGGCCGAAGCTGAGGCCAGCCAGATGCGCAACTTCAACATTCCGAGCCAGCCGCTCGGCCGGGCGCTGCGCGCCCTCGCCGACCAGTCCGGCGTGCAGATCGCCTACAAGACCGCGGTCGCCGCCGGCAATACCGCGCCGGCCGTGACCGGCACCATGTCGACGGAGCAGGCGCTGGCCCGATTGCTGGCAACCTCGGGCCTGCGCTACAGCTTCACGGGCGCCAACACGGTTACCATCCTCTCTGCCTCGGCGGCGCATGACGGGACATCCGTCGCCCCGAGAGGCACCGAGCTTCTCGAAACAATCGTTGTCGAAGGCCAGCGCGAGAGCCCGTGGGGGCCGGTCGACGGCTATGTCGCGACCCAGAATGCCTCGGGCATGGGGACGGCCACGCCGATCCTCGAGACCCCGCAATCCGTCTCGGTCGTGACCCGGGACCAGATCACCGACCAGAAGCCGGCATCGCTCGCCGAATCCCTGACCTACACCCCCGGCGTCAGCATGCAGTCGCAGAGCTTCAGCCGCATGGTCGATGACGTCATGATGCGCGGCTTCAACGTCGCGACCGGCAATGGCGGCATGCTGCGGGACGGCATGAAGCTGCAGTCCAACGTTTATGACGGCGGCCAGGAGCCGTATGGTCTCGAGCGGGTCGAAGTCCTGCGCGGCGCCGCCTCGGTTCTCTATGGCCAGCTCTCCCCCGGTGGCCTCATCAACGCCATCTCGAAGCGCCCCACCGACAAGCCGCTCCACGAAATCAATGCCGAATATGGCAGCTATGACCGCAAGCAGGTTTCGTTCGACCTGAGCGACGCCCTGAATGCCGACGGCTCGCTGCGCTATCGCCTCACCGGCCTCGTGCGCGATGCCGACAATTGGGTCGAGCAGACGCCGGACAACAAGGTCTATATCGCCCCGGCTTTGACCTGGAGCCCGGATGCCGCCACGTCGCTGACGCTGCAGGCCAGCTACCAGCATGTGAACACCAAGTTCAGCGCGCCGCTGCTCTACCAGGATGTCAGCACCGGCAGGATCCCGCGCGACCTGTTCCTCGGCGAACCGGGCTTCGACCGCTATGTCGGCGACCTCTTTACGGTCGGGTACGATCTCCAGCACACGTTCGAGAACGATGTGAAGCTGCGCCATGCCGCCCGCTACTACCAGTCCGACGTCAAGTGGGACTACATGATGGCCAATCTGGCGCCTGTCACCAGCAACGGGACGCTCTATCGGCTGGCCAGCAAGCGGGATGAGAAGTCCTACGGCTTCACCACCGACACCTCGCTGGAAAAGAGCTTCACCACGGGACCGGCGGAGCACACGGTGCTCGCGGGTTTCGACTATTATCGCCGCGGCTATGACACGCTGCGTTTCCGTGGCACCGGCTACGTTCCGCTTGATATCGACGATCCCGTCTATTCCGGTTCTTCCCCTGCCATCGGCCCGACCAACCGCGGCAGCGACAGCGACGGCAACCAGTTCGGCGTCTACCTGCAGGACCAGATCAAGATCGACAACTGGGCCTTCGTGCTTGGCGGCCGGCAGGACTGGACCGACAGCACGTCGACCAGCTACCAGAACGGCAAGGTCACCGATCAGGACGACCAGAAGGCGACCGGCCGCGCCGGCGTGGTCTATCTCTTCGACAACGGCCTCGCCCCCTATCTCAGCGTCAGCCAATCCTTCGCGCCCCAGGTCGGCGCCGACAGCCGGACCGGCGACGCGCTGAAGCCGAACGAGGGTCTGCAGTATGAAGCGGGCCTTCGCTATCAGCCCGATGGCAGCAACCTTCTCCTCAGCGCCGCCATCTATGAGCTGACCCAGAAGAATCTCGTCAGCTATGACGCCACGGGAAGCGCCTACCAGCTCGGCAAGGTGCGCTCGCGCGGCCTGGAGCTCGAGGCACGCGCCGAATTCGGCGCCCTCGGCATCATCGGCGCCTATGCCTATACCGACAGCGAGATTCTCGACAGCGCCAACAGCTACGAGATCGGCCAGGCGGTCGCGCTGGTTCCGCGCAACGCCGTTTCGCTGTGGGCCGACTACAAGCTCGATGAACTGGGCCTCGACGGCCTCTCCATCGGCGGCGGCGTGCGCTATGTCGGCAAGACCAGCATGCCCGACAGCGTCAAGACACTCGGCTATGACGCCGACGTCCCCGGCTACATGCTGGCCGACGCCATGGTTCGCTACGATTTCAGCGCGCTCGGCAAGCAGTATAACGGACTGGACTTCACGCTGAACGCCAGGAACCTCTTCGACAAGAAGTTCTATACCTGCGCCGGCACGGACGGCTGCCGCTACGGGGAGCCGGCGTCCGTCGTCGGAACGCTCTCCTACAAATGGTAGTCAGGCCTGGCCTTTCGCGACGCAGGCTCCTGGGGACGGCGCTCGCCGTCCCCTTCGTCCTGTCGGGAGCCCCGGCACGGGCGGCAACATCCAGCCGCGTCGTATCGCTGGATCTGTTCGCGACGGAACTGACGCTGACGCTCGGCATCACGCCGCTCGCCGTCGCCAATGTCCCGCTCTATCGCCGTCTCGTGGCGGAGCCGGCGCTGGCGGCCGATACCCCCGACCTCGGCCCCCTGACCGAACCGAACGCGGAACTCCTGCGCGCGATGAGCCCGGATGCGATCCTGCTCGCCTCCTGGCAGGCCGGCAGCCTCGGCATTCTGTCGCGCATCGCCCCGCTGGTATCCGTCGATTCCCTGTCCAGATCCGAGCCGGCCATCGCCAATGCCATCCGGCAAATCCACGCGCTCGGCGAGCTCTTCGGCCGAACCGAAGAGGCCGAACGGTGGACGCAGCGGCTGCACGCGACGCTTGCCGCCGCGCAAGACGCCCTTTCGGATCGCACCGCGCGTCCGCTCTATGTCTGCCGCTTTGCCGAAAACGGGCGCAACGTCTCCATCTTTGGCGGCAACGGCATGATCGGCGATGCGCTGGGCCAGCTCGGCCTGCGCAATGCCTGGCAGGGCCGGGTCAACGCCTCCGGCGTGACATCGGCCGGCATCGATCAGCTGGCCGGAGAGCCGGAAGCGCGGATCGTGCATTTCGACCGGGGCGCCGAGACGGCGCGGGCGCTCGCCGCGCTTGACGATAGCGCACTCTGGAACGCTCTCCCCGCCGTCCGCGCCGGACGCGTGACCCAGATGCCCGTCATCTATCCGAGCGGCGGCATCGTCTCGGCGATCCGCTTTGCCCGTCAACTCGCCGACGGACTGCCTCGCCATGACTGAAGCGATATGACTGAGGCGATCCTCTCTCAGGCCGAGCGCCGAAATCGGGCGGTTGTCCTTGGCCTTGGCCTCGTGACGAGCGCCACCCTGCTTCTGGCGTTCAACCTCCTGCAGGTGCTTCCGGCCGGACGATGGCTGGCGTCGCTCGGCAACCCGACCGATCTGCAGGCGATCATCGCGCGCGATGCGGTGCTGCCGCGCTTCGTGATGAGCCTGCTGTGCGGCGGTGCGCTCGGGCTCGCCAGCGTCGTCTTCCAGCAGGTGCTGCGCAATCCGCTGGCCGAGCCTGGGACGCTCGGCGTGTTCGCAGGCGCCAAATGCGCGCTCGCCATCGCCATCCTCTGGGCGCCGGGTCTTCTTGTCGCCGGCTGGGACGTGATCGCCTTCGCCGGCGGCTCGCTGGCCACGCTCATCGTCATGCTGCTCGCCCGCCGCCAGGGCTTTTCGCCGGCGGCGCTGATCCTCTCGGCGCTGATCCTGTCGCTGTCTCTCGGCGCCTTCGGATCGATGCTGATCCTCGTGCATTTCGATGCGCTCAGCGAACTCTATGTCTGGGAATCCGGCTCCCTGGTCCAGAACAGCTGGCGCGGCGTCGTCGAGATCCTGCCGCGCCTCGCCATCGCACTGGTGGCGACCCTGGCGCTGCTGCGGCCGCTCGCCTTGCTCGAGCTGGATGACGCCGGAGCGCGCGGGCTGGGTCTTTCCCTCGGCACGACCCGCGCGCTTGCCATCGCCGGCGCCGTGCTGGCAAGCGCCATCGTGGCCGGCACCATAGGCGTGATCGGCTTCGTCGGCCTCGCCGGCGCGGCCATGGCGCGGTTTGGCGGCGCCAGGCGCCTCCCCGAGCGGCTGCTCGCCGGCTCGCTGATCGCGGCCGGCCTCCTCGCCTGCACCGACCAGGGCCTGATGCTGCTGTCCGGCGGCATGGAAATCCCGGCCGGCGCCGTGACGCCGCTCCTCGGCGCGCCGCTCCTGATCTACCTGCTGCGCCGGGCTCGACCCAACCACGCGCCCGCCGCCTTGCCGGGCCTGCCCATTTCCACCGGCAGCAACGCGACGCGGATCGGCGTGGCGTTCCTGATCGCCCTGCTGGTCGGGATGCTGGCGGTCTCCCTCCTGCTCGGCCGAACGACCGGGGGATGGCAGCTTGCCAGCGGCCAGGATCTGGCCGCGCTGCTCCCCTGGCGGCTACCGCGCATCGTCGCCGCACTCTCTGCAGGCCTCCTGCTGGCGGTTGCGGGCGGGCTCCTGCAAGGGCTGACCGGCAATCCCGTCGCCAGTCCGGAACTGCTCGGAATTTCATCCGGCGCCGGTTTGATCTTGCTCGTGGCCACGTTCTTCCTGCCGGCGCTCGACCGCGGCGCGATGATGCTGCTTTCCGGTCTTGCGGCAGCCCTGGTCCTGTTTGCCGTTCTGAACTTCAGCCGGCGCTCCGCCTTTGCGCCGGAACAATTGCTGCTGACGGGCGCAGCCCTGGCGACGCTGCTCGCCTCGGCGCTATCGGTCATGCTCTTCCTGGGCGACATGCGCGTCTTGCGCGTGGTCGGCTGGCTCTCCGGCTCGACCTATTCGGTCACGGCCGGCGATGCGCGCACCGTCGCCGTCCTCGCCTGCCTCGCGCTGCTCCTGTTGCCGCTTCTCGGGCGCTGGCTCGAAATCCTGCCGCTGGGGCGCCCCTCCGCTGCCGGGCTCGGCCTGCCGATCGGAAGGAGCCGCTTCTGCATCATCGCCATGGCAGCGGCGCTGACCGGGGTCGCAACCCTGCTGGTCGGCCCGCTATCCTTCGTCGGCCTGATGGCGCCGCACATGGCGCGCACGTTCGCCTTCCGGCGTGCCCTGCCGCGGATCTATGCGGCGGCGCTGATCGGCGGCGGACTGATGGTGTTCGCCGACTGGATCGGACGCAACATCGCGTTTCCGTGGCAGATCCCGGCCGGTCTCGTGGCGACGGGTCTCGGCGGCCTCTACTTCGTCCAGATGGTGGCCCGGCGATGATTCCGGCACTTGCCCCCGTGTTCCGCGGATCCCTGGAGCGCTACGGCGCCCAGCTCGTGCCGGAGAGCGACCCGCGCCCCTTCCTTGCCGGCAAAGCGCTGCTCGACACGGAGCGTCTGCGGCCCATCCTCGAGCAATTCGGCCGGAAATACCCGGGTGGCGACAAGGCCGCGATCGCGACGCAATGGTCGAAATGGCACTTCTCGACCTTGCTGGTGCCGGTTCTGGCCGCGAACCTTCTCGCCGATCTCGATCTGCCGGTCGAACTCGAACGGATCGGCGTCGTCCTCGACGAGGATGGGCACACCGCCGCCATCCGCCTCGGTCCCGACATCGTCCGCTTCACGCCCACGAGCGCCGCGGCGCGGTTCGCCCGGGTGACGGAGGAACATCTGGCGCCGCTGATCCGCGCCGTCCGCGCCACCAGCGGCCTGCCGGAAAAGGTGCTCTGGAGCAATGCCGGCAATGTTGCCGAGAATGTCCTGCGCGAATGCGAGGCATCGCTGGGACCCGACCATCCCGGCGTCGCGCAGGGCGCGGCGCTGCTTGCCGCCCGCCTTCGGCCGGACGGCAGCCGGAACCCACTCTTCGAACCGATCCGCTATGTCGGCGGCGCGCGACGACGCCGGGTCTGCTGCCTGCGCTACCCGATCGAGACGCTCGGCTACTGCAAGAGCTGCCCGCTCGCGCAGGCGAGAAAGGAAACCTGACCATGTCCCCTCGACCGCCGCGGCCCGAGGACGCGTCTCCGCTTTTCGCTCTCGACGGGATATCCTTTGCCGTCGAAGGACGGCAATTGCTGGGGCCTCTGACCTTGACGTTGCCGGCCCGGCGGATGATCGGGCTGATCGGCCACAATGGTTCCGGCAAGTCGACGCTGCTGAAGATCCTGGCCCGCCAGCAGGCGGCGACGTCGGGCCAGGTGCGGTTCGAGGGCCGCCCCCTGTCGGAATGGGGCGACCGGGCCTTCGCCCGCCGGGTCGCCTTCCTGCCGCAGCAGACCCCGGCCGCGCCCGGCCTTCTGGTCCGCGAACTGGTCGCGCTCGGGCGCTATCCCTGGCACGGCGCGCTCGGACGCTTCGGCGCGACGGATCGGGAGAAAGTGGAGGAGGCGATCGCGCTCACCGATCTTGCGCCGCTGGCCGGCCGGCTCGTCGATACCTTGTCGGGTGGCGAGCGCCAGCGCGCCTGGATTGCCATGCTGATCGCGCAGGACGCCGAATGCCTGCTGCTGGACGAACCGATCTCGGCGCTCGACATCGCCCACCAGATCGAGGTTCTGGCGCTCGTCCGGCGCCTCGCGCATGAGAAGGGGCTGGGAGTCGTCACCGTCCTGCACGACATCAACATGGCGGCCCGACACTGCGACGAAATCCTCGCGCTGCATTCGGGCAAAATCGTCGCGCACGCGCCGCCGGACGCGATCATGAACCCGGAAACGCTGCGCCAGATCTACGGCATCGACATGAACGTCCTGCCCCATCCGGCGACCCGCAAGCCGATCGCTCTGCCCGGCTGACAGGGGGGAGCGGCGCAGCGAAGGCAGACCTTCCAGCTGCCGAATTCGCTTCGGTATTTCCGGCAGGCGATCGCCGATTCCAACCGGCGAAAGCGGCCGGAACTGCCGGCTCGGCGCGGCGCCGCGTCGTCGGAGCCGTCGCCGGATCTCTGGCGGCAGCAGCTGCGGCAATGGGCGTAGCCACGCGTCGGGCGCAGGCCGGACGAGGCGGCTTGGCCGGACTATCGCCGGTGGAACGCCGCCGTATGGGGGCCGCCGCCGCTTTGATGCTCGAGGCGATCCTGCACGAGTTCGGCATTGATCGGCCAGCGCCGGCGATCGCCGCGGGAGGTCCGCGATGACCCGAGGCACAACCGAGATCCTTGTCGGCGATTGCCGCGATGTCCTCCGCTCCTTGCCGAACGGCCTGTTCGGAGCCGTCCAGCCGCCAGACCCTTCATTTCTGGCTGAAGTTCGTGATGTTTGGCGCTGGCGGGTTGGGATGGTCCTTCAGCGTCGCCTCATATTCCTTCACAACCTTCAGAATGGGGCCGGACGCCCAAGCGAACATGCCGGCGACGATGAGATCCTCGTGCGGGTCCATCTCGATGTTGTAGATGATCGGATACCCGGCCAAAGGCGCATTCATGGAGAAAATACCCGGCTGCCGTTGCGGCCCGATGCCCGTGGGATGAACGGCGGTGAAGTAGGCCCGCCACTGCTTCCAGCGCACAGCCAGAAGGTCAGCGCCGACAAAACTCAGCAGGGCCTCGCGATGACCGGTTGCGCTCTTGCCGAGCAGAACATCGATCTGGTCAACGCCGTCGATCGGGCGGTCCGCCGGCAGCTTCGCGCCGACGATGTCGGCGAGGGTCGGCAGGAAGTCCATGATCGAAAACATCGCGTAGGAACTGGTCCCCGGCGCGACGTGGCCGGGCCAGCGGATCAGGGCGGCGGTACGGATCGAGCCTTCGGTCACCTCGCCAAGTTCGCCGCGGAACGGGCCGGCGTTGCCCATGTCCGGGGTGCCGGCGTTGCCGAATTCGCGGGCGGTCTCACCGAACGGTCCGTTGTCCGATGCAAAGACAACGACGGTGTCGTCCTCAATACCAAGTTCCTTCAACGAATCGAGGATCTGCCCAACGTGGAAATCGCCCTCCATCAGCTTGTCGCCATAATTGCCAATCCGCGATTTGCCTTTGAACGATGCCGAAGGCAGGTTCGGCACATGTCCCATGGAGAAGGGAAGATAGAGGAAGAACGGCTTGCCGGCCTTGGTCTCGCGCGCCATGAAGTCGATCGACTTGGCGGTGAGCTCGACGTCGATCTCGGCGCGCACTTCCGGCGTGTATGGCTTCACGTTCTTCAGCGGACCGCCTGCGACGGCCTCCTGGATCTGCGGCCCCAGGCGCAGCAGCTCGTCACGGGGAGCATCGACGGAATGCGTCATCTCGGCCGTATCGACATAGGTAGCGGAATCCCACGAGATATCCGGCGGGATGCCGTAGAATTCGTCGAAACCGTGGCTGGTCGGCAGGCTCTCCGGTGCGGACCCGAGATGCCACTTGCCGAAGATGGCCGTGGCGTAGCCGACGCTCTTGAACATCTCCCCCATGGTGAAGGCGTTCTTCGGCAGCGTGTAGGGGCTGCCCTCGACGGCGATCAGCGACAACCCGTTGCGGATCGAATATTGCCCCGTCATCAGCGCCGCCCGGCTGGGCGTGCACGCAGGCTCCACCAGGTACTGGGTCAGCCGCAGCCCGTCGCGCGCCAGCCGGTCGATGTTGGGCGTCGGCGCGCCGCGCAACTCGCCGCCCCCATAGGGCCCGAGATCGCCGTAGCCGACGTTGTCGGCGAGGATGAAGACGACATTGGGCTTGTCTTGCTGCGCCAGTGCCACGCTGCTTGGCATAGGCAGGGCCGCCAAGGATGACCCGAATGCCAGCACTGCGAGTGATCGCCTAACAGTCTGGTGCATCGTGTTCTCCATGATCCATCTCGGACATCTGATCCCGTTGGAATCCCTCTGCCGTCGACGAATGCCGCCGCTGTGTCCCTCCCCCTGCGGCCGCTATTTGTAGCCCTTGAAATCCTCGCCTGGACGGATGTTGGGATATTTCTTGAGGCTCTCCTCATACGCGACAATGAGGCGGGCGACCGGCGCGAAGCTCCAGCCTTCGGTCAGCTTCGTATCGAACAGGTTCCAGTTCTCGTGCGGGTCGCTGGTCAGGTCGAACTGCATGGGGAATTGTGGCTTGACGATCGGTTTGTCCACGCCCTCCGAGTAGCGCAATATGGTCTTGTAGACCTTCCAGCGAACGGACATCAGCTCTCCATCGGGGCCGAATTGCATATAGCTGTCCCGGCCGGTCGTGGCGCTCTTGCCGAGCAGGAAGGCGGAGGCATCGATGCCATCGATCGGCCGGTCCTTGGGGACCAAATCCGTTCGACCGGCGACGCCGGCGAGCGTCGGCAGCCAATCATGGGCGCTCAGGATCTCCTGCGTGACGATCCCGGTCGGAACGTGCCCGGGCCACCGAACCATGGCGAGGGTGCGCATGCTTCCTTCGAAGGGCGGCGTGAAGAAGCCGCCACGGAACGGTCCGTCCGATCCGCCGCCCGCTCCAGCAACCAGGCTAGGAGCTGTCGCGTTGTCGCTGCTCAGAATGACCATCGTGTCGTTATCGATGCCCGCCTGCTTGACGGCATCGAGGATCTGACCGACGCGAACATCCATTTCGCCGACCAGATCGGAGTACGCGCCGCCGCGCTCGACGGATTTGCCGGCAAAATTAGGATTGGGGATGGCCGGCGGGTGCATCTCCGAATAGCCGACATAGACGAAGAAGGGCTTCTTGGCGGCTGCTTCTCGTTGGATGAATTCCACCGTCTTGGGGATGATGTATTTCTCGTCCACAATCGGTCGAACGTTCAGATCGAGCGGCATGACCGGGGTTGAAGCCTCGCCCTTTCGTCCTTGCCAGATCATCGGCACTTCCACGCCGGACTCCTTGAAGAGCGGATAGGACGTGTAGCCTGCCTCGTCCCAGGAGTTCTTGATGCCCCACCACTCGTCGAAGCCCATGTCGCTCGGCAGTCGGCCCGGCACTTCGCCGAGATGCCACTTGCCATAGAGCGCGGTGGCGTAACCAGCTTCGGACAGGAGCTCGGGAAGCGTGTGCTCCCAGGGCGAAAGGCCGTAGGGACCCGTACCCGGCAAGGGCACAGTATATGTTCCTGATCGCACGGATTGGCGTCCGGTCATGATGGCCGAGCGGGTCGGCGTGCATTGGGCCTCGACATAGTAGCTGTTGAAGCGAATGCCTTCGTTCGCGAGCTTGTCTATGCGCGGCGTCGGCGTCATGCCGCCATAGACGCCGAGATCGCCCCAGCCCGTGTTGTCCAGCAGGATGAAGACGATGTTGGGCTTCTGCTCCTGCGCCGTCGCCGGCAGGGCGGGAGCCATCGTCGCGCCGATCATAGCGCAACCGAGGGAAAGCAGCCTTGCGCTAAGCTTCATCGTGGCTTCCTCCTGGCGATTGCCTTGCCGCGGAATTCGCTGCGCTTGGGCAGGCGGCAAGAGTACGAACAGATGGAGGGCGGACCGAGACGCTCGTCCTCAGTTCCCCTTCGCCGGCGCTGAAAACGGGAGGTTGACAGTCAGGTACACGCTCCCGCCCTTGGTTCGGTTCTCGGTGTCAAACTCGAGATAGCCGCGCAGGTTGGTGAAGATCGTCCTGCCCTGGACGGTGAAGTTGTAGCCGATCTGCGGACCGATCCCGAAAGTGCGTCCCTCGAAGCCGCCCAACGCCGCCGGCGCCCCTTTGTCGGGCGTCAGCTGCACATAGGCAAAGCCGACGGCGCCGACGAAGAGCTTCTCGTTCAGGAAGTGCGATATGCCGACATCCAGATGTGAATCGATGCCGTTGCGATAGTCCGTATCGGGATTCTCGAAGTTATAGGTCAGGCCGGCGGTCGCCGAGAACTCCAAGCCGGTCGCGGTATTGAGATAGGTGTAGGCGCCACCGACGTCGATCGCGGCATGTCCGAGACCCAGATTGGCGAGCCGGTTGGGGTCATAGGAGCCCACCGGGATATCGCCGGTGACATAGGTCATCCAGTTGTGAACGCCGCTGTTCCAGAACAGCTGCGCCGTGGGATAGAGATCCCCGAAGCCGGTGACGTCATCGGTCCGGGCCGCCGACAGCGCTCCGATCCCGACGTCGGCAGACGTCTGGTTCCAGCCTGGGAAAAAGCCCAGCGAAAAGCTTGGGCGTCCACCCAGGATCGTCGTGTCAAGGGTGTAGGTCGGCACGATCAACTGGGCGAAGAAATCGGTGTCGACACCGAAGCTCAGCGCGTCCCCGCGGTTTAGCGACACATCCCCGCCCGCCTTGCCCGAATAGAAGTAGGACACCGCTGACAACGAAAACCCCGGGGCGGGCGCGACGGCTGCAAAGCTGCCGTACTGTCCGGGTAGCCAAAAGCTGACACCGCCCTCGTCCGCGTACGCGGCCTGTCCCGTAGTTGCCAGCACCGCCAACGCAATCAGGACAGCAAGCCAAGGGCATCCGGTCCTGACCGCCGCCTGCGGCACGAGCGCCGCTGCCTGTCCTGGTATCGAGTCGGATTGCGTCAGAGCACCTCGGAACCGCATGATATCCGCCTCGTGCGCTACCCCTGACCAGTGCCGGCAAGTCCACTGCCAATGTATCACAACACCATCGGGCCGAGCAGTTTAAAGTCGCGCATAGACGATCGGGCTCCCGGGTCGTGTTGCCGACCGGCAACCGGGATTGCGGTCATAGTCCTTGCACCTACTCCGGGTCGTCTCTTCTGCGTTGCCTTGACGCGAGCCAAGGCACTATGGAAGTGCCGCCTCCGTTCGTTTCCGATCTTGGTCTAAGGGAAGGTCGACATGGACAAGCAAATCATCATCACGCCCAGCGGCGACCGCTTCGTCGTGATCCCCGAGGCGAAAAAGGCCCGCCTAAGCGAGCCTTTCTCTGTATCAACGCCGATCCCCCAGAGGACAAAATAGCATGCGGCCGGACGGCCGGTGTCGCGCTATTCCGCGGCGGCGGCGCGCTCCTCGGCCTGGTCGAGGCCGAGGCGTGGCCGCAGCCACTGCGCGATGTCCTGAACCGCCTTGTCGCCTTCCGGCGCGGTCCCTGCGAGGAAGTGGAAAACATGCTGTTGTTCCGGGTGGACGTCGTAGCGAACCTCGACCCCGGCAGCGCGCGCGGCCTCTGCCAGCCGCGCGGCATCGTCGAGCAGCGTCTCGTCGCCGCCGACCTGAATGAAAAGCGGCGGGAGGCCCGATAGATCGGCGTAGAGCGGGCTGACGAGCGGGTCGCGACGCTTGGGCGATGTGCCGTCGTCGCCGAGATAGGTGGCGGAGAGATTGTCGATCACGTGCCGCTTCACGAAATGGTCCTTCTCGTGATTCGAGACGACCGACTGGCCCGTTACCAGAAGGTCCGTCCAGGGTGACAGCGGCACACTTGCCGCCGGGAGCGGCAGTCCCCGCTCGCGCAGCAGCAGCAGCGTGGTTACGGCCAGCGCGCCGCCGGCCGAATCGCCGATCAGGCCGATATGCTCGGGGCGAAAGCCCTGGCCGAGCAGCCACTGATAGCTGCGGACGGCATCCTCGACCGGAGCCGGATGAAGATGTTCGGGCGCACGCCGATAATCGATGATGAGAACGGGGACACCGACGGCCTTGGCGATATGGCCGAACAGCTTGCGGTGGCTGTAGGGGGAGCCGACGACATAACCGCCGCCATGTGTCGCCTGCAGCACGCGATCGGCCGCCGCGCCCTTCGGCACCGCCCAGAGCGCCGGCACGCCGCCGGCGTCCACCTCGCTATAATCGACGCCTCCCGGCTCGCCCGTAACGTCGCCCCAATGCTCGAAGAGCCGTCGCACGTCGTCGATCGGCAGGTCCGGATTGTTTTCCAGAGTGTCGATCCAGCCCTTGTAGAGAGTCGACAGCGCTTCCGATTCCTTGCTGGCCATTTTCGCGTCCCGTCCTTCTCGCAGGGGCTCCGCCGGAGCCCGGATTATTCGAACTTCCCAAGCAATAGGCACACCTTCTCGGCGCGCCACCACCGCCAGATGCGACCGATGACGCTTCAAGACTACGATTTTGCTGCCGAACTACTCTGCGTCCCAGCGGAAGACAGAGCGAGTTGCAGCGACGTCCTGCCGAATGATCGAAGGATAGGCGAAATCGGGAGGAAGGCTCGCGATGGGTGAACCATTTTGTTCCCGATCGAGAGCAAAGTTTCCTGCGGCGAAGCAGCGGTGATAGGCCCACAATACGGCGCGCGCCTGGACCAACCGGCTCCCCTTCGCCGACAGAAAACGACAAAAGGCCGCCCGTCCCAGGGACGGGAGGCCTTTTCTTGGGTATCGAGCACCATCAATTCGAGACGATGAGCTCGCCCTGCCCTTCCCTTCCTCTGACCGGAGTGCCCAGCCACGGAATAGGTCACCATCACCTCCTCGAGGCGGAACCGGCCGAAGATCACGCGCGTCTCCGGGCAATCGTTGATCGACAGGATCAGCGGACATGGAGTGCCCGGAAGATATCAACCCGGCTTCTGTATTTGACGCTCTCCCGGGCGGCCTGATCACGCGGAAAAGCCGCCATGCTGAGTGACGAGCGCGACGACGAAATCCATCACCGCACGGATGGAGGGTGTCTTGCGCAAGTCGCGATGCACGAGAAGCCAGATGTCCCGGGAGAAGAATGGAATGTCCTCCCCAATCCGCACGAGGTCCGGGTCAGCGTCTCCCAAAAAGCAGGGCAGCCCGGCGACCCCAGCCCCCGCCTGCGCGGCAATGAGATGCCCGCCGATGTCGTTCAATTCGCACGCGACCGGCCGTGCGCCGGCAATGCCGAGCAACCATTTCTGCTGCGGCATGTCCTCAAAGCTCTCGTCGTAAGCGATGAACTGCCAGCGTTCAGGCGCATCGCGATGCGCATAGTCGCGGCGCATGTAGAGGCCGAATGCCATCGTCCCGAGTTTTCGTGCGAAGCTATCGGTCTCTTCGGGCCGCACCAACCGGAGAGCCACATCCGCCTCCCTGCGACTGAGCGAAACCTGCTGCGCCTGCGCCGCGAGAGAAAGACGGATATCCGGATAGCGAGATCTGAAGTGCGCCAAGTGTTGCGCTAGCAGATGCGCCGCCAGCACAGGCGGCGCGCTGAGCGTGACCTTGCCGATAAGCGGCGCATGCGCAGCCCGGGCGATCCGGGCAACACCGTCCGCTGCACTTTCCATCGTGACGGCTTGATCGAAGACCTGCTTGCCAATCGTCGTCAAGCGACAGGACCGTGGCAGGCGGTCGATCAGCGCCACATCCAGTTCCGTTTCGAGCGCCGCCAGCCGACGGCTCACCGTGGCGTGGTCCACCTTCAAGGCACGCGCCGCGCCGGACAGGGTGCCGCTGCGTGCCACTGCCAGGAAATGACGAAGATTTTCCCAATCGGCCATCTGTGCGATTTCTCAAGGTATACTGGCATAAGTACCGAATTTCCGCACATAATGCATCGGCGTATTCTCGAGACAAATCATCTTCGCAGGGTTGTCTCGATGTCTGTCTCTCTCCCCATACACCCACGCATCACGCTTGCCGCCGCTTCGATTGGGTTCGTGGTCGTTCTTCTCGACGTCAGCGTCGTCAACGTCGCACTCGATGCCTTGCGCACCAGCTTCTCCACCGATGTCGCCGGCCTCCAATGGGTCGTCAACGCCTACACGCTCATCTTTGCCGCACTGCTGCTCATGGCCGGAACCCTGGGAGACCGCTTTGGCGCGCGGGCAATCTTCATCTCCGGCTTCGTTCTCTTCACGCTCGCTTCGCTTGCTTGCGGTCTGGCGCCGACGCTGGCGACGCTGATTGTGGCGCGGCTCGCACAAGGCGTTGGCGCCGCGCTGCTGGTTCCGAACTCGTTGTCGTTGCTGCAGCAAGCATTTCCCGACAAGGAACAGCGCAACCGCGCAGTCGGCTGGTGGGGAGCCGCGGGCGGCATTGCACTGGCGGCCGGCCCCGTGGTCGGTGGCTTCCTGGTGACGCATTTGGGCTGGCGCAGCGTCTTCCTGATCAACATTCCGGTCGGGCTGTTCGGCCTGGTCCTGATCCTGCGCTATTCCACGCCAAGTCCCAGAAACGAGGGGCGCTCACTCGATATGCCCGGGCAGGCAGCCGCCATCATTACGCTCGCATCGCTGGCAACAGCGCTGACGGACGCGGCGCATCTCGGCTGGACGCATCCACGGATTCTCGTGGCCCTTATCGCGTCCGTGCTTTCCGCAATCGGCTTCATTCTGATCGAGGCGAAAAGCCGCGCGCCGATGCTGCCGCTGTCATTCTTTTGCAGTTCCGCCTTCTCGATCGCTTCGATCACCGGCATCATCGTCAACTTCGCCTACTACGGTCTGATCTTCGTCTTCAGCCTGTTCTTCCAACTGGAGCAACATCTTTCGCCGCAGGAAACCGGCATGGCCTTCCTGCCGATGACCGTTGTCCTCATGGTCGTGAACATCATCGCAGGTCGATTGATCACGCGCCTTGGCGCGCGCCGGCTCATGGTGTTCGGCCTCGTTCTGGCAGCGGCCGGATATCTTCTGCTGCTCCCGGTAAGCGTTGGCGGCTCCTATTGGCAACTGGTCGTGCCGATGCTGATGGCGGCAAGCGGCATCGCGCTGATGGTGCCGACAATGACGAATGTAACTCTCTCCTCGGTCGATCCGTCACGGGCGGGCATCGCGTCGGGTGTTCTCAACACGGCGCGGCAAGTCGGCGGCATGCTCGGCGTCGCGACGTTCGGCTATTTCGTGCGCGAGACAGCACCGTCCGCGTTCATGCATGGCATGCATCTCTCGCTCATAGTCGCTGTTATGCTGCTGTTTCTCGGCGCTGCGCTCTCGTTCCTCTGCCTCAACAGACTTGCCGTCCTTGATCAGGCGAGCACGGTTCGCAACGCATAGGCCTCGACCCGTTTCGCGAGCCCGGCGTGCTCATCGACGAGCGACTAGCCATGGTCCTCGAGCCGCTTCGAGGCTTCGGCGACGGCTTTGGACTTGACGGTCTCGATCTTGCCGAGCTGAAACTGACCTCGCTGCGAGTGGTGCGCCGCTCGGAAGTTCAGTTGGCGAGTGCGGCCGGCGTTGGCAGTGGACCGGCGGCGGTCATTATTCGCGCGATCAGAAACCAAGGGTAGAAGCAAACCGGCATCGACCTTGCTAGAACCTCATCAGACGCAGAATCAAAAAAGGAACGGTGCATTGGGTTGGATTTACTTGGCTCTCGCTGGCTGCGCTGAAATCTTCTACGCGGCGGCAATGCCAAGGACTGAGGGCTTTAGCCGGTTGGGGCCGAGCCTGTTCTGCGTGGCGTTCATCGCCGTGAGTATGTATTTCCTCTCGCTCGCGACCAAGACGATCCCGGTAGGCACCGCCTACGCCGTTTGGGTTGGCATCGGCGCGATCGGGACAGCCCTCTATGGCGTTATGGTCTTGGGCGAGGATCGAAGCGCCCTCCGAGTGCTGTGCTTTCTGCTCATCCTCGCAGGCATCGTCGGCTTGAAACTGGTCTCATCCGAGACGAAGGCGTAAGGCGCGACCGGCGCCGAACTCGGCGCTCGCCCCAGACCGCCTAGCTAAAGCTGGCCCGGGCTTGGCCGATCGGGCCGAAATCGACTTCCAGCTCCTGCCACGGCAGGACCTGCAGGATCGGCGTGCAGGATCCCGTGGCGACGAGATCACCGGCATTCAGTTGCTTCTGCTGTTCGACAAGCTTCTGGGCCAACCAGACGACTGCGTCCAGCGGGTGACCGAAGATGGTGGACGCGGCAGCGCGTGCGACCTCTCGGCCGTTGATCCGCGCCACGACAACTACTCGGTCGAGATCCATCAAATCCGGCGAAGCTGCGTGCCGGCCGCACAGCGTGACGACGTGCAGCGCGAAATCAGCCCAGGCGGTGAGATCGTTGCCGGGAGGATGCAACACGCGCCGACCAAGCAGTCCGATGGCGGGCTGACAGGTAAGGATCGCGGATGCCGCCGACGCGCGGTCGGCCTTCTCGCCGTACCCGGGAAACGCGCGCGCCATCTGGAACACGAGCTCGCACTGCGCGCCAAGAATTCCCTTCGGGAGATGGAAGAGAACGCGGTCCGGCCCATGCGCACTCTCAGCAATCGGCCCGAAGATCGGCTGAGTGAGGCCGAGGCTGCGACGGCAGACCGGATTGGCGCCGACGAGGGCATAGCCATCAAGATCCGCACAGAACGCCTCGAGCGCAGCTGACTGAAGCGCCTGGGCCTCCGTCGCATCCCCGATCCCCTCGAGCGGAATCTCTGACACGATCCCGAGGGTGCGGTTGGCGGCGAGGGCAGAAGCGAGCTTTCCGAGATCGTCAGATCTCATGGTTTCACCTCTCGCGGGCTGATTGGAGCCAGCACACGGCAGAAGCCTATCCGCGCGCCGACAAAATGGAAGGCCTCGCGATCAGCAGGTCCGGATGATGCCGATTGCCATGGCGACGACGCCCGATCTCCACCGTCTCTATTCAAGATCCTGACGTTGAGGAACCGAAGTACCTACGCGGACGTTTCGCAGGTTCGCCTCATTAAGCGCGCCGAGGAGCAGTAGACATTCGTAATTATCCCTTATAGTTTGCCAATGTTTCTCGAAGATAGCCTGATCGTCCAAGAAGACTCATTCACTGGATGGAGTTGACGGTAATGCACGTAGGGAAATTTCTGGGAGGACTGTCCATCCTCGCACTTGTCGCCGGCAGTTCGGCTCCCGCCCTTTCGCAGGGCACCGAACGCGCCAAGGACGCAACGGACGCCACTCGGGCGGCCAATGCGGAACTACTGAAGTTCCTGCCTTTCGACGACACCACCGACTTCACGGACGCGAAGCGGGGCCTGATCGCGCCCCTGCCGCCGGAGCTGATCAAGGGCCAGTCCGGCAACCCGATCTGGGATCCGCAGCAATACGGGTTCATCAAGGAGGGCGTCGAAGCGCCGGCGACGGTGAACCCGAGCCTGTGGCGGCAATCGCAGCTCATCAACATCAGCGGCCTCTTCGAGGTGACGGACGGCATCTACCAGATCCGCAACCTCGACCTCTCCAACATGACGATCATCGAGGGTAAGGACGGCATCACCATCGTCGATCCGCTCGTCTCGGCCGAGACGGCGAAGGTCGGCCTCGATCTCTACCGCAAGCATCGCGGCGACAAGCCGGTGAAGGCCGTCATCTATACGCACAGCCATGTCGACCATTATGGCGGCGTCCGGGGCGTCGTCGACGAGGCGGACGTCGCCTCCGGCAAGGTCAAGATCTATGCGCCGTCGGGCTTCCTCGAAGCGGCGGTGGCCGAGAACGTCATGGCCGGCACGGCGATGAGCCGCCGCGCGAGCTACATGTACGGCAATCTCCTGAAGCCCGATCCGAAGGGCCAGGTTGGCGCCGGCCTCGGCACGACGACATCCGCCGGCACGGTCACCCTGATCCCACCCACCGACATCATCACCAAGACCGGGCAGAAGGAGACCATCGACGGGCTGACCTATGAATTCCTGATGGCGCCCGGATCCGAGGCGCCCTCCGAGATGCTCTGGTTCATCGAGGAGAAGAAGGCAATTTCCGCGGCCGAGGATGCCACCCACACGCTGCACAACACCTATTCGCTGCGCGGCGCCAAGATCCGCGAGCCGCTGCCCTGGTCGAAATATTTGAACGAGGCACTGACGATGTGGGGCGACAAGGCGGAGGTGATCTTCGCCCAGCACCACTGGCCGACCTGGGGCAACCCGAACGTCGTCAACCTGCTGGAGAAGCAGCGCGATCTCTATCGTTTCATCAACGACGAGACCCTGCGCATGGTGAACCAGGGCATGACCATGCGGGAGATCGCCGAGGCGTTCCAGCTCCCCGATAACCTGGCGAAATTCTGGGCCAATCGCGGCTATTACGGCTCGGTCTATCACGACGTCGCCGCGACCTATGTGCTCTATCTCGGTTGGTTCGACGGCAACCCGTCCACCCTGCACGAACTGCCGCCGGTCGAAGCCAGCAAGAAATATGTCGAGTTCATGGGCGGCGCCGATGCGGTGCTCGAGAAGGCGAAGAAGGCCTATGACCAGGGCGACTATCGCTGGGTGGCGCAGGTCGCGAACCACGTCGTCTTCGCCGATCCCAGCAACCAGGCGGCCAAGAACCTCGTCGCCGACGCGCTGGAGCAGCAGGGCTACCAGGCCGAGTCCGGCCCGTGGCGCAATTTCTACCTGACCGGCGCCAAGGAGCTTCGCGAAGGCGTCCAGAAGCTGCCGACCCCCAACACGGCGAGCCCGGACACGGTCCGCGCGATGTCGCTCGAGCTTTTCTTCGACTATCTCGGCGTCCGCCTCAACGCGGACAAGGCGGGCGACGCGAAGATGGCGCTCAACTTCGACTTCGGCCCGGACGGCAAGTATCTGGTCGAGCTCGAAAACGGCGTGCTCAACAACACCGCGAACAAGCAGGCCGCCAATCCCGACGCCACGATCACGCTCACCCGTGACAGCCTCAACGGGATCGTGCTCGGCGAAACGACGCTGGACAAGGCCACCGCCGACGGCAGCGTCAAGGTGACCGGCGACGCCGGCAAGCTGCCCCAGCTCGTGTCGATGCTCGACAATTTCGAATTCTGGTTCAACATCGTCACGCCGTGAACAAATCTAACCCTCGCGTCGCCCTGGCGGCACGAGGGTCTCCTCAAGACGTATTAGGCAAATTACCTCAAATGGAGTGCCCGATGCGAGCGAGAATTACGTATTGGACGATCGCGATCGCCCTGATTTGGGACGCGTCAACTCTTTCAGCCTTGGCCCAAGAATCGACTGCTCCACCCTTGGTCCAACAAATCAACAATGGCAATTGGCTTCCACAGGCCGAGGCTGAAAAGCTGGTTGACGACCTGTATTTCAACCAGGCGATTCAAGCCTACATCACGATGCTGCCGGTGCTGAATATCATCGGCATCAAGGAAGGTTCAGAGGCGACGTTCGGCGCCGGCTACAACGTCCTGCCGATCTGGAAGGATCGCATGGACAGCCGCACCTGGATTCCGACCCCGAACGCCGACGTCATCTATTCGATGAGCTATCTGGATCTGAAACAGACCGGACCGCTCGTCGTCGCCGCCCCGCCGAACGTGATCGGCATGTTCACCGACTTCTTCCAGAACACGATCACCGATGTCGGGGCGATCGGGCCCGATCGGGCGCGGGGCGGTCTCTATCTGCTTCTGCCGCCCGACTACACAGGCGAGGTTCCACAGAGCTATTTCGCCTTCAAGTCACCGACCTACAACGTGTTCCTGTTCTTCCGCACCATCATGAAGCCGGGCGAGAATGGCCCGGATCCAGCTCCCGCCGTGGCCTTGGCTGAACAGACGCGGGTCTATCCGCTCTGGCAATGGAAAAAGACGTCAAGCCGATGCAGTTTCCGAACGGCAGCGGCAAGCATATCAACATGATGTATCCAACGGACAACAGCTACTGGACCAAGCTGAAGGCGTTCGTCGACTATGAGCCGGACGCCGCGATCGACCCGCGGGTTCGCGGCATGCTGGCCAATATCGGGATCGTCAAGGGCCAACCCTTCGAGCCGACCGCGAAGCAGAAGGAAATCCTGCAGCGGGCGGTAGAAACCGCGCCGAAGATGATACTGGCCTCGCGCCAGATCGGAAGGGCTGACAAGCGAAACCTCTACTATCCCGATCGCCAGTGGCAAAACGCCTGGGCCGGACTGACAGCGGAGTGGCTGCTGGACGGCTACATCGACTTCGTCCAGCGCGCGACCTATTTCCAGGTCGCCTATGCTTCCGCGCCCGCCATGGTCATGCGCTCCATCGGTGCCGGCTCCAAATATCCCTTCACGTTCCGCGATGCAGACGGCGATTTCCTGCACGGATCACAGACCTACAGGCTCCATGTGCCGGCCAATCCTCCCGCAGCGCTGTTCTGGGCGGCGACGGCCTACAACATCACGGATGGCACGATGACCGAGGCGGCGCAGCTGCTGCCGTCGATCAACGGCATGAACAAGGTCACCAAGAACGACGACGGCACGATCGATCTCTATTTCGGCCCCAGCAGGCCGGCCGATGTGCCGGCTTCCAATTGGATCCAGACCGTCGACGGCCGCGATTTCCTGGTCGCCTTCCGCCTCTATGGCGCGGGAACCGAGTTCTACGACCAGACATGGAAGCTGGATGACGTCGTCAAGGTGAAATGAACCCGGCCGGCTGACGCCTCGCATCGTCCGGCCTCTCCTGTAGCGGCCGGACGATGCGATTGAACAAGGGAGTAGTGGGGAATGCTTGTCTCGCGCAGGGAACTCTATCGGCTGGCAGGCGGGGCATCCGTCGCCCTTCTGCCCGCCAGTGTCAGCACGCCGTTGCAGGCTGCCGAGTCTCCAGCATTCGAGCCGCTCGGCTCGGCCGGTGAAGAGCCGCTCGGTGGCCAACCCCGTCCCGGCGCCAGGCGCTCGGTTGATGACTTCGACTATATGATCAAGCACCAGCGAGCATTCGAGGCAGTGCTCTGGAACATGCCGGCGATCGCCATTTACAGTTTTCGCCGGGCAGCCTTCGACACGCTCGGCCTCAAGGACAATGACATCATCGCCTATTCGGCGCCGGCGACACCAAAGCTCGAGGCGATTACCGCCAACAGCACCACGCCCTACATCTCGGCCTTCACCGATCTCCGCCAGGGCCCGGTTGTGCTGGAGCTTCCGGCTGCAGGACCTGATGGCAGCGTTTACGGTCAGGTCGTCGACGCCTGGCAGTTCACCATTGCCGATGTCGGCCCATCGGGACTCGACAAGGGCGGCGGAGGTAAGATTCTGTTCACGCCTCCGGGCTTCGACGGCGCGGTACCGCCTGGGTATATGCACGTGGCGTCGCCGAACTACCGGATCGCTCTCGCCTTCCGCTCGGTGCCGGCCACAGGCAAGACCGCGGCTGACGCCTATGCCTACGCGAAGCGGCTTCGAATGTACTACCTCGCCGAGGCTGACCATCCGCCCCAGCAGCGCTTCGTCGATCCGATCGATCAGCGATACCCCACCCTGCCATTCTATGATGGGCGGCACTTCGAGGACATGCACGCCATCATGAGCGTGGAGCCCGTCCGCGAACAGGACAAGGTCATGATGGGCATGCTGACCTCTCTCGGCATTGAAAGAGGCAAACCGTTTTCGCCCGATGCCACCGCGAAGCGCGCCATGGAACAAGCCGCCGTAGATGCCTGGTTCTTCCTTCAGGAGTGGTTCGACAACATACCGGCCGACAGATATTTCTGGCCGGATAGACACTACGCCTCGCTGCTGATGGCGGATCAGAACCGGACATTCACCTGGGTGTATGACGACCACATCGACCTAATCAGCCGCGCCGCCGAGTATTTTTGGTGCACCTATATGCCCAAGGTACTGAGCGACTCGCCGGCGACGCAATATCTGATGGCCATCCGCGACAAGAATGGCAAATTGCTGGAAGGCGGTGCGCTCTATAAGCTCGACGTGCCGGCGGAGATGCCGGTGAAGCAGTTTTGGGCCCTGACCGTTTACGACCGGGCGACCAATGCCTTTATCTACAACGATTTGAACCGCACGACGCTGTCATCGTACGACCTGCCGAACATGAAGAAGAACGCCGACGGCAGCGTCACGCTCTATGTCGGACCGAAGGCGCCCGCGGGTCAGGAAACAAACTGGATACCGACGCGCGGCAAGCGGCCACTCCCCGCCATGCGCCTCTACGGCCCCACCGAGGCGCTCAACACCAGAAGCTTCAAAATGCCGGATTTCGAGAGGGTTGGCTAAGGCAGAGTTGTCCAAGGGCCGACCGACATAGCGACCGGCCGATTGAAAGGCAAACACCACCGCGCGTTACTACGACCTCTTTTTACGCCGTTGCTTGGTGGTCTCAGGAAGAGGAAGGATGGCTGCCTTGGATTTTGGCTTTTTCGGCGAGGGCACCGGCGAGGCGATAGTAGCATCCTCATAGTCGTCGTCGGAGCTGCCGTCCCGGTCATCCAGGCGATGCTGAAGCGCTAGCGCGTAGATGGTATCAAGGATATTGTGATCTTTGAGCGAGGGTTCACTCAGAGCGTCGAAAGCGGCCCTGGCAATCTTTTGCGTCTTCGCCTTGGGATATCGCTCTCGTACGTAGACAAACAGCTGGCTGCTCGCGAGACCCTGGGTTGCCCTTCGATCAAGGCTGTCTCGAGGTCGCTTTTGGACACGGGCATGCGCAAACTCCGCCGGTGGCTGGACACATAGCTAGCCAACCTGGAGGTCTTCGAGTCAACTCCCCGATCGAGAGCCTCGCCGCCAGCCGATGTATGGGTCACTGCAATGCTAGACGGTACTTCGCCGGCGTGATCCCAAGTGGCGGGAGAGCATGCGGATAAGGTGAGCCTGATCTGCAAGGCCGCACATCATGGCGATGTCAGCGAGCGATATGTGGTGATTGAATAGCACCGACTGCCGGTTGCGCTTCCGAACGTGCTAGGACGGGGTTGGAGGGGTGCCAAGGATGATCAGCCGCAAACTGGACACCTGCCAGGCCGACGTGAGCAGCGCGGAAAGGGGGCATTCATGCGCGACGACGATATCCTGAACCGCGAGAAATGGGTTCGCATCATGTGTGACTTCTCAGCGGACGGGGTTTGGGACAAGGAAGGTCGCGCCTGCAGTGCCGATGAGTTGCCGATTTCGGCGGAGATCAAAACCATGATCACCGGCTGGCAAGCATGGTATGAGCACAATGACCATAGCGAGATGACGCGCTGGTTCGATGCCAGCGCCCACGCCGCCTTTGGGCTCTTCATCGCCCGGCTCGTAAAGCGTGCCCTGCCCGATTGGACGGTCATCTACTTCGACGAGTCAGCGCCGCTCGGCGGATGGCGGCCCGGAAAACCGCGCGATTCGTTCGAATACGAGATCCTGCTCAATCCCGACGGAACGTTCTCTCGATGAACTCTAGGCGCTCGTCGCCAAGGTCTGGAACCTCGCGCATTGACACAGATCTGAGATGACCAGGTCGAAAATTCTCGCTCTGACCCTCGTACTCATCTCGTTTGCAGCCCCGAGCCTCGCAGCGGAGACTCGGGATTGCCGAGAGGCCAACGTTGACCTGACGTCGATCGTGATGCCACCATCCGCTAATGTGGTCACGATCTATGACGGCAAGGTTGCCCTCTACAACGTAGATATCATCGAGCCGGCCTGCTGCTCTGCGGCTATCGCGATCGTCCTGCCGGATGTGGAGAGCGAGCTTCACACTTCAAAATGCGTGGCGGTCACGGGCTTTCGGGAAGTCGACATCGTGCGAGCCCCACGCAGCTACGATCCGCGTCGCGGGCTGTTGATCAAGCTCCCGACCGTTGTCAGCACCAACGACGGCAACGGCGTTCGGGGGCCGACCCTGCACATCCGGATCAATCTGGCGAAGTCTTCGGTCGAACTGGAAAACTGAAGCCTCAGTGCCCCGGTCGTGGCCCGTTAGCCGAGGGCCGCCACAAGACAAGCGCCAGAGGCGCACAACCGGCCGGAAGAGCGCTTAAAAAGCCAACAATATCATGAAGTTAAATGGCGGAGAGGGGGAGATCGAGTCAAGCCCCTCTCGAAATCCAGCGTTTCTGCGGGTTTTGCGAGCCCGTGAGAGACGTCGTCTGTACCAGCCTGCTGGCCTCCAAGTCGAGCCCATCGGTGCATCAAATTGACAACACGAAGCCGCGTGTGAAGCATGTGCCGACAGCGCCGGCACCGACGACCGGCAAGAGGGACGAGGCTTCGGACTGAAGCGAACGTCTTGAGCCTTTCCACAAACTACGGATCGCCCGTCCCGGGTGCCTACGGCCACGTGCGTTCGAAAGGTTCCGCCGCCGCTCCAATGCGCAGTCGGCCAGCCTCCCTGACAAGTTCGATGCCGTTGCGGACGCCAAAGAGGCTCAGCAGCGCCTGACGGTGCGCTTCCACCGTGCGAACAGATAGGTTGAGCTTCGTGGCGATCTCACGCGAACGGAATCCGGAGACGAGCAAATCCAGAACCTCGCGCTGGCGAGCGGTAAGCTTGGGCGCGGCTTCGGTACGGGCGCACCTGGACCAGAGGGATGGGCTGACATAGGTTCCGCCACGCAAGACATCCCGCATGGCGCGGAGCAGATCATCGCCCGCCATGGACTTGACGACATAGCCTTGCGCACCCGCCCTGAACGCTTCCTCCACCATGGCCGGCTCGGTGTGCATCGACAGGAACAGAATCGGAACTGTGGCGCCCGCGGCCCTCAGCCGGCGCGTGGCCTCGATGCCGCTGAGTGACGGCATGGAAATATCAGTGATGACGAGGTCGGGAGCCTTATTCATGGCAACCTCCACCAGGCGCAGGCCGTCCGCGACGAGCGGCAGCACGCAGTAGTCGAGACGCAGCAGCTGCGCCACTCCCTCGGCCACGATGGTATGATCATCCCCGAGCAAAACGCGCGGTCGCCTGCCACCTAGGCTGTCGCTGGCATCTCGATCCAAAGTTCCGTCCCTTCCCCCAGACCTGTTCGGATAGTCAAGGTACCATTCGCCAGTCGAACACGCTCCTGCATGCTGATCAGCCCCAGGCCTGGTGCCGTTCCGATGGCGTTGAGATTGAACCCTTCGCCGTCGTCCTTGATGCTAAGCTGGTAGCTTGTTGCGCTGCGGGTCAAACGCACGACAATCGCGTGTGCCCTGGCATGCCGAACGACATTGCCGAGCCCTTCCTGTGCGACCCGGTAGAGGCACAACGACGTCGCATAGTCGGGCCGGTCTGACGCAACGTCACACACGAAGTAGATTTTACCCGTCCATGCCCTGGCCACGTCGTCGACGAGCGACTGAAGCGCCGGGACCAACCCGGTATGCTCGATGATGGCGGGATGGAGATTGTGCGATAAGCGCCGGACCTCCTCGCTGGTCGTCGCGATCAGAGACCGGAAATCGGCCATTCCGACTTCGCCCGCACCGGCGCCGTTGAAGCGGCTCGCCTGAATGGCCAGCAGGGCCAGGTGCTGGTTGACGCCGTCATGCAGCTCTCGCGCGATGCGGGCGCGCTCGGTTTCCTGTTCCTGCAGCAGCCGCGTAGCGAGATGGTGGATGCGCACCTGGCTTGCCGCCAGATCGTCCTGCGCCCTCCGCTGCTGATCCGAAAGGATGGCGAGGACATAGACCAGCAGACCCACGCTGAGCAGCCAGATCTGCATGAGGTGGACATTGGTCTGTCCGCCGTCGAACGGACTGCCTTGATAGACGCTCAGGGCCGCCGCCGGCGTCGCCACCAGGAGCAGGCCGACCGTCGATCCGAGCGCGCCGAAGCGCAGGGCCGCCAGCAGCAGCACGGGAAGGGGCGCGAACAGCAGGAGCGGAAGCGTCGTCGGCGCGTTCGGAACGACCGACCAGAGCCCGACCGACACGGTCAGGATGGCGATGGCGAGTAGCGAAGCTTCCATCGCGATGGAATGCACACCGCGATGCGGCGGGCGCCGATATCCCGCAAGCGTCAACACGAGCGGCGTCACGAGCAGGAAGCTCATGGCGTGGGACGGCGCCACGCTCAGCCATGCGGTGAGGATGCTGGCCCGTTTTCCCGCCATATGGAGAATACCGGCCGTCACCAGGCCGGAATAGGCCGGCAGGGCGACCACGGCGAGGAGGAAGAAGCGCGCGAAGGCGCGCCCGCTGGCGAACAGCTCGAGCCGCGCCGGCGTCAGGGCGCGTGCGACCATCACGATGACCGGGCAGATCAGGACATAGCCGGCCAGCGCGTAACCGAACGGCCGCCCAAGCGGCAGCAGGCCGATCCATCCGCCAAGGATCGTGCCGGCCACGAGCGCCAACCAGTCCCGCCTTGGCCGCAGCATCAACGCCGCGAGTAGGAGCCCGCCGGGCAGCCAGATCGGGCTGGACTTGTCGGGCTGAAACCAGATCAGCAGGGCGAGGGTCTGCGTCACGTAGCAGACGATGGCCGCCGCCAGGAACAAGGCAGGGTTCCGACCAAAACGGGCCGCCGGAGACCGGACCGGATGATCCGGGCGCCCCTCGCCAGCCGCCGACGAAACGGCGAGCCGCCCTGCGGCGAGTTCGGATGTCGGGTTCACGGCCGGCCGCTCATGCGGAGACATCCCCTATCGCCTCGCTCGGGAGGCCCGTTACGTATTTCCACGGTGGAGCGTACCGTATTTGTACGCTTGGAACCTCTGTTATTGCGTGATTAGCATCCATCCACTTCCGTCCACCACAGTTCAACTGCCAGGGTGATGAAGGTTCACCATCATCCGGGAAAAGCCCCGCAGCGCCGTCTGCGGTTGATATGAATATCCATCTCGGAGGTATGTCGTGGCTCGACGAGCTCTTCGTGACTTTCTCAAATCCGCGGTTTTCGGTCTCGTGATGACCTCGGCCGTCGGCGGCGCGCACGCCCAGCCGACCCTTTCGCCCGACGAGACCTATGCCCTCGCCAGGGATGCCTATCTCTACGCCTATCCGATCGTCTCCATGGACGTGACGATGCGGCAGGCGACGAATGTGCCGGATGCGCAGACGATCAACTTGCGTGCCCCGGTCAACCGGTTCGCCCACGCGCGCGCCTATCCCGAGGCCGGCGAAAAGGATGTCGTCCGCTTCAACTTCGACACGCTCTACTCGTTTGCCTGGCTCGATCTGGCGCCCGAGCCCATCATCGTTTCCGTGCCGGATACCCAGGGGCGGTATTACCTGCTGCCCATGCTGGACATGTGGACGGACGTCTTTGCCGTGATCGGCAGCCGCACGACGGGCACGCAGGCTGGCGACTACGCGATTGTCGCGCCGGGCTGGACGGGCAGTTTGCCGGACGGCATGGCCCGGATCGTCGCGCCGACCTCGGCGGTCTGGATCATCGGCCGGACCAAGACGGACGGTCCGGCGGATTATGGCAACGTCCACAAGGTGCAGGATGGCTACCGGCTGACGCCGTTGTCGCAATGGGGCAAGGATCCCACAGCCCCCGCGCAGGCTTCCACCGACCCGACGATCGACGACAAGACGCCCCCGGTCGTCCAGGTCGACAATCTGGACGGCGTCGCGATGCTGACCCGGCTGGCCGATCTCCTGGCCAAGTACCCGCCGCATGCCAATGATCATCCGATCCTGTTCCGACTGCGGGCGCTCGGCATCGAGCCAGGCAAGCCCTTCGACCCGTCGAAGCTCGATGAGCAGGCAATCTCCATCATCAACAAGGCGGCCAGCGAGACGCTGCAGGGCCTGCAGGCGGCCTGGGAACGCAGCGGCAAGGTGGTCAACGGCTGGACCATCCAGAACGACAATATCGGGACCTATGGCACGTCCTATCTCAAGCGCACGCTCGTCGCGAAGGGCGGGTTGGGTGCCAACCTGCCGGAGGATGCCGTCTACCCGACCGCCGCCTTCGATGGCGCGGGCGAGCCGCTGACGGGCGAGAATCGCTATGTGCTGCACTTTGAAAAGGGCAAGTTGCCGCCGGCCGATGCCTTCTGGTCGATCACCATGTACGACATGGACGGCTTCCAGGTGCCCAATCCCATCAATCGCTTTGCCATCGGCAGCTATGACGAACTCGCCTTCAATGACGATGGCTCGCTCGACATCGTGGTGCAGGCGGACTCGCCCGGCAAGGACAAGGAGGCCAACTGGCTTCCTGCGCCCAAGGGACGGTTCCAGCCCAGCATGCGGATCTACTCACCGCGCGCGGAAGTGCTCGACAGCAGCTGGTCGCCGCCGCCGTTCACCAGGCTGAACTGAGAAGGGCGGCCTCGAGGCCGGCCTCCGGTTTGCCGAGACGCAACAATTCCCAGGAGGGATCAATGAGGACGTTGCTCGCTCTCGCGGCATTCGCGGGATTGACTCTTGGAGGGCCGGCAGCGCTTGCGCAGCCGGTCTCGCCCGAGGAGGCACGGGATATCGCCCGCGAGGCATTCATCTATGCCTATCCGCTGGTGCTTTCGGGGGTGACCTTCGATGTCGGCAAGAATGTCGAAAAGCCGATAGGAACAAGCGCGCCGCTGAACCAGTTCGGCCATATGCGCGAATTCCCGGATGCTAACTTCACCATTGTCGTCCGGCCGAATGCCGACACCCTGTATTCGTCCCTCGGCTATGACGTTACCCGGGAACCCCTCGTCATCAGCGTTCCGCGATCCGACGGACGCTACTACCTGTTGCCGTTCCTCGACATGTGGAGCGACATCTTCACCGTTCCCGGCACACGCACCAGCGGCAACGGCGAACAAGTCTTCGCGATTGTCGGCCCCGACTGGGAGGGAACCCTGCCCGAGGGCGTGACGGCATACCGGAGCCCGACGGGCCTGGGGCTCCTGATCGGGCGGACGCAGACCAACGGCAAGTCCGACTACGAGGCTGTCCGCAAGTTTCAGGACGGCATGCAGGCCGTTCCCCTGTCCGCCTACGGCAAGCCCTACACGCCGCCGATCGGAGTTGTCGACCCCGATCAGGACATGAGTGCGCCGCCAGATCAGATCGACCACATGGACGCGGCGACGTTCTTCGCCAAGTTCGCCGAGTTGATGAAGGACAATCCCCCGCACGTCAACGATCACCCCATGCTGGACCGGATGAAGCGCATCGGCATCGAGCCCGGCAAGAGCTTTGATCTCGCATCAGCCCCGGAAGCCATCCAGGAGGCACTCAAGGCAGCTCCCGGCGTGGCGCTGCCGCAGATCAAGAACGCGTGGGCCACGGCCGGGGTGATGGCGAATGGCTGGCGGACCAACGTGACCGCCATCGGCACCTATGGCACGGACTACCTGCATCGTGCCGGTGTGGCCTATGGCGGCTATGGCGCCAACGTCATCGAGGACGCACTCTATCCGACGGCGTTCGCCGACTCGGAGGGCAAGCCGTTCAGTAGCGAGAACCGCTATGTCCTGCATTTCGCCCGGGATCAGATACCGCCCGTGCGCGGCTTCTGGTCATTGACCATGTATGACGAGCGCCAGCTCTTTGCGCCCAATCCGATCGACCGCTACGCCATTGGCGACCGCGACCCGCTCGTCTTCAACGAGGATGGCTCCCTCGATCTCTATGTGCAGGCGGCTTCGCCCGGCCCCGACAAGGAAGCCAATTGGCTGCCGGCCCCGAAGAGCGGTGCGTTCACCATGAACCTGCGCCTGTATTGGCCCAAGGCCGAGGCGACCAATGGTTCGTGGGCGCCTCCGCCTGTCCAGCGCGTGAACTGAGACACGCCACGAGCCATGACAGCAAGCGGCCGGTTCGCTGACCGCTTCCACCACGGAATGCGCGCCTGGCTGCCCCAGGCGCTGGTCGCTTTGTGTCTGCGAGAGAAATGTGAGGCTGCACCTCGACCAGCTCCAAAGCATCGAGCCGACCGCAGAAATACAGTGCGGCGGGAGCGCTCGGATCGAGATTTGCGAAGTGGGTGCAGCCGCCGTTCAGAATTGCTTGCACGAACACGACGGATATTTGATGCGGGCAAGAACACCAATCGCGAGGATCGATGAGCAGACTTGCAGTTCTTCGGGTTGCCGGCGCGGGTTTGGCACTGCTGACCAGCGCATGGCCCACCTCCGCCCAGGTCAGGGACGGCGTGCCGGAACTGATGCCGGGTGTGCCGGCCGGCTACCTCTCGGAGGATGAGAAACTCGATAGTGTGGCTCTGCTGCCAGCGCCGCCGGGATCCGGTTCGGAATCAGGCGCGTTTGACCAGCAGATGCACAATCGGGCGGCTGCCCTGCGCGGGACGCCGCGCTGGGAACTGGCGAAAAGAGACGCGAGCCTCGCGCCAGACGACGCCGTTGGCGCCTTTGCGTGCGCTGTCGGTATCGAGATTTCCAGAACAGGAACGCCCCGGCTCTATCAGATGCTTCAACGGGTCATGGTTGATGCCGGCACGTCGACGGATGGAGCCAAGCGTCGCTACCAGGCCCTGAGGCCGTTCGTCGTCAACGGCGAGACCATGTGCACGCCGGAGGAAGACGCCGAGCTCCGCGCCGACGGGTCCTATCCCTCCGGGCACACGGCCTTGGGGTGGGGAGCAGCCCTCGCTCTGGTTGAGGTGGCCCCAGACCGCGCCAATGAAATCATTGCTCGGGGCCGGTCGTTCGGCGAAAGCCGAATGATCTGCAATGTCCATTGGCAAAGCGACATTCTGGCAGGCCGCTTCATGGCAGGAGCGACGGTCGCGAAGATCCATTCCAATCCCCACTTTCGCGAGGACATGGCCCTGGCTCGTCAGGAATATCTGAAGGCCCGCGACGACGGCGTGAAAACCTCCCGAGATTGCAATGCCGAGAATTCGGCATTGGCGATCCGGCTGCCAGGCGCGCTGTAGGCGGGCGGCTCGCGACCTCGCGGCAACTCGGCCAGCACGTCATTCGCGCCCCTCCACGCGAGAGGCACCTCGAGGCGCGCCTTCTCAGCCGGAGTGCCTAGGTCGTGGCCTTCACGAATTGCGTCGAGACCGACCATCACCAACAGCCGCTCGGCCCATCGAGCGAACGGGTAGAATCCAACGATGTCGTGAAGTTAAATGGCGGAGAGGGGGTCCGCCTAACAGGCCATCATGATAATCTGCGGGCGTACGCCGTCATCAAGAAAGTAGAAGACTTCAGCCATTCCTCTTTCCTCCGGCGACCGCTAGCGTCCTTGACCATACGCCACAATCCACGCCATAGGTTAGGATAAGAGTTGGGACAATCCGGGGAGGCTTCATGGTACGCGCTGTCAATCGGCTTTCGGCGCTCTTTGTGAAGTCGGTCACGGCGCCGGGGCGTTACGCTGACGGCAACCGCCTCTACCTACGTGTAGCACCAGGCGGATCCAAGCAGTGGACGATTGTATTCCGGCGTGACGGCAAGTGAGATGGGGCTCGGTGGGGTGAATGACATCTCGCTGAAGCGGGCCCGTGAATTGGCCGATCAGCATCGCCAAACGATTGCAGAAGGCGGGGACCCCATTGCCGAGCGGCGAGCTCAACGCTCCAAGACAGCCACGATCCCGACATTCGGCGAATTGGTCGATCAGGTCGTGGCCAGCCTCAAGGAGGGTTTCAAGAACGACAAGCACATCGCCCAATGGGAGATGACGCTTCGGGAGTATGCAGCACCTCTTCGGCCACTCCGAATCGATCAGGTCCAGGTCGATGACGTCGAAGCGGTGTTGAAGCCCATCTGGAGTAGCAAACGGGAAACTGCATCACGGCTCCGCAGTCGGATCGAGAAGATCTTGGACGCAGCAACCGCCAAGGGCTACCGGAAGGACGCCAATCCAGCGCGATGGAAGGGAAGTCTCGACAGTATTCTACCGAGAGACCAGCAGGTGCGCGGCCATCACGCCGCAATGCCGTTCAGCGACATTCCCAAGCTGATGGCACGACTGCGGGACATGACCAGCGTATCAGCGAGGGCGCTGGAGTTCACAATCCTGACCGCTGCCCGCACGGGCGAAACGCTCGGTGCGCGCTGGAGTGAGATGGATCTCGCTGGAGGGATCTGGGCTGTCCCAGCCGAACGAATGAAGGCCGGAAAGCTGCATCGGGTACCATTGTCGGGTCGAGCGTTAGAGATCCTCGACGAGATGGCTTGCCTCCGATCTGAGGGGAAGAATGACGGCGTCGTGTTTCCTGGAAGACGCCAAAACGGCCTGTCGAACATGAGCCTGACGATGGTGCTTCGGCGCCTCAAGATTGAGCCCGAGCCAACCGTTCACGGCTTTCGCTCCTCGTTCCGAGACTGGGCCGGTGAAGCCACGCACTATCCGCGTGAGGTCGCGGAAGCGGCATTGGCCCACACCGTGGGTGACAAAGTCGAGCAGGCGTACCGACGAGGGGATGCGCTTGAGAAGCGGAGGGGTCTTATGGTGGCGTGGGAGGGATTTTGCCTTGCCAGTACTTCACACGCTGTAGCCTCCTGATCTTGTCAGGATGTTTCGACCCACGCCCCCGTGAATCGGATTCATTAGGCCCAACGGCCGAATGAGGACCGTCACCTTCCAGCTGTACCGCAGGTGTTCCGCTTGCCCTATTCGAAGTAGAACGGCCGCCGCTCGGCAGAGGATATCGGACAGCTGCCGGTTTCGCGGCAAACACTGCCGTTCGACCACATCGATTTTATCGCTTTATGGGCCGCGCCCGGTCGCGCTCGAAGTGCTCCAGGGCTGGACGCCACCGCGCCGAGCTACTTTATGCAAACCTTAGGCTCAGAGGAAACGGCTGCAACCACGCCACCCCGCCTCCATCGACCAATCGCACTACCTTAGGCGGTCCAGCCAGCGACCATCGTTAGGCGTGCGCGGTCATTTCGCAGGCGCCCCCACCGCACAACGAATGGATCTCTCATCGGCAGTCTTCTCTGCCGTCCGGCCGGACAAGGTCTAGATGAGTGACGCCAAGGGCGTGTGCGAGCTCATGTAGGCTGAGGATGGTCGGGTTTCGCTTACCGCGTTCCAGGCCGCTGAGGTACTGCTGACTGAAGCCGGAGCGCTCTTCGACTTGCTCTTGGGTAAGCCCCTTCTCTCGCCGGATGCGCGCAAAATTCCTTCCAACTAGGGCCCGGATATCCATGGTCCATCGATCGCAGTTTACGCACTCCGATATTATCAACTATAGTATGTATTGGCGATGCATGCTGGAGGATTTTGGGGTGACTGATGTGGGGGGCCTGGATCGGTCGGCCAAGCAAATTCTCGACCGGCAACTCGCAACCGGCGCGATCGATGTTGACGATTACCGCAGGCGCCTTGAAGCCCTGCAGGGTATCGTTGTCCCGACCTGCGACCATACCGCCTCCCTGGAGAGGAGACCGAAAGCTCCAGTGGCGGAGTTCGAAGAAATATCCGTCTTCGATACCCATATATCGATCGAAAACAGGGTTTATCGCTTCTCTGATGTAGTTACGGTCGAGGGATACTCTTTTGAGAATCGGATAAATCTCATCCCGTTCATTAAGTCATCCACCATTGAGATTACGTTTCTCGATGGCACCCGTGTTGTAAAAAATGAGGAAGGTTTGTTCTTCAAAGGGCGCCGCCACAAGGCTATCCGCCATCTGCTATCGTTAATCCGCAAGCTGACATTTCAACCATGCTTGGAGGAGCTTTGTGCCGACCTCCGCTCTGGTGCAGTCAAGATCGGAATGGAGAGCGACGCCCCGATCAAGTCGGTCGTATCGATCGCTTTGGACAGCATGCGGTCACGGAGGATGATGGCTGTCTATCTCGACCGCGAGGGGTCGATCGGCAACGGTAGTCTCTCACTCAAACTTTCTCACTGTCGATCGGAAGGAACGCTTGAGCTTGGCATACATCGTCATCAGCTTCGGCAGCCGTATAGTGTTTATGCCAGCGATAAGAAAACCTTCATCGAGCGCTCGCCTAATGTCGCCCTGCGGTTCGACATCGAAGGGCGATATCGGTCTGACGTCGTTATGGCTCTACTGCGCTGGATGGCCGATGGCAATCGTCTTTAGCGTCCCCGTTCCAGATAGCCAGAGACTGGATCGAATGACAAATCTGGGGCGCGTTGCGACAGCAACGGGCCGACATCCTCGTGAGAGGTATCGAACGGCGGCTTTCGGGAAATCGGAAACTGTCGCTGAACGACCTGAGTGAGGGCGCGCGTCATGCTTTGTAGTAGATCGCGTCGAGCATTGCCACCCGCGCGTCCCAAAGTTCGAAGTCCGGGCCCGCAGCACGAGGACTGTTGTACCAAGGCGCTTGGCGGATGGGCTCGATCACGCGCGTCCAGTAATTCTGCAGAGTCAGCGTGGAGTATCGGTAGGACAGCGCATTGGCCAAAGACCGCTGGTTGCCGCCATTGATGCACACGAACATGTCGGGACGCTTCATGGCGAGTAGGCGCGTTGCAGGGCCTACTCTGGCGGTTCGCGAAGCTCCGTCGAACGCATCTGTGAAGGTCTCGCAATAGGCCAGGAAATCGCGTTCCGCCACCTCCCCGCGCATGGGAATAGCATCCAGCGCCGCAGCCACGCGGACGTCCTGAAGCCCCACGACGCTTGCAAAGGTACCTGCGCCTCCCATCGAACCGAACCAACCCCAGTCAAGATGGCTCAGGCCGGCAGCGACGGCTTCAACACGGCCGAGAATGCCTGCAATCGCCTTCCATTCTGCAGCCGACAGGTCGGCGAACGATCGCGTCTTGGCAAACATCTGCTGGACGGCTCGGATCAACTGCATGCGTTTACTGTAGTCGTGATAGCGATTGGCCTTGGTAAGATTCGCGAAGTCGTCCCATGCCATCGTCGCAAGCGGTGCATTGATCCTTTCCCACCTCTCGGGATCGTCGGGGAAGATGGGATTGCTAGGCTTAGGAGTCGCACGGGCTGGCGCGGACTGGCGTCGGTAGCTATTGGCCAGGGCTTGGGTGATGGGGAGGCGCAAGTCTTCGTACCGTGCAAGCTGATCGCGAAGGTCGACGAAGAACGCGTCGCTGGAAGCGCCGTCGACATGCACACAGGCTTCGAAGTTCTTTTCGAGGCCGCCGTCCGTGAAATTGGCGCTGCCGACGATCGCCTCCGCGCGACCCGCAGTCTCGAAGTAGAATATCTTAGGATGGAAACACCCGGGTCTGCTGCGAGCGACATAAGCGTTCGGCATATCGACGAGGCGATCGATGAGTTTCGGATCGGTCGCGCAGAAGTCGACGCCGAGTAGGACGCTCTCGAATTTGGATCAATTGACGAGCAACACCTCGGCCAATGGAATCATGCTCCCCCACGCCACGGCAATCGATATCCGGTCGTGCCTATTCATCAGCTCAGGGAGAAGTCGGGCGGCGGCCGCCGAATCCAGCAGGGATATGCGCATCGCTGGACCAGCTTCTTTCCTCATCGGCGGGCCTCCGAGGGCAAAAGGGGGACGACGATACTCTTTATAGTGCCGACGACGTCCGGTGGCAGATCAAGTCCGTCGGCCACATCGAGTATCGGGATAGCGTGGCTCCCGGCGAACTTCGCTCGGCGGCGTTCCTTGAGCAGCAGGAAATTCCCCTTGTTTCGGCGGTCGTATCCGGTCTCGGCGACGGCGAGCTGACTGGCGACCCAGACGATCTCCCCACTGGAAATGCGATCTCGCGCCGTCGATGCGACCAGGTCCGGCGTCCGGATCAGGAAGTGCTCCAACGCCTGCACTGCCGCGGCGCCGCGAACCCAGCTCACCCGGAACTCCGGCAATGCCTCCGCAAGGCTAGAGACATGGATCGACAGCCGCTCAAGGCTCAGAAGGGTCTCCTCCCCGCCATCGGCCAACCAGGGATGAGCCGCCGCCAATCGTACGGCGGCAAATTCGAACCACTCCCCGGCCAGGCTCCTATCGGTGAGGTCTGCCACCCAAAGGGTCATCGCCGCCGTCAACTCTGGCGACCACATGGCTGCCGGAGCCTCGGGATGCGCTTCCACGTAAGCGTCGAGCAGAGGACGTGTCCCGTCTCCCACGAACAGCGCGTAGAACAGCTTCGCGCTCGCCGCATCTACTTTCTTCCTGTCCATGCCGGTCCGCCGACGCGCGATACCAAGGAGCAACGCCATCGTTCGGAGGTCGGCGGCGAGCCGGGCAGGCGGCCGGCTCAGGAGGAATTTCATCGATCCCATGGAAGCCACCGCCCGGTCCATCAAGCGATTGAGCTTCTGCAGTTGCGACGGCGTGATGGGATCGATCGAAGCGTTCCCTCGGTCGTTGGGAGGCGTTGGTTCGTCGGTTCCCTCGCCGGTCAGGTGGTCCGGCTCGTCGGTCGGAGGGTCCTTTTCCGATCTTGCGCTTCCCAGCCGGAAGTAGTCGTTCATCAAGGACCATTCGTCCGTAGCCAGATAGCCCCCGCCTGGCATCGCCCCATTGCTTCGACGTCCAAACCCGTCAGAGAACACGTCAGCCAGGTCGTACTGTTGATTTGAGGGTTCCCTCGGTCTGCCAATCATGCCCGACCACGGCACAGGGCTGTCGAGATGCTCCACAATCAGGGTGAAGATGTCGATGAGACCTTCCGACCCGATGGGACCTTCGCCCGCACCGAGCTTTGCCTGAACGTCGAGTTCGCGCCTTCCGACGCGGAGCACCGCCTCATGATCGATCCACATCGGCGCGCTTCGAACGCTACCGTCGTTCGTCTGAACCTCGACATGAACGCGGGAACCCGGCTCGTACACGTCTAGCCGGAATGCCCCGTCGCCATCCGCAGCTGCCGCGTGCGCGCCATCATAGAGGAGGACCTTCACATAGGGGCCAAGAATACCGGCTGCAAAGACGCAGCGGATAGTGAGCTTGCCGCTCTCGAAGCTCGCAGAGACGATCCGAACCGCTGGGGCCTCGATGGCGTCCCAGTCTTCGCTCGGCGCTGCTGCCGGAAGTACAGGAGGTTCGATGGATATGACGAGGCTCGCAACCAGAACCTCATATTCCTTTGGATGGAGCCGAGACTGCGCCATCAGCTCGGCGTTACCGGATCGCGTGCTCATCAGGGCGGCGCGTGAGCAGTTGGCGCTGCCGGCCATCAGGATGACGTGATCCGGGTAATGCGCAGCGTAGAACTTGGCGTGGATCGTTCGGCGCTCATCTGCGAGCGGAGCGACGCCAACGACTTTGACCAGGGGTGGCAAGCCGGATGCCGCACCAGAGGACAGCCCTTCCTTCCCACGCTGGATCATGACGCGGACCGGCACTGCGACGCCACTGGCAAAGGTGCTCAGCGCAGCCCCTTGTGCGTCGAAATAGGGCACGACGACATCGACAGACGACGGGGTTCCCGGAAGCCGTTCAAGCATTCGGTCCATGAGAGACCTGTCCGCGGGGAGCGCAAGCAGGCCGCCCGCTTGGGGAAGTCCGGCCGCCCATGGTTCCGACTTGAATGGACTCATGACCGTCTCGCGCACCGCGTCGTTCGCGCCGGCGAGATCGCAGACTTCGATCAAGTAGTCTCGAAATGCCGCGATCTCTGGCCCCCCTTCGCCCGGAAAGTCGTAGTAGGTCCATATCTCCTGATTGCCGCTCCAGCCGCCATGGCCAAGATTGCCGCTTCCCACTGCCAGACTTGCGCCTTCGGGGCCGGCCAGAAATATCGCCTTGGGATGAAAACGCCGGCCCGCTCCCAGGTCCACCGGGACCACGCGGAACGAGCGTCCGAGGCTGTGAACGAAATCCGCCTGTCGTCCGAATGAGCCTGCAGCGCACCCTGCATCTGCGAATATCGTCAGTCTGGGTGCGCCGCTTCGGCGCAATCGGTTGGCGAGGACCGACTGGGCGAAAACGAAGTCGATGTTGTGGGTGAGTACCACTGCCGTCGTGGCTCGCTTCGTTCCATCGACCAGCTTCTGAAGAACATTGACCTCGTTCATGGTGCGACCGCCATCGATGCGTTGGCGCTAGGTTCGAGCATTCCCACATCCGAAAGAATGCGAATGGTGTTCTGCAGCCGGCTACCCGAATAGGCCGGGTTGAAATCGATGTTGGTGGGTACCAGCAACGGGCCGTCCGGATAGAACCGGAGAGAACAGTCCTGATTGTTGCCCATCTTGCGCATGGTATTGGCGATATGCCTCTTCACCACGCATTCGTCGCAGATCTCGTGCAGCACTTCGGCCAGCGTGCCGTTCCCTTCCTGGACCAATTGGATCGCTCGAGCGGCCGGAGGCAGGCGCACGGCCCCGGCCTCTGGCCCGACAGCGATCGCGGACGCAATACGCGCCTGGATCATCAGGATCCTCATGGCCTCCAACGCCTGCAGAGGAGGCTCGCGCAAGAATTCCGCTGGCCGGAGTAAGCCGCCTTCGAAGCGGCTCATGTCGATGCTCGACACAACTTCTCCGATCGCCCTGTCCCAGTCGGCGGCCAATTCATCCTCCACCCGACAGGCGGTCCAGTGAGCGACGATCGCAGCGACAGACCTGCTGCCATCCACCGCCAGCGTCCTCGTCACGGCCGACAACAGCAGCTCCAGGGCGAAATGGACTCGGCGATGCCACTCGAAGCTCGCCCATTCTCTTTCAATACCGGAGGCGCCTGTGCGCACCGCTCGGTCGTAGTTGCGGACGATCAGATCGTTGGCACTAAGGGGCTGCCCACACAGCTCCTTGCTGAGCCAGGCGCGCGTAGCATTCAGGCGCTCGTACGCCGCGGCAACGCGTTTTGCGGCCATGATGTTGTTGGGGGCCCACGGCTCCTCCACCGCTTTTCGCAGCAGCTCACCTTCGCGCCCGAACTCGCCAAGGCGCCCCAGCGAAAATGCGGGCACCGCAGCCCTTGCCGTATCTGGACCGAGATTGCCGCCGCCGCGCAGCAGCTCCGACAACCCGGAGCCGACGAGCGCCGCTTGACGGTCTCGGAACAATTCGGTGCCTCTTGCCGTCAGGCCGAAAGGTAACCCACTTGATCCCGGGCGAGACTCCACCAGACCGAGCGCACTGGCAGGACCGAAGTAGGCGCCCAAGATAGCAAGATTGCCAATCGTAGGCATCGCCACGGCCTGGCCTTTGCGAAGCGCAGCGATCTCACCCGTGAATTGATCGGAACCCAGGACGCCCGGGCTGGCGTGCTCATCGAAGAATGTCGCGGCGAGCACGAGGAAGCGCACACGGTTGAAGTATACCGCTCTCGCTTGGTGGTCATGCCTCGTCCGACCGTCGGCGCTCTCGTCCGAGAAGTATTGTCCGATCGCCCAGGTGAGGATCGAAATGTAGCGCGCACGTATCGAGATCGTGGTGACCCCGTTCGTGAGCGACGCCTCGATCCCCTGATCGAGGGCGCGAATTCCCAATATGTCGAGACCCTTGGTCTCGTCGCTGAGACGAGCCCCCCAAGCAACGTTCATCAGCGCCCCCCCAGCGACCGAAAGTGTGAGCACAGGAAGGCAAAGTCTACGGCTCCTGTCGAGCCCGCAGTTCGAATTTCTTGCGCGCACGACATCTTGACCGGCGGAGGCAGAAGAGCCGTGAGCATCTTGGCAGCAACTTCTTGCTCGCCAAAGAGACGTGAGAGGCTCCCTGAGCTGAACTCCGCAATAATGCCTTGCCATTCGTCAGATGACGATCGCAAAGACCCTCGGTCGCCGTAATCTTTTGGCGAATGCGGATGTTCCATGCTCGGACCAATTTGAGGTCTAGGCTCTGGGACCGGTCGGATAGCAACACTCCTAACTTCATCGCAAGCTAGCGGCACTGCAATCCAGCCCGAAATGCGCGGTCGAGCCGTATGCGGTGCGTCTCCGATTTTAGGCCTTTGTTATGGTCACCTGAACGACCGGAACGGGGCCGGTAGCTGACCGACGGCTTTTCGGCGAAGGGCCACGGAGAGCGGACTTCGGCATCCGGTGTGGCAATAGCGGATTATCCATGGCCGCCCCCGGCGGGCACCCGAGTGCGTCAATGCAAGGAGGCCACATGGGGCCAAGGTCGGCCACTGCAAATATCAGGGTGTCTCGGCTCATCCTCCATAGCCCCATCTCCCTCCCGGATCATGTCAATGCGGGTCAGGTAATCCACCGCGAACGCCGCCTGGTCCTTGTCGGGAGACGCCGTCAATGCGAACAACTGCCGCCGGAGCTCGGAAGCGTTGCGCGGCCTCAGCTCGTAGGACGTTCCGTCAGGGCTATGCGGCTCCTTGGTATAAATCATGTCCTGTACACCGCGCTCTCCTTGCTGGCGGATAACCCGCTGCCCCACGGGGGAGCGTGCCGCGGCTATCAAGCCGTCGACGGAAGACGTTTTCAAAAGAATAGAGAAGAGCAGCGCTTTTGCTCGGTCAGAGCGTGCCGCGGCCAGTTTCTCGAAGGGATAGGATTCATCATCGCCCGCCATGGCGTACGCGAGCTGTTCAGGCAGTAGAATATGGCCCGACCTAAGGTCGAAGCCTTCCCCCAAGTCTCCCTCAACTCCTTGGAGCAGCAGGTCCATCGCCGGGCGGAACCCCAGCTTCTGCACCTGGTCGAACCACTCATGCTCGGACCGCATGTCAGGAAATTTGAGAGCGAACTCACGCAACATGCGTGCTCTTGTTTCAACGTCCAAAAGCCTGAGCTGGGGCAGGATATCCCTGATCCGCCACCTCGAAAGGTTCTTTTCAAGCACGAGTGCCAAGGCATCAAAAACAGACTCGGGGTGGTCGGTGTTCGGGAACACTTTCAGCCAACTGAACATCGCGTACGATGTCTGCTCGTCCCACCACCGGTCCCCTTTCTCGGCCAGGACCTTGCGGAATTCCTGTAACACCAAGTCGGACGAAGGCAGCAGCCCACCCACGATCATGCCGTTGAAGAAGTCGAGCTTGGTGTATGATGTCGCCTCGAAGCTCCCAATTTTAGCCATCAACTCTGGCCGCTCCGCATGCGGCATGACGACGGCAATCGCGGCCATTGCGACGGCACGCCCATGGGGTGGTTCAGATGCTGCCAGCTCCTCCACGACGTCGAGTATGCTTTCGGCCGCATCAAGGGAGAGTCCGGGCTGGCTGGACTTCCTCTCACGCGCTGACTGGGCGCCATCCAAGTCGGGCCATACGTTGGCCCGCTTCTCCAAAAGAGCGGGCATAGCGATGAGCCGAAGAGCAACCGCCGCGTCATGGCCAAACTCGGGATTCCGCAGCAACGACTTTGCAACCTCGTACGCCTCGTCGGAACCAATCTCGTAGAGCGCCTGCCGGTATGACAACGCATGACTGATGCGCCATTCGTTCAGAGCTTCCCGGTCGCGGCCCGTCCTGGCCAACTCCTTGAGCGCATCCCGCTGCTTGAGGTCCTCCCGCAGGAATGCCGAGACCCACTTCATTTGTGACGGGTCCGGCACCCGCCGCATGGCATCCACGACCTCTGCCATGTCGTGGCGTGACGGAGTTCCGGAAGCGATCAGACATTCCGCCCACCCGTTCAGGGCTTCAACGAGCTTGCGGCGTGCTTCTGCTGGAATGTCGTCCATGCGCTCGTTCGTGCCGTGTTTGCCGTGGGCGGTGATGAGGTCTGCAAGCGCCTCGATATCGCCATGGTCTTTGATTGCTGCGAACGACACGATGGCTTCGACGAACGCCTCCGGGCGCGTAGCTGATATCTTGTCCCGAAGCAGCCCCAGCGGCGCGTACTGCTCCGAGGTCGGCATCCCGTTCGCATAGATCTGGGACTTGAGCGCAAGAAATTCGCCTATCATCCGCGTAGTGATGCCGGGGCCCGCGAGGAAGAGTGCGCCGCCAGTGCGCTCATCGACCTTCTGACCATCCTTGACGATGTTAGCGAGTTCCGCCGCCTCACTGACTGGCTGTGGCGACAGGTATCCCTGCACCCGGAATGGCAATGGAAAGTCAGCCAGAATCCGATCCTGCATCGCCGCTGCAACGACTGCTGGAAAGGCGTTCACGGCCTGATGGAATGCGGCCGCCGTGCTGTCTGCATGGAGGTCCAGCTTTTCGTCGCGCAGGATGACATCGAGGTCGGCGACGTCCCCTGAAATCTGGGCCTTGCGGGTAAAGCGAGCAAGGCTGCGGGAAGGACTTGAGTTTGCCTTGGCGTCCTCCTCTTGTAGCGTTCGCAAGCGCGTCAGGACGTGCGGGACCGTCAGTCCGTCGAAATAATCCCGTTCAGCGACGCGTCGCCACACCGCATCGTCCGCGCCGTCGAGCACCGCTGCCGCCTGCCGGGGGGCGCCGCGGAAAAGCAATGCCGCAACTGCTTCGGACTTGACCTCGACGCCGGGATCCCGCTTCGCGAGGTCAAACGCTGTTTCGAGCGCTTCGATGCCCCCGCCGAAGATCAGACCGGACACAAGTCTTTCCCGAACCCGCTCCTGCAGGTGCTCGTAGTCACCTTGCAGGTGATCGCCGAAAACGGTCGGACGGATGCGGTCGCCCAGGTGTAGAGTTTCGCTTTGGATTTGATCACTTGAGTTGGAAACGAGCGGCCAAACAAGATCGGCAAAGTCAGCACGGCCCGTCTTCATCATGAATCCAACCGCCAAATCCACCTGATCGGCCCGATGCCATGCCCGTGCAAAGGCCTGCACTTCGGCAGAAACCAATGCCCAGACGGCGTCTCCCGTCCGATAAACAATTTCAGCCGCGAGCATCGGTCCCACCGACATCGCAAGTCTCACCGCTTGGGCGACGATCGCGGCACCAGAGGCGTCCATCGCAAGACGTTCACATGCAAAGAGAACTGCTTCTTCCCACAACCGATCATTTAGAAGCTCTTGGGCGAAACTGCTCTCAAGGTTAGCGTCCTTGGGAAGGTCACGCATTCTTGCCTCGACATGGCCGGCGGCATACCACTCCTGAAATTGCTGGTGCTGGAAGGCGTATGTGTCGCCTTCGCCATGTATCAGCACATGGGTGGCGACGAGGATTTCTAGGACGCTGGCTGGTTCAGGGGCGTTCTGGACCAATCCTTCGACCAACAACTTCGCGTTGGTTGCCCTTAGGGACTGTCGTGCTGCCGTGTCATCCAGCGCCGTGGTCCGCGCCTGCATCATGGCGACGGCCAGGTCACCCAGATAACGCCGGTGTTGCCCCAGCATGCTTTGTCGAAGTTGCTCGGCGCGTTCGGGAATGTCTTCATGCTGTTTCACCAGCAGCGCAATCGTGCCCTCCTTCGACGTGGGGAGTGCGCCGGCATCTCCAACCTGCAGGAGGGCCTGGAGATAGAACGGGATTCTGGCAAGGTCCCGCACACCAGAGGTTCTGCGCACGCGGTCCAGCAGGTCCTGCCCAACACTGCCGTGCCTCGACGCCAGCTCCTCCTGTTGCTCGTCGGAGAGCGACTCCACATGAATCGTCCGCGCAACAAACGGCACCGCAGCGGCCTGCGGACGTGTGGTGATGCAGATAACTAGAAGCGGAAATTCACGCCTAAGCGCTCGCATGGTCTTGATGAGCGCCAGCCGCGCGGCCGGTGTCACCTCGTTCCATCCGTCCAGCAGGAACGCTATTTCTCCGTGCGCCGCGAGGAACTTGAGATGATCCGAACGGATACCCGTAAATGCCTGACGAGCCGCCATCCATGTAAAGAGGTCGTCGACGCTCTGGCCGACTTCTGCGAGCGGGACCAGCAGGGGAAGGGGCCCGCCTTCCAATAGTGTGGCACCGAGCTGTACCAATGTGGTCGACTTACCCTGACCCGGTTCGGCCACAAGGTCCAGGATGCCACACGACCGGAGTGCTGCGGCCATTTCGACGTGCGTGAATGACCTGCCCTGGGATGAGGCCGCTGTGAGGTAGAGTGAAACCGCATGGGCGGGACCCTGTTGAGAAAATGTCTCGATGTGGCGTTGCGCTGCCGAACGCACCCTTTCCAACAGGTCAGGCAAGTCCTCGCTCTCCGGAAGGCCAAACTGCTGGCGCAGATATCCAAGGGCCTCCGCGAGTCCGGCGCCCATGGGCTCCACGCGAGCGCGCCCACCCGTGAGTAGTTGTTCGAACGCCCTTTCCTCCGCGTCCTTCTTCCACTTGTGGAGCAATTCGACCGGGAATGCCTTTTCGTCATGGTCGATCTGGTGAGCATGGTCGCTACAAAGCCAGATGCCGTTTTCCGGTGCTTTCCGTTCTTCCCGGGTCAATCGAGCGTCGTAACGCGCAAAGCCCTCCGAGGCCGCCGTGATATGCGCCGCAACGCCTATGTTCATCGTGCCGGAACCGCCTTTTTGCGGGCCGACAGTCGGCTTGGTACACGCCGGGTTGGAGCATAGCCATCCAACACGTTGGCCCATGAGCCGCTTGGTCGGTTCGGTGAAATTGTCGCGCTGGTTTGCGCCAGACGGTGATACTGGCGCGGATTTCTTCGTCGGCGTTTGCAAACTGGCACTCATGACGGAAGCATACGGCCCTGTGAATCATTCGGCAAAAATAATGCGACAGTTGACGGGGGATAGTTCCTAATGCCGTAGATGGACGCTTCTAATCAACGGCGCAGTCGATTAGCCGCCCCGCCAGACGATCATGGCCGGAGACCGCACTGGTCAAGGACCTCTGCCTGTCGACATGGCGACAGAGGACCGCAGCATGAATACCTCCGAAGATTTCTGGCAAGGCATCGCATCGCTTACCTACGCCAACGAGGCCGAGGTCGAGACCAAGCTTCTCGCTCCTCTCCTGGACCATCTCGGCTATGACCGAAACATCCATATCGCGTGGAAGTATAAGGTAATTTTTCGCTCGGGCACAAAAGGCCGCAAGCATGAGGCCGATATCGCCGTGTTTTCCGGTAAGCCGCACGGTCGCGATACCTCGCTGATCGCAATCGAGGCCAAGACTCCCGGCAAAGCATTGGACGACGGGAAAGAGCAAGGTGAATCCTATGCTACACACCTGAAAGCTCCATTGCTCATCACGTGCAACGGGGTGAGGTTCGAAGTCTGGCAACTTCAGCCGACGCTATCAAGCGAGCTCGTTTTTGAATGCACTGTCCTGGATCTCGAGGCAAGGCGATGGGAGGTCGAGCGCCTATTGTCGATTCCCGCGGTCGTGGCATACGCGAAAAGTCTCGCGCACAAGCCGCTTAGGCAGGTTTTGGAAGATCTCTCGGCTTATGAGGACGCGGAATACCAACGATCGCGGCAATATCCGTTCATTTCCCGTCGGGCGCGAAACGGCCGGCGAGAGGACGTCGACATCGAGGCAATCGCCAGCCAGTTCGAAGGTGGCGTCGTCGTCTACGCACCGTCGGGTTATGGCAAGACCAGACTCGCCGACTATCTCGCCGCCCGTGCAATCGAGAACCGAACAGCCGGAACGGACACCCGTTTGCCAGTGCTGGTGTTCCTGCCTGACGCGCCGACCGAGAGTTTGGCTTTCCAAAACTTCCTGACCGACCGCGTGACCGCCCACTGCCCGCACTTCATCCGGGCTGCGGCTGTCCAACTGATGAAGGAACACGGTATCACTATCATCGGGGACGGGTTTGATCGCGTGCCCCTGGGAGATAGGGTTGCCTTGGAAGGCACCCTGGCCCTGATGTGCAGAGACTATCCCAAGACGCGCCTGCAAATCCTCAGCCGACCCCACTCCCGACTTCAAAGGCTCGAGGTCCCTGAAGTCGAACTGCTGCCACTCAACGACGAGGAGCAGTTCGAATTGAGCCGTACTGTCCTTGGGTCCGAACGTGCAGCGCGGGGCTTCATCCGAGACGGAACTGCTTTTCTCAAGTCGCTATGGCCGCATCCGCTGTTGTTGGACCTCTCGCTAGAACACTATCGGGCGAGCTGCGAGATGCCGACCCGCATCGAGACCTTGTTCGAGAGCTGGCTCGACCGCCTCTTGCCGAGGTCGATGCCAAACGTACGCAGACTGCGGCTGCGCGACCTGCTGACGCTCATCGCGCAGGCTACCACAGCGGCGCCGATGCCGGTCGTCGCACTGATGAAGCTGGCTCACGATGGCGGTTTCGAAGAAACTGACCTGGAAGAGCTCTTCGCCAATGACGCCCTATATTCGCGAGATGGAGGCGTCGAGCTTCAGCACGAGGCACTGTCCGACTATCTGCGAGCCGCCGCCCAGTTGCGGTCCCCGGCACCCGAAATCATCGCGTCACTGAAACCGGAGACGTTGGTCGCCGACAGTAACTACCCTCCGTTGCTCATGGCACTGGCATCGTCAGCAGAGCTGCAGGCGGCCATATGGGCGCGCATCGTCGCGGTTGACCTGAGAGCCGCGATGATAGCGTTGCGATATCGCGCAGACGTGTCGTCGTCTTATGCAGGCCCGAATGGCGCCGAGACTATCTTGTCCGGAATACTCGCCGGTATCGAACTGCCCCTTCAACGCCATCTGCCGACCATTGCGGACAGGGTGAGGCAGCACCTCGCAGGGCCGCATGCTGACCTCCTCGGTATTCGCGGCGATCTGGAGGGCAAGACCCAACAGCTCACATACGAATTCTTCGCCCGTGCGAACGACGGGGCGCCTGTGCAAACCTCCGCTTTGTCCGAGCAGTGGATCCTATACGGAAAATGGCTAGGCGGCATGGGCTACCGTGTCGACAGCGGCGCATTGATCGGAATGACCCATCTGCGCGATGCGCTACTCGCGCTGCTTGATGCCTGTCGGCTAGAAGGGGGCTTGCTGTGGGTCGAGGAGCGCACTGCCATGAGGCTGCTCGATCTCAAAGGCAGGTATCGCCTCGAATGGAAACCGGGGGCTTCGCTCAAGGACCTGCATCAAATGCTCAAGCCATACGGTGCACAGTGGATCGGCGGTGGCGCCCTGCTCGGCCGTCGACCTTATCCGATGATGGAACTTTTGGGCGACCTCGATACCCTCATCCAGGGTCGGGTCAGTCTCGAGAAGCGGCTCTATACCCGATCCCCGAACGAGCACGACTTAAAAGCCGACCCCGAGGGCCTGCGGGCACTGCTTGTTGAGCATTTCGAGCGTACCCAGTTGCTCGTGAAGGAGGTCGTGGAAGCAAGCTTCACCGAACTGACCGATCACTTCCCCCACTTTGGCGTCATGCCAATCCGCTTCGATGTAGTAGTGCAGCACGATGTGGATCAGTACGGCGACTACTCGCCCAACACGCAGTATACTTGGATGCCGACCGCCGACTGGGGTCAAGCCGGAGCCAAGGTCGTTTTCGCTGAAAGGCTAACTGACCTTCGAGAGGCTGATCCGTGGCCGCCAGCTATGCAGGCACTTGGCCGCTTAGGGCGGAACACCGCCGGCCCGAGTTTTTCAATGGGGACCTCGTACAGCTTATGGTCCTATTTGTCCGGAAGCGCTGGCCGGGGCAACGACCGGTATGCGAGCTCGGCATTGCGAGCCGCCAAGAAGGCATTGGGAGATGACATCAAGATGCTTTTCTCGGATTTACCTTATCGGGATCGCGCTCCCGATAAGGTGCGGAAGTAAGCAGGTTCCGGTGACGGTGGAAGAAAGCGCTGTTCTTGCGTTGAGCGCTATAGAGGCCGGTCTAGGCGATCAGCTTCTCATCAGCCAGGCTCGCGGCTGGTACGATCCCGCCCTGCCAGGGGTAGGGACTCCCAGACCCTAAACGGTGGTCAATACCGAACCGATCCCGATGCTAGCGCGAGCCGGCGTTGGCGATGAGGCGATCACCCAGTTGTTCACCGAAACCCATTTCTGGCGTCCTCTCGCCCTTGAGGCTCGACACCATCTCGGGATGGGGAACTGCCTAGAGCCTGCAACATACCTGGAATTGATTGCGGCGCGTACGCTTTTGGGAACTGGCCGAGTCAAGTCGAGTAGCGGGAATGAGGGCGCGAAGCGGCCATTGCACATTGGATAGCTGCCTGTCCGCTTCCCCCCCAAGACCGACAGGCAGGGAACATGCGCGTCGAAGCGGTCATCCGCGATGAGACGGATAACCGCTTAAATTCAGATTTCGGTTCGCTCCGTCAGGAGCAGCGCATCCTCCACGTCGACCCTAAGGTATCGGATCGTGTTCTCGATCTTGGAATGACCGAGCAATATCTGGATCGCACGGATATTGCCTGTCTTGACCAGGTCGCAGCAGCGAAGCTTGCTGTCTATCGCAAGGTCGAACAGAGCACGGTCACGAATGCGGCGCTGACTATCGAGAAAGAAGCGAACGGCCCAGATCTGCTTCTGCGTAAGCGGACGCTTCGTGCCCACTTTCTTGCCGGCGTTCCAAGCTGCGCGCTCGCGGCTGGCATCATCATATTGAGAATGGCCCATGTGAGTTCTCCTCGGCCTTGATTGGCCGAGTATGAAACGCGCGTGTCACAACCGTTCGGGGGCCGATTCCGAACGGTCCGGTTCTGAGGAGCGCTCGCGGTAAGCTGCCATTCTGGGGCTGCCCGATCGGGCAAACTCGGCCTGGTCAGCTTTCGACCCCCATCACGGTCATTTGCGAGATTCTAAACCAATGGCAGCTTCTGGCCCACAGCCGACGTCTGGAATGTCTGCTCGTGGACGATCGTCGCAAAATTTATCCCCCTCCGATTTCAAAGCTCTTCAATGGCTCAAAACGCATTCAGCAACGCATATTCTGTCAGGTGGGCCGGCACACCCAGCGATTCCATGCGCTTACTCAGCCCATCAAGATCCCCATAGTAGCTGACCTTCCAGCGCACCCGTTTGACGTCGATATTCGCGATGACCTCCTCAAAATACGGGTGATCAACCTCCGACGCCGAATGACCCATCACAACAATCCGATCGACATCCGACAGCCCGGCAAAGAAGGCTGCGTTATTCTCGATGACTTTGGCGGTGGGTTTGAACGTGTCCCTGAAGTAGTCGTCGACAATCCCCTGCCCTTCGACGACACGCATATCCGCACCCTCCGGATCCTGCTCGAAACGGTAGGGATCCGGGTTCGGATCGGGCTCCCATCCATGGCCCAGCACCAACGTCTCCGTTGGGTTCGCCGCCGCTCCATGGATGTGCAACACGTTGATATCGGGAACCCCATACAGGCGTTGCAGCGACGGCGTGTAATTGAAGTTCAAGAAGACCGCCGACGGATCGAGTGGCACGCGCTGCCCGCTGAACTCAGCAGCCCATGGGACAGGAAGCTGGCGTATCCATTCGGCGAAACGCAACCGCAGCGTCGTCGAGATCGCCTCGACCGCCTGCTGAATCTCGTACTGGTAATCGTGGTGGTATGCGTCGCTCCAATCCTCGGCACCATATCCGACCAGAAAGTTGGACGCGTCCTCGATTAGCGAATCGCTGTCGAAAGAGGCCAACCGATCCTCGAATTCGGCCCAGAACTGAGCATCCATCTCGAAGTATTTTTTGACGACCTCATAGGTCTTGGCATCCGACCGCCGGAGATACTCGCCGAACGCCTTATAGGATGATGGAATTCCGTGGTGCAGATCGAAGCCGTTTCCGATGATGTAAAGCGTTTTCCCCATCCCAGCCCTTTACTGTTTTCCCCTTTGCCAACACATTCGCTCATCTGCGATGCACTTCAATCGCTCACGTCCATATCCGGCTCCGCGATCAACTCCTCCGCCAATTCCGAAAGCCAGGGCGAAACATCCTCGATCTGAACCGCGCTGGCGTGAGCCGCGTAATAATCGCCGACCGTCCGGAAGCGCTCCCCGAACCGCTCCGTAAACATTCTCTGCAGCTTGGCGTTTCTGCTCAAGACGCTCGACATGGCGCGACCACCTCGCAAGAACCTAATCGCATGCTCCGTTCCGAGCAAATAGAGGTGCTTGCGCTTCGACGTTGGATGCTCCGCAAGCAGCAGGTAATCCTTGAAAACCGAATTCTGACGGATCGTCTCGGGCCCGCCTCTCCACTGAATGAATTTGAACTCGGCAACCCGAACATTCGTCTCCAGATCGAAATCGCGGCCCGTATTTCCCGCACCGAGAGACACAGATTCGACGCGCTCGTCCGGCTCGAGAATATGTGGCAGGCACATGAGGATGCCGAGCGCGTGGATTGTGACATTGATCTGTCCGGCAAGTCGCTTCATGCCGGCCGCGGCCGCCAATACCTCACGGCCAGCCCCGGCATTTGCGATAAAGCCCGTGCAATCGCCGGCCGACACGCCTCCCATCGCGCCTTCGATGCGCGATAATGTCCGCGTCAGATCCGGCCCGGTAAAGCGGCCGAGCAGTTTTACGATCTCAACAGGATCCGCAGTCAATCTGCTCACCCCAGCTCGGCGCGCATCCACTCTGTCAACTCTTCGTTCAACGCAGCGTCGACATAGACAACGCAACGCGGCGCGATCCCCGCCTTCACGTCGATCACCAGATGAAGCCCAACCAGATACCCGTAAGCCCCGGCCTGCTCCGTCATTCCCTTTAGTTTCCAGATGTCCCCTTCGAAGTCCTTGTTGCTCGACTTCTTGACCTCGACGACGAGCACATTTTCACGCTTCCCGACCCGATGTACGATCAGGCAGGCACGATCGCGTCCTTCCCAATCAACTCATCATCGCTCAGGTCATAGCGAAGGCGCTTGATCACGTCCTCGCGGCGATTCCATTCCAAATCGATCGACCAGCCGGCATATTCCCCATGCAAGAGATCCCGGATCCGAGCGACAAGCGCCCGCTCGGAAGGATCCGCATAGGCAATATTCTTATCCTGCAGAAGGGCACGCACCGCGGTCGCGAATACTGAAAGTATTTCTTGCAAATCATCCCTCATGACGTTCATCTACCATGAAATACCTCAATGAAAATCGGGGCCGTGACAGTGAAAAACGAATGTGGCTGTCGGAGGACAAAACTCAACCCCCTCCGCCCAACCTATACTCGTACCGGTGGCAACGCGCTCTCGCGAAATTCTGTTAGGCAGCCTCAGCCATACCACTTTTTTCGGAGCTATTTTCCGTGACCGAACAGCAATCGCGCTCATCCCAATGGCTTGCCTGGATGCTCGACTATGTCGACGCCGACCGGCGGTTCACGGCAGAAGGTCCGGTCGATGTTGCGTCAGACGAGGAGCGGGAGCTGATAGCGCTCAAAATGGCGCTGTACGCCCGAGCGCTGACGCTGTTCGAGGGCACCCTGCTACTGCTCGAAAACGATCGACAGCTTGATTTTCGCATCCATTCCCGCGGCCTCCTTGAGGCCACGATGTATCTCATAGCGCTGGACCAGAATTCGGCTTTCGTCGCAAAGATGAAGGATGACGACTTCAAGAGTCGGCGTTCGCGGGCCATTCTTCATCTCGATGCAAAGACGTTCAGCGGTACGGACGACGTCAGGCAACAGTTGCAGGAATTTGTCGATCAAGGGCTCCAGGGCGCGAAGGCAATTAAACTCGGGACGCTCCTTGAGGGCAGCGACTTCGATCGGCTTTATCGCAGCTATCGCGATATTTCCGGTGACGCGGCTCACGTGAGTGTCACGGCCCTCAACCGGCACTATATCGAGCATCCAGAAACCGGCTTGGCAACTCTGATCCTTCATCCCGAGCTCGACGACGACGATTTTCACCGCACAATGACAGAGCTTGGCATTTCAATGACGATTGCCACTCTGCTCATCATGAAGATCAAAGCAAAAACTGAAGTTTGGGACGAATTTCAGACGCTACTCCAACGCTACCGGGCCTTGGGAAGCCAGCGACACCGCGCCGACCAACCGTCACCGCAGGATGAGAACGCCTAAGAATTTCAAGTTCAGTCTCTGGGGAGAGTTCAGATGGGAAATTTCATTGCAGCAGTTCACGGCGTTCGACAGGTACTCGTCGGACGAATCGTCACGATGGATGGGAACGGCACAATCTATCCTCATGGCGCGATCTGCATCGAAGCCGACCGCATTGCCGCCGTCGTCGCCGACCCTGCTCATGTCCCAAACGAATTCGCAGGCATCACGCCGATTGACACCCACGGGACGATCTACCCAGGCCTGATCGAACTCCATAACCACCTGAGCTACAATTTCCTGCCGCTTTGGAATGTCCCGAAGCTCTACACCAACAGAAATCAGTGGCGCGAGCACGAACCCGACTACAAGGTTTCGATCTCCCTCCCCGCCAATGTCATCGGCGGCAACGTTGATGTCGATTACCCCCGCAGCATCGCGCGCTTCGTTGAATGCCGGTCGCTGCTTGGCGGGACGACGACAACGCAAGGCCTGAGCCGAGGCGGCGGCTCAAAATGGTACCAGGGCCTGACCCGCAACGTCGAAGCACCGCGCGACCCTGCCTTCCCAGCCGCCAGCGGCCAAACACTGGACTACACCGCAGCCGAGATCGCATCTGAACTCGTCCCGGCGCTTCAGAAGGATCGCCCCTTCTTCTATCACCTCAGCGAAGGAACCGATCAGGACGCGCGCCAGCGCTTCCTCGATCTCGAGTATGCGCCCAACACTTGGGCTATCGATCCGGATCTGATCCCAATCCATTGCACCGGGTTGCAGGCGGCCGACTTCCAACGCATCGCCGCTGCGGCTGGGATGGTCTGGTCGCCGCTGTCCAACCTCCTCCTTTACGGAAAGACCGCAGACGTCGCTTCAGCCAAAGCCGCAAGCGTGCCGATCGCACTCGGATCCGACTGGTCTCCGAGCGGCAGCAAGAACCTCCTGGGCGAACTCAAGATTGCACGTATCGTCAGCGACCATCTGGGAGGACTGTTCTCTCCGGAGGAGCTGTCACGGATGGTGACATCGACACCCGCGAAAATGCTCGGCTGGCAGGGCCAAGTCGGTAGCGTTGAACGCGGACTGAAAGCGGATCTGTTGATCCTCGATGGTGACACGGGCGACGCCTATGCGCAGCTCATCGACGCACGAGAGAGCGACGTACTGGCTGTGCTGATCAATGGAAGGCCCCGGCACGGTCGCCTTGGCTTCCTTGACTTCGACGCCAAGGAACAGGAACGCATCGTTATCGGCGGGAAGGATTACGTCCTCGACTTAGCCGAAGCCGGCGGCGATCCGCTTGCCGGGCTCTCACTTGGTACCGCGATCGCAAAGTTGACGTTCGGCCTGGCGCACCTGCCTGAGCTCGCAGCAAGCGCTCCTTCGCCTACGATCATGGGATTTCAGGCAATCGAGCGTGATGCGATCACAATCGATTTCGAGTTGGAAGACGATCAGCAATTCTCGACATTGCAGGACATCATGAGGGCCGCGGCGCCGGTGTTGAAACCTTTGCCCATGGCGCCGATCACGTCGGTCGACGATTCCGGTTTCATCCCCGCGTTGAACGCCAACATCAACCTCCCGGCCTATGTGAAGCAAGCCCTCTAGCCGGCCCCAACAGCAGAAGGCGACGTAATGCGAAAAATCCCGCAGTGGGAGTTCGATTTCTATGCTTTATCACTCCCCCGCGGCCACGGCTTCGGCGACGAGTCTCCCGTCGGAGCGTGGGGTGGGTCGGATGGCCTCGCCTGCGGGATTGTCACCCGGAGCGTCGCGACCAAGACATTTGGCACGATAGTGATGCGCCGGCGCGTGGACTCCGTCTGGACCATCACAGGGGAAGCTAACGGTTTCGGCTCAATGGATGAGGCAGTCGAAGCTTTAGAGCCGTTCCTGGCCGAGGGGATACCGCCAGAACCTGTCCCGTCTGGCGTCGTCGCGCACCCGCCACTCTTTGACCTTAAGGATCGTGAGCCGAGCGATTCATTTCGACTGCTTGCAACTGCTGCGCGTCAGCCCGCCGCATGGGCGCTGAACCAACTCTATCTCGCCCTGCCGAGGCCCGACCGCAATTGGGTCAGCGACTGCCAGACCACCAATTTTCACACTCGCATTTGGGAGGCTCAGCTCCTCGCATCGTTTCGAGAACAAGGGCTGCTTGTCGAGCAGCCGTTCGAGTCGCCCGATTTTCGGATCGAAAGCCGCCTTGGCGGCGAAGCTTGGGTCGAAGCAGTCACGGCGAACGCGCCGGTGCCCTACAATCACGTCAATGCGCCATTCGCGGAGATACCAACGGACAGGGAGGAGATTTTCTTCGGAAGCGTCGCACTGCGCTTTGCAAAGACGATCGGCAACAAGCTCGCGAGACGGTACGATCAGCTTCCCCATGTCACTGGGAAACCCTTCATCCTGGCGGTCGCAGACTTCCACGCGTCTGGTTCCATGATGTGGAGCCGTGAGGGACTGATCGGCTATCTACAGGGATCCGGCGCGACCGTGGCCGAGGTAGACGGTTATCTGCAAGCCGTGCCGATGCCTGCTGAAACGCTTCTTGGCCCTGCCCAATTTCCGGCGGGTCTGTTCGCAAATGACCAACATGCCGAGCTTTCAGCAGTAATTTTTTCCAACGCTTGCTCAATCTCCAAGCTAAACCGAGTGCCGATCTCTGCATCGGCTGCGCCCGCCGGCTACCGCTATACCAGGATGGGAGAATTCTTTGATCGGGCACCAGGAGCACTGAGTGGCATCCCCTTTTGCCTCGACATAACCAGCGACGAGTATGGCAATCTTTGGCCGCATCGATACGAACCCTGGACCGCCGAAATCGAGGTCTTTCACAACCCGTTTGCCCTGCATCCAGTGCCGTTCGAACTGCTGCCGGATGCACAACATTGGTTCGAGTTGGATGGCGATTGGCAGTGTAAATCAGTCTACGAGGCATCGATCCTGTGGTCGCAGACACGGATCACAGACGCCGATAAGCCGGCCCCCACGCTGCAAGATTTTATGGAGGGAAAGAAGCGCAGCACTGACACTTCTTCATTCGGCGATAGATGAAACCGAATCGGCGAACGCCGAGCGTCTCGGCAATGAGGGCAAGCGTCACGAACGCCGAGACTTTTATCCCAGAGATACAAACCGGTAGGCGAGACAGACTTCGCGCGACAGGCGTTCTGCTTGGATGTTCGCTTTTCGGCTCGGCGCCAATGATGGCAATTTGCGCGAAGCCGCCGTTGAACACTGAGGCCGAGCAGGCTCCTTGGCACCCAATGCACCAGCGCCCCGGGCGCTAGTTCAACTTCATCCGCCCATGCAAGGCGTATCGTGGCCGTTTCCAGCTACGCTGGCGTGAGGATGTCCAGCACAGAGGCCCGCGTCTTCGGCGGCAGGCGCCGGAACAATATGAGCAGCTCCTGCTCTTCGCGCACCGTCAGGTCGGTCCGCACCAGGCTCTGCATGAGGTCGTTCTGCCGGTTGGTGTCGAGTTTGCCGTAGTGGACCATCGAGGTGTCCAGCTTCTCATGACCAAGATTCTGGCTCCACGCCTTGAGCTCTTCCCAGGTCGCACACATCTCAAGGCCCAACAGCATAAGCGTGCGGCGAACCGAATGAGGGTTGATGTAGTCGATGCCGGCGGCCTGGCAGGCGTCCCGGAAGACCCTGCGAAGGGGGCCAGTCGTGACCCAGCCCGTCTCAGTTTCCGGGGTCGTGTCGCCTGGCAGCCGATGACGGGGCTTCGCCGGGAACAGGGGATCATCGGGGCCCGCTCCAGCTTCCTGTCGCTCCTTTAACCACGCGACCACAATCTGCTCGATATCCTCGCCCACCGGGAACCAGGTGGTGAGCATGTTCTTGCCGAACTTAGTGTTCACCTCGCGTGCATCCTGATCAATCCGACGCTCGAGAAGCTTCACATGCTTACACAGCATCGAGATGACTGCGCTGACGCGCATGCCGGTCAGATAGATGAACGCCACCAGCGCCCGATCGCGCCGTTCCAACACGGTCTTGTCACCGATGGCCGTGATCATCGCACGCATATGCTCCGGCGTGGGGGGTGCCTTGTCCGGCTTGGACTTGTGGCCCATCAGCGCCCGCCGCAAGGCGGTAAGCCGGGCAACAGCCTCCGGATCGACCTTCCAACCCTTGATGGTCGTGAGCCAGGCATAGAAGGCCTGCAGGTCGTTCATCGTGTGTACAATGGACGAACTCGAAAGGGTCCCGGCACCAGCCTTCGAGGAGCGCACATGCAGCTGGTCGGAGAACGCCTTGGACTGCGACTTGGAGAGGCGCTCAAAATTCTTGCCGCTGATGAACCGTTCGAGCTCGCTCAGGTGGCGCATGACTGCATCGATGGTCTTCTCGCTCAGCTTCCTGGCGTCGCGCAGGTGCTCGATATAGGCGTGCCGCAGTCGCTCATTCGACGGGTTCATGGATAGCCTCCGATTCTTGGGGGATTTGCACAACCTCACCGGCGCGGCGAGGACGATAGTAATCGTCGTTCATGGAGGTCAGATTGACTCCCAACTCCGTGAGAAGCTGGACCTGGCTACGTGACTGATAGTTCCCGTTCGGCTTGCCGCAGGACGGACACGACCAGCTCAGGCTTCCTGCGTGCTCGCGGTCCCAGCGGAATTCGGCCGATTGGCAGACCAGCGAGACGATGGCCTTGCAGGCGAAGCAGAAGAATTCTCCCGGGCGACAGTCTTTCCGGGCCCTTTTCCGCCTTGCCGCATGGAAGGCGTTGAGGTCGCGTCCGCGGAACAGGATCGGCCGTCCGGGAACATAGACCAGCCCCTCTTTGATCCAGTTGGTAACCGTATTCCGGCAGACGTCATAGAGATCCATGACGTCTTGGCGGGTATAGCTCCAATCCTGCTTAGCCTTGCGGGAATAGAGGGTCTTGAACGGTTTCCGGGCCTCCTTCTTCGGTCCGTCTGTCGTCGGCCCCCGCGCGACCGGGTCGACAAGGCCGCTCACTTCCCGGGGAGACGTGGGCAGATCGAAAAGATCCGCCATCAGCGGCATCTCGTGCGGACGCTTGCTGCGATTCCTGATCATGGCGTGGAAGCCTCCAGGATCGCCCACGTGAGCTTGCCAGCCATGAGGAGGCGCTGCAGCTCATCCAGATCCGCCGGGAAGACGTCCTTCTCCTGCAGCCAGGCGAGAGCCGCCTCCGGATCGCGAATGGCTGGATAGGCAGGCTCGTCGCCGGCCTGAGGCGGGTCGGAAGCCTCGCACTTGCGAGGTTGCACCTCCGGCTTAAGGCGGGCCAAAGCCTGGCTTATATCCATGCTTGCAACAGGGCTTGTAGCCAGGCTGGTAGTCTGCGCAGTCGGCTGGCTTTCTCCGGGCTTTGTCTTGGCCTTGGCCTTCGCGTGGCCACCCTTCCTACCGGCGTTTGACAGCCGCTCCCGGGTGTTCATGGCCTTCTGACGCGCGAGGTGGGTAGGCTCGTGCTGCCAGTCCTGGCCAAAACGGGGCCGGATGATCGCTGCGACGGAGGACCAGCGCTCAGGGGCAACGCGGGCAATGCGCGCCAGCTGGTCGTCATCCACCGGAAGCGCCCCATACTGCCACTGAAAGGCCCGAAGCAGCATGGAGGCGCCATACTCTTCGGCGCTGAGGCTACAGGCTTCGGCCAGCTCGTCGACGGGCGAGATCGGCATGGGGAGAGAGCGGGTCACGAGGGCCCTCCCACCAATCCGGCCACGCCATCAGACGCGTGAACACATACGATCCTCGCCTTGAGGACGAAGGTGCCTACTACCGCGCGAATAGCAGGAATGGTCGGAAGAAGTCGGACACGCACGACCTTACTCCAACTTCCCATCATAAGCGGGCAACGCATCCAGATAGGCCCGGAGATCAACCTCCAGGACGACCGTCTTGCTGCCGATCTTGCGAGCCTTCAGCCGGCCGGCATTGATCTCCTGATAGAACTTCGTGCGGCTGATACCGACACGACGGAGGACATCCGCCACCGTATTGGCCACAGGCCGAGAGCCATTCACGCTCATGGATCGCCTCATTCGTTGCGACACTTAGGGATGTGTCTGAACGAGACTTGGCCGACCGCACGGACCCGAAATAGCCGCTGCGATTAAAATTCTGCGTCGATTAATTCTGCGCTGATTTGCGTTTGCGCCCAGCTGGCGCCCGCGGGGGCAGGCCGGACTGCTTCCGTGCCTCGGGCCAGATCTCGTTGACGAAATGGCGATTGTCGACAGGCCAGCCGACAAGCACAGCCGCCGCCGCTTTCGACATGGTCGGGCGCTCACTCAACGCCACAGCGAGGCGCGCAATGGCTTCTTTGGACTTGAGCTGCTCGCGAGCGACCTCAGTGCTTAAGACCGCAGGATAAGAGGTCTCCAGGAAGCGCAGGAACGAGGCTCGTTCGACGACGACGTCGCGATACGAGACATAGCTTCCGTCTGCCGGTGCCTCGTCATAGTCAGGCTCCGCGGCCTCTGGCCCGATGGCATGGGTGCAGTTATCCTCGTCGAAGTCCCGGTCCACGATGAAATAGGCGGCTGGAATGGTCTGTGGCTCGGATCCGAATGTGCTCGGCTCCAAGATCCACGGTCCATCGACAGGGGTTCCCATGAAGCGCAGATCGCCGGACCGGGCTGCTAGGCTCATCTTGCTGCAGAACGCAGCGTGGCGGCGTACAAACTCAGCCCTCCAGGATCGGAGGCCAGGATCGGGCTCGAGTCTTCGAGGCACTGACGCGTGAGCCTCGCCCTCTCCGTCATCCGACGGCTGGGTTCGGCCGAACTCTAAGCTGTCCTCGATATCGAACAGGATGGCGCCGGGTCTGGCAACGTCGGCGAGTCTGGGGCCCCGAATTGGTCCTTGGTCCGTGTCCAGGATCCACTCGTCGTCCGTCATCGACAGCGCGCCAGCCTCGATCTCAGACAGGGGCATCTGCCCCTCGTAGCGGATCGAGCGCACACCTCCGTAGAACGCCAGGTCCAGCGCGTCCGACAGCTCGACGAACTCGCCGCGCGGCAGGTCGCCCAGGAAGAATGTGAAACGATGTTCGGATACGTTATGCATGCTAACCTCCCCAATACCGAGGAGCCTAACTCGATTCCCGCCTCAATCGAGGCCGGCGCACAAACACCAGCGCATTTGCAAAGACACTATCGAACAATCGCGGAGAGCGGGCCACAGCGACTGGGACAGTGGTTAGGACAAGAATTGAGCGTCTGCCAAATTTGGCCGAAAGTTCAATAGCTTGGGGGAAGCTAATGGCGGAGAGGGGGAGATTCGAACTCCCGATACCCTTGCGAGTATGCCGCATTTCGAGTGCGGTGCAATCGACCACTCTGCCACCTCTCCGCGGTGGCGCTCAATCGGCGCGATTGGCCTGATACATGGGTCGGCGGGGGATGCCTCGATCGATGAGCCGCTGGCGTGCCGGTGATCCGAACCTGCCGCCCGCTGAGTTCCCCCTAGGTAGAATGACCTGACTGCGTCGCCAGGTCGGCTTGCCTGATACAGAGCGCCTATGGTCATGTGATGCTCGATTCGGGGATAGAATGCGGCGAACATCAGACATGAGCACAACCAAGTTTACCGCATATCAATCGGCATATTTCGCACACTATCTGACCCGGGAAGGCCTGGAAGAAGACGGCGGCCTCACTCAGTCCCTCTCGTCGGCGCGCGTCGACCTAAATCCACACCAAGTCGATGCTGCGCTGTTCGCGCTTCGGTCGCCACTCTCGAAAGGAGTGCTGCTGGCTGATGAAGTCGGACTTGGAAAAACGATCGAAGCGGCGCTGGTATTGTCCCAGCGATGGTGGGAACGCCAACGTCACCTGCTGTTGATCGTGCCTGCATCCCTTCGTAAGCAATGGGCGCAGGAGCTGCGCGAGAAGTTCTCGCTGCCGTCCGTCATTCTCGATGCCAAGCGCGTCAAAGACCTGACCAAGGCCGGAAGTCCAAATCCTCTGACCACGGGCGAGGGAGTGGTCATCCTCTCTTACGAGTATGCCTCACGCATTGCCGAACAGTTGCGGGCAGTATCCTGGAATCTGGTGGTGTTCGACGAGGCGCACAAGCTCCGAAACGTCTATAGAGCCGCTGAGAACTCGCGCGCGTCCATTCTCCGGAGTGCCTTGGCCGGCCATCAGAAGCTGCTCCTGACCGCAACTCCACTTCAGAACAATCTTATGGAATTGTTCGGGTTGGTGAGCGTCATCGACGACACGTTTTTCGGTTCCCCAGACGCCTTTCGGAGCGAGTTTGGCGGCCGAGAGAACCGTGCCGCTCATACACTGCTAGGGAGGCGCCTTGAACCCATTTCGAAGCGCACGCTACGGCGGCAGGTTCAGAAGGCGGGGTTGATCAACTATACCAATCGTATCCCTAGAACCTTTGACTTCACGCCCAGCCGGCTGGAGCAAGACCTCTACGAGCATATGTCAGAATACCTCCGCCGCGAGGACACGCTGGCCGTGGGGAAGAACGGCAGACATCTCGTGACGCTGGTGCTGCGAAAAATCCTTGGCTCCTCGTCCTTCGCCGTCGCTGCCACGCTCGACAAGATGGTCACCCGGCTTGAGCAGAAACTCTCGCTTAATGAGGAAGCCCTCAATGACATCGATGGCCTCGCGGAAGAAGCTGAAGATTGGCGAGAGGATGACCAGGGCGACGAGGTCGATGCACTAGAAGACGAAACAGACGATGCCCTCGATGACATCGATCCGAACCAACTCCGCGCCGAGATCGCTGAGCTCACCGGCTATCGCGATATCGCAGCGTCGATCCAGACCAACGCCAAGGGCAAGGCGCTGCTGGATACGCTGAGCGTCGTTCTTGATGAGATTGTCGACAAGGGTGGAGAGAGGAAGGCGGTGATCTTCACCGAGTCCGTTCGAACTCAGACCTACCTTCGTGAGCTATTGGAGACAAACGGCTTCCAGGGCCAGACGATTGTCCTCAATGGCTCAAACGCGGACAAGGACAGCAAGGCCGTCTATCAGGAGTGGCTCGACAAGCATCGCGGCACAGAGGCCGTTTCTGGCTCGAAGACGGCAGATATGAAGGCCGCCATCGTCGATGCATTCCGGGACGACCGGACGATCATGATCGCCACGGAGTCAGGTGCAGAAGGTATCAATCTGCAGTTCTGTTCCCTGCTGATCAACTACGACCTTCCCTGGAACCCCCAACGGGTTGAGCAGCGCATCGGTCGCTGTCATCGCTATGGCCAGAAGATTGACGTAACCGTCGTCAACTTCATGAACCGCAAGAACCTCGCCGAAGCTCGCATCGTTGAGCTACTGGAGAGCAAGTTCCGCCTCTTCGAGGGCGTGTTCGGTTCGTCCGACGAGGTATTGGGGGCCATCGAATCCGGCGTCGATATCGAGCGTCGCATCCTCGACATCGTGCAATCATGCAGGTCGAACGATCAGATCAACAAGGCATTTGACGAGCTTCAAAGCGAGCTGGTCATAGAGATCGATGAGGCAAAGACGGCCGCGCGGAATCAAATTCTCGCAGCCATGGACGACAAGGTGATCGAGCGGCTGAAGTTTCGTGAAGGCACAGTCAGCCAAACACTGACCGAATTCAAGCGCATCCTGCTCAACCTTGCTCGCGCTGAACTGCCCGAGGCTAGGTTTCATTCCGACCACGTAGAACGATTCGACCACGGCGAGGATACATATTCTACGGAGTGGCCCGAGGCCGATAAACGCGGCTGGCGCTTCTTCCGCTTGGGAGACGGTCAACTCGCTGATGAACTCGTCCGCCGCGCCAGGTCCAGGGAGTTGGTTCCAGCCGCAGTGGAGTTCGACTACGACGGCTATCAAGGCAATTTGGCGGATCTCGCCACGTATCGCGGATCGAGCGGCTGGATGCGTGTGACTCGCCTGACGTTGAACACTCCCGCGAAGACGTTCGATGAACTCATCGTTGCCACCGTAACCGATGATGGCCGAACGATCGTTCCAGAGACAGCTGAGCGTATCCTGGTATTGCCGGCCGCCGTCACAAACGAGGCGCCAAGCGGCGCTCCAGAGGCGAATTTGGCGCGCACCATCTCCGGAAGCCAAGTCGCGATAACGATGCGAGCCCAAGAGCGCTTGGGCAGCTTCCTCGAAGAAGAGCAAGAGCGGCTCGACAATTGGCGCGAGGATGCTCGCGTTTCCTACGACGCACAGATCAAGGCGTTGACGAAAGAGGCGAAGGAAGCCACCAAGCTCTCCCGCGCCGCTCACAGCCTGGATGAGAAAGTGGCACTACAGCGAGAATCTTCAGCCCTCAAGCGGAAAGCAGACGACCTTCAGCACCAGCTTTACACCAGACTGCGAGAGATCGACGAGGAGCGCGAGCGCATGCTCGACGACATTGCGGCGAAGCTCATTCTGACGCCCAAAATGACGACACTATTTACGATCCGATGGAGCCTTGCCTAATGGCCACCAAAACCAAACTTGAACTGACCTGGATCGGCAAGGAAGTGCACCTTCGGCTGGAGCCACGCATTCTAATCGAGGATCCGCAGCTGTCACACCTCGCTTCGGTCCGGCGTGAAAAGTCAATTTTTGACAATGTCCTAATCCACGGCGACAACCTGCTGGCACTGAAGGCACTGGAATCCGACCCCAACGTGCGGGGCAAAGTGAAGTGCGTGTTTATTGACCCCCCGTATAATACAGGGTCCGCATTTGAGCACTATGACGACGGCCTGGAGCACTCCCTCTGGCTATCTATGATGAGGGATAGGCTAGAACTTCTTCGAAATTTGCTGTCCGACGAGGGCTCAATATGGATAACTATAGATGACAACGAAGGTCATTATTTAAAAGTTTTGTGTGACGAGATTTTTGGTAGACGGAATTTTATTGCGACATCCGTTTGGCAAAGTCGATATTCCAGATCAAACGACGCCAGCATTTCGATATCACACAACTTTGTCTTGGCGTATGCTATGAATCCGGACCTATGGAAGACGGTCAGAAATCGGCTAACAAGAACCGAAGACCAAGAATCTCAGTATAAGAATCCTGACAAAGATCCGAAAGGGCCGTGGAGAGCGATTCCGTGGGATGCTCCCAATCTCAGGGAAAATCTTAGTTATCCAATCATCACTCCGAACGGTATAGAGCGGCGACCACCATCGGGACGATGCTGGTCCAGAACTGAGGATCAATGGCTAGAAATAGTCAAATCTGGAAGAGCCTATTTTGGTAAAAACCAGAATGGTGCACCTTCTTTCAAGCAATACCTTAGTGAAGCGTCTGGCATTGTCCCAAATACCTGGTGGCCCCACAATGAAGTGGGCCATACCGATGAAGCAAAAAAAGAAATCCAAGCCTTGTTTGGCAGGCAGGCGGCTTTTGATACGCCGAAACCAGAGAGACTGATGCAAAGGATTATCGAGATTGCCACGAACCCTGGCGACCTCGTCCTCGATTCTTTTGCGGGCTCTGGCACCACGGGCGCCGTGGCTCACAAACTGGGCCGTCGCTGGATTATGGTTGAACTGGGTGACCACTGCAAAACTCATATTGTCCCTCGCCTGAAGAAAGTCATCGAGGGACAAGACACTGGTGGCGTCACGGACGCTGTCGACTGGAAGGGCGGTGGCGGATACCGGTATTTCAATCTGGCGCCATCTCTATTGGAGAAGGACGCCTTCGGACAGTGGGTCATCTCTAAATCCTACAATGCTGAGATGCTAGCCGAGGCCATGTGCAAGCACATGGGGTTCACCTATGCGCCATCGACTGAGCACTATTGGATCCACGGACATTCGTCCGAAGCTGATTTCATCTATGTTACGACCAACAGTCTGACACATGAGCAGATGGCTGCGATCTCTGCGGAGGTCGGCCACGATCGAACCCTCTTGATCTGCTGCAAGGCATTTCAGAACTCGAACGTCGATCGCCTTAAGAACCTAACCATCCGTAAGATCCCGGGGGCCATTCTTAACCGATGTGAATGGGGTCGGGACGACTACTCCCTGAAGATCGAGGTGCTGCCGCTGGTTGAAGACAATCTAGAATCTGAGACTGCAGAGCCCGCAGGCAAACAATCAGCCTCGCGCTCAACGCAGCCGACTCTCTTTAGCGATGAAAGCATCTAGACGTGACCGAGCTTCCTCGTGACCAGCATCGCGCGTTCTCTCAAGTCCATCAGCGCCTTTCCCTCCGCAAGCCCCTGACAGAGTCACTGCGACGGCTGGCCGACATCGTTAACCTGACCTCGCCGTCGAAGGACACGGATGTCGAAGCCGCACGCGACGCGATACGAGCCGTCTACGGCAATCTCGGCGACGCCGATTTCGAGTCTTTTGAGCGCGACTTTCCGAGCGTATGCTTCGCCATCGCGACCGGCGTCGGCAAAACGCGCCTCATGGGCGCGTTCATCAGCTATCTCCTCATGATTGGCAAAAGCCGAAACTTCTTCGTGCTAGCTCCCAATCTCACGATCTATGAGAAACTTCTCACGGACTTCCAGCCTTCCAGTCCCAAATATGTATTCAAGGGCATAGAGGCGTTTGCACAGCAACCGCCTTTGATCGTTAACGCCGAAAACTATGAGGAAGGGCGAGGCGTTCGCGGAACGGACCTGCTGGGCCAGGAAGCGGCCATTATTAACATCTTCAACATATCGAAGATCAATTCTGAGGTGCGCGGCGGCAAGTCACCTCGGATTAAGCGGCTTCAAGAATACATAGGCGAAAGCTATTTTTCATATCTCGCTGGTTTGGACGACCTCGTCCTCTTGATGGATGAGGCTCACCGATATCGCGGCAGCGCGGGGTGGACCGCCATCAACGAATTGAAGCCAATCCTTGGATTGGAACTGACCGCAACGCCTAAGAGCGTCGGAGCCAGGTCAGCTGCCTTCAAAAACGTCGTCTATCATTACGATCTTCCGCAGGCGATGGAGGATGGCTTCGTTAAAGAGCCGGCCGTTGGCACGCGTGCAAACTTTGATCCGAAATCCGTCAATGAACGGGCCCTCGAACACATCAAACTAGAAGACGGAATCCACTACCACGAGCATGTGAAGGTAGCGCTTCAGGCCTACGCCAAGCAGCACCGAGTCCGAACTGTCCATCCATTCATGCTGGTCGTGACCCAGGACACCAATCACGCGCGAGAAGTGCGAGAATTCGTAGAGTCTGAGGCATTCTTCGATGGACGCTACAACGGCAAAGTCCTTGAAATCCACTCGAAGTTGACCGGGGAGGAAAGCGACGAAAACGCCACGCGCCTGCTCAACATCGAGCATAACGGTGACACCGACATCGTCATTCACGTCAACAAGCTCAAGGAAGGCTGGGACGTTTCCAACCTGTTCACGATCGTCCCGCTGCGCGCTTCTGCCTCCGAGATCCTGACCGAGCAGACCTTGGGCCGAGGCCTGCGTCTGCCCTACGGCAAGCGAACAGGGGTTGAGGCCGTCGATACACTGACCGTCATCGCTCACGACCGATTCAACGATCTCATCGAAAGAGCAAAATCGGCCGACGGCGTTATTCACAAGCTCAAGGAAATCAGGATCGGCGGAGGTGGCGATATATCGGCCGTGAAGCCTGTCTTGGTTGAAGCCCCGTCTGTTTTTCAACAGATGCTGAGGCAAGCCGCTCGCCAATCAGATGCGGTCGTCAGTGAGTTTGCCCCCCAGCAAGCGACCTCCGATTTTGCGGAGCCTTCTGCGCCAGCCTTTACTTTCAATCGGCCTGAGGAGTTGGCTCTGGCTGAAACGGTTTATGCAGATGTGCTGCCTTCGATGAGAACGCGGATGACAACCCTCGCGGATCTCAACGACGAGAAGATGATCAGGCGGATCGCCGAAGATGCGCTGGCGATTCAGCGTTCCAACGAAGGGCTCTTCCCGGCGCTGAGTGCTGCGCGAGCCGAGGCCGTCGTGGCCGAGCTTTGCGCAGCCTTTGTCGCTCGCACGATCGCCATCCCGAGCCTCACGGTCACACCGCAAGACCACGTTTCGTTCGGCTTCGGGCCCTTCAAACTCGACATAGGCAGTTGGAACTATCAACCTCTATCGCGCGAGCTTCTCGTGCAGGTGCTCAGGACCGAGCAGCAAACCGTGATCGCCGGCGGAGACGTTGGCGAGTTGCGTCTCAGGCTCGAAGACTACCTCGTGGAAAAGCTCATCGACTTCGATGAGATCGACTACGATGCCCACGCTCAGCTCCTATACGACCTCGCCGGCCAGGTGGTCGCTCATCTGCGCTCATACTTGAAGAGCGATGACGAAGTGCGCAGCGTGTTGATGACGCGTAGCAAGGAAATGGCCAAGGCCATTCTTGTCCAGATGCAAAGTCACATGTGGCGGACGGCAACGACCTATCGCGTCACATTGAACGCACCCTTCGACGAGTTGAGACCCCAAATGTTCGATGGCTCGGGAAAGGATGCAATCCGAGACTTCCGCAACCCGCCCGACCGCCTAAGCGAGATCAAGCGCTATATCTTTGTTGGATTCCAGCGTTGCTGCTATCACCGAGCAAAGTTTGATTCCGACCCGGAGCGGAAGATGGCTGCGCTCCTCGAAAGAGATCCAACCGTCCAGCTCTGGATGAAGCCGGGCCCCAACCAGTTCAGGATCTTCGACAACGACGGAAATCCCTATCAGCCCGATTTCGTTGTTGAGACGCAGGCGGAGAAGCTCATCGTCGAGGTCAAGAGAAAGTCAGAAATCGCGGATCCCGACGTGCTTCGTAAGGCCGACGCAGCTAGCCTCTGGTGCTTCATCGCCACCGAACACCATTCGAAGCCAAATAAGGAGAAGCCATGGCGATATGCGCTCGTGCCTGAGGATGCCGTGGAAGCCAACAGCACCCTGCCCGGCCTGCTCGCGAGCTATTCTAGGTTGCCCGACGCCGATCTTCTGGCTCGCTATGCGTTTCAGAACGAGCCATAGGACCGTTGCCACCTATCACCGTCACCATGCTTAAGATGGTGATTGCCGACTCAGGGAAGCTCGCTGACGAGAACCAGCGCCATTGCAGTTATCGGGCAGCATTCGGAACGCCGAACCAGCCATGAGTCACGGTAGGCGATTGACCCCTGCTCCGGACGCGACGGCCATGGATCGAGAGGTGCGTGTCGTGGGGCTGCGCGCGATATAGACCAAAAACCGGCGGCCGCATCAAAGCGCCTGTGCGATTGACCGCAACGCTGGCGGCCTGCTCTACCAGTGATTGCGCATCTACGTGGCAGCTGAACGCCGCCGACAACCTGCGCATAGGCTGATCCAGGTGATCAGGAGATCGAACGAGCGCGCTGCGGGGTAGTGAGACGTGTCCCAATCATACCTGTTCCATATCGGCGGCGACGGATCGCTCAGCGAAATGACGCCACAGCCCTATGACAACGAGGACCACATCCAGCGCCTTCTCGCAGAGCATCCAGCCATACTGGGCGGCCAATACCGGGACCAGGAGCCCCGTCGCTGGGCTTTGATCCAGAGAGAGGTGCCTGTCCCCGATGGCGCAGTCTCCGATCGGCGATGGTCGCTGGATCATCTGTATGTCGATCAAGACGCCATACCGACGCTCGTAGAGGTGAAGCGCAGTCGCGATACGCGCAGCCGCCGCGAAGTGGTCGGTCAGATGTTCGACTATGCTGCCAACGGACCGTCCTACTGGTCAATCGGCGAGCTTCGGGACGCGTTCGCCAGAACGCATGCAAGCCTATCGGAGGATTCCGGCGAGGCGCTCCGGATGGTGCTCGGCGAGGAGATTGATGCCGAGAGCTTCTGGTCCCTGCTTGAAGAAAACCTCCGCTCCGGTCGCATCCGGATGATCTTTCTGGTGGATGAGATGCCGCCGGAACTTCTTCGGATCGTCGAGTTCCTCGCCAGGCAGCTGCGGACCGCTGAGGTTTATGCGGTCGAGGTGCGGCAGCACGTCGGCAAGAGCGGGCAGGTTCTCGCCACGAGCATTCTCGGTCAGCTTCAGAATGACGAACAGAAGGTCACCACAGGCCGAAGTCTCGTCGCCCCTTCTCTTGACGAATGGTTCTCGACCTATCGGCAGCGGCATGGCGTAGCTTCAGAGGCCATAGCGGGCACAATTCGAGCCTGGGCTGAAGCTCAGGGTCTGGAACTCTTCATCACGGCCGCGCAGACTCCATCAATCGGCTGGTCTGTCCTGGAAGGTCAAGCACGGCGCTATCCCCTACTGTTGACCGGCAATGGCAAGGTAGCGACCTCGCTGGCGTATTTGGCCTCATCGCCTAAATATGCAGAGGAAGCCGATCGCCAGCAACTGGTCAACGCGCTCAGGGCGACCGGTCTCGAGTTTTCTCTTAGTTCGCTGAATGGCGACATCCGTATTCCGATCTCGGCGCTGGATGATCAAGGCAGACGCGAGCGCTACCTCAATGAACTCCAGCGGGTCATCGAACGAATTCGAGCCTGATGCGCGTCGCCCTGGCGGTCGGTGCTGCATTGAATAGCGATTGCCGAGTCAGCTGAGCTCACTGGCGAGCGCCGGCACCATCACGGCTATGGGACAGCATCTGGAGCAAGGAGCCAGCCCTGAGAGTCCGCAGGCGATCTCACGCGATCAATTTTCGCTCATCTTTCCGCAGCATTGATCTCTTCTCGTCGAACCGTGTAGTTCAGCGCCGGTCGATGCCGCCCTCTAGAGACCGTGCCGGCTGGCTCAAGCCAGTGTGCTAAGACCTGCTTGCGGAAATTCCGCTTGTCGCACGCCTTCCCGGTTATCGTCTCCACAGCCGCCTGCAATTCCGAGAGGCTGAATGCATCCCGCAGGAGGAGCGGTGCCAGAGCCGGGACGCCTTTGACCGGAGCATGAGAAAGCACGGCAACGTTGCGTTCCAGAGCTCTCACGGCATCCGCTAAGAGATCGCCATGGTCAAAAGCCAACGGTGCCGGCAACTGGTTGACTGGGAACCATTCAGCCTCAGCCGCGTCTGTGCCAGCCTTGAGAACGACTTTTGCCAGGTGCACTGCGGTCAAGTAGGCGACTGAGATGACCCGCTCTCGAGGATCGCGATCGGGTTCGGAATAAATTCCGAACTGGATAAGCGATACGCTCCCGACGCTAGTCTCTTCTGATAGCTCTCGCTTTGCGCAGTCCTCGATCGTCTCATTCGGGCGAAGAAATCCTCCCGGAAGCGCCCAGCGGCCCAGATGCGGCCCCTCCCCCCGTCGCACGAGTAGAACTTTGAGCTGGCTGTCGTCGAGCGCGAAGACCGCAATGTCGGCGGCAACGGCTGGATGCGGATGCTCATATTGAAACATGACACTTAGTGTATTGACTACACCACCTCAGTTTATGGTAGTGTTTATTTAACACGAACTAGCCAGTCGATCAACGATAAGGGGGCAGCTCATGATCCGCACCAGCCAAACGGACCCGCTTCAGATTGCCGAAATCGCCACTCGACCAGGCTGGGGCCTCATCGGCATCACGCTCTGCCCCGGAAAGCACGACAGACATGGATTGACCGGGAAATGGCAAAGGGATCTCGGACTGGATTTGGATGTAGTGGCGGATTGGGGGGCCGCTGCTGTCGTCACGCTAGTCGAGCCCGACGAACTGCAATGGCTGAAAGTCGCCTCCATGGGCGAGGAGGTCCGCCGGCGGCATATGGAATGGATTCACCTTCCGATCGTTGATGGCATGGCCCCATCGATCGAGTTCGACGCCCGATGGGTGTCAGCGGGCGAAAGCCTACGAGCGAGAATTCAAAATGGATTCAATGTCCTCCTGCACTGCAAGGGCGGCCTAGGCCGCGCGGGAACCATCGCCGCAGCGCTGCTGATCGAGCTTGACGTAGATCACGAAGACGCCATCCGACGCGTTCGGACATCCCGTCCCGGCGCTGTGGAGACAATCGATCAGGAGGAATACCTGCAGCACGTCCAGACGGCATTGCGGCGCCTGCCTCGAACAACGAAAGAGGCCGTTGAGGATCGCGCCATCGGTTCATTGCTCGGCCTGGCGATTGGCGATGCCGTGGGAACGACGCTTGAATTCGAGGGTCGGGATAGCAGTGACCTTCTGACCGATATGGTCGGTGGCGGGCCGTTCGATTTGCGTCCCGGTCAATGGACCGATGACACGTCGATGGCATTGGCGCTCGCGGACAGCCTGTTGCACGATCCGAAGCTCGACGCCATCGACCTGCAGGAGCGCTTCATTTCGTGGTGGCGGGACGGCCGTTATTCCTGCACGGGCGCCTGTTTCGACATCGGCATAACGACAGAGACTGCTCTAGAGAATTTCGAGCAGCAAGGAAGTGCCGTCAGCGGCTCCACTGACCCTGCGTCTGCCGGCAACGGCTCGTTGATGCGTCTGGCACCGGTGGCAATTGTTGGCTGGCACGACCAAGACCGGCGCCGCGACACTGCTGCACGCCAAAGCCGCACAACACATGCAGCTCCTGAAGCTGTCGAAGCGTGCGTATCCTTTGCGGACATCCTGGCCCACGCGATCGCAGGGCAGATCGCTACGTGGAATCTCAGAAGCGACGCGCCAATTGCCTCCCCATCGGTATCGGCCGTCATCGAAGGCAGTTGGCGGGGCAAGCTTCGCTCATCAATCAAGAGTTCTGGTTACGTGCTCCACACATTGGAAGCCGCGCTGTGGTGCGTGGGGCGCACGAACAATTTTCGCGACGCGGTGCTCCTGGCCGCGAACCTCGCCGACGATGCCGACACCACAGCCGCTGTAACCGGCCAGCTCGCCGGAGCCATATACGGCCGGTCGGGCATTCCGAGCGAGTGGCTCGAGCGACTAGCCTGGTCAGACAAAATCGAAGATATGGCGCGCCGACTGTTTCACGCAACCGATGCCCCAACTCAAGCCAAAAGCCTTGTCGACGAGGGAGCTCAGGCACGATGAATCAGCCTTCGGAGATGATCGAGTTCGCCAGAGAGATTGCACCCGCTCTCGTCGACAATTTTCAGCCGACGTCGCTCAGGCAGCGAACGAGCTGGAAGGAGAAGCGCGATGCCTACCATTTTGGTGGCCTGACGGCCGAGGATGCGATCAGCCGCTTCGCGGATTGGAACAGACGAATTCAGGTCGCCGCTAACGACCAAATCGAGATCTCAGGCATCGTGGATGAGATTAAGATTTGGGGAAAGGTGAGAGGCGGACAGTCCTTTACGGCCACAAACATGATGCGGGTATTAGACGTGTCAGTGGCGATGGCCTCAGTTCAATCAGGCAACTGGCTCCACGCCGTAAATGGCGTTCCTTGGAACAGTTCGTGGACAAAAATCGCCTGCGCCGCGACATTCCATCTTGACGGTCCTGATGCACGGGACGCTGTTCCCCTCGTGATTTGGGATAGTCGTGTCGCCGTCGCAGTTATCGAATGCATTCGATCGGCAGTTCTTTCTGGAGCGCTATCGGAGATTTCGGCTTCAGGACTTCAGAATGTCCTGCTGATTCCGCCTGCTCGTCCCGATGTTGGCTTGGAGCGCCGTAACGACCGAGTGAGGTCGCGGTGGCAGTGTGGTTGGAAGGGCGCTCCACACTGGCAAACTCCTGGCGCACCAACTCGATTGTGGCGCAGCCAATTTTGCGGCTCCGCTATTTCTTGCGCCATCGCCAACGAACTCAACAAGCGCTTTCCGAACGAAGGATGGACCAGTTTCGACGTTGGGCTGGCCCTGTTCATGCGGGGCTACTAGCGCGGCAGCTCAAAATGGCGAAGTAGGATCATACGCGGTGAGGAGCGGTCGCAACGAGATGGTCGAAAATGCCTGACGATATTGGTCCAATGCTGACAGCATGGCGACAGACACAAGGGAGAATTCCATATGGATCATACTACGCTTCTCGCTCAGATCGAAGACTGCGACGACGCTGACAAGTTGCGCTCGTGGATCGCCAATGCGCGCCGGGCCGCTCGACCAGACATCGCCGACGCTGCTTTCCGAAAGCTGGTGTCCATCTTGCCGAAGGAAGAGCCAGGCACTGTGGCCCATGATTTCTGGAAAACCATCCACGCGTTCGAACACGTCCTTTCCGATGAGAGGGGCAAGACCACGCGGCTCGCCCGCACGAGACAGAAGGTTGCACGGGTCGGCGAGGTTCAGACGCTGCGAGACTGGGCAATGAGCGCAAAGAGCACAGAGGGGTTTTCCATGCTGCTCGAACGAAAGATGCCTGAGCTGACCGGAGAGGCAATCGTTCTCCGACATTCCGACCAGTTCGACGACGAGGTGGTGACGGCTGCTAGGAAACGACTCCAAGCCGCAGGTGTCGATATCGCAGCGCTTCCAGGAGGAGCGCCATAGAGATCAAACCGAACAGAATAGCCAGAATGCCAATTGCCGAGTCAGGGGAGCTCGCTGGCGAGCACCAGCGCCATCGCAGCTACCCGGACAGAATCTGGAGCGCGGAGCCAGCCTCGAATCGCCACAAGCGATCCTTTCAACTAGTAGGGCCCGACTGCTTTCAGGTGAATTTGAGAGCCGCAAGTTGCTCAGCCGTAAGCTCTTGACTGTCAGACGCGCTCTCCTCGCGGCGGCGATGAGCACTTAGTAGATTGCTCGTCGGAATAGAACTCACATAGAATGTCGAGATCTGGGGTGTATCAACGTGGTCCAAGGCCATCGAATTCATGCCCGCCTCTTCGAACGGAAGTTCGTGGTCGATGGCATGACTTTTAATTTCCAGGCTGTCCCGGGATCAGCCGTGATCTTCTACATCGCAGGCGGCGGAACGAGGAAGCGGCGGTATAATCCTCACTTCTGGTTCGACGATGAGGACGTCGTTTCAATTGAGGATGGAGACTATTTTCGATCGGCATTCCCGGTCTTCAAGGCGGCACGAAGCGTTCTTCTTGAATGGGTATTCAACGAACGGCCTTATATGTTTCGACTTGAGGCGTCGACCGATCGCAAGAAGCCAATCTATCGCTGGATGGCGCATCGTTTGGCAAAGCGGCTCGAAGGGCACTATTCCGTGACCGAAGAGAACGAGACGCTCTATTTCCACCGAAGCAGCGCCTTCGGAGCAGATCCAAGTCAATAGGACGTAGGCCAACAAGTCGCAGCGAGGAACGATATGAAAGCGATCACGGAGAGGGAATATCACCTACGATTGTCTGCGTTCGTCGCGGAGGAAAAGGCTAAGCTTCCTCTTGAGAAAAGGCCCCAGGGCGTCTTCAGCAACTGGGGATTTTACGCGCAACAACAGAAGACGTTCGATCGAACTCTCGCCAGAGAAGGCATTGAAGTCATACGCCCAGCTGTAGTGAGGCCTCCGCAAACCGGCAGAATTCCAGGCTGAATCGCATTGGCGGGACATGCAGGCTAGCAGCCCAAACTCTCGCCGTCGCTCCGATCTGGCGCCTACCATGGCCAGGGTCGCACGCCAGGAGGCGAAGCTTCCTGATTGTCCGCATATCGATTGCCGAGTCAGGGAAGCTCACTGGCGAGCAGCAAAGCCATCGCATCTACTGGACAGCATCTGGAGCACCGAGCCAACCCTGAGTCACCGTCGACGATTTCTCGCGATCTACGGGGCAGCATCATCGCCCATAGCCTCGCTCCGAAAGCTGCCATTCCGTCGGCGGCCAAATCGGGGGTTTCAGCGCATCGGCCCGCATGCCCCGGGCCACGCCCGCTGACAGCATTCGTCAGGATTGCCTTCCCTAAAAGACAATCTGGCCTACGAAGTAACTGACTCCAATCGTGCCTATGCCAATGACAAGAGAGCGGATGAGGGTGTTCGACATGCTCATATGCCCGGCACGAGCGCCCAGTATCGATGTGATTGTGAGCGACGCTACCACGGCAGCCAGAATGAGCCCTGTCTCCAGGCGGACAGGGACGACAACGGTAATCGCGAAGGGAATAGCCGCGCCGAGCCCGTAGGCAACCGTCGATCCAACACTTGCCTGGATTACATCGGCCCGAGACAGCACGTCGAGAATGTGATGTTCGCTCTCCAACTGAGCCTTGAGTGGGGAGCGCATCATCAGCTCCTTCGCGACCTGATGGGCCAAATCTTGGCTCAATCCCTTCTTTTGATAGTAGGCGGCGAGCTCGGATAGTTCGGTAGCAGGATGAATTTTGATCTCCGCCCTTTCTTCATCCAAGGCTCTTAATTGTGCGTCGCGTTCCGTCGCCACTTCGGTCCATTTGGCACCTCCGGCAGTGAGCATCCCTGCAACGGTCGCCGCCAGTGCCGCCATGATCAACGTGGCGTCATTGGCACCAGCGCCGGTGAAGCCCTCCAGTATGCCAGCCGTTGCAATGATGCCGTCATTGGCTGCCAACGCCAGGTTGCGATGAAAGGCTCGGTCCGTCGCCATTAAATGCAGCCGCTGTAGCCAGGCGGAAACAACCGCAGTCAGGCTCGCCTTCCTACCCGGCCTCGCTTTATCCGTTGATGTTCCCTCAGAAGAATAGCGCATGGGCGGTCTATCGTTTCCTGGTCCAGAGACTTGGCGAGCTCGCGTCGGTTCGACGGACCGGCGATCATTGGAACAGCGCAAGGCGCGCATGTCGACCAGCCCATACACAGAACCGGATGGTCTGAACAATCAGCATCTCCTAGGGCATAGAGCTGCGATTGCCGACTCAAGGGAGAGCACTGGCGAGAACCAGCGCGACCACAGCTACCGGACAGCATCTGCAGCTCGGAGCCAGCGCTGAAGTCTGCAATGGGCGGCAATGTGGCCATATGATCGATCGTTCGGACTTCATCTGCCCGACGCCAGATAGCGATTACCGACTCAGGGAAGCTCACTGGCGAGCACCAGCGCCATCGCAGCTATCAGACAGCGCCTGGAACGCCGAGCCAGCCCTGAGTCACCGCAGACAATTTGGGCCGATAGTCTAGCAACCTTACGGGCGCGCGCCGTAAGCATAGCGCGAAGGCCCGCCGTGGTGAGCGGTGGACCTTTTGTGTTAACAGCGGCGCTAGTCGGAGCTCTACTGTCCGGGAGGGCCGGCAAGCACTGCTTCGATGAACTCGCGCCCGCTCGCATCAGCCATAAGAGAGCGGAAGGCTTCAAAGTCCTTGCCGAGGGTGTTGCGGAGAAGATCGGCCGCTTCACGGGCTTTCTCGCACTGGCGTTCGTGCTGCTGGTTCTGTTCACCGAGATCCATTTCACGCTCCAGCCTTAGCTTTTCCTCGCGCGCCTGCCTGGCTTGAATCTCGCTCTGTTTCCGTCGTTCCTTCTGCTGCTTGACGGTATCCCAAGCCTTGCGCTCTTTACCGATTTCGGCTTCGGTCTTGCCGGCGCCGGCAAGCTCCATGGCTCGCGCCTGCCATGCCTGCTCTTCCTCGCGCTACCGACGCTCTCCTTCGACCCTTCGCACTCTACCTGTTTCCGGACGCGTTTTTCTCCTGCGGCAGTATGGCGGGCAGGCCTACCGCGCGAAGCTCAGCAGCCGCGCAATCCGCAACTTTTTCCTACCGAGTAGCGTCGCTTTGAAATGGATAATTGACAGGGACTGCCGAGAAAGATGCTCCGCACGACCGTCCGGACCTAATAACTTGTCTTAGCCTACAGACAGCTATTCTTTAGACCCTTCTCCATGACCACCCTTAAAGCAAATAGCCTCTCTCAGCCCTAGAACGACGACGCAACCCGTTCACCTAAATGACGCAGCGCCACACCAACACGTTTGTTCATCTCCTGGTAGGCGACAAACGTGCCGGACGCACCATTACCAAAGCGAGGCAACGGCTTCATGATCAGTCCACGCTGACGGAAGTCGCTTCGAGCCTCTCGCCGGATGGCTTCTCTCTGTCGCTCGAGTGCGCCGTCCATGGCCTTAAGCCCAACCACTCCGGTCTTCGAGAATTTCTCTGCACGCTGCCGATCTCGCCAGGCAGAGATCGATGCAAGGAGGTCAACTCCTCCCGAACCGAATGTAGGCAGGCAGAAACTGAACGCCCTGGCTTGAAGACGCGAAAAAGAAAATGTTTTGAGATCGGCGAAGTGGTTGAGGTTCATTGCTGCCAGCTCTAGGCGAGAGAGCGTTACCTCAATGCGAACGCGCTTCTCAGCGTCTGGCAGATGGCGCTGAGTTCCGGCGGATCGATTTTGACGGTCGACGACCTTGTCCATTATGCGCCAGCGACTACCGGCCTCTTTGGAGCCGACATAGTAGGTGGCGTCCACATAGGGCAGACGATCAGTCGTTGTTGAGATAAGGAAGTGATCGTTCCTGCTGTGAGAAGCCTTGGAAAAGCCAAGGACACCAACGGTCGCCCCCGCTCCGGTTCCGAACGCAAATCGCGGACGATCCCTCAAATGGGCGATGACATCTCGCGGCGGCTCAAAGTGGTGCATCAGGACTCGGAATAGCTTTGCGCGGGCTGCATCGTCCGGTATTTTGGGGGTGAAATCGACACTGATTTCGATCTCCCCAACGACCGGATGATTCAGCAGGCCGAACTTATCTTGGATCCGCTGACAGAGGCGCCGGACCTCATCCAGTTTCGGCTCCTGCACTCGAATCTCAAACTGATCCGACACCCCACCTAGTCTCTCCTCAAGCGCCTTGATGTGGCTAGCTTTGCCCAGGACCGCTTTGACCTCATTTTGCAGCCATTGGTGCTGCGTCTCCCTCCCCAGCGATAGGCGAAGCGACAGCCAGTCGATCACTGCTCGGCAGGAATAGTCGTCCAGAGCGATTTCAGGCTCCAGCGCATACCGGCCTGCTAACCGTCGCTGAATATTTGCGATGGGCACCTTCCGGTAAGCTAATCGCCCGAGATCCAGCTTGGTCTTTACGGCAAACAGGGGAATTGAAATCGTCACATGAGGTTCCGACGAAAGACACAGGGCAAGGATCCCCTATCCGGCTCACGGAGGCCGGGCAAGCGTCGAGCAGCGTGGAAGAAACAGGCGGTTCTCCACGGCTAGTTGCCCGGTGCACCGCAGATCAATTCTAAAGCGCACCAGGCGAGATCCCGTCGCCGGCGCGACAATCTGTGCTGCGCGCGAAGGAACCCGCCAGTGACTCTCTCTGACGATTCCCGGCGATGTAGCAGCACACACCGGATCGTGCAGCCATACCGTCCGTCCTGGCTCTCATTCTCCAGAGGCTGTCCAGCTCGGTTCCCCCGCTGTCGTGACAGGAGGACTGATGGCACGGATGAACACGGAACTCCCGACCAGCGCCTCATCCGTCAAACAACAGGCGAGCCGCAAGGACGGCAGATAGCTCCGCCCAGCACTCAATGCCGCATCAGCCAGAGCCGCTTTTAGCGACCTGGCTTGAGAGCGAGCCAACGGCATAACGTCGCTGTCGAGCGCTGGAGCTAGCAGCCCTACGGATTACCGACGAAAGCGAGTCCGGGAAATAGCTATTCGCCGATCCGTCTAGATGCCGTCGCCAGCCTACAGTCGTTGCAACGACCCCGGAAATGCACGCTCGAGGCGCCACCCGGCACGCTGCTTTACGTTTGGTTGACAGAATGGGTAAAAAGCGAAAAACGGCGATTTTTGTCAACCTGTGTCAACCAAACGTAAACTTAGTGTCGCGTTTTGGGGGACATTCTCGTGGATGACCTACGAGAGTGGTCATTTTCAGGTCCATTGGAACGCGATTTTCAGTTGCCAAGTTGACACTTGGTTGACAGGATTACCATACGTAACAGCGAGATCGGGAAGACTCGCACGTCCTCTTCAGAGGAATGGGAGGTTTGGATCTCGGGAGCTCGCGGGCGCAAAGTGCATCCCGTCGAAATCCCTTGCCCTCTTCTAGGTCCTTCGTTCCCCTATCCCAGTCGCGCCACCAGGTTGTCGGCGGAGAGGTGCGAGTAGCGGCGGAGCATCCGGAGCTCCTTGTGACCACTGATGGTCGAGACTTCGATGACGTTCAAACCGAGCTCGAAAAGGCGGCTGACGCCCTCGTGGCGGAGGTCATGGAAGCGGAGCGCCTCGATCCCAGCTCTGACCAAGAGACGTCGCCAAGCTTGCTCCAGCGATCCTGTCGACATCGGGAAGATGCACGGCTCGTCCGGATTGGCGTTCGCCTTCCAGCTCACCAGCGCGTCGAACGCACGCTGCGAAAGAGGCACCTCGCGGCTCTCACCGTTCTTAGTCAAATCCAACGTGATCACGCGACGATTGTGCGAGAGATCGCTCCAGGTGAGCCCGAGAAGCTCGCCACGACGCATTCCGGTCTCGATGGCGAGGATCAGCAGTGTCCGGAGATAGGGCGTCTTACCCCCTTCGCAGGCGACCAGGAGGCGTTGTTCCTCGTCGTTCTGGAGACGACGCTTGCGCTCGTTCTTGACGCTCGGTCGACGGACTAGCTTGGCGACGTTGCGACCGAGCGGATATCCCCAATCCCGGATCGCGACTTCAATGACGTGGGAGAGGATCGCCATCTCTCGGAGCGTCGTCGCGGGACTGACCGAGGCGAGACGCTCATCGCGGAACGACGACATGTCTGCTGGAGACAGGCCAACCAGCGTCCGGTAGGCGATCTCGTGACGCTCCAGGACGCCGATACGCTGGATCTCCTGAGGAGCGCCACGCTTGGTCGGCGAGACCTCTTCCCGGTAGCGCTTGAGCAGATCCCCGAGCGTGGTGGACTCGAGGATCTTGGTGTCTGGAGCCAGGCCGTGCTTGTCGACCACGGCTTCCAGCGCGCGTGCCCAGGCTTCGGCCTCGGTCTTCGTATCGAAGCTCTTGGCGCGAGGCTTCGTGCCACGCCTGCGCACCTGAGCCTGCCATCTACCTCTGAGTTTCCGGATCGTCGCCACGTTGTGCTCCTGGTCATTGAGCACATTGCGTAGGACGCCCCCGGAGGCCGTCCAAGGCACATTCCGGAGGCTTGGCTGGGGATACAGGTCAGTCGACTATGCCCTTCAGAGCCGTATCAGCGCTGAAACGGAGAGACTCGATTTTGTCGCTGTCCAGCGGGTAGCAGATCGAGACGATCTTCATGCCATCCTGGATCGCGTCAGGCTGATTAGTCCGCATACTCTGGCAGTGCGACATGGACTGGACGAACGGCATCACCACGACCTGGGGTGCTCGTCCCTCAAAGACAAATACGCTGAGCAGCAAGGCATACATTGTAGCACTCTCCAGTTGCGAACCGACTGCCGGTTGCGCTTCCGAACGTGCTAGGACGGGGTTGGAGGGGTGCCAAGGACTGGTCCTCGCGGTCCACCTGCAGAACGAGAGCCATGAACTCCGACAAGCCGACCCTGACCCAGGTTCAGATCATCCAGTCGCTCGCTGAAGCTCTCTCCTGGTTCGAGAAGGAAATCAGCTGGGGTGTAAGTCCTGGCGAACTCAATCACCTGACCGGACGGATCGGCGAGCTCTACGCCGCCATGATCACGCGCGGGCAGATGGCCCTCGACACCAACCAGCACGGATATGATGTCGTATCCGCAGACAATGAACGGATATCGGTCAAGACGATCACGTCCTCGACCCATGTCAGCTTCAATCAGAACACCTTCCACCACGTCGACCGGATCATGGTGCTGCGGGTCAACGTTGACGACGAAAAGGGCGTCTCGGTCGAAGAGCTGCTCGACACCTCAGTCCTGGACGCCGCGCCGCTCCTACGCGCCCAGGGCGGCAAGCTCGTCTATCCGATCAGTAGCGGAAAAAAGGAACCGCGACCGGTTGAGGATCTGGAGATCACGGCTCGCGCCTCAATCGCCGATCTCGACATCGTCCAATACGAAAGTGGTGCGATCCGGATCTATCGCCATGGCGAGGCCGTGCCGGAAGCTGTGAAGACACTGCTGAGACCGATCGCGACGGAGATCGGCGTGGATCTGGTCAACTCGAAGGGCGGATTAAAGAACACGCAGCAGCTCGGTGCGGACGTCATTCGCACCATCAACGTGAGACGCGCCTCTCGATAGATTCACGGCCTAGGCCGCGATCTGCATCGCCATAAGGGCAACTTAGCTTGCGATCCCCGACAGCCGTGCAAGGATGCACAGGAGAAAACGCTGATACCGGGGGGAACAGCGAATGACACGGACGCTTGTGGAGTGCCTTAAGCTCTTCAACCGTAAGGAGCGCTATTGGCTCATACGCAATGCGCTGGGTGAGACGGGCCAGGAACTGCTCCTCTCAAAATCGTTCCGGCAGGAGCTCGGTCGAGCAACGAACACTGACATTCCCGCGGATGCCTGGTGGGCACTCGACTACCATATAGACTGGCTGTTCGGCGCTCTGCTTCTCGATAGCAAGGCCGATGGGACCGCATCGAAACCAATCGACAATCCCGATTGCCTGATCCGAGGGACTCAAGAGGACTTTGATTTCGTCGTTGCCTTCGACCGGACGATCATTCTTGTTGAAGCCAAGGGGGTCACAGGCTGGGATACTGAACAGATGTCCCGAAAGCGTGGACGGTTGAGCGAGTGGAAGGAGTTTTCGCCCACAGTGAAGAGTGGCAGCCGCGACGGCTACGTTCCGCCGCGCATCATCCTGGCCCTGACATCACCGAATTCCGATGGCAAAACTCGCGACCCCCGCAGGGATCCAGCTTTTTCGGACGAAGACGGCAAAAAACTCCCTCATGTGGATCTCGACTTATTCGGAGACCCGAAGCGTTTTTTGGCGCCTACACGTTGCAACCCGAAAGGGACAGCTTCTAGCAGTGACGGCCTTTGGCACGTGACACGTGCGAAGTAGCCGACCCAACCGACATCCAGAACCACCAAAGTGCCTCGGTCGTGGCCCTCGCGACATCCGCTTAACCAGGCGAACGCCAAAAGCCGCTCTGCGTATCTCGCAAACGGCCAAAAACCCAATAATATCAATTGTTTAAATGGCGGAGAGGGGGAGATTCGAACTCCCGATACCCTTGCGAGTATGCCGCATTTCGAGTGCGGTGCAATCGACCACTCTGCCACCTCTCCGCGGTGGCGCTCAATCGGCGCGATTGGCCTGATACATGGGTCGGCGGAGGATGACAAGGGGCTTCGAATCCTTTCCCACGTCTTGTGGATGAAGTTCGCCTCTCCCGTGGCGATCCGGCCACCAGGCCTGTCGATCGGGGCGACGGGAGCGCGAATGTGTTCCCCTCATGCCGCCCAGGCTTTCGCACGGGTGCCCGGCCCACGGGTGCCCGGCCCAAGAGGCCGCGGGGCCGACGCCTGCCGACAACACGGCGCTCCGAGCCAAGCGCCTCGCCTTCCCTCGGGAAGGCCTGAATGCCGTCGCCCTCCTGGCACCCGCCATGCCCGGCAGCACGGCAACCATCTTTGCCAGAGATCAGGAAGGATCGTAGAACGTCGCCAAGCGCCCCAGCGACGCCTCGATCCCGCTAGGCCGGGTTCAGCCTCCGGCCAGGACGAGACGCATGACGTTAGGGCACCCCGACAGCCCGGCAGATCGCCAAGCTCCCAACCTCCGTTGGTCTTCCGTTCAAATCGGGTTCCCACCCCCCCAAACGCGCAACGCGCCTTCCGCCCCGCGCGGGCTTTCCGATATCACCGAACTGCCGCCTGAGGACCGTCAATGCTTGCGCGCGACAAGGATTTTGGGGCGCGAAAGGGGCGGTTTCGCTTGACAGCGGGCGGGCTGTCCCTATAGATGCGGGCCGAATGGCGGCGCGGCTTTTGGGCTGCGCCATTTCCATTTCATGAAACCCTGACTGAAGAAGCCGATCCTCGAGGTCGAGCTGAACAACGGAAAGAACAATGTTCGCAGTCATTAAGACCGGTGGCAAGCAGTACCAGGTTGCCGCCAACGACCAGATCGAAGTCGAGCTTCTGACCGGCGCCCCCGGCGACCTGGTGACCTTCGAGGAGATCCTTCTCGTCGGCGGCGACAATGGCGTCACCGTCGGTGCCCCGCTCGTGGCCGGCGCCACGGTCTCGGGCGAGATCATCGAGCAGTTCCGCACGCGCAAGATCCTCGTCTTCAAGAAGCGTCGCCGCCAGAATTCGAAGCGCAGCCGCGGCCATCGCCAGAGCCTGACCCTCGTCCGGATCCACGAGATCCTGACCGACGGCGCCAAGGCTTCCGGCAAGAAGGCCACGAAGGCAAAGGCCAAGGTCGCAGCACCCGCGACCGACGTCGCGCCGGCAGCGCTCGCAGGCGGGCTCGACAGCTCCAACCTCTCGCTGATCTCGGGCATCGGCCCGACCATCGAGAAGAAGCTGCGCGCCGCCGGCATCACCTCCTGGGAGCAGATTGCTGCCTGGACCGATGCCGACATCGCCAAGTATGATGAAGAACTCGCCCTGCGTGGCCGGGTTGTTCGCGAAGAGTGGGTCCAGCAGGCCTCCGAGCTTCTCGCCGGCAAGCCGCCGCGCGCCAAGATCGACCAGGCTGAGCTGAAGTCTGGCGAAGATCGGTGAGCCGCGCTTCCTAGCGCGCCCCTAACAACGGATCAGGAGTTCGATCATGGCACACAAAAAGGCAGGCGGTTCCTCGCGCAACGGTCGCGATTCCGCGGGTCGCCGTCTCGGCGTCAAGAAGTTCGGCGGCGAAGCCGTCATTTCCGGCAACATCATCCTGCGCCAGCGCGGGACGCAATGGCATCCGGGCACCGGCGTTGGCCTCGGCAAGGATCACACGATCTTCGCCACCACGGACGGACACGTATCCTTCCGTAAGAAAGCCAACGGCCGTACCTACGTCTCCGTCGCCCCGGCGGCGCTGGAGGCTGCAGAATAACCGGCATTTCCAAGGAACGCCGGTGTCGCATCAGACCCGGCCGACCGAACGGCAAATGATCCGCAAGTGATCAAGGGGAGATGGGGCACCATCTCCCCTTTTTCTTTGGCCCGATGGGAGGCACCAATGCGGGACCATGATGCGGACGAGGCAAGCGAAGACGAAGAACGGAGCGTCCTGACGGCGCGGCTCATGCTCCGACGCCCCAGGACGGACGATGCGGCGATGCTCGCCGCGATGATCGACAATCCGCGCATCGCGAGCCATCTCGTGGCCGGCCCCCATCCCTTCATGCGCGCCGGGGCCGGCATCGTCGCCCATATCGCCGTGTCGCGGCGGACGGGCATGGTGATCGGCGCCGGCTGCCACCGGCCGAGCGCCACCCGGCCCGGCGGCCACGACCTCTCCTTCTTCGTCGCCGAGGAGCACTGGGGCCAGGGTTTCGGCACCGAGATCGCCCATGCGGCGGTCGACCACGCCTTCGAGGCGGGCGCCGTCGAGCGGCTCTGGTGCTCGGTCCGCGTCACCAACGGCCCGGCGCGACGGGTGGCTGCGAAATGCGGCTTCCAGTTCCGCGATACCGGCATGGTGCGGTCGCTCGCGGCGCGCGGCGCCGTGCCGGTCGAGCATTTCGTGCTCGAGCGCGGCATCTGGCAGAGCCTGAAATCCTGGGGCGCGACAGCCGCCCCCGACATGAGACGGACGAGCAACCCCGATCCGGGGAGGGCGAGCGATGATGACGATACGAGCCATGCTGCCTGAGAAGACGATCCAGACGGCCAACGTGTTGCTGCGCCCGCTCCGGCCCGGCGACGGCCCCGCCATCGTGTCCGGCCTCAGCGATTACGAGGTGACGCGCTGGCTGGCGCGCGTGCCCTATCCCTACAGCCTCGACGAGGCGCTGCGTTTCCTCGCCTGGGAACGGGCGCAGCGGCCGGTCAGCGCCGAGCAGGTCTACGCCATCGATCGCGGCGGCATGATCGGGCTGATCTCGCTGCGCGACGCCGGCCCGCGGCCCGTGCTCGGCTACTGGCTGGCGCGGGAGCACTGGGGCAATCGCTACATGAGCGAGGCGGCGGCGGCGCTCGTCGAGGATACCTTCGACGATCCCGACATAATCGAGATCCAGTCCGGCGTGTTCGAGGGCAACGAGCGCTCGCTCGCCATCCAGAAGCGGCTCGGATTCGAGATCATCGGTCGTTCGATCCAGCATAACCTTGCGCTCGGCCGCGATCTTGCGCATATCGACACAGCCCTGACGCGCGCGCGTCACTACGAGTTGAAAACATGAAATTTCTCGACGAAGCCAAGGTCTACATCCGCTCCGGCGACGGCGGCGCAGGCTGCGTCTCGTTTCGTCGGGAAAAGTTCATCGAGTTCGGCGGGCCGGATGGCGGCGACGGCGGCCGGGGCGGCGACGTCTGGGCCGAGTGCGTCGACGGCCTGAACACGCTGATCGACTATCGCTACCAGCAGCATTTCAAGGCCAAGGTCGGCGTGCACGGCATGGGGCGCAACCTCGCCGGCGGCAAGGGCGACGACGTCACGCTCAAGCTGCCCGTCGGCACGCAGATCTATGACGAGGACGGCGAGACGCTGATCGCCGACATGACGCGCATCGGCGAGCGCTTCCTGCTCGCCAAGGGCGGCAATGGCGGCTTCGGCAACGCCCATTTCAAGACCTCGACCAACCAGGCGCCGCGCCGGGCCAATCCCGGCCTCGAGGGGCTGGAGCGCTGGATCTGGCTGCGCCTGAAGCTGATCGCCGACGCCGGCCTGGTCGGCCTGCCGAACGCCGGCAAGTCGACCTTCCTCGCCGCCGTCACCGCCGCGAAGCCGAAGATCGCCGATTATCCCTTCACCACGCTGCATCCGAACCTCGGCGTCGTGCGCAGCGATGGCCGCGAATTCGTGCTCGCCGACATTCCCGGCCTGATCGAGGGCGCGCATGAGGGCATCGGCCTCGGCGTCCGCTTCCTCGGCCATGTCGAGCGCTGCCGCGTGCTGCTGCATCTGGTCGACGGCACGCAGGAAGATCCGGCCGAGGCCTATCGCGTCGTGCGCGGCGAGCTCGACGCCTATGGCGACGTGCTGGCCGAGAAGCGCGAAGTGGTGGCGCTCTCCAAGGCGGACTCCATTCCGGAAGACCAGCTCGACCGGGTGAAGCGCGAGCTGGCCAAGGCCTGCGGGCAGACGCCGCTCGTCCTTTCCGCCGCCACCCGCGTCGGCATGGAAGGCGCGCTGCGCACGATCGGGCGCATCATCGACGAGGGCAAGCTGGAAGACCCGAACCTGCATCCGAGCGCCAAGGACGAGCCCTGGCGACCGTGAAGCTCAATCGCCTTACCGCATTGAGCCTTGCAACGGGGGACCGCCCCCATCGGATCGAAGAGCACAGACACCATGAGCAGGATCGCGGAACAGACCGCCGACATCGCGGCTAAGCTCAAGCCGGAGAATTTTCGCCGCATCGTCGTCAAGGTCGGTTCGGCGCTGCTGGTCGACCGGACGACCGGCAGATTGCGCGAGGACTGGCTGTCGGCCTTCGTCGACGACGTCGCGGCGCTGGCGTCGGGCGGCCGCGAGGTGCTGCTGGTCTCGTCCGGCGCCATCGCGCTCGGCCGCGGCGTGCTCGGCCTGCCCAAGGGCGCGCTGAAGCTCGAGGAGAGCCAGGCGGCGGCCGCCGTCGGCCAGATCGCGCTGGCGCGGGCCTATTCCGAGATGCTCGGCCGGCATGATCTGAAGGCCGGGCAGATCCTGCTGACGCTCGGCGATACCGAGGAGCGGCGGCGCTATCTGAACGCCCGCTCGACCATCGGCACGCTGCTGAAGCTCGGCGCGATCCCGGTGATCAACGAGAACGATACGGTCGCGACCAGCGAGATCCGCTATGGCGACAATGATCGCCTCGCCGCCCGCGTCGCCTCGATGATGGGCGCCGACCTGCTGGTGCTGCTCTCCGACATCGATGGGCTCTACACAGCGCCGCCGCACACCGATCCCAACGCCACCTTCATTCCCGTCGTCGAGCGCATCACGGCGGAGATCGAGGCGATGGCCGGCGGCGCCGGCTCTGAATTCTCGCGCGGCGGCATGAAGACCAAGGTCGAGGCGGCGAAGATCGCCACCGTCGCCGGCGCTGCCATGCTGATCGCGCTCGGCAAGCCGCTGAACCCGTTGAAGCGCATTGCCGACGGCGCGCAGGCGACCTGGTTCCTGCCCGAGGTAAACCCGGTCACCGCGCGGAAGAAGTGGATCTCCGGCCATCTGGAGACGCGCGGCGTGCTGGTGATCGACGACGGCGCGATCCGGGCGCTGCGCTCGGGCAAGAGCCTGCTGCCGGCCGGTGTGCGCCGGGTCGAGGGCCGGTTCCAGCGCGGCGACGCGATCATCGTGCAGGGGCCGAGCGGCGAGGAGATCGCGCGCGGCCTCGTCGCCTATGACGCGGCCGACGCCGAGCGGATCGCCGGCCGCAATACCAAGGAAATCGAAACGATTCTCGGCTTTGCTGGGCGCGCCGCGATGGTCCATCGCGACGACATGGCGCTCCGCGGCGAATAGGATAGCAAGATGACCACATCCCTCCTCCGCGACAGCGAGACCGATACGGTCGAAGCCGTGATGCTGGATATCGGCCGCCGCGCCCGCGCCGCCGCCCGCCGCCTGGCGCTGGCGCCGACGGCGCAGAAGAACGCCGCGCTGACCGCCATGGCAGCGGCCATCCGCGCCCGGGCCGGCGACATCCTCGCCGCCAACGCCAAGGATGTCGCGGCGATGCAGACGGAAGGCGCGCTCGCCTCCTTCCTCGACCGCCTCACCCTGACGCCGGCCCGGATCGAGGGCATCGCGGCGGCGATCGACGAGATCGCCACCCTGCCCGACCCCGTCGGCACGGTGATCTCCGCCTGGGACCGGCCGAATGGCCTGCATCTCGAGCGCGTCCGCACGCCGCTCGGCGTCATCGGCGTCATCTATGAGAGCCGTCCCAACGTCACAGCCGACGCCGGCGCGCTCTGCCTCAAGGCCGGCAATGTCGTGATCCTGCGCGGCGGCTCGGATTCGTTCCATTCGTCGACCGCCATCCACGCCGCGCTGGCCGAGGGCCTGGTCGCCGCGGGCCTCCCCGCCGACGCCATCCAGATCGTGCCGACCCGCGATCGCGCCGCCGTCGGCGCCATGCTGTCCGGCCTCGACGGCGCCATCGACGTGATCGTGCCGCGCGGTGGCAAGAGTTTGGTCGCCCGCGTCCAGGAAGAGGCGCGCGTGCCGGTCTTCGCCCATCTCGAGGCGATCGTGCATCTCTATGTCCACTCCGGCGCCGACCTCGCCATGGCGAAGACGCTGCTGGTCAACGGCAAGATGCGCCGCACCGGCGTCTGCGGCGCCACCGAGACCATGCTGATCGACCGCGCCATCCTCGACACCCATCTGGTGCCGATCCTCGACGCGCTCGTCGCGGCGGGTTGCGCCATCCGGGGCGACCGCGAGGTCTGCGAGCGCTTCCCGGCCGCCACGCCCGCGACCGAGGCAGACTGGTCGACCGAATATCTCGACGCGATCCTCTCGGTGAAGGTCGTCTCCGGTCTCGACGAGGCGATCGACCATATCGAGACCTATGGCTCGCACCATACCGACGGCATCATCACGACGGACGAGGCCGCCGCCGCGCGCTTCCAGGCCGAGGTCGATTCCGCCATCGTCGTGCACAATGCCTCGACCCAGTTCGCCGATGGCGGCGAGTTCGGCTTCGGCGGCGAGATCGGCATCGCGACGGGCCGCATGCATGCGCGCGGCCCCGTCGGCCTGGAGCAGCTGACCTCGTTCAAATACCGCGTCAGCGGCGCGGGGCAGACGCGGCCGTGAGCTCGGACGGGGGGAGCGAGACGGCGGGAGGCAAGATCGATCCGGCGCTGCGTTCGGCCCTGAAGCTGCCCTATGCGGCGCCCGGCCAGCGCATCGGCCTGTTCGGCGGATCCTTCGATCCGCCGCATCAGGGCCACCTGCTGGTGAGCCTGATGGCGCTGAACCGGCTGAAGCTCGATGCCGTCTGGTGGCTGGTGACGCCGGGCAATCCGCTCAAGGGCCACGCGCCGGACCAGCTCGGACGCCGGGTGGCGGCGGCGCGCGACATGGCGCGGCATCCGAAGATCCACGTCACCGCCATCGAGGCGACGCTGAAGTCGCGCTTTACCGCCGATACGCTCGCCATCCTGAAGGACCGGCTGCCGGGGGTCGACCTCGTCTGGCTGATGGGCGGCGACAATCTGCGCCAGTTCCACCGCTGGCGCGACTGGCGCCGCATCGCCGAGCTGATGCCGATCGCGATCTATGACCGGCCGGGCAGCACCTTCACCGGTCCCGCCGCACCGGCGGCGATCGCGCTCCGGCGCTTCCGATTGCCCGAACGCGACGCCGAGCGGCTTGCCACGGCCCCGACACCGGCCTGGACCTACCTGCACGGGCCGCGCATCGCGCTTTCTTCGACGGAACTGCGCGCCAAACGCCGGAACGGCGCCCCGGCGTCTTGAAAGCGCCACAGCGACGTGCCTATGTAATCTTTGCGACGATACCGTCGCGCGGAGCGTCTCGCTCCCGGCCAACAGAAGGCCAAGCACGCCAAATGGCGAAAGGACTGACCACTGACGACGGCAATGCAGCCTGAGGGCGCAATCGAACGCGCGCCTCACCGAGTGGCCGTGCGCCGGCAGATTGCGGCGAACGACGCTCTCACAGCGATCCTCTCCAGCCTCGATGACTCGAAGGCGGAGGACATCGTCTCCATCGACATCGCGGGCAAATCGGCGCTGGCCGACTACATGGTAGTCGCGTCTGGCCGTTCGCAGCGCCATGTCAGCGCGATCGCCGAGCATCTCAGCCGCGATCTCACGCTGGCCGGCGGCCGCGTCGCGCGCGTCGAGGGCGTGCCCCATTGCGATTGGGTGCTGCTCGACGCCGGAGACGTGATCGTGCACATCTTCCGGCCCGAAGTCCGCTCCTTCTACAATCTCGAGAAGATGTGGTCGGCGGACGAGCCCCAGGCGGCGACTGCCGCTGCCAAGGCGCGGGACCTGCCCGGGACCTGACGGCCGCACGATGCGCATCCTGATCGCCGCCGTGGGTCGGCTCAAGGCCGGCCCCGATCGCGCGCTGGTTGATCGCTATGTCGACAGGGCCTCGCAGGCCGGGCGCGGGCTCGGCCTCACCCTTTCCGTCCGCGAATTCGTGGAAAGCCGCGCTGCCCGCGCCGACGAGCGCATGGCGCAGGAGGCGACCACCCTGCTCGCCGCCCTGCCGGACGGCGCCATCCTGGTGGCGCTCGACGAACGGGGCGAGACCCCGTCCAGCGCCGCCTTCGCCAAGCGCGTCGGCGACTGGCGCGACCAGGGCGCGCGCGATCTCGTCTTCGCCATCGGCGGCCCGGACGGCCATGGCGAGGCGATCCGCAAGCGGGCCGACCTGAAGCTCGCCTTCGGGGCGATGACCTGGCCGCACCAGATCGTGCGGATGCTGCTGGCGGAGCAGGTCTACCGGGCGATGACGATTCTCTCCGGCCACCCCTATCATCGCGAATGAACGGTCGCGCTTCGGCCGCAATCCAGCACTACGGTACGTCAATCCCGGTTGACGGTCCGTTAGGATTTCACAGCCATAGCTCTCTGCTGAACCTTCAGCCATAGCCGTCGAGCGCCTGCTCTTGCTTCGAAATTCGGTCTCTTCGTTGCCTCGACAGCTACTTCCCGCGATCGGACGGGTTGCCATCGTAGCCGCCCTCGCCGCCTCGGCGGCGCTGCCGGCGGCGGCGCAGAACGCGCCGAAGCCCGGAGCGCAGGCCGCGAGCGCCGAAAACAGCGACGCCGACGACCAGAGCGCTCAGGACCAGACCACCTCTTCCGGCATGAGCGAGACCGAGCAGCAGCGCGCCGCGCGCCGGGCCGAGCTCGACGCCATCACCCGCGACATCGCGGTTACGGCCGAACGCCAGACGGCGCTCCGTACAGAACTGGACCAGCTCGACAAGGATCGCACCTCGCTCAACAAGTCGCTGATCGAGACGGGCGAGCGCGCGCGCGGGCTGGAGCGCCAGATCGACCAGGCCGAGCAGCGCATGGGCGGCCTCCTCGACGAGGAGAAGGGCGTGCATGCCTCGCTGATCGCGCGGCGCGGCGTGCTGGCCAATGTGCTGGCCGCCCTGCAGCGGATGGGCCGCAAGCCGCCGCCGGCGATCGTCGTCCGCCCGGAAGACGCCCTCGCCTCGGTGCGCAGCGCCATGCTGCTCGGTTCCGTCGTGCCGGAGCTGCGCGAGGAAGCGGAGGCGCTCGCCGCCGACCTGCAGCATCTGGTGTCGCTGAAGGCCGAGCAGGCGCGCGAGCGCGACCGCATGCGCGCCGACGCCAGCGCGCTCGCCGAAGAGCGCACCCGCATCGAATTTCTCGTCGACGACAAGCGCAAGGCGCGCGCCCGCTCCGAGCAGCAGCTGGCCGAGGAGCAGGCGAAATCGCAGGAACTCGCCCAGAAGGCCACCAGCCTGCAGGGCCTGATCGCCGATCTCGAAGGCCAGTTGAAGGCCTCCGCTGATGCCGCCGAGGCGGCGCGCAAGGCCGAGGCGGCCAACCAGGCGGCGATCGCCGACGGCCGCGCCACCAAGCAGCCGCAGAGCCTCGGCGAGGCCGATCGCATCGCGCCCGCCGTCGCCTTCGCCGATACCAAGGGCCTGCTGCCGCGCCCGGCCAACGGGACCCAGCTGAAGGCATTCGGCGATCCCGACGGCCTCGGCGGCACGACGCAGGGCCTGTCGATCGCGACCCGCGCCTCGGCGCGCGTCTCCTCTCCGTCCGATGGCTGGGTGGTCTATGCCGGACCGTTCAGATCCTACGGACAACTCTTGATCATCAATGCCGGCGGCGGGTATCATATCCTGCTGGCAGGAATGGAACGGATCGACGTCGAGCTGGGCCAATTCGTTCTCGCAGGGGAACCTGTGGCGCAGATGGGATCGCGGCTTCTGGCAAGCAGCAGCACCGTCAGCGTTGGCGCGACGCAACCCGTGCTCTATGTCGAATTTAGAAAAGACGGTAACTCGATCGACCCGGCCCCATGGTGGGCCCGATCCAACGACGAAAAGGTTGGCGGATGATACGCAACGCTTCGCTGCTCCTGGCCGGCACCATCATCGGCGCGACGGCAGCCGTGACGTTTACCCAGGTACCGAGCCTCATTCCGGGCGTCGCGCATGCCGCGGTCTCGGATACCTATCGGCAGCTCAATCTGTTCGGCGACGTGTTCGAACGGATCCGCTCCGACTATGTCGAGAAGCCGGATGACACCGCCCTCATCGAGGCAGCGGTGAATGGCATGCTGACGTCGCTCGACCCGCATTCGAGCTACATGAACCCCAAAGACTTCAAGGACATGCAGGTCCAGACCCGCGGCGAATTCGGCGGGCTCGGCATCGAAGTGACCATGGAGGACGGCGTCGTCAAGGTCGTGTCGCCGATCGACGACACCCCGGCGGCCAAGGCCGGCATCCTGGCGGGCGACCTGATCGTCGCGCTGGATGGCGAGGCCATCCAGAACATGAATCTGAACCAGGCCGTCGACAAGATGCGCGGCGCGGTCAACACGCCGATCACGGTCACGATCCAGCGCAAGGGCACCGAGAAGCCCTTCGACGTGAAGATCGTCCGCGACGTCATCCGCGTCCAGTCGGTTCGTTCGCGCACCGAGGGCGACGTCGGCTACCTGCGCATCTCGAGCTTCAACGAGCAGACCTATGACGGTCTGAAGTCGGCGATCGAGAAGCTGCAGAAGGACATCGGCAAGGACAAGGTCAAGGGCTACATCCTCGACCTGCGCAACAATCCGGGCGGCCTGCTCGACCAGGCCGAGCTCGTCGGCGACGCCTTCCTCGACAAGGGCGAGGTCGTCTCGACGCGCGGCCGGCATGCCGACCAGAACATGCGCTACGACGCCCGCCCGGGCGATCTGACCGACGGCAAGCCGATCATCGTGCTGATCAATGGCGGCTCGGCTTCCGCCTCCGAGATCGTCGCCGGCGCGCTGCAGGATCACAAGCGCGCGACCATCCTCGGCACGCGTTCCTTCGGCAAGGGCTCGGTGCAGACGATCATCCCGCTCGGCTCGAACGGCGCCATCCGCCTGACCACGGCCCGCTACTACACGCCGTCCGGCCGCTCGATCCAGGCCAAGGGCATCGATCCGGACATCCAGGTCGTGCAGGAGCTGCCGCCGGAGCTGAAGGACAAGGTCACCGACACCAAGGGCGAAGCCTCGCTCAAGGGCCACCTCACCAACGAGGGCGGCGGCGACGAGGGCACCGGCTCGCAGGCCTATGTCCCGCCGGAGGCGAAGGACGACAAGCAGCTGCAGGAGGCGATCGGCCTGCTGGACGGCCGCCAGGCCAACAGCGCCTTCCCGCCCAATCCTTCGGCGGCAGTCCCGAACTAAGATCCAGAACGGCGCCCCTCGGGGCGCCGTTTTTCTTTGGGCGTTCAGATCCCCCTGCCGCAGGCAGGCCGGTGGCTCGAGCTCGGGCGTTGGCGGTTCCACGGCCCCTTCCGCCGCCGGCAACCTTTGCCGGGAGGCCTCGTTCAATCCACCGGGACAGCCACGTCGCCACCACGCGACCGTTGCTCCGGCCGTGCTATCCTGCCGGCGAACCGCGTCGACGCCGCCATGGCGTCGCTCCGGCCTCCCCTCTGCCAACCGATACGATGGCTCCCCAAATGGCATCCAAGAAGAACATCGACCCCAAGCTCCTCCCCTACCGGCCCTGCGTCGGCACCGTCGTCTTCAACCGCGACGGCCTGGTCTTCGTCGGCGAGCGCTCGCCCAATGCCGAGCTGACGCCGGGCGACCCGGTCTGGCAATTGCCGCAGGGCGGCATCGACAAGGGCGAGGAGCCGCTCCCCGCCGCGCTCCGCGAGCTCTATGAAGAGACCAACATCCGCTCGGCCTCCCTGCTGGAAGAGGCCGAGGGCTGGTTCGACTACGACCTGCCGGCGGAGCTGGTCGGCATCGCGCTCAAGGGCAAGTATCGCGGCCAGCGGCAGAAGTGGTTCGCCTTCCGCTTCGACGGCGACGAGAGCGAGATCGACGTGCTTCAGCCCGGCGGCGGCCAGTTCGAGGCGGAGTTCATCTCCTGGCGCTGGGAGCGTCTCGAGGCGCTGCCGTCGCTGATCGTGCCGTTCAAGCGCCGGGTCTACGAGCAGGTCGTCGACGCCTTCCGCCACCTCGCAGCGCCCTAGCGTTCGGCCCGGAGTTCAACAGCGAGTCCTGTTTTCCCACTCAGCCCGCTTTGCCCGCCACCTCTCCCTGAGGGAGACCTTTGCACAACACCGCCGTCACCGCGCTCATCGGATCTCGCCACCCTCCGCCGTCATCCCGGCGTAGGCCGGGATCCAGACGCACAGGCCTGTGGCCGATAGGCTGAGCCAAGCTTTCCGGGCCGGTGTTCATGGGCCCCGGCCTCCGCCGGGGCGACGGCGCCCTGCCTTTAGGTCTTGGACCGAATGGCGACCTTCGGAGTTCTTGTACGGGCCAGACCTTTAGGACGCGGCGACGGACCGCCATCCGCCCGCCAAAGACAAAAAAACCCGCCAGCGGCGATCGGCCGTTGGCGGGTTTTTCGTTCGGTGACGCGCGGCCGGAGCCGCGCGAAAACTCAGTGGCCGAGCGCGGCGCGCACGTCCTGGAGCTGCGTCAGCTTGGTCTGCGCGACCGTGCGGGCAGCATCGTCGCGCGCGTCGGCGACGTCTTCCTCGGCATTGCGGATCTCGGTCGCGATCTCCTCGGCGCTGAGGCTTTCGACCGGGATCGCCTGCTCGGCGAGGATGGTCAGGCCGGCTCCGTTCACGTCGGCGAAGCCGCCGCGAACGAAGAACTTCTGCACACCGCCACCGACCAGCGTCACGACAACGCAACCGGGCTTGATGGTCGCCATGAAGGGAGCATGGTCCTTGAGGACCGTGAACTCGCCCTCAGTGCCCGGCACCACGACCGACACGACCGACTCCGACAGGAGGAGCCGCTCGGGCGAGACGAGTTCGAACGGGAACGGTTCTGCCATGTTGGGCTCTTTCTCTCGTCAGTCGATCAGGCTGCGGCCGCGAGCTTCTTGGCCTTGGCGATCGCTTCGTCAATGGTGCCGACCATGTAGAACGCGGCTTCCGGCAGGTGATCGTAGTCACCGTTGCAGAGGCCCTTGAAGCCCTTGATGGTGTCTTCGATCTTGACCTGGACGCCCGGCGAACCGGTGAAGGCCTCGGCCACGTCGAAGGGCTGCGACAGGAAGCGCTCGATCTTGCGGGCGCGGGCGACGGTGAGCTTGTCCTCTTCCGAGAGCTCGTCCATGCCCAGGATCGCGATGATGTCCTGGAGCGACTTGTAGCGCTGCAGGATCTGCTGCACCTGGCGGGCGACCGCGTAGTGCTCCTCGCCGACGACGGCGGGGGTCAGCATGCGCGAGGTCGAGTCGAGCGGATCCACGGCCGGGTAGATGCCCTTTTCCGAGATCGCGCGCGACAGAACCGTCGTGGCGTCCAGGTGGGCGAAGGAGGTGGCCGGCGCCGGGTCGGTCAGATCGTCGGCCGGCACGTAGATGGCCTGCACGGACGTGATCGAGCCCTTGTGCGTGGTGGTGATGCGCTCCTGCAGCTGGCCCATGTCGGTGGCCAGCGTCGGCTGGTAGCCCACGGCCGAAGGAATACGGCCGAGCAGTGCCGACACTTCCGAACCCGCCTGGGTGAAGCGGAAGATGTTGTCGACGAAGAACAGCACGTCCTGGCCCTGGTCGCGGAAGTGCTCGGCGACGGTCAGGCCGGTCAGCGCGACGCGGGCGCGGGCGCCCGGCGGCTCGTTCATCTGGCCGAACACGAGGGCGCACTTCGACTTCACCGACGGATCGGGATTGTGCGGATCGGCGTTCACCTTGGCGTCGATGAACTCGTGATAGAGGTCGTTACCCTCGCGGGTACGCTCGCCGACGCCGGCGAACACGGAGTAACCGCCGTGCACCTTCGCGACGTTGTTGATCAGTTCCTGGATCAGAACCGTCTTGCCCACGCCGGCGCCGCCGAACAGGCCGATCTTGCCGCCCTTGGCGTAGGGAGCGAGCAGGTCGACGACCTTGATGCCGGTGACGAGAATGTCGGCCGAGGTCGACTGCTCCGAATACGACGGAGCGGGCGCATGGATCGGACGCAGGCCTTCAGCCTCGACCGGGCCGGCCTCGTCGATCGGCTCGCCGATGACGTTCATGATGCGGCCGAGGGTGCCGGCGCCGACCGGAACCTGGATCGGACCGCCGAGATCCTTGACCTTCTGGCCGCGGACGAGGCCTTCCGAGACGTCCATGGCGATGCAACGGACGGTGTTCTCGCCGAGATGCTGCGCGACCTCGAGGACGAGGCGGTTGCCGTTGTTGTCGGTCTCGAGAGCGTTCAGGATCGCGGGCAGATGGCCTTCGAACTGCACGTCGACGACGGCGCCGATGACCTGGGTGACGCGGCCGGAGCCGGCCTGCTGATTGGTGTTCGCCATGGTGTTAAACCTTCCAAAAATCCGGTCAGAGCGCCTCGGCGCCCGAAATGATCTCGATCAGTTCCTTGGTGATCATCGCCTGGCGCGTCCGGTTGTACCGGAGCGTGTACTTCTTGATCATCTCGCCTGCATTGCGCGTCGCGCTGTCCATCGCCGACATCTTGGCGCCCATTTCGGAGGCCACGTTCTCGAGGAGAGCACCCAGAATCTGCACCGAAACATTGCGCGGCAGCAGATCCTCAAGGATCGCGGCCTCGGCCGGCTCATATTCGTAGTTCGGCGATGCGGCGCCGGCTTCCACTGCGGGAACCTGAGCCGGAATCACCTGCTGCGCCGTCGGGATCTGCGAGATCACCGAACGGAACTTGGCGTAGAACAGCGTCGCGACGTCGAACTGGCCGTCGCCGTAGAGCTGCAGCAGCTTGCGGCCGATCTGGTCGGCGTTTTCGAAGCCGATCTGCTTCACCGTCCTGAGCTCGATCAGCTCGATGATCTCCGTCTGGAACTGGCGACGAAGAACATCATAACCCTTCTTGCCGACGCAGAGGATCTTGACGGTCTTGCCCTCGCGCTGCAGGCGCAGCGCGTGGTCGCGGGCGAGGCGCGAGATCGACGAGTTGAAGGCGCCGCAGAGGCCGCGCTCGGCGGTGCAGACGACGAGAAGATGCGTCTGGTCCGATCCGGTGCCGGCAAGCAGCTTCGGGCCGTCGTCGGTGCTGACGCCGGCGGCGACATTGGCCAGAACGGCGTTCATGCGCTCCGCATAGGGGCGCGCAGCTTCCGCAGCAGCCTGGGCACGACGCAGCTTCGCCGCGGCGACCATCTGCATCGCCTTGGTGATCTTCTGGGTCGCCTTCACCGAGGCGATGCGATTTTTTAGGTCCTTAAGGCTCGGCATGAGCTTCCCTGTCGGTCGGAATGAAACCCGGGTGGCGCGTGGCCACCCGGTTCAGACCTGGATTCAGGCGAACGTCTTGGCGAAGCTGTCCAGGGCGGACTTGAGCTTGGCGCGGGACTCGTCGTTCAGCTCGCGCTTGTCGCGGATGCTGGCGAGGAGTTCCTTGTGCTCGGTCCGCAGCGCGGCCAGCAGGCCGGCTTCGAAAGCGCCGACCTGGTTGACCGGGATGGCGTCGAGATAGCCGTTCACGCCGGCGAAGATCACCGCGACCTGCTCTTCGACCTTCAGGGGCGAGAACTGGGGCTGCTTCAGCAGCTCGGTCAGGCGCGAGCCGCGGTTGAGCAGCTTCTGCGTCGTGGCGTCGAGGTCGGAGCCGAACTGGGCAAATGCCGCCATTTCGCGGTACTGCGACAGCTCGCCCTTGATCGGGCCGGCAACCTGCTTCATCGCCTTGATCTGGGCGGCCGAGCCGACGCGCGACACCGAGAGACCGACGTTCACGGCCGGACGGATGCCCTGGTAGAACAGGTCCGTCTCGAGGAAGATCTGGCCGTCGGTGATCGAGATCACGTTGGTCGGGATGTAGGCCGACACGTCGTTGGCCTGGGTCTCGATGACCGGCAGAGCCGTCAGCGAGCCGTTGCCATTGTCGTCATTGAGCTTGGCAGCGCGCTCGAGCAGGCGGGAATGCAGGTAGAAAACGTCGCCCGGGTAGGCTTCGCGGCCCGGCGGACGGCGGAGCAGCAGCGACATCTGGCGGTAAGCGACGGCCTGCTTCGACAGATCGTCATAAACGATCAGCGCGTGCATGCCGTTGTCGCGGAAGAACTCGCCCATGGCGCAGCCGGCGAACGGAGCCAGGTACTGCATCGGGGCCGGGTCGGAAGCGGTCGCGGCGACGACGATCGAATATTCGAGCGCGCCGCGCTCTTCGAGCACCTTCACGAACTGCGCGACGGTCGAACGCTTCTGGCCGATCGCGACGTAGACGCAATAGAGCTTCTTGGACTCGTCGCCGCCTTCGTTGATCGACTTCTGGTTCAGGATCGTGTCGAGCGCGATCGCGGTCTTGCCGGTCTGGCGGTCGCCGATGATCAGCTCGCGCTGGCCACGGCCGACCGGGATCATCGCGTCGATGGCCTTGAGGCCGGTCTGCATCGGCTCATGCACCGACTTGCGCGGGATGATGCCCGGAGCCTTGACGTCGACGCGGCGACGCTCGGTGAACTCGATCGGGCCCTTGCCGTCGATCGGATTGCCGAGCGCGTCGACGACGCGGCCGAGCAGACCCTTGCCGACCGGCACGTCCACGATGGAGTTGGTGCGCTTGACCGTGTCGCCTTCGGCGATGTCACGGTCGGAGCCGAAGATCACGACGCCGACATTGTCGGTTTCGAGGTTCAGGGCCATGCCACGGGTTCCACCGGGGAACTCGACCATCTCGCCGGCCTGGACGTTGTCCAGACCGTAGACGCGGGCAATACCGTCACCGACCGACAGAACCTGTCCGACTTCGGAAACCTGAGCCTCGGAGCCGAAATTCTTGATCTGCTCCTTGAGGATTGCGGAGATTTCAGCGGCGCGGATGTCCATCAGCCGACCTCTTTCATGGCGATCTTGAGTGAATTGAGTTTGGAACGAACCGACGTATCGATCATGCGGCTACCGACCTTGACGATCAGTCCGCCGATCAACGCCGGATCGACATGCGAAGTAAGCGTGACGTCCTTGCCGATCTGGGCCTTGAGCGCTTCCTTGAGCGCCGCGGTCTGGGAATCGGTGAGCGCCTCGGCGCTCGTCACCTCGGCGGTGACTTCGCCGCGATGCTTGGCAAGCAGCTGGCGGAAGCCAACGATCATGCCCGGCACGGCGAACAGACGACGGTTGCTGGCGGCAACCTTGACGAAATTGGCGACGAGACCGCCGATCCCGGCCTTGGCCAGGACGGCCGTGACAGCGCGAAGCTGGTCGTCGGCTGCGAAAACCGGGCTCTGGACGAGGCGAACGAGATCGTCGCTCTCGCTCAGAAGGGCCGAAAAACGAGACAGATCGGCATCGACGGCGTCGAGCGCGCCGCTCTCGAGGGCCAGATCAAACAGTGCCGTCGCATACCGCTCGGCGACCCCTGATACGAGAGTTTTGTCTTCTGCCACCTGATCCTCGCTCTGTGACGCGCCCCCACTTCCGGGTTAATCCGGGAGCTGCACGCAACGCCTTGAACGTATTGAAGATTTTCTCAACGGTTTGACGCCGTTGAAAACGGCATTCCCCGAAGCCGCGCGTTCGTTAGCACAGCATCCAGCGACTCGCAACACAGGCAGGCGCTTCTATCGTCGAGAAAACCCGGCCGATGAGCCTGTGGACGCTCAGAGGAAGCTTTGCGGATCGATATCGACCTGCACACGGAGACTGCCGCGCGCCTGCGGCGCCCCGGCGAGCCAGTCGCGCAGGAAGCCCTGCAAGTCGACCGCGCGCGGCGCCTGGACCAGCAACCGGAAGCGGTGGCGGCCGCGCAGCACGGCGAGCGGCGCCTCGGACGGGCCCAGCACCATGACCGGACCGCTCTCCGGCGCGGCGCGCCGCAGCGCCATCGCATAGCCGTAGGACGTCGCCCGGTCGGCGGCCGAGACGATGATGCCGGCGAGCCGGCCGAAGGGCGGCAGCACGGCGACGCGGCGCGCCTCGATCTCGCGGGCGTAGAACGCCTCGCGGTCTCCCGAGGCGATCGCGGAGATCACCGGATGCTCCGGCGCATAGGTCTGCAGCAGCGCCCGACTGTCGCCGCCGGCGCGACCGGCTCGGCCCGTCACCTGCGCCAAGAGCTGGAAGGTGCGCTCGGCGGCGCGCGGGTCGCCATGGGCGAGGCCGAGATCGGCGTCGACGACGCCGACCAGCGCCAGGAGCGGGAAGTTGTGGCCCTTGGCGACCAGCTGCGTGCCGATGATGATGTCGGCGCCGCCGTTTCGGATGGTGTCGAGCTCGTCGCGCATCCGCTTGACGCCGCCGAGGAGGTCGCTCGACAGGATCACCCTTCGAGCCTCCGGGAAGTGCTTCGCCACCTCCTCCGCCACGCGCTCGACGCCGGGCCCGCAGGCGACCAGGCTGTCCTCCGCGTCGCAGACCGGGCACTGGTCGGGGCGGCGCTCGCTATGGCCGCAATGATGGCAGACGAGCTGGCCCCGAAAACGGTGATCGACCAGCCAGGTCGAGCAATTGGGGCACTGGAAGCGATGGCCGCAGCTTCGGCAGAGCGTCAGCGGGGCATAGCCGCGCCGGTTGAGAAAGAGCAGCGCCTGGCCCTTGTTGCCGACGGTCTCGCCAATCGCCTTGATCAAGGACGGCGCCAGGAATTCACCGCGCTCCGGCGGATCGATGCGGAGGTCGACCGGCGTGATCTCCGGCAGCTTGGCGGCCGCATAACGCGCCGACAGCACGATGCGGCGATAGCGGCCCTGGTCGGCGTTGACCCGGCTCTCGATCGACGGCGTCGCCGAGGCGAGCACGACGGGGAAGCCGCCGAGATGGCCGCGCACCACCGCCATGTCGCGGGCGTTGTAGATGACACCCTCTTCCTGCTTGTAGGCGGTGTCGTGCTCCTCGTCGACGACGACGAGCCCGAGTTTCGCAAACGGCAGGAACAGCGCCGAACGGGCTCCGACGACGGCCTGCACCTCGCCGGTGGCGACACCGCGCCAGACGCGCTCGCGCAGCCTTGGCTGCATCTCCGAATGCCATTCGGCCGGGCGATGGCCGAAGCGGCGGGCGAAGCGATCGAGGAAGTCGCCGGTGAGCGCGATTTCCGGCAGCAGAACCAGCGCCTGCTTGCCGGCCCGCAGCGTCTCGGACACGGCCTCGAAATAGACCTCCGTCTTGCCCGAGCCGGTAACGCCATCGATCAGCGACACCGAGTAGGCGTTGGCCGCGACAGCCTCGCGCAGGAGCTCCGCCGCGTCGGCCTGGCCGGGATCGAAGGTCGGGCGGGCATGATCGGGCTCGGGCGGCAGGGTCAGGGCCGGAGGCGGCAACTGGATCGCTTCCAGCACGCCCTGCTCGACCAGCCCGTTCACGACGCTGGACGAGACCGCGGCGAAGCCGGCGACGGCGCTTTTCGGCATCGGCTCGCCGCCGGCGAGCGCGTCGAGCACGCGCTGGCGTGCCGCCGTCATGCGGTCGGGCATCTTGCCGGAGAGTTTCAGCGCCGGCACGGCGCGCGGCGGCTCCAGCGCGTCCGGCGCCCGCAGCACCATGCGGAGCACCATGCCGCGCTGCGTCAGCGTGTAGGATGCCACCCAGTCGACGAAACGGCGGAGCGTCGGATCGAGCGGTGGCGAATCATAGCGATGCAGAACGGCGCGCAGCCGGTTGTGGCCGACGGAGGGATCGACCGGATCATCCCAGACGGCGCCGATCATCTCTCGCGGCCCAAGCGGCACGCGCACGACGTCGCCCGGCGCCAGATCCAGGCCGGCCGGAACCTTGTAGGTATAGGGTCCATCTACCGCCAGCGGCAGCAGCACGGACACGGTGCGGCCCAGTTCCAATGCGAATCCCCGGAACGACGAAGCGTCAGGCGTGTTCTTGACCCATATCGAGCCCATCACTCAAGCGGATGTCCCCATGATCCTCGAACATGCCCTTCTCAAGGTGAAGCCCGGCCGATTTGCGGCCTTCGAGACGGCGATGGCCGAAGCCGCGCCGCTGATCGCCGCCAGCCCCGGATTCCTTGGCCTGGAGGTGCGGCCTTCGGTCGAGAACCCCGGCACCTATCTGCTGCTGGTGCGCTGGGAGAACCTGATCGATCACGATCCCGGCTTCCGCCGCTCCGACCGCTACCAGCGCTGGAAGGAACTGCTGCACGATTTCTACGAGCCGTTCCCGGACGTGCTGCATTTCGCCGACCCATTGCCGCTTTGAGGGAATCGGGCAAGGCAAACGCCTTCGACTCCGCGGGCGATGGCCGGCGGAGGTGAAGAGGCGCGCGGGGCGCATCGGTCCGCCGACGGCGAGCGGCTGCCGGCGAAAGGGATACAAGTTCGGTGCTCGCACCGCCCGCCAGGACGATCCGAGGCCCCGCGCGGCGAAGGTCTCCATCACGGTCGCAGTGGCTCCGGGTGCTTACGCTTCTCTTTTCCACCCGCCAACGCGCGGGGATCGCTCCCGGCCCGCCTCGGACCCCGGCGTTTGCGAGGCCCAGCGCCTGCGTCCGCGACGCCGCGACGACCCGGTTCGTTACACCTGTCGCCTCGGCCTCCGCATTCCCGTCCGCGCCTCGGAACGACCGGTTCGCCCTCTTCAGGGGCGGGAACGAACGGATCATCGCATGGCGCGGGAGAGCGGAGATGGATGGCGAGACTATCCCCGCCCGGCGATCCCTTTAAGGGTTCTCTAACCATGGCGGCGGTTTGATCCATCCATGTCCTCCGCACCGCTCGTCATCGCCGCCCGCGACACGCTCGACCAGATCGAGGCGTGGGGCGAACATCTGCGCGGCGAGAAGCGGCTGTCGCCGAAGACGCTGGAAGCCTATTCGCGCGATCTCGAGCAATTCCTGTCGTTCCTGACCGGCCATATCGGCAACCCGCCAACGGTCGCCGACATCGCCGCCCTGCGCACGGCGGACCTGCGCGGCTTTATGGCGACGCGGCGCTCGGCCGGCGCCGGCGCGCGGACGCTGGCGCGCGGCCTCGCAGGTATCCGCTCCTTCATCGGCTTTCTGGAACGCGAGGGCCTCGCCAATGGCGCCGCCTTCCGCGCCATGCGCGCGCCGCGCCAGCCCAAAACCCTGCCCCGCCCGATCGCCGCCCCGGTGGCGCTCCGTGTCGTCGAGGCGGACGAGCAGCTCGACGAGGAGCCCTGGGTGGCGGCGCGCAACGCCGCCGTGCTGGCGCTCTGCTACGGCTCGGGCCTGCGCATTTCCGAAGCGCTCGGCATTCGCCGCGCCGAGGCGCCGCTCGATGCCACGGCCACGCTGCGCGTCACCGGCAAGGGCGGCAAGACGCGGCTCGTGCCGGTGCTGCCCGTGGTGGCGGAGGCGGTTTCAGAATATCTCCGCCTCGCGCCGTCGCAGTCGAAGCCGGAGGGACCGCTCTTCCTCGGCGTGCGCGGTGGCCCGCTCAAGGCGCGCATCATCCAGCTCGCCATGGCGCGGCTGCGTGGCGCGCTCGGTCTGCCCGACAGCGCCACGCCGCATGCGCTGCGGCACTCCTTCGCGACGCATCTGCTCGCCAATGGCGGCGACCTTCGCGCCATCCAGGAGTTGCTCGGCCATGCCAGCCTGTCGACGACGCAGGTCTATACCGCCGTCGACATGGAGCGCCTGCTCTCCGCCTTCGAAAGCGCGCACCCGCGCTCCGACGGTAATCGGGCGGATTGAGGGTCAGCGGCGAGGCCGCTCCTCGCTTCCCTCCACAGCTGACCTTTCTTCAGACGGCATTCCCAGGCCCCGACCTTCATCCTGAAGGTGCCCGGCAAAGCCGGGCCTCGAAGGAGGGTCCAGGGAACGCCGGACTTCATCCACAAACTGGAGTGCCTCGCTGGATCCTCCTTCGAGGCTTCGCTCACGCGAAGCACCTCAGGATGATGGCGGAGCAAGCCATTGGGTCCGAAGACGCAAACGCCCGAGCGGAATGGCGAGGAACCGCCCTACACCGCGACGAGCTCGTACACCGCCTGGTCGATCACGAAGGAGCCGTCCGCCGCGATCTCGAAATGCCGGCGAACCGGCTCGGCCATCGCCGCCTGCAGCGCGCGGATCGCCGCGACCTGAACCTCGGGCGTCCGCATCCGGCCGACCCAGGCGGCAAAATCGAGCGGCAGGCGGCGGCGGGTCACGCCGGTGACGGCGAAGCCGGCCTCGGCTGCGATCGCCACCCATTCGGCGGTGGAATAGTCCCGCACATGCGAGGGATCGCGCAGCATCTCGAAGGTCTGCAGGAAGGTGTCGCAGACCGGGCTCTCCGGCGCGATGATATCGGAGATCACAGCCGTGCCGCCGGTCCGCAACACACGGCGCGCCTCGCGAACACCCTTGCGGACATCCTGCCAGTGATGCGCCGAATAGCGCGACAACACGACGTCGAACGACCCGTCCTCGAAGGGCAAGGCCTCGGCCGCGCCCTGCCGCGTCGACAGATTGGCGATGCCGCGCTTCGTCGCCTCGGCCGCGACGGCCGCCAGCATTTCCGCCGACAGATCATAGGCGACCACCGAGCCGACCACCGGCGCGACGCCGTAGCTGACATGGCCGCCGCCACAGCCGAGATCCAGCGCCGTCGCGCCCGGCGTCCGGCCGGCGATCGCGACCATCTGGCCGAGATCGTCACCGGCGGCATGCACGGCGCTGGCGACATAGGCGGAAGCCTGCGCGCCGAACTGCTGCACGACCAGCGCCTCATGGCTGGCATTGGCGACAGGTTTGGAAGCTTCGGCGGAGGGTGGCGACGATTGGGTCATGATGCGGGTTCCTGCGGTCGAGCGGTGGGTGGTGAAGATCTTCGACCGTCGGAAGCGTGATTGCCAGCGCTGATAAACCCGTACCAGATCCAAGTTTATCCTGGTATAAACACTGCCATGATCCCGGAAACCGAGACTGTCCGCCGCCAGGAACTGGGCGAGTTCGTCCGCGCCCATCGCGAGCGCCTGCAACCCTCCATGTTCGGGCTGGAGCCGGGCCGGCGACGGCGCACGCCGGGCCTGCGCCGCGAGGAGCTGGCGCAATTGTCCGGCGTCGGCGCCACCTGGCTGAGCTGGATCGAGCAGGGCCGCGACATCGCCGTCTCGGCCAATGCGCTGGCCCGACTGGCGCGGGTGATGCGGCTGACGCCGGCCGAGCGCGCCTATCTGTTCGACCTCGGCGGCCGGCGCGATCCGCAGGCGGCCGGGAACAGCGGCGCGGACGCCCTGCCCGCCGGCCTCGCCGCCACGCTGGAAGCGCTGCCGACGCCGGCCTATGTGCTCGACCGGTCGTGGACGGCGATCGCCTGGAACGCCGCCGCCGCGCATCTCTTCACCGGCTGGCTCGAAAGCGCGCCGGCGGACGCGCAGCCGACGGCCGCCGGCGACGAGACCGTTTCATGTGAAAACAATCTGCTGCGCTACATCTTCCGCGTGCCCGCGGCGCGGGATGTCATCCACGACTGGGAGACGCGCGCCAGGCGGGTCGCGGCGGAGTTCCGCGCCGACTACAGCCGGCATCTGGAATCGCCGGAAATGCGCGCCCTCGTCGAGGAGCTTTCCCGCGCCAGCCCGTTCTTCGCCGAGGCTTGGGAAGCGCATGCCGTCGTCGACCGCGAGGGCGGCCTGCGCACCTTCGACCATCCGGAGGATGGCTTCCTGCGCTACGAGCAGGCGACCTTCCTGCTCGCGCATCATCCCGATATCAAGCTGGTGCTGCTGACGCCGGCGAACGGCGTGGACGATCAGGCCGCGACGGCGCCGTAGCGGGTCGCCGCCTCGATGGTGAGGCCGGTGCCGACCGAACCGAACGTGTCGCCGTCGACGACGCGGGCGCCCGGCACGGTGCCGAGGATCGCCGCATGGACATGGGCGAGCCGGGTCGAGCCGCCGGTCAGGAACACGGCGTCGATGGCGTCGCGGGCGAGGCCCGCGTCGCGCAGGCAGTCGTCGATCCGCGCCGCGATGCGATCGGCGAGGCCGCGCGTCTTCTCGACCAGCACGCCGCGATCGACCGTCATGGCGAGGCCGCTCTCGATCCAATTCAGCAGCACTTCCACCTTCGGTTCGTCCGAGAGCGCGATCTTCGTCGCCTCGATATCGATGGCGAGGCGATGGCCGCCCTGCTCCTCGACGACATGGATCAGCCGCTCGATCAGTTCCGGGTGCTGCGCCTCGCGACGAACCTCGTGCAACTGCCGCATGATGCCGCTCTCATAGAGCCGGTTGATCGACGACCAGGTGGCGAGGTCGTGATAGTAGCCGGACGGAACAGGAAGGCCGGCGCGCTTCATGCCGGAGCCGAAGCCGAGCAGCGGCATCGCCGTGCCGATCGAGAGATAATGATCGAAATCCGTGCCGCCGATGCGGATACCGTCATTGGCGAGGATGTCGTCGAGCCGGTCGGCCTTGTGGCGGCGTTCCGGTCCGAGACGGACGATGGAGAAGTCGGACGTGCCGCCGCCGATATCGGCGATCAACGCGATCTCCTCGTCGCCGACCTGGCGCTCGTAGTCGAGCGCCGCCGCGATCGGCTCGTACTGGAAGGAAATGTGCCTGAAGCCGACTTCCTGCGCGATGGCCTCGAGCGCTTCCTCGGCCTTACGATCGCCATCCGGATCGCTATCGACGAAATGTACGGGACGGCCATGCACGACGGCATCGATCGCAAGGCCCGACACCGCTTCGGCGCGCTGCTTGATGATCCCGACATATTGCGAGATCACGTCGCGAAACGAGACGCGGCCGCGACCGATTGCGGTCGATTCGTTGATCAGCGAGCTGCCGAGCACCGACTTCAGGCTGCGCATCAGCCGGCCGTTGGTACCCTCGACATAGGCGCGGATGGCGGCGCGGCCGACGGCGGGCTCCGCCCCGTTCGGCGTGTAGAAGATCGCGCTCGGGATCGTCACGCTCGAGCCCTCGAGGGCGATCAGCGCCGGGCCGTCGGCGGAGGACACGCCAAGCGTGGTGTTGGACGTGCCGAAGTCGAGGCCGCAGGCTGTCATGATCGAGAACTCCGTGAAGGGCCGGTCTGGTTAAGGGGTCGGCGCGCCGCGATCAAGGCCGCGGACCCAGAAAAACGCCGCAGTGCAGCATGATCTTTCACGATGAAACCAATGTTGATTTGGTCGCATGGATTGCATGTCGGATTGACGCAGCGTCGGAGGGGGTGTCGATTCGCGACGCCGGGAGACGGGGAGTGACGATGCGCAATCTAACCATCGACGAGGGGCTGAACGCCGCCGGGACGGGCGCCTTCCAGCGCCGCCTGTTCCTGATCTTCGGCCTCGTCTGGACGGCCGACGCCATGCAGGTGCTGTCGATCGGCTTCACGGCGCCGTCGATCGCCAAGAGCTTCGGGTTGAGCCTGCCCGTCGCGCTGCAGACCGGCACGATCTTCTTCGTCGGCATGCTGATCGGCGCCGCCGGCTTCGGCCGCCTCGCCGACCGCATCGGCCGCCGCAATCTCCTGATCATCACCGTGCTGATGGACGCGCTGTTCGGCCTCGCCTCGGCCTTCGCTTCCGACTTCACCATGCTCCTGGTGTTCCGCTTCCTGACCGGCCTCGCCGTCGGCGGCACGCTGCCGGTCGACTACGCCATGATGGCCGAGTTCCTGCCCGCCAACCGCCGCGGCCGCTGGCTCGTCGGCCTGGAGGGTTTTTGGGCCGTCGGCACGGTGATCGTCGCGCTCGCCGCCTGGTATGCCGCCGCCAACGAGATGGGCGACGCCTGGCGCTTCATCTTCGTCATCACGGCGCTGCCGGCGCTGATCGGCCTGGCGCTGCGCTTCTGGGTGCCGGAATCGCCCTTCTACCTGCTCCGCACCGGCCGGCCGGACGAGGCGAAGAAGGTGCTCGACCAGATCGCCACCACCAATGGCAAGCCCGTGCTTGCCGGCCGTCTGACCGAAACGCGCGAGCCGCGCCTGCCGCTGTCGGCGATCTTCGCCGGGCCCTATGCCCGCCGCTCCTGGCTGATCCTCGCCGCCTGGCTGCTGGTGTCGATCTCCTATTACGGCATCTTCGTCTGGCTGCCGGGCAAGCTGGTCTCGGGCGGCGAAGGCTATGGCTATCTGCGCGGCTACGGCTTCCTGGTGCTGCTGGCGCTGGCGCAGATCCCCGGCTACGCGCTCGCCGCCTGGGGCGTCGAAAGCTGGGGCCGCAAGCCGACGCTAATCGCCTTCCTGCTGCTCTCGGCCGCCGGCTGCTTCCTCTATGCCGTGCTGGCCGACCCGGTCTGGATCGGCGCGGCGATGATGCTGATGAGCTTCGCGCTGCTCGGCACCTGGGGCGCCCTCTACGCCTTCACGCCGGAGCTCTACCCGACCCCGCTGCGCGCCAGCGGCATGGGCCTCGCCGGCGCCATGGCGCGCCTCGGCGGCCTGCTGGCGCCGACGCTGGTGGGCGCCGTCGTCGCCTATTCCTTCAACGTGGCGCTCGGCCTGTTCGCCGTGATCCTGCTCCTCGGCGCCCTCGCCACCTGGGCGATCGACGTCGAGACCAAGCAGAAGCCGCTGACCTGAGGCGAGGCCCTCACCCCAACCCTCTCCCGCACGCGGGAGAGGGAGTACGCCTGAGCCCGCTGGGTCGCGGGTGACAGCTTCCCGATCCATGAAGGCCGCCGGCCGAAAAGCCCTCGCCCGCTTGCGGGAGAGGGTTGGGAGAGGGTCTTTCGGCGACCAACGCAGCAAAAAGCCGGCGCCCATTTCGAGCGCCGGCTTTTTCTTTGGGATCACCGTCCATCTTCCGGTGAGGGCGTATCCCCTCACCCGCCGGCCTGCGGCCGTCGACCTCTCCCCATGGGAGAGGTGAAGAAACTCACATGTGGATCGGCTTGAACCAGGCGGCGAGCGCCGCTTCCTTGATCGATTCCGACATGGTCGGATGCGCGTGCGTCGAGCGGGCGAGATCCTCGGCAGAACCCGCGAACTCCATCAGCACGACCGCCTCGTGGATCATCTCGCCGGCGCCCTTGCCGACGATATGGGCGCCGAGCAGGCGATCGGTCGCGGCGTCCGACAGGATCTTGACGAAACCGTCGGTCGCCAGCATGGCGCGGGCGCGGCCGTTCGCCGAGAACGGGAACTTGCCGACCTTGTAGGCGATACCGGCGGCCTTCAGCTCTTCCTCGGTCTTGCCGACGGTGGCGACTTCCGGGCTCGTGTAGACGACGCCGGGAATGGCGTCATAGTTCACATGGCCGGCCTGGCCGGCGAGGATCTCGGCGAGCGCGACGCCCTCATCCTCGGCCTTGTGCGCCAGCATCGGGCCGGCGATGACGTCGCCGATCGCGTAGATACCGGGAACATTGGTCTGGTAGTGGCCGTCAACCTTGACGCGCTTGCGCTCGTCGAGCTCGACGCCGACCGCCTCGAGGCCGAGCCCCTCGGTGAAGGGACGGCGGCCGATCGCCACCAGCACGACGTCAGCCTCGATCGTCTCGGCGGCGGCTTCGCCGGCCTTGGCCGGCTCGACCGTCACCTTCAGCGTCTTGCCGCTGGTGTCGACGGCGCTGACCTTGGTGCCGAGCTTGAACGAGAAGCCCTGCTTCTCCAGGAGGCGCTGGAACTGCTTGGCGACCTCGCCGTCCATGCCGGGCAGGATGCGGTCGAGGAACTCGACCACGACCACCTCGGCGCCGAGGCGACGCCAGACCGAGCCGAGCTCGAGGCCGATGACGCCGGCGCCGACGACGACGAGCTTCGACGGGACCTTCTGGAGCTCGAGCGCGCCGGTCGAGGTGACGACGCGCTTCTCGTCGATCGGAACGCCCGGCAGCGGGGCGGAATCGGAGCCGGTGGCGATGACGATCGCCTTGGTCTCCAGCGTCTCCGAGGTGCCGTCTTCCTTGGTGACGACGACCTTGCCGGGCGCGGCGATCGAGCCGGTGCCGATATGACCGTCGATCTTGTTCTTCTTGAACAGATAGGCGACGCCGTCGACGTTCGACTTCACCGTCGCATCCTTGTGCGCCAGCATGCCGGGCAGATCGAGCTTCGGCTTGGCGACCTTGATGCCGAACGCGTCGAGATGGCCGACTTCGTCGAACAGCTCGGAGGCGTGCAGCAGCGCCTTGGACGGGATGCAGCCGATGTTGAGGCAGGTGCCGCCATAGGTGGCCCGCTTCTCGACGACGGCGACCTTCAGGCCGAGCTGCGCTGCCTTGACGGCGCAGACATAGCCACCCGGACCGGAACCGATGACGATGAGATCGTAGGACATGGGGACTCCCGGACGATTTTTGGCGTTAGCCAGCGGCGCATTCCGCGCAAATGAAAATGGCCGGAGGCGTGGCGGCGGCGCGCGATGCGCCTATCCGTTGCTCCGGCCGGCTTGATGGAGAAGCGCGCCCGGAACGGGCGCGCTGAATTCGCGGGCCTCCGCCCCCGCCACCAGAAGGCCGCCCGGAACGCGGGAGCGCGCCGGGACTGCCTGGGGTTGGGGGACGAAAGCCATCGGGTTCCGTCCTCGCGATCAGAGATCGAGAACGAGGCGCTGCGGATCCTCGAGGCACTCCTTGACGCGCACCAGGAAGGTCACGGCTTCCTTGCCGTCGACGATGCGGTGATCGTAGGAGAGCGCCAGATACATCATCGGGCGGATCTCGATCTTGCCGCCGACGACCATCGGCCGCTCCTGGATCTTGTGCATGCCGAGAATGCCCGACTGCGGCGCGTTCAGGATCGGCGTCGACATCAGCGAACCGTAGATGCCGCCATTGGTGATCGTGAAGGTGCCGCCCTGCATCTCGTCGATCTTGAGCTGGCCGTCACGGGCGCGCTTGCCGAGGCCGGCGATCGTCTTCTCGATGCCGGCGAGCGACAGCTGGTCGGCGTCGCGCAGGACCGGAACGACGAGGCCCTTATCGGTGCCGACGGCGATGCCGATGTTGTAGTAGTTCTTGTAGATCAGGTCGGTGCCGTCAATCTCGGCGTTGACCGCCGGGATTTCCTTCAGCGCCTGGATCACGGCCTTGGTGAAGAAGCTCATGAAGCCGAGCTTCACGCCGTGCTTCTTCTCGAACAGATCCTTGTACTGGCTGCGCAGCGCCATCACCGCGCCCATGTCGACCTCGTTGAAGGTCGTCAGCATGGCGGCGGTGTTCTGCGCATCCTTCAGGCGGCGCGCGATCGTCTGGCGCAGCTTGGTCATGCGGACGCGCTCTTCGCGCGAGGCGTCGTCGGCCGAGACCGGGGCGCGGACCTGAACCGGGGCGGCAGGAGCCGGCGCGGTGGCGCCGCCGGCGATGGCGCCGATGAGGTCGCCCTTGGTGACGCGGCCGTCCTTGCCCGTACCGGCAACGGCGGCGACGTCGATGCCGCTCTCGGCGGCGAGCTTGGCGACGGCCGGGCCGTTGGCATCGGCGGCGGCCGACTTGGCGGGCGCCGGAGCCGGTGCGGCGGGGGCTGCGGCCGGAGCGGCGGCCTTGGGAGCCTCGGCCTTGGCGGGCGCGGCGGCGGCGCCGGAAGCCGCGATGGTGCCGAGCAGCGCGCCGACGCCGACCGTGTCGCCATCCTTGGCGGCGACGGCCTCGATCACGCCGGCGACCGGCGACGGAACCTCGATCGTGACCTTGTCGGTTTCGAGCTCGACAACCGGCTCGTCGACCGCGACGGTCTCGCCGACTTTCTTGAACCACCGTCCAATAGTGGCCTCAGTCACGGACTCGCCGAGGGTCGGGACACGGATTTCGGTTGCCATGGCTTGGTCTCTTACCGTTCGAACTTGGGTGGGCGTTCTGGATGAAACGAGAGGCAGCCGGCGCGCGGGGAGCGCGCCGGCCTGGATGATTTACGCGAGCGCGTCTTCGAGGAAGGCGTTCAGCTGGGCCAGATGCTTGGACATCAGGCCCGTCGCCGTCGCCGCCGAAGCCGGACGACCGGTGTAGCGGGCGCGGGCCGACTTGCCGCCGACCTGGCCGAGCACCCATTCCAGATAGGGCTCGACATGCGCCCAGGAACCCTGGTTCTTCGGCTCTTCCTGGCACCAGACGATCTCGGCGTTCTTGAAGCGCGAAAGCTCCTGCACGAGCGCCTTGAGCGGGAACGGATAGAGCTGTTCCACGCGCAGCAGGTAGACGTCGTTGATGCCGCGCTTCTCGCGCTCCTCGTAGAGGTCGTAATAGACCTTGCCGGTGCAGAGCACGACGCGGCGCATCCGCTCGTCGGTGGTGAGCTGGATCGGCTCGTCCTTCAGGAACTCGGCGTCATCCCACAGCAGGCGATGGAACGAGCTATCCGGGCCGAGCTGCGCCAGCGTCGACACGGCGCGCTTGTGGCGCAGCAGCGACTTCGGCGTCATCAGGATCAGCGGCTTGCGGATGTCGCGCTTCAGCTGCCGGCGCAGGATGTGGAAGTAGTTCGCCGGCGTCGTGACGTTGGCGACCTGCATGTTGTCTTCCGCGCACATCTGCAGGAAGCGCTCGAGGCGGGCGGAGGAGTGCTCCGGACCCTGGCCCTCATAGCCGTGCGGCAGCAGGCAGACGAGGCCCGACATGCGCAGCCACTTGCGCTCGCCCGACGAGATGAACTGGTCGAACACCACCTGGGCGCCGTTGGCGAAATCGCCGAACTGCGCTTCCCAGAGCGTCAGCGCGTTCGGCTCCGACAGCGAATAGCCGTACTCGAAGCCGAGCACCGCTTCTTCCGAGAGCATCGAGTTGATGACCTCGTAGCGCGCCTGGCCCTCGCGGAGATTGTTGAGCGGGATGAAGCGCTCCTCGTTCTCCTGGTCGTAGAGCACCGAATGGCGCTGCGAGAAGGTGCCGCGCTCGACGTCCTGGCCCGAAAGACGGATCGGATGGCCTTCGTTGGCGAGGGTGGCGAAGGCGAGCGCCTCGGCGGTCGCCCAGTCGATGCCGACGCCGGTCTCGATCGCCTTCTTGCGGTTGTCGAGGAAGCGCTGGACGGTGCGGTGGACGTGGAAGTCCGCCGGAACGTCGGTCAGCTTCGCGCCGAGCGCCTTCAGCGTCTCGATGTCGACGCCGGTCTTGCCGCGGCGCGGCTCGTCGTCGGCGGCGGCGGCCTTCAGGCCCGCCCAGGCGCCGTCGAGCCAGTCGGCCTTGTTCGGCTTGTAGGACTGGCCTGCTTCGAACTCGACCTCGAGGCGCGAGCGCCAGGCAGCCTTGGCCGCCTCGACTTCCTCCGCCGTCATCAGGCCTTCGGCGATCAGCTTCGACGAGTAGATCTCGACGATCGCCGGATGGCTGCGGATGTTCTTGTACATCAGCGGCTGGGTGAAGCCCGGCTCGTCGCCTTCGTTGTGACCGAAGCGACGGTAGCAGAACATGTCGATGACGACCGGCTTGTGGAACTTCTGCCGGAACTCGATCGCGATCTTGGCGGCGAAGACGACCGCTTCCGGATCATCGCCGTTTACGTGAAAGATCGGCGCCTCGATCATCTTGGCGACGTCGGACGGATAGGGCGACGAGCGCGAGAAGCGCGGATTCGTCGTGAAGCCGATCTGGTTGTTGACGATGAAGTGGATGGAACCGCCGGTGCGATGGCCCTTCAGGCCCGACAGGCCGAAGCACTCCGCCACGACGCCCTGGCCGGCAAAGGCCGCATCGCCATGGATCAGCAGCGGCAGCGTGCCGGTGCGGATGTAGTCGTTGTGCAGGTCCTGCTTGGCGCGCGCCTTGCCGAGCACGACGGGATCGACGATCTCGAGATGCGACGGGTTGGCGGTCAGCGACAGATGCACCTTGTTGCCGTCGAACTCGCGGTCGGACGAGGCACCGAGATGGTACTTCACGTCGCCCGAGCCCTCGACGTCGTCGGGTGCGTAGGAGCCGCCCTTGAACTCGTGGAACAGCGCGCGGTGCGGCTTCGCCATCACCTGCGTCAGCACGTTCAGACGGCCGCGATGCGCCATGCCGACGACGATCTCGTGCACGCCGAGATTGCCGCCGCGCTTGATGATCTGCTCGAGCGCGGGGATCAGGCCCTCGGCGCCGTCGAGACCGAAACGCTTGGTGCCAGTGTACTTGACGTCGAGGAACTTCTCGAAGCCCTCGGCCTCGATCAGCTTGTTCAGGATCGCCTTCTTGCCTTCCGGCGTGAAGGTGATCGCCTTGTCCGGGCCCTCGATGCGCTCCTGGATCCAGGCCTTCTCGACCGGATCGGAGATGTGCATGAACTCGACGCCGAGCGTCGAGCAATAGGTGCGCTTCAGGATCTCCAGCATCTCGGGGATGGTGGCGAATTCGAGCCCGAGCACGTTGTCGATGAAGATCTTGCGGCTGTAGTCGGCCTCGGTGAAGCCGTAGGAGGAGGGATGCAGCTCCTCGTGGTCGCCGACGGTGGCGATGTGCAGCGGGTCGAGATCGGCATGCAGATGGCCGCGCATGCGGTAGGCGCGGATCATCATGATCGCGCGGACCGAATCGCGGGCCGCCTGCTGGATCGCGGCTTCCGACAGCACGGGGGCGGCGGCCTGGCCGTTGGCGGCAGGCGCCGCGGCGGCCTGCGCCGCCTTGGCCTTCAGCTTGTCGGTGACCGTCTTCTCGATCTGGCCCCAGTTGCCGTCCATGGCCGAGACCAGCTCGCCATTGGCGTGCAGCGGCCAGTCGGCGCGCTGCCACGGCGCACCGCGCGCTTCCGCCACCACGGCCTTCGGATCATCCTTCAGCGCTGAAAAGAACGTCTGCCATTCGGGATCGACCGAAGCAGGATCGCTCTGATAGCGGGCATATAGATCCTCGATATAGCTGGCATTGCCGCCATACAGAAAGGATGAGGTCGCAAAGGCCGCGTTGGCTTGCTCGCGTGACATGTGCTGGTTGAGGAGCGCCGCGCTCCTCTCTCCCTTATCGCGCGGCCACGCGCCGCGCTCTTGTTGAAAAACCGACATTCCGGCAGTCGGAATGTCGGTCTTGCCTCTTAGCCCTTCAAGACCTCAACCAAGGTCTTTCCAAGGCGCGCCGGCGACGGCGACACCCGGATTCCGGCTGCTTCCATCGCCGCGATCTTGTCTTCCGCGCCGCCCTTGCCGCCGGAGATGATCGCACCGGCATGGCCCATGCGACGTCCCGGAGGCGCCGTGCGGCCGGCGATGAAACCGACCATCGGCTTCTTGCGGCCGCGCTTGGCCTCGTCAGCCAGGAACTGCGCCGCTTCTTCTTCGGCCGAACCGCCGATTTCACCGATCATGACGATCGACGTGGTCTCATCATCGGCCAGGAACATTTCCAAAACGTCGATGAATTCGGTTCCCTTGACCGGATCGCCGCCGATGCCGACGGCCGTCGTCTGGCCGAGGCCTTCCTGCGTCGTCTGGAACACGGCCTCGTAGGTCAGCGTGCCGGAGCGCGAGACGATGCCGACCGAGCCCTTCTTGAAGATGTTGGCCGGCATGATGCCGATCTTCGAGGCGTCGGCGGTGACGATGCCGGGGCAGTTCGGGCCGATCAGGCGCGACTTGGAGCCGGCGAGCGAACGCTTGACCCGCACCATGTCGAGGACGGGGATGCCCTCGGTGATGCAGACGATCAGCGGGATCTCGGCGTCGATCGCCTCGCAGATCGCGTCGGCGGCGCCCGGCGGCGGCACGTAGATCACGGAGGCGTCGGCGCCGGTGGCGTCCTTCGCCTCGGCGACGGTGTCGAACACCGGCAGGCCGAGATGGGTCTGGCCGCCCTTGCCCGGCGACGTGCCGCCGACGACCTTGGTGCCGTAGGCGAGCGCCTGCTCGGAATGGAACGTGCCGTTCTTGCCGGTGAAGCCCTGGGTGATGAGTTTCGTGTTCTTGTCGATCAGGATGGACATCAGACGGCTTCCTTCACGGCCTTGACGATCTTCTGGGCAGCGTCGTCGAGATCGTCGGCCGGGATCACGTTCAGGCCGCTCTCGCGGATGATCTGCTTGCCGAGCTCGACATTGGTGCCCTCGAGGCGCACGACGAGCGGAACCTGCAGGCCGACCGTCTTCACCGCGGCGATGACGCCGCGCGCGATGACGTCGCACTTCATGATGCCGCCGAAGATGTTGACGAGGATGCCCTTCACCTTCGGATCGGAGGTGATGATCTTGAACGCCGCCGTGACCTTCTCCTCGGAAGCGCCGCCGCCGACGTCGAGGAAGTTGGCCGGGCTCTCGCCGTAGAGCTGGATGATGTCCAGCGTCGCCATGGCGAGGCCGGCGCCGTTGACCATGCAGCCGATCGAGCCGTCGAGCGCGATATAGGCGAGGTCGAACTTCGACGCCTCGATCTCCTTGGCGTCTTCCTCGGTCTCGTCACGCAGCGCGACGACGTCGGGATGACGGTAGAGCGAGTTCGAATCGAACGACACCTTGGCGTCGAGCACCTTGAGGTTGCCGTCGGTCGTGACGATCAGCGGGTTGACCTCGAGCATCGCCATGTCCTTGGCGACGAAGGCGGTGTAGAGCTTGGCGACGACGTCGTTCGCCTGCTTGGCGAGCGGGCCGGAGAGGCCGAGCGCCTTGGCGACGGTCAGGCCGTGATGCGGCATGATGCCGGTCGCCGGATCGACGGAGAAGGTCTTGATCTTCTCGGGCGTCGAATGGGCGACTTCCTCGATGTCCATGCCGCCTTCGGTCGAGACGACGAAGGCGATGCGCGAGGTTTCGCGGTCGACGAGCAGCGAGAGGTAGAATTCCTTCTCGATGTCCGAGCCGTCCTCGATGTAGAGGCGGTTGACCTGCTTGCCAGCCGGGCCGGTCTGGATGGTCACCAGGGTGTTGCCGAGCATCTGGCCGGCGAAGGCCTTGACCTCGTCGATCGACTTGGCGAGGCGGACGCCGCCCTTCTCGCCGGCAGCGGCTTCCTTGAACTTGCCCTTGCCGCGACCGCCGGCATGGATCTGCGACTTGACGACCCAGAGCGGGCCGCCCAGTTCCTTCGCAGCCGCTTCAGCCTCTTCCGGGGTGAAGATGGCGATGCCGCGCGATACGGGGGCGCCGAATTCCTTCAGCACCGCCTTCGCCTGATATTCATGAATATTCATAGATGACGTTCCGCCTTTTGGGGCTGTCTCTGAGCTTGGTTCGAGCGATCAGGCGCCGAGCGCCGGAGCGATCTTGACGCAGGCCTCGACCAGGCTCTCGACCGAGGCGACCGACTTGTCGAGCATCGCCTGCTCGGCCTTGTTCAGCTCGATCTCGATGATGCGCTCGACGCCGTTCTCGCCGATGACGATCGGCACGCCGATGTAGCGGCCCTTGATGCCGTACTGGCCATCGAGCAGGGCGGCGGCCGGCAGGACGCGCTTCTTGTCGCGGAGGTAGGACTCGGCCATCACGATCGCCGAAGCGGCCGGGGCGTAGAAGGCGGAGCCGGTCTTCAGGAGGTTGACCACCTCGGCGCCGCCGTCACGGGTGCGCTGGACGATCTCTTCCAGGCGCTTCTCCTCGATCCAGCCGAGCTTGACCAGATCGGTCAGCGGGATGCCGGCGACGGTGGAGTAGCGGGTGAGCGGCACCATGGTGTCGCCGTGGCCGCCGAGCACGAAGGCGGTGACGTCCTCGACCGAGACCTTGAACTCTTCGGCCAGGAAGTAGCGGAAGCGGGCGCTGTCGAGCACGCCGGCCATGCCGACGACCTTGTTCGCCGGCAGGCCGGAGAACTTCTGCAGCGCCCAGACCATGGCGTCGAGCGGATTGGTGATGCAGATGACGAAGGCGTTCGGGGCGTACTTCTTGATGCCGGCGCCGACCTGCTCCATCACCTGGAGGTTGATGCCGAGCAGATCATCGCGGCTCATGCCCGGCTTGCGCGGCACGCCGGCCGTCACGATGACGACGTCGGCGTCCTGGATCGCGGCATAGGAGGACGCGCCCGAGAGATTGGCGTCGAAACCTTCGACCGGGGCTGCTTCGGCGATATCGAGCGCCTTGCCCTGGGGAACGCCGTCGGCGATGTCGAAGAGGACGATATCGCCCAGTTCCTTCAGGCCGGCGAGAAGGGCGAGCGTGCCGCCGATCTGACCGGAACCGATCAAAGCAATCTTGGCTCGAGCCATGTGCGAGGTCTCCCGATGGAGGTTTACCTAAACGTAATGCGACAGTTTGACTCTGTCGGAACGCCGGTGGTCTAACCCCAATGTGCGACAGGCGCAAGTCGCTCGCGCACCTTCCGTGGCGGCAATCCGCCAATTCGTCCAGCAGTTTACGTGAACGTCATGTCTCGACGATAAAGCCGCGATGCGGCTGGGCGAGATACTCCTCGGACCGCATCTCGGTGAGGCGCGAGGCGGTGCGGGCGAATTCGAAAGCCTCGATGCCGTCCTCGGCCGTATAGAGCCCGGCCGGCTCGGCGGCGGCCGAGACGACGATCTTGACGTGACCGTCATAGAGCGCATCGATCAATGTAATGAAGCGCTTGGCTTCATTCCGCCTGGCATCGCCCATCACAGGGATGTGATCGATGATCACGGTATGGAAGGCATGCGCGATGGCGAGATAGTCACTCGCGCCGAGCGGCTTGGCGCAGAGATCGGCGAAGCCGAACCGGGCGACGCCATCCACGGCCTGCGGCACGAAGACGTCGCGGCCGAGCACGGCAAGGGTCGACGCCTCGCCACCTGACGTTGACGTAAGCTGGAACCATGCCGCATCGAGCGCCGCGTCCGACTCGGGCCCAAGCGGCGTCAGATAGACCGGCGCGCGCGACGTCTTCTCGTGCCGATAGTCGGTCCGCGCCGCCAGCCGCACCACCTCGACCCGCGTCTTCAGCAGGTCGATGAAGGGCAGGAACAGGGTCCGGTTGAGGCCGCCCGAATAGAGATCGTCCGGCGCGACATTGGAGGTCGCGACCAGCACGACGCCACGGGCGAACAGCTGCGTGAAGAGCCGGCCGAGGATCATCGCGTCGGCGATGTTGGTGACGGTGAACTCGTCGAAGCAGAGAAGCTGCGTCTCGGCCGCGATCGCCTCGGCGACCGGCGGGATCGGGTCCTCGCCGGAAACCTCGCCGGCCTTGATCGCCTCGCGCATCCTGAAGATGCGGGCATGCACGTCGGCCATGAAGTCGTTGAAATGGGCCCGGCGCTTGCGCTGCGGCGCGGCGCGCTCGAAGAACAGGTCCATCAGCATGGTCTTGCCGCGGCCGACATCGCCATGGACGTAGAGGCCGCGGATTTCCGGCGTCGCCGCCTCGCGCTTGCCGAACAGCCAGCCGAGCGCGCTCGACTTGCGGGCAAGCCGTCGCTCGGCGAGGCGGGCGTTGAGCGCGTCGAGCTTGCCGACCAGCAGGCGCTGGGCCGGATCTTCCTCGATCGTGCCGCTCGCGACGAGTTCCCGATAGGCGTCAGCGACGCGCGAAACGACCGGCAGGCCCTGGCTCACCCGAATACCCCCGGCCGCCGCGCCGAAACGCGACCGGCTCCGTCAGCGATAGAAGGAAACGGCCTGGCCGCCATGGATCTGGCCGTTGAACTGGGTCTTGCCGGTGGCGGACAGGCTGGCGACGGAAACGCCGTTGGCGCCGGCCAGGACCACCTGCGAGCCGGAGAGGCTCCAGGCCGAGATCGACTTCAGCGTCGGCGACTGGCAGCCGCGCGTCGAGGCGCGATAGCCGCCGGTCCAGCTCGTCAGCGTCATGAACAGCTGGCAGCTCTCGCCGCCCGACTGCAGCGTCCAGCCGCCGAGTAGGTCCGTGCGGCCGATCTCGGCGCCGGACGCGGTCGAGACCGGCGGCGGGGTCGCCGGCGCGCCCGTGCCGGGAAGCGGCTCGGCGCCCGGCAGCGTGCCGGCGGCGGTCTGCGGCGGCAGCTGGGCGTTCGGGTCGGTCGGCGGCGGCGGCAGCGCGGTCGAGGTGACCGGCGCGGTGGCGACCGGCGGCAGCGTGTCGCTCTCGACCGGCTTGGCGGAACGCTCCATCGGGCCCAATCCGATCGCCCCGAACGAGCCGCAACCGCTCAAGGCGGCCGCCAGAAGGGCGACCAGGCCGATCGGCGCGATACGGCGGGACATGAGCTTCTCCATCATCGAAATCCTCGGTGCCTTACGACGTTAGGGGCACAATCGAGCCGCTTTGAGGCAGGCGGAAATTCGCACAACCGACCGCGAGGCGCGGGGCATTTGCGCGCGAGGCGCAAAAGCCGTCCGTGCGGGCGGGTTGGATGAAGGGAAACCACTCGAAATTCCGCAGCCTGTCTTATTTGGCGCAATACGGCATTACGCCCGCAACGACAAGCCTCGTTAAGACACGGTTAACCAAGAAAGCACGACGTGTGACGCTTCCGCCTATTCCGGCCGATGGCAGACGGCTTCGATGTTGTGGCCGTCGGGATCGAGCACGAAGGCACCGTAGTAATTGGCGTGGTAGTGCGGCCGGATGCCGGGCCCGCCATTGTCGGTGCCGCCAGCGGCAAGCGCCGCGGCGTAGAACGCATCGACGGCGGCGCGGCTCGGCGCGACGAGGGCGATATGGACGTGCGGCTCGGTGCGGGCACCGCCGCTCAGCCAGATCTCCGGCTTGCCGCCTGCGCCATAGCCGACGACGTCGCCATAGCCGGTGAGTTCGCCGGGCACCCGCATCTGCTCGGTCACGCCGAGTGGCGCAAACGCCGCGTTGTAGAAGGCGATCGCGCGATCGAGGTCGCTGACCGTGATGCCGATGTGATCCAGAACGCCCATGAAACTCCCCCGACTATGCCCCAACGGCCCTCCCGGACGGGCCGCGCGGCAGGGGAGCCGAACGCCGCGGCGGCGTCAAGCCTGTCGGCCTGCCGACGCCGTCGCGGGAGAGGAATGGGCGGAATTCTTCACCGCTTCCGCGAAGCGGCGAGCGGGCCTACGGGGTCTGGGGCTCGATTTCGAGCGCGAGGCCGAGCTCGGCCGCCTTCTGCCGGATCTCGGTGACGGGACGGTGCATCGCGGTCGCGATGATGTCCGCCGGCACATGCTCCACCGCCAGTTCCCGCAGCCTGTCGATTGCCTCGATGGTCCAGGTCGGCTCCATATCCTGCTTGATGGTCATGATCGTCTCCTTCCGAAAACGCGATCGGTCGACGGAAACGAAAACGGCGCGGAAGGGTTCCGCGCCGTTCGACTGAAAATCGTCTTAAGGGAGGGCCGATCAGACGCGGCGCTCGACCATCATCTTCTTGATCTCGGCGATCGCCTTGGCCGGGTTCAGGCCCTTCGGGCAGGTCTGCGCGCAGTTCATGATGGTGTGGCAGCGATAGAGGCGGAAGGGATCTTCCAGATTGTCGAGGCGCTCGCCGGTCGCCTCGTCGCGGCTGTCGATCAGCCAGCGATAGGCCTGCAGCAGCACGGCCGGGCCGAGATAGCGATCGCCGTTCCACCAGTAGCTCGGGCACGAGGTCGAGCAGCAGGCGCAGAGGATGCACTCGTAGAGGCCGTCGAGCTTCTCGCGGTCGGCATGGCTCTGCAGCCATTCCTTCTGCGGCTGCGGCGTCGCCGTCTTCAGCCAGGGCTCGATCGAACGGTGCTGGGCGTAGAAATTGGTGAGGTCGGGAACGAGGTCCTTCACCACTTCCATGTGCGGCAGCGGGTAGATCGCGACCGGACCCTTCACCTCGTCGATGCCCTTGGTGCAGGCGAGCGTGTTCGAGCCGTCGATGTTCATCGCGCAGGAGCCGCAGATGCCTTCACGGCAGGAACGGCGGAAGGTCAGCGTCGGGTCGATCTCGTTCTTGATCTTGATCAGCGCGTCGAGAACCATCGGCCCGCAATCGTCGAGGTCGATGAAATAGGTATCGACATGCGGGTTCTTGCCGTCGTCCGGGCTCCAGCGATAGACGCGGAACTCCCGGACATTGTTGGCGCCGGCCGGCCGGTCCCAGACCTTGCCTTCGGTGAGCTTCGAGTTCTTCGGGAGGGTCAGCTGGACCATAGTGAGCGTCCTCGGGCGTAAAATTCGTTCAGCGACGGTCCTTGCGGACCATGAGTTTCAAACCGGACCAGACGGCGTCGACCGCCGCGACCTTGATGTCGACGAGATCGAGCCGGAGCGCCGCGTCGCGGACGACATCCTCGGTCACGTCGGTTTCGACCTTCGAGGCCTTCTTCGGCCACGACACCCAGATCATGCCGTCGCGCCGGATGGCATCCTGCAACCGCGCCAGCTCGCCCTCGACCTCGGCGCGGCTCGCCGTGAAGGCGTGGACCGCATCGAGTTCGCGATCCGGGCCGAGCGGCTCGGCCCAGTTCGCCGTGCGGACGACGCGCCCGAACGGAACACAGTCGGCGAGCGCCTCCAGCTCCGGCGGCAGCGAAACGAAGGCCACCGCCATGCCCGGCTTGAAGCCGAGCTTTTCCGGGAGCGAACGCCCGGAATAGCCGGCTGCGGGAGGGCTCGCGGGGGCCATCATCCGCCCTTAGTAAACGCGAGCCTTCGGCTCGATGTACTGGATGTCGTTCGACATCGTGTAGGTGTGCACCGGCCGGTCGTCGAGCTTCACCGTCTTCTTCTCGGCGTCGATGAAGGCGAGCGAATGCTTCATCCAGTTGACGTCGTCGCGCTCGGAATAGTCCTCGCGGGCGTGGGCGCCACGCGATTCCTTGCGGTTCTGCGCGGAATCCATGGTGACGACCGCCTGGACGATCAGGTTCTCGAACTCGAGTGTCTCGACCAGGTCGGAGTTCCAGATCAGCGAGCGGTCGGTGACCTTGACGTCGTCCGAGCCCTTCCAGACCTGGTGGATCAGCTCGTGGCCCTCGTCGAGGACTTCGCCGGTGCGGAACACGGCGCAGTTCGACTGCATCACCTTCTGCATGCTGAGCCGCATCTCGGCCGTCGAGGTCGAGCCGCTGGCGAAGCGCAGGCGGTCGAGGCGGGCGATCGCGTCCTCGCCGGCGCCCTTGGCGAGCTCGCGCTGCGCCTGGTTCGGCTGCACCGTCTCGATGCAGTGCAGCGCCGCGGCACGGCCGAACACGACGAGGTCGGTCAGCGAATTGGAGCCGAGGCGGTTGGCGCCATGCACCGAGACGCAGGCGGCCTCGCCGACGGCCATCAGGCCCGGCACGATCTGGTCGGGATCGCCGCCGACCTTGTTCAGCACCTCGCCGTGATAGTTCGTCGGGATGCCGCCCATGTTGTAGTGGACGGTCGGCAGGACCGGGATCGGCTCCTTGGTCAGGTCGACGCCGGCGAAGATCTTGGCGCTCTCGGAGATGCCGGGCAGCCGCTCATGCAGCAGCGCCGGATCGAGATGGTCGAGGTGAAGGTGGATGTGGTCCTTCGCCTTGCCGACGCCGCGGCCCTCGCGGATCTCCATGGTCATGGCGCGCGAGACGACGTCGCGCGAGGCCAGGTCCTTGGCGGAGGGGGCATAGCGCTCCATGAAGCGCTCGCCTTCCGAATTGGTCAGATAACCGCCCTCGCCGCGCGCGCCCTCGGTGATCAGGCAGCCGGCGCCGTAGATGCCGGTCGGGTGGAACTGCACGAATTCCATGTCCTGCAGCGGCAGGCCGGCGCGCAGCACCATGCCGCCGCCGTCGCCGGTGCAGGTATGGGCCGAGGTGGCGGAGAAATAGGCGCGGCCATAGCCGCCGGTCGCCAGGATGGTCTTGGCGGCGCGGAAGCGGTGCAGCGTGCCGTCCTCGAGGCAGAGCGCCACGACGCCCCGGCACTCGCCGTCTTCCATGATCAGGTCGATGGCGAAATATTCGATGAAGAACTCGGCGGCGTAGCGCAGCGACTGGCCATAGAGCGTGTGCAGGATGGCGTGGCCGGTGCGGTCGGCGGCGGCGCAGGTGCGCTGGGCGATGCCCTTGCCGAAATTCGTCGTCATGCCGCCGAACGGCCGCTGGTAGATCTTGCCCTCTTCGGTGCGCGAGAACGGCACGCCGAAATGCTCGAGCTCGTAGACGGCAGCCGGCGCGTTGCGGACGAGATATTCGATCGCGTCCTGGTCGCCGAGCCAGTCCGACCCCTTGACGGTGTCGTACATGTGGAAGCGCCAGTCGTCCTCGCCCATGTTGCCGAGGGCCGCCGAAATGCCGCCCTGCGCGGCAACCGTATGGGAACGGGTCGGAAAAACCTTGGTAATGCAGGCCGTCTTCAGGCCGGCCTCGCTGGCGCCGAGCGTGGCGCGGAGGCCCGCGCCGCCGGCGCCGACGACGACGACGTCGAAGGTGTGGTCGACAAAATTGTAGGCGCGGCCGTTGATGGACGCGCTGGCGTTGGCTTCAGCCATGGCTTCAGCCTCCGAAGCTGATCTTGAGGAAGGCGAGGATGGTCGCCACGCCGATGGCGACCGCGAAGAACGTGTTGGCGACGAGCGCGAGGATCTTCAGGCCACCGTGGACATAGTCCTCGATGATGATCTGCATGCCGAGCTTCATGTGCCAGACGCCGGTGCCGATCATCAGGATCATCAGGAGCGCGACGAACGGGTTGGCCAGCGTCGCGACGACTTCCGGATAGGGCTTGCCGGCGAGCACGATGACCAGGATGACGAACAGGACGGCGAGGATGGCGAGCGCGGCGCCGGTGAGGCGCTGGTGCCAGAAGTGGCCCGTGCCTTCCTTGGCCGAGCCGAGTCCGCGAACGCGGCCGAGCGGTGTACGCATGTGATTGCCCCTCAGCGAATGGCGAGCGCCACGACCCAGATCAGGATCGTCAGCACGGCGGAACCGATGATGTTGGCCCAGGCGAGATTGTCGCGCGACGACTTGGAGAAGCCCGCGCCGAAATCCCAGACGAAGTGCCGGAGGCCGCCGAGCAGGTGCTGCATCAGCGCCCAGCTGTAGCCGAACAGCACCAGGAGGCCGATCCAGGAGCCGAACACCCACGACACGTAGGAGAACGGCCCCGGCCCCGCGGCGGCCGCGATCGCCCACCAGGCGAGGAGCAGCGTACCGAAATAGAGAGCGCCTCCCGTGACACGCTGCAGGATCGACACCGTCATGGTGACCGGCCAGCGGTAGACCTGAAGGTGCGGAGAAAGCGGTCGGCTCTTCTTCGCCGCGGCATTCGACATCGTGTTCATCCTCAATCGCTTACGTAAACGTAAGCATTTAGGGTCGAGAGTTTGGACCGGTTCTAACCCCATTGTGCGACGCGGTCAAAACGGTCTTTTGCATGACGCAACGTGAGACGTTGACTTTTCGCGACTCGCGCCGGCGGCATGTAATCATCCCCGCATTGACACCCTGGCGGAAGCTTTCGCAAGCGGCTCTCGCAGCGGCAAGCGAGCCGCCGGACCCGGAGAAACCAGGAGAAGCCCATGTCGCGTCAACGGATCTCGACCGGATCGCCCTTCGAGAAGGAAGCCGGCTATTCGCGCGCCATCGTCCAGGGTCCCTGGTGCTTCGTCGCCGGAACCACGGGCTATGACTATAAGACGATGACCATGCCGGACGGCGTCGCCGAGCAGGCGGCAAACGCCATGGCGACGATCGCGGCCGCGCTCTCAGAAGCCGGCTTCGCGCTCGGGGACGTCGTGCGCGTGCATTATCATGTCACCGACGCCGTCTTCGCCGACGCGGTCTTTGCCGTCGTCGGCCCCCTCTTCCGCGACATCCGCCCGGCGGCGACGATGACAGTCACGGGCCTGATCCGGCCCGAAATGAAGGTCGAGATCGAGGTGACGGCGCTCAAAGCCTGATTCGCGGCTGAGATCGGCTTGCATCGCCGCTTTGGCGCGGCTATCGCTGCCCGCGCATTCATCCGCCCGCAGACCCGCTCGACAAGAGAACCCGCGACATGACCAGCTACAAGCTTCTCCTTCTCCCCGGTGACGGCATCGGCACGGAAATCATGGCCGAAGTGAAGACGGTCATCGACTGGTTCACGAAGCGCGGCACCGCCGCCTTCGAATACGAGCAGGATCTCGCCGGCGGCGCCGCCTATGACGCGCACGGCAAGGCGATCTCGGAAGCGACGATGAAGCTGGCGCAGGAATCCGACGCCGTCATCTTCGGCGCGGTCGGCGGCCCGAAGTGGGACAGCGTTCCCTATGACGTCCGCCCCGAGGCGGCGCTGCTGCGCCTGCGCAAGGATCTGGAACTCTTCGCCAACCTGCGTCCCGCGATCTGCTACCCGGCGCTCGCCGATGCCTCGTCGCTGAAGCGCGAGCTGGTCGAGGGCCTCGACATCCTGATCGTGCGCGAGCTGACCGGCGGCGTCTATTTCGGCTCGCCGAAGGAAATCGTCACGCTCGAGAGCGGCGAGAAGCGCGCCGTCGACACCCAGCTCTACACGACCTCCGAGATCGAGCGCATCGCCCGCGTCGCCTTCGACCTCGCCAAGACCCGTTCGAGCCGCGTCGCCTCGGCCGAGAAGCGCAACGTCATGAAGTCGGGCGTGCTCTGGAACCAGGTCGTCACCAAGGTCGGCAAGGAAGAGTATTCCGACGTCGCGCTCGAGCATGTGCTCGCCGACAATTGCGCCATGCAGCTCGTCCGCCGGCCGAAGCAGTATGACGTCATCGTCTGCGACAACCTGTTCGGCGACATCCTCTCCGACGTCGCGGCGATGCTGACCGGCTCGCTCGGCATGCTGCCGTCCGCCGCCCTCGGCGCGCCCGACGCTTCGACCGGCCGCCGCAAGTCGATGTACGAGCCCGTGCACGGCTCGGCCCCGGACATCGCCGGCAAGGGCATCTCCAACCCGATCGCCATGATCGCGTCCTTCGCGATGGCGCTGCGCTACTCCTTCGGCCTCACCCAGGAAGCCGACCTGCTCGACCGCGCCATCTCCGGCGTGCTCAGCAAGGGCCTGCGCACCGGCGACATCTATACCGAGGGCACGAAGAAGGTCGGCACGAAGGAAATGGGCGCCGCGATCGTCGCGGAACTCGACCTGCTGTCGGCCTGAGACGACCTGCAAATCGCCCGAGCCTTTCACCGTTTCGATGAAAGGCTCGGGCCGAAACGCGGCTGAATCTTTTTGCCGGGCTCTGACTGGTCAAGCCCCGGTGATCTCTGTATAAGGCCGCATTCAGATTGGATTGCTATGCCCGGCCGGGCGGCACGCCGCCGGTTCGACGGCATATGACGAAGGAAGAGTACAATGGCAGTTCCGAAGCGAAAGACGTCGCCGTCGAAGCGTAACATGCGCCGTTCGCACGACGCCCTGACGCAGCCGGCTTACACCGAGGACAAGAACTCGGGCGAGCTCCGCCGTCCGCATCACATCGACCTCAAGACCGGCATGTATCGCGGCCGTCAGATCCTGACGCCGAAGAGCGAAGGTTAATCCTGACAGGCGTTCGCGCCTGGCGGGCTGGCTAGCCAGCGATGGAAGTTCAAGGGTCGGCCCAGCGCCGGCCCTTTTCTTTTGCGCGCGCCTTCTGACCGCTCGGGATAAGCCGAAAGATGGGTCCGGCCCCCCATGGCGTTCGCGCAAACGTTTCACTAGGCTTGCCTAAATCGCCGTCTGGCAGCAGCGGCCTGCGCAAAGGACATGCCCATCGTGGAGACTGTGGTGAACGGCTCCGATCAGACCGAGCGCCCGGACGGCACCGCCGCCATTCTCTCCACCATCGGCGAGGTCGCCTATCGCTGGACGCGGGAAGGCGACCGGCTCGAATGGGGCGGCGACGCGCTCGCCCTGTTCGGCATCGCCTCGGCCGAGGCGATCGCCACCGGCCATGCCTTCGACACGCTGCTCGACGACGCCAGCCCGCTCGCCCGCCACGACAGCCTGCTGATCGGCAGCGACCATGGCGGCGGCGTGCCCTACCAGATCGAATATGCCCTGCGCCCGTCCGGGCCGCGCGGCCCCGTGCTCTGGATCGAGGATACCGGACGCTGGTACGCCGATGGCGGCGAGACCGCGCGGCGGGCCGAAGGGGTGATGCGCGTCATCAACGAGCGGCATGCGCGCGAGCAGCGCCTCGCCTTCCTCTCCGGCTATGACGACGTCACCGGCCTCTACAACCGCTCCGCCCTGCTCGACATTCTCGACCAGACCATCTGCGACGCGAAGGAGCGCGACGTCAACGCCGCCTTCCTGCTCGTCGCCATCGACGATTTCCGCCTGATCAACGACGCCTATGGCTATCGCGCCGGCGACCGCGTGCTCGCCGCCGTGGCGCGGCGGATCCGCGGGCGGCTGCGCGACGGCGACATCATGGGCCGCTTCTCCGGCCACAAGCTCGGCCTGGTCCTGATGGGCTGCGACGAGAACGAGATGGCCTTCGCCGCCGAGCGGTTCCTGGCCGCCGTTCGCGACGACGTGGTGGCGACCGCCGACGGCACGGTGTCGATCACCATCTCGGTCGGCGGCGTCGCGGTGCCGCACGACGCCGGCAACCGCGAGGAGGCGATGGAGCGGGTGCAGGAGAGCCTTGGCGTCGCGCGCGATTCCGGCCGCGGCCGTTTCGTCGGCTACAGCCCCTCGCCCGAGCGCGACGCCCAGCGCCAGACCAACATCACCCTGTCGCAGCAACTGATCGGCGCCCTGTCCGAACAGCGGCTGCGGCTGGCGTTCCAGCCCGTCGTCGACATCCATAGCCGCGAGACGGTGTTCCACGAATCGCTGCTGCGGCTGGCCCAGCCCGACGGCAGCATCGCCTCGGCCGGGCAGATCGTGCCGCTCGCCGAGCGCCTCGGCCTGTCGCGCCTGTTCGACCTCGCCGTGCTCGACCGCGTGCTGGAGACGCTGGCCCGCCATCCGGACGCCCGCCTCTCGCTCAACGTCGCGCCCGAAACGGCGGCCGGGGCGGACTGGCTCGCCAAGTTCGCCAAGACCGTCAGCCAGCGCCCGGACATCGGCAGCCGGCTGATCGTCGAGATCACCGAGACCAGCGCCATCCGCAATCTCGACGAGACGGCTTATTTCGTCTCCACCGTGCACGACCTCGGCGCCCGCCTCGCCATCGACGATTTCGGCGCCGGCTTCACCTCGTTCCGCAATCTCCGGGCGCTCCGGATCGACATGGTCAAGATCGACGGCAGCTTCATCGCGACGCTGCCGACGAGCCCGGACGACCAGATCTTCGTGCGCCGGCTGGTCGAGCTCGCCCAGGATCTCGGCATCGAGACGGTGGCCGAATGGGTGCAGGACGAGGAGACGGTCGCGCTGCTGTCGTCCTGGGGCGTCAACCGCATCCAGGGCCACCTCAGCGGCGCCGCGACCCTGTCGCCGCCCTGGAAGTAAGACGGCAGGTCCATCCTTCAGTCACGGAGCCGGATGCCTGAACCCTCCCCTTGAGGGACCTCTGCAAAACACCGCCTCCATCCCGTCGATCGGACCCACCCTCCGGCGTCATCCCGGCGAAGGCCGGGATCCATACACACCGGCCTGTGGCCGACAGGCTCGGCCAAGCTATCTTGGGCGGTGTTCATGGGCCCCGGCCTCCGCCGGGGCGACGGTGCCCTGCCCATGGCCCCGAGCCGGCAGGGCGACCTTTCGGTGTTCTGCAAAGGCCTCCCTCAGGGAGAGGTGAAGAACGGCCGCCCGCCCCTACCCCGCGAAACGGTCCATCGCCTCCGCCAGCGCGATGTCGCGCTCGGTAAGGCCGTCGACGTCGTGCGTCGCCAGCGTCACCGTGACGGTCCGGTAGATGTTGGCCCATTCCGGGTGGTGGTTCATCCGCTCGGCGAGCAGCGCCACCCGCGTCATGAAGGCGAAGGCCTCCTGGAAATCGCCGAAGACGAATGTCTTGGTGATGGCGTCGCGGCCCTCGACCAGGGTCCAGCCGTCGAGGCCGGCCAGCGCCGTCGTCCGTTCCGTTTCTCCCAGCCGCGCGATCATCCCCTTGCCTCCGAATATTCGGCCAGCGGATAGGCCTGTTCGACGATATAGGGGCCGCCGCCCGTTGACGCCTTGGACGAGAACAGCACGAAGCGGCCGACATGGAACGGCGAGGCGACGAGCCCGCCGCGAAGCGTCAGATAATCCGCGACGTCGCGATGCGGCGTGTTGCGCAGGCGCGCCAGCGTCACATGCGGCGTGTATTTGCGCCCCTCGGGCGGCAGGCCGATGCGCTGGATGATGCGCTCCTGCTCGGCCTGGAGCTCGGTGAGCGCCCGCGACGGCGCGATCCGCGCGACGATCGAATGCGGCTTGGCGGTGCCGAACGAATCGAGCCCGGCCAGCTGCAGGTCGAACTCGCGGCGGCGGACGCGGGCCATCGCATCGGCGATCTCGTCGGCGGTGCGATCGTCGATGTCGCCGATGAAGCGCAGGGTGACGTGGTAGTTCTCCGCGTCGATCCAGCGCGCGCCGGCGAGGCCGCCGCGCAGGAGCGAGAGCCGTTGGGCGAGGTCCGCCGGGATCTCGAGACCGGTGAACAGGCGCGGCATGGTCGCCCTCCTTTTTCGGGTGGCGGGAGCCTCAAGGGTCGCGGTTTGCCGGCCGGCTGTAAAGCCCTTTCCGGTCGCCTCAGGGGCAGGGGTTGCCGCGCCACTGGTGAACGGCGTCGATCTTCGCCTCCAGCTCCGGCGTGATCACTACGTCCGCCGCGGCGATATCGACCTTGAGCTGCTCCAGCGTCGTGGCGCCGATGATGTTCGAGGTGACGAAGCAGCGGCTCGTCGCGAAGGCAATGGCGAGCGCCGCCGGATCGATGTTGGCCTCGCGGGCAATCGCCAGATAGGCGTCGATCGCCTCATGCGCGCCGGGCGTCTCGTAGCGGTCGCCGCGCTTGAACAGGGTCGTGCGCGCGCCTTCCGGCCGGGCGCCGTTCTGGTACTTGCCGGTCAGATAGCCCTGGGCGAGCGGCGAATAGACCAGCAGGCCGACCTGCTCGCGCATCGTCACCTCGGCGAGGTTCACCTCATAGGTGCGGTTCAAGAGGTTGTAGGCGTTCTGGATCGAGACGACGCGCGGTCCCTTGCCGGCCTCGGCGGCGGAAAGGAAGCGCATCGTGCCCCAGGCGGTCTCGTTGGAGAGGCCGACATGCCGGACCTTGCCTTCCCTGACCAGCTCGTCGAGCGCGGCGAGCGTCTCCTCGATCGGCACCTCGTCCGCCGCCGGCTGGGGGTGGCGGTAGACGGTCGGGTTGGAACCCCATTGCGGCACGTGCCGATCGGGCGAATGCAGCTGGTAGAGGTCGATATAGTCCGTCTGCAACCGCTTCAGGCTCTTCTCGATCGCGTCGCGGATATGGGCGCGCGACAGCGTCGGCGTGGCGCCGTCGCGGAACCAGGTGAAGCCGTTGCGGCCGACCACCTTCGAGGCGAGGATGACCTTGTCGCGATTTCCGCGCGCCTTCATCCAGTTGCCGATGATCCGCTCGGTCGAGCCCTGGGTCTCCGGCTTCGGCGGGATCGAGTAGAGCTCGGCGGTATCGAGGAAATTGACGCCGTTTTCGAAGGCGTAATCCATCTGGGCGTGGCCCTCGGCCTCGGTGTTCTGCTGGCCCCAGGTCATGGTGCCCAGGCAGATGGCGGACACGCGGAGGTCGGTCCGACCGAGCGAACGATATTCCATGGCGAAGAGCTCCGGGGAGTGGGCGCGGCGATAGGCCGGAAACAGCGGGCTGACGATGCGGACGACCGGTCAGCGCTTGGCCTGCGCGACCAGTTCCTCCACGGCGGGAAGGATCTTCTCGACGATCACCGCGACGCCGGCCGCGTTGGGATGCATCCCGTCGGCCAGCAGCAGTTCCTGGTCGGCGACGACGCCGTCGAGGAAGAAGGGATATAGCATCGCGCCGTGGCTCGCGGCCAGATCCGGATAGAGGGCGTCGAAGCGTTTTGCGTAGTCCGGCCCGAGATTGGGCGCGGCGCGCATCCCGGCAAGGAGCACCGGCAGCTTGCGCTCGCCAAGCCGGGTCAGGATGGCGTCGAGCGCCTGGCGCGGCTGGTCGGGATCGAAACCGCGCAGCATGTCGTTGGCGCCGAGCTCGACGATCACCGCCTGCGCATCCGGGCCGACGGACCAGTCGAGCCGGGCGAGGCCCGCGGCGGCGGTGTCGCCGGAGACGCCGGCATTGACGACCGCGACATCATGCCCCTTCGCCACCAGCGCCTTCTGCAGCTGGTCGGTGAACCCTTCGCCGGGACCGAGGTTGTAACCGGCCGAAAGGCTGTCGCCGAGCACGACCAGGCGGAGCGGCGCGGCCGATGCCGACGCTCCCTCGGCCAGCGCCGCCGAGCCGAACAGGGCCAGGCACAGCGAGATTGCGAGCGTCAGGGTCTTTATCATGGGTCGTTTGCCACCATATTGAGCCGAACGCGCCGCGATCGGCAGGACGCCGGCGTTCGACGGCTTCCTCCGATCGACGAGCCTGCCCGTCGCACGATATAGGGTCCGCGCGTGGCTGATACACTCCCGAATGGTTCCGATGCCGTCATTCAGCTTTCTTCAGTCGAACTGGCGCTCGGATCGGGGGCTGCGCGGGTCCAGATCCTGAAAAAGGTCTCGCTCGCCGTCGAGGGCGGCGAAAGCGTCGCGCTGGTCGGGCCGTCCGGCTCCGGCAAGTCGACGCTCCTGATGACGATGGCCGGGCTCGAACGGGTCGACAAGGGCCGCGTAGAGGTCGCCGGCACCAATCTCGCCGCCCTCGACGAGGACGGCCTCGCCCGCTTCCGCGGCCTGAATGTCGGCATCATCTTCCAGTCGTTCCACCTGATCCCCAACATGACGGCGCTCGAGAACGTCGCCGTTCCGCTCGAGCTCGCCGGCCGGCGCGACGCTTTTGAACGGGCGGCGGAAGAGCTTGCCCTGGTCGGGCTCGGCCACCGGATGGAGCACTATCCCTCCGCGCTCTCCGGCGGCGAGCAGCAGCGCGTCGCCATCGCCCGCGCCCTCGTCGCCCGCCCCGCCATCCTGTTCGCCGACGAGCCGACCGGCAATCTCGACGAGGCGACCGGCCACGAGATCGCCGACCTGCTTTTCGCCACCTGCGCCGAGCGCGGCACCACGCTGGTGCTCGTCACGCATGACAACGGCCTCGCCGGCCGCTGCGACCGGCGGATCCGCATCCATTCCGGCGTCATCGACGCCGGCGATGCGACGGCCGCCGTCGCCCGGAGCGTGGCGGTATGACGAGCCAGGCCAGCCTCACCGCGGCGGCGCCGCTGCTCCGCCCGTCCCTCGCCCTGCCGCTGCCGCTTCGTTTCGCGCTGCGCGAGCTGCGCGGGGGCCTGCGCGGCTTCGTCGTCTTCCTCGCCTGCATCGCGCTCGGCGTCGCGGCGATCGCCGCCGTCGGCTCGGTGTCGCGCGCCATGACGGATGGCCTCGCCCGCCAGGGCCAGTCGATCCTCGGCGGCGACATCGCCTTCACGCTGGTGCAGCGCCAGGCCGCGCATGATGAACTCCGTTTCCTCGAACACCATGGCGCGGTTTCCGAGATCGCCTCGCTGCGCGGCATGGCGAGGCTTCCCGACGGCTCCGACCAGGCGCTGGTCGAGATCAAGGCGGTCGACGCCGCCTATCCGCTCTACGGCACGCTCAAGGCGGCCGAGGACGTCGACGCCACCGCCGCGCTCAACGCCGGCCGTGCCCTCGCCGATCCCGAACTCTTCACCCGCCTCGGCCTCAAGCCCGGCGACGAGATCTCGATCGGCGCGACGCGCCTGACGCTTGCCGGCGCGATCGCCGACGAGCCCGACAAACTCGCCACCGGGCTCGGCTTCGGGCCGCGTCTTCTGATGTCGAAGACGGCGCTGGAAGCGACGGGCCTGGTCCAGCCCGGCAGCCTCGTGCAATGGAGCTACCGGCTGCGCCTGCCGCACGGCGCGCCGGACAGCGCCGTCACCAGCCTGACCGATACCGCCAATGCCGATTTCCCCAAGGCCGGCTGGCAGATCCGCAGCCGCGACGACGCCTCGCCGGGCCTCAAGCGCAACATCGGCCAGTTCGCCCAATATCTGACGCTGGTCGGCCTCGCCGCGCTGATCGTCGGCGGCGTCGGCGTCGCCAACGCGGTCGGCGCCTTCATGGAGGTGAAGCGGCCGGTCATCGCGACGCTGCGCTCGCTCGGTGCGCCGGGCCGGCTGATCACCCAGATCTACCTGATCCAGATCCTGCTGATCGCCCTGATCGGCGTCGCCATCGGTCTCGCCATCGGCGCCATGGTGCCGGTGATCGCGCTCCGCTTCCTGGCCGACGTCCTGCCCGTCGGCGCGCAGACCGGCTTCTATCCCGGCGCCCTCGCCTATGCCGCCCTCTACGGGCTGATGACGGCGCTGACCTTCGCGCTCGTGCCGCTCGGCCGCGCCGGCGACATCGCGCCGACGGCGCTGTTCCGCGACGGCGCCGCCTACGGCAAGTCGCGCCCGCGCCTCGCCTTCCTCGGGCTCGCGATCCTCTCGGCCGCCGTGCTCGCCGGCCTCGCCGTCCTGCTCGCCTATGACCGCCGGATCGCGATCTATTTCGTCGTCGCCGTCGCCGGCGCCTTCCTGCTGCTTCGGGTCGTCGCCCTCGTCGTCACCGCGCTCGCCCGCCGCGCCCCCCGCGCCCGCTCGGCCGAATGGCGGCTCGCCATCGGCAACATCCACCGCCCCGGCGCGCTGACCGGATCGGTCGTGCTGTCGCTCGGTCTCGGCCTCACCGTCCTCGTGACGATCGCGCTGATCGACGGCAACCTGCATCGCCAGCTGACCCAGTCGCTGCCCGACCGCGCGCCGAGCTTCTTCTTCCTCGACGTGCAGAATTCCGAGGCGCCGGCCTTCATCGACTTCCTCAAGAAGGAAGTCCCGACCGGCACCGTCGAGAGCGTGCCGATGCTGCGCGGCCGCATCATCGCGCTGAACCAGACGCCGGCCGACCAGGTGACGCCCGCGCCGGATGTCGCCTGGGCGCTGAAGGGCGATCGCGGCGTCACCTTCTCGGCCGAGCCGCCGAAGAACTCGCGCCTCGTCGAGGGCGAATGGTGGGCGGCCGACTATGCCGGCCCGCCGCTCGTCTCGATGGAGGCGGGCGTCGCCCGCGGCCTCGGCGTCAAGCCCGGCGACACCGTCACCGTCAACGTGCTCGGCCGCGAGATCACCGCGACGATCGCCAACCTGCGCGAGGTCGCCTGGGAGAGCCTCGCCATCAACTTCGTCATGGTGTTCTCGCCGTCGACCTTTGCCGGAGCGCCCTATTCGGTGCTGGCGACGCTGTCCTATCCGGGCGGCGCGGAACCGGCGCGCGAGGCGGCGCTGATGCGCGACACCGGCAAGGAATTCCCGGCCGTCACTGCGATCCGCGTCCGCGAGGCGCTCGACCGCATCTCGTCGATCCTCGACCAGCTGATGCTGGCGATCCGCGTCGCCTCGTCGATCGCGCTCGCCGCCTCGGTGCTGGTGCTCGCCGGCGCGCTCGCCGCCGGCCACCGGCAGCGCCTCTATGACGCGGTGATCCTGAAGACGCTGGGGGCGACGCGCCGCCAGCTGCTCTACGCCTTCGGCCTCGAATACGGGCTGCTCGGCCTCGCCACGGCGATCTTCGCCGTGCTCGCCGGCTCGCTCGCCGCCTGGGGCGTCGTCGCCGGCGTGATGAAGCAGCCCTTCGAGGTCTTCCCGGTCACCGCCATCGCGGCGGCGCTGATCGCGGTCGCGCTGACGATCGGCCTCGGCCTCGCCGGAACCTGGCGGCTGCTCGGCCAAAAGGCCGCCCCGGTACTCAGAAACCTGTAGGCGCAGCCAGCATCATCGATTACCATTGCGACAGTTGAGCCACGCTGACTTTCCGAATTGAATGGGAGGGTCTCTTGCGGGGTAAGATCGGGATGCCCATATCGCATGAGCACCCGAGGGCTTGTCGACCGGCGGAGCCGAAGCGGTTCTGACGCCGGACGACGGAAACGGGGGTTTCGCGGCACAGAGTCCGCGGATTTATTGGTTCGGAGAGGGAGTTCGATGGCAGATTTCGACAATCGCGTCTCACCGTTTGGCGCAGCGCGTGCCGAAACCGGTGTTATCGACCAGGGCCTGCGCAGCCACATGCTGCAGGTTTACAATTACATGGCCATCGGCCTGATGATCACCGGCGCCGCGGCGCTGGGGATGTTCAAGCTGGCCGTCACGAGTGATCCGTCGCAGGCCGTGGGCCAGATGGCGAACGGCCTGATGCTCACCAGCGTCGGCGCCGCCATCTATTCCGGCCCGCTGATGTGGATCCTCGTCTTCGCGCCCGTCGCGCTCGTGTTCTTCCTGTCGTTCAGCATCCAGCGGATGCAGACCTCGACGGCACAGCTCGTGTTCTGGGGCTATGCGGCGCTGATGGGCGTCTCGCTGTCCTCGATCTTCGCCGTCTACACGGCGCAGTCGATCACGCAGGTGTTCTTCATCACCGCCGCCACCTTCGGCGCGATGAGCCTCTACGGCTACACGACGAAGCGCGACCTGACCGGCATGGGCTCGTTCCTGTTCATGGGCCTGATCGGCATCATCATCGCCTCGATCGTCAACATCTTCGTTGGCTCGTCGGCGATGGGCTTCGCGATCTCGGTCCTCGGCGTGCTGATCTTTACGGGCCTCACCGCCTATGACACGCAGAAGATCAAGGAAATGTACTATGTCGGCGATGACGGTACCGTCGCCGGCCGGAAGGCGATCATGGGCGCGCTGACGCTCTATCTCGACTTCATCAACCTGTTCCTGATGCTGCTGCGCCTGTTCGGCGACCGTCGCTAAGACGGGCATCAACACGGAAACGAAGGGCGCGGCCGAGGCCGCGCCCTTTTTTTGTCGCCCACCCTTTCTATCGACTGGTCCCGACGAGACTGCCGATGCCCGCTGCCGCCGACGACCTCCGGATCCGCCCCGTCGCTCCCGACGATCTCGCCGCCATCACGGCGATCTATCGCCACGCGGTCCTCCACGGCACCGCCAGCTTCGAGATCGAGCCGCCGTCGGAAGCGGAAATGCGCCGCCGGTGCGATGCGCTGCTTGAGGGCGGCCATCCCTATCTGGTCGCAACCGCTGGCGACGAACTGCTCGGCTATGCCTATGCCGGCCCCTATCGCCCCCGCGCCGCCTACCGCTCGACCGTCGAGGATTCGATCTATCTCGCCCCTGGCGCGCAGGGACGCGGCCTTGGCCGCCGCCTGCTGCAGGCGCTGATCGAGGCGGCGACCGAGGCCGGCTTTCGCCAGATGATCGGCGTCATCGGCGATTCCCAGCATCAGGCGTCGATCCGGCTGCACGCCTCGCTCGGCTTCCGCCCGGTCGGCATCTTCGAGAAGGTCGGCTGGAAGCACGGTCGCTGGATCGACAGCGTGCTGATGCAGCGCCCGCTCGGCGACGGCATGAGCACGCCGCCGACGCTGTGAGGGGATTGGTTGTGAGGCTCCGGAGCGGGTTCTGAACCCTCCCCTTGAGGGAGGGTCAAGACCGCCCTTGGCGGTCTTGGGGAGGGGTGCTTCGTCGGACTTGCCGCAAACGGCTGGAAGTCCCCCCTCCCGAAAACGCGAAGGGCGTTTTCGACCTCCCCTCAAGGGGGAGGTTCAAGAAAGGAGGAAGGCCGTCCAACCGACTCCGCCATCCTCCCAAGTATCCTGCCCGATGCGAGCAGGTCCGAAATGCCCTTACTTCACCTCTCCCTGAGGGAGAGGTCGACGCACGCAGTGCGACGGGTGAGGGTTTACGGCCTTACCGGATGGTTCCCTAAACCCTCACCCGGAGCTTCGCTCCGACCTCTCCCTCAGGGAGAGGTAAAGGCAGCAGGCGTATGGCACCCGCCCCGCGCTCAGCCGTGCACGAGCTTGAGCTTGCCGTCGAGCACCGCCATCACCTGGCGCAGGTCATGGCCGCGCTTCATCACATAGCCGCCCGCCGCCACCACCGAATAGGCGCCCTGGCGGTTGCGCAGCTCCGGATCCTTGACGACGCGGAAGAGCGGAATCTCGGAGGAGCGGCGGAAGATGGAAAACACCGCCTTGTCGCGCAGATGGTCGATCGCATAGTCGCGCCACTCGCCGGCGGCCACCATGCGCCCGTACACGCGGAGGATTTCGTTCAGTTCCAGTCGGTTGAAGGCTACGAGGGAGACGGGCTTGGCCGTTTCCGGTGGGGTAAGCGCCAGAAGCGTGGCGCCGCCACCGGACGCCGCCTTATCTTCGCCATCGCTCACGGGCGCCTCCCGTTGCCAGTTGCACCGTCGTCGAAACGTCATGATCGCTCCGTTCCCTTGCGCTGGCAAGCGCACATCAAAGAGGCGATCCCTAGGTTTCGCGCGGTATAATTGCGTGCCGTTCCGGCACCTCACGAATCCGTGAAGTACCTTTCGAAAAATTCACTATTCCGCCCTTTTTCGGCCCGCCACCGGCCGCAAAGGACTGGCAAAAACTTACCATTGCTTCGAACGGTCCGGCTTGGCCCAGACTTCGGAATTTCTCAGCCCCCCAGCCCCCCGGGGTTCTTGGTTGAGCCGGACCACCTTCGACAGCGTGATTTGCATTCCCCTCCCAAAAAGCCCCTGAGGCCGGCATCCCTGCCCGGCCTTTTTCTTTGTCCGCATTTCTTGGCGCAAATGCCAGGCCGCGGGCGATGACTCGCGTCTGCCTTGAATCTCGGGCGCCAACCGGCGATATCACCCCCGCCCCGATGTCCGGGGCCTTGCCAATCACCCTCCCCGGCCCCGCCGGCCGGGACGATGCGTTGCCGGAGTGAAAAGCGTGTCCGAACAGAAGCCCGCCGCCGAGACCCGCTCGTTCGAAGCGGAAGTCTCGCGCCTGCTGCACATGATGGTGCATTCCGTCTATTCCAACCGCGACGTCTTCCTTCGCGAACTGGTCTCCAACGCCGCCGACGCCTGCGAGAAGCTGCGCACGCTGGCGCTCGCCGAGCCGGCGCTGATCGAGGGCGGCGACGCGTTCCAGATCGTCATCGAGGCCGACAAGGACGCGCCAAGCCTCGCCATCGCCGACAACGGCGTCGGCATGGACCGGCAGGAGCTGATCGACAATCTCGGCACCATCGCCCAGTCCGGCACCCGCGCCTTCCTGGAGCAGGCCGGCGACGGCGCCAAGGGCTCGGCGCTGATCGGCCAGTTCGGCGTCGGCTTCTACTCCGCCTTCATGGTCGCCGACAGCGTCACCGTCACCTCGCGCAAGGCGGGCACGGACGAAGCCTGGCGCTGGCATTCCGATGGCAAGGGCGCCTACGAGATCGAGCCGGTCGACTTGGCCGAGGCGCCGGCACGCGGCACCCGCATCGTGCTGCATCTGAACCCCGACAATGCGAGCTATGCCGAGACGGAGACGATCGAGCGCATCGTCACCGCCTACTCCGCCCATGTCCCCGTTCCGATCGTCCTGAAGCTCGCCGACGGCACCGAGGAGCAGCTCGCCGACGGCAGCGCGCTCTGGCGGAAGTCGAAATCCGCCGTGACCGAGGAAGAGTACAAGGAGTTCTACGGCCATGTCGGCGGCCGCTTCGACGAGCCCGCCGTCACCATCCACTATCGCGCCGAGGGGCGGACCGAATACTCGGTGCTGCTGTTCGTGCCGTCGTCGCGGCCGTTCGACCTGTTCGAGCCGGATCGGCGCGGCAAGGTGAAGCTGTACGTCCGCCGCGTCTTCATCACCGACGAGGCCGAGATCCTGCCGCCCTGGCTGCGCTTCGTGCGCGGCGTCATCGATTCGGAAGACCTGCCGCTCAACCTCTCGCGCGAGATGCTGCAGAAGAACCCGGTGATCGAGGCGATCGGCAAGGGCGTCACCAACCGCGTCCTCACCGATCTCGACAAGCTGGCCAATGACGATCCCGCCGCCTTCGCCAAGGTCTGGGAGGCGTTCGGCGCCGTGCTCAAGGAGGGCCTCTACGAGGCGCCCGACCGGCGCGACGCGCTGTTCAAGCTCGCCCGCTTCAAGACGACGACGGGCGGCGACAGCTGGCGCAGCCTCGCCGACGTCGTCGCCGGCTTCCGCCCCAACCAGACGTCGATCTACTACGCGCTCGGCGATGACGCGGCGACGATCGCGGCGAGCCCGCATCTCGAGGGCTATGCCAAGCGCGGCATCGAGGTGCTGGTTCTCGCCGATGCGGTCGACGCCTTCTGGGTGCGCACGGCGCTCGGCTTCGACGGCAAGCCGTTCCAGTCGGTGACGCAGGGCACCTCCAGCCTCGACCTGATCCCGGTGCTGGAAGCCGAGGCGGCGAAGGACGCCGCCAGCGGCGGGAAGCCGGCCTCGGAAGCCGCACTCGCCGCGCTGACCCAGCGGCTGAAGCAGGCGCTTGGCGACAAGGTGGTCGAGGTACGCGGATCGAACCGGCTGGCGACGAGCCCCGCCTGCCTCGTATCGCCGGAGTTCGGTCCCGACCGCCAGCTCGAGAAGATCCTGGCGAGCCGCGACGGCGCCGGCGGACGCTCCGCCTCGATCCTGGAGCTCAACCCCTCGCATCCGCTGATCGCCGGCCTCGCGGCCCAGGCGGCCGCCGGAGGGGCTGCGGAGAAGAAGGTCGACGAGGCGGCGGCGCTGATCTACGGCCTCGCCCGCATCCTCGACGGCGAGGCGCCGGACGAGCCGGCCGCCTTCGCCAAGGCGCTGGCGGGCCTCATGGAGAAGAATCTGGGCTGAATGCCTGGCCTATAGCGGCGGGTTCCAGCGAGCCCCTCACCCAGCCCTCTCCCGCCCGCGGGAGAGGGCTTTTGGACGGCGCCCTGCATCGATCTCGAAGCCGGGACGACAGGCACAGGCGATCTCCCTCGCCCGCTTGCGGGAGATGGTTGGGGTGAGGCTCGTTTTGGGGTCTGGCCCGTAATTCAACGCGAGCCGCGTTGTGCCCGAACCTCTCCCTCAGGAGACCTTCGCGCAACACCATTTTCATCGCGCTGATCGGATCGTGCCACCCTCCGCCGTCATCCCGGCGTAGGTCGGGATCCAGACACTCCGGCCTGTGGCCGATAGGCTGATCCAAGCTTTCCTGGCCAGTGTTCATGGGCCCCGGCCCCCGCCGGGGCGACGGTGCCCTGCCCATCGGCCGTGGGCTGCACGGCGACCATTCGGTGCTGTGCAAAGGTCTCCTCAGGGAGAGGTTAGGGCACAACACGGTTCGAGCGAGGAAATCGGACTCGCGTGCTGAAATACGGGCCAGACACCTAGGATCGGACGCCGAGGACGCTCCGAAGCGGCGCACTCACCATTCCGCGCCCTTTTCGATGAAGGCGGCGCCGAGCATCTCGCCCGGCTCGCCATCCACGGTCTCCGCCTGCAGCAGGATGGCGCAGCCGTCAGCCTCGGCCTGATTGTATTCGCTCATCGGCAGGTCGACCTTGGTCGGATCGCCGCGCCACATGGCGATCGGCCGGAGCTTGGTGACGACGTTGTAGTAGCTGAGCGTGCGGTCCTGGTTCTCGCCCTTGCGGATCGGCACGTCGACATGGCGCTTGTAGAGCGCCAGCCAGATCGTCCCCTTGCGCGATTTCGGCGCCGTCGGGTCGCCATTGCTGCCGATCGAAACCTGGAAGGAGTCGCCGGTGGTGCTGATCCCGATCGGCACGCTCAGCGGCTGCTCGGCCTTGAGCGCGGCCTCGATCGCCGTGCGATCGCTGCCGACGACATGGGTGCGGCCGTTGACGATCAGCTGCGGCGTATAGATCTGGCGATCGCCTCGGGCATTGGCATAGGCCTTCTGCCGCTGCGTGAATTCCTTGCGCGCCAGCGTGTCCTTCCAGCCGAGATAGTCCCAGTAATCGACCGGCAGCGACAGCGCCACGATGTCCGGACGCTTGGCGAAGTCCTCCAACACCTCATCGGCCGGCGGACAGGATGCACATCCCTGGCTGGTGAAGAGCTCAAGGACAGCCGTCACCGGATGCGTCGGAACCGGGACTGAGTCGGCCGAGGCCGAAAGGGCTGTCAGGATGCACGCGCCGATCGCCAGGGCGACCCAGCCGGATTTTCGAACAAACATGCCTTGCAACTTGTCCTGATCATCGCAGCGCCCGCCACTCGCGGCGCGTGTCGACGCAAACCTTAAATCCCAACCCCGTCCCAAGCCATTCAAATCGGGGTGACCTTCCGTGAGAACGGTGCCGTTCCCGCCCGGCGCACACAACAAAAAGCCGCGCCGCTGCTTCGATAAGCAGCGGCGCGGCCGATCACGAAAAAACGATCCAGGGGTGCCTGAAATCGCTTAGGCGACGAGGTTCCGGAGCACGTATTGCAGGATGCCGCCGTTCTTGAAGTAGTCGAGCTCGTCGAGCGTATCGATTCGGCAGAGCAGCGGCACAACCTTCTTCGAGCCATCGGCGAAGGTGATTTCCGCGTCCAGCATCTGGCGCGGCTTCAGATCGCCGGCGATGCCCTTGATCGTCACCGTCTCATCGCCCTTGAGGCCGAGCGTCTGCCAGGAGGTGCCTTCCTCGAAGACCAGCGGCACGACGCCCATGCCGACCAGGTTCGAGCGGTGGATGCGCTCGAAGGACTGGGCGACGACGGCGCGGACGCCGAGCAGGTTGGTGCCCTTGGCGGCCCAGTCGCGCGACGAGCCGGTGCCGTATTCCTTGCCGGCGAAGACGATCAGCGGCGTGCCCTCGGCCTTGTACTTCATGGCCGCGTCGTAGATCGGCATCTCGACGCCGTCCGGCTCGTGCAGCGTGAAGCCGCCTTCCTTGCCGCCCAGCATCTGGTTCTTGATGCGGATGTTGGCGAAGGTGCCGCGCATCATGACTTCATGATTGCCGCGACGCGTGCCGTACTGGTTGAAGTCGACCACGGCGACGCCGTTGTCGGAGAGGTACTTGCCCGCCGGCGAGGCCGGCTTGATCGAACCGGCCGGCGAGATGTGGTCGGTCGTGATCGAATCGAGGAACAGGCCGAGCACGCGGGCGTTCTCGATGTCGGTGATGGCGCGCGGCTTCTGCTGCATGCCGACGAAATAGGGCGGGTTCTGCACGTAGGTGGACTTGTTGTCCCAGGCGTAGGTCTCGCCCTGCGGAACGGCGATCTTCTGCCAGTTCTCGTCGCCCTTGAACACGTCGGCGTACTTCGCCTGGAACATCTTCTTGGTGACGTTCTCGCGGATGAAGGTCGCGATTTCCTGGTTCGAGGGCCAGATGTCCTTCAGGAAGACCGGCTGGCCGTCGGAACCGGTGCCGAGCGGCTCGGTCGCGAGGTCGATCTGCAGCGAGCCGGCGAGCGCATAGGCGACGACCAGCGGCGGCGAGGCGAGGTAGTTCGCCTTGACGTCCGGATTGACGCGGCCTTCGAAGTTGCGGTTGCCCGACAGCACGGCGGCGGCGACCAGGTCGCCCTGGTTGATCGCGGCGGAGATGTTCTCCGGCAGCGGACCGGAATTGCCGATGCAGGTGGTGCAGCCGAAGCCGACCAGGTTGAAGCCGAGCGCGTCGAGGTCCTTCTGCAGGTTGGCGGAGGCGAGATACTCCTCGACCACCTGCGATCCCGGCGCCAGCGACGTCTTCACCCACGGCTTCGACTTCAGGCCCTTGGCGACCGCGTTGCGGGCAAGCAGGCCGGCGGCGATCAGCACGCTCGGGTTCGAGGTGTTGGTGCAGGAGGTGATGGCGGCGATCGTCACGTCGCCATGGCCGACGGTGAAGTCAGAATCGGCGACGGCGACGCGCTTGTCGGCTTCGCCCGGCTTCTTGAACTCGCCCTCGAGCGAGGCGAGGAAGCCGGCCTTGGCGTCGGAAAGCAGCACGCGGTCCTGCGGGCGCTTCGGACCGGCGAGCGACGGCAGCACCGAGGAGATGTCGAGCTCGAGCACGTCGGTGAAGACCGGATCGGCGAGGCCGGGCTCGCGCCACATGCCCTGCGCCTTCGAATAGGCCTCGACCAGCGCGATGCGCTCGGCCTTGCGGCCGGTCTCGTCGAGATAGGCGATCGTCTCGCCGTCGACCGGGAAGAAGCCGCAGGTCGCGCCATATTCCGGCGCCATGTTGCCGATGGTGGCGCGGTCGGCGAGCGAGAGGTGCTCGAGGCCGGGGCCGAAGAACTCGACGAACTTGCCGACGACGCCCTTCTTGCGCAGCATCTGCGTCACGGTCAGCACGAGATCGGTGGCGGTGATGCCCTCGTTCAGCTTGCCGGTGAGCTTGAAGCCGATGACTTCCGGGATCAGCATGGAAACCGGCTGGCCGAGCATCGCGGCTTCGGCCTCGATGCCGCCGACGCCCCAGCCGAGCACGCCGAGGCCGTTCACCATGGTGGTGTGGCTGTCGGTGCCGACGCAGGTGTCGGGGTAAGCGACGGTCTCGCCGTTCTCGGTCTTGGTCCAGACGGTCTGGGCCAGATATTCGAGGTTGACCTGGTGGCAGATGCCGGTGCCGGGCGGCACAACGCGGAAATTGTCGAAGGCCGACTGGCCCCACTTCAGGAAGCGGTAGCGCTCCTGGTTCTGCTTGTACTCTTCCTCGACGTTCTTGCCGAAGGCCTGCGCGTTGCCGAAGAAGTTGACGATGACGGAATGGTCGATGACGAGGTCGACCGGGACCAGCGGGTTGATGCGCTTCGGGTCGCCGCCGAGATTGACCATCGCGTCGCGCATGGCGGCGAGATCGACCACGGCCGGAACGCCGGTGAAGTCCTGCATCAGAACGCGGGCCGGGCGATAGGCGATTTCACGCTCGTCCTTGCCGCGCGAGACCAGCCAGTCCTTGATCGCGACGATGTCGTTCTTGGTGACGGTACGGCCGTCCTCGTTGCGGAGCAGGTTCTCGAGCAGAACCTTCAACGAGAAAGGCAGGCTGGAGATGCCGGGAAGCCCGTTCTGCTCGGCGTCCTTCAAGCTGAAATAGACATAGCTTTCCGCGCCAACCGTCAGGATCTTGCGGGATTTGAAGCTATCGGGATGCTCGTTGCTCACGGTACGGTTCGTCCTCGTTTCAGTCGCGGAAACGCATGGCCGAAGTCGATGCACGAAGCGTGCCCGACGCGGTCAGGCGCACCCAAGGTGGCGGCGGAGTTTGGCTCGGCACGCGGTCCATCCCTGGGGTGGTGACGCAGGTCTTGGCCGCGGCGCGTCCGGCGCGCCGGGTTGCAGGCCTTATAATGAATTTCGTAAGGAGAAGCCAGATCAACGAAAGTCGCCGCGCTTGGAATCTTTCAAAGCTGCTCAACTGCAACCAAACCCGACGTCACCTCCGGGCCGGGGCCGCGCATGAATCCTGCGTCGCGCCAGCTGTCGGCGACCGAAATTGCCGTAAGTCGCGGTGGCCGCAGCATTTTCGCAAATTTGTCCTTCGCCGTGGGACAGAGCGAGCTGCTGGCGGTGACCGGCGCCAACGGGGCGGGCAAATCGACGCTGCTGCGCCTCATCGCCGGCCTCTTGCCGCTCGAGGCCGGATCGCTGCGCTTCGATGACGGTTCGGAAGGCGACCGGACGATCCAGGAGAGCGTCCATTATTTCGGCCATCTCGACGGCCTGAAACCGTCGCTCTCGGTGCGCGACAACCTGGCGCTGTGGACCCGAATCGCCGGCCGGCCCGGGCTGCCGCTGATCGAGGCGCTGGAAGAGGTCGAGCTCGACCATCTCGACGACCTGCCGGCCGGCTATCTCTCCGCCGGCCAGCGCCGGCGCGCCAGCCTGGCGCGGCTCCTCGTCGTCGAGCGCCCGATCTGGCTGCTCGACGAGCCGACCTCGGCGCTCGACGCCCGCTCGGAGGAGACGTTTGGCGCGCTGCTCGCCGCCCATCTCGATGCCGGTGGCCTGGCGATCGCCGCGACGCACCGCCCCCTCCCCGTCGCCGCGACGGCGACGCTCAGGCTCGGTGCGGCATGACGAACTTCTTCCTCGCGCTGATCGGACGGACGGTGCGGCTGTCGCTCGGCGCCGGCGGCGGCGCCTTCGTCGGGCTGATCTTCTTCCTGTCGGTGGTGGCGGTGGTGCCGTTCGGCGTCGGCCCGGACATGAAGCTGCTCGCCCGCATCGGCCCGGCCATGCTGTGGATCGCGGCCCTGCTCGCCACCCTGCTCGGCCTCGACCGCCTGTTCCAGGACGACCGCGACGACGGCAGCCTCGACCAGCTCGTCCTCTCCGGCCTGCCGCTGGAGCTGGTGGTGTTGGCGAAATCGATCGGCCACTGGCTGGCGACCGGCCTGCCGCTGGTGCTGGGCGCGCCGGTGTTCGGACTGATCCTCGGCCTCGACGCCACCGCGATCGGCCTCGTCACGCTGACGCTTCTGATCGGCACGCCGGCGCTGATCTTCATCGGCGCCATCGGCGCGGCGCTGATCACCGCGCTTCGCCGCGGCGGCCTGCTGGTCGCGATCCTGGTGCTGCCGTTCACCATTCCCGTGCTGATCTTCGGCGTCAGCACCATCTCCGCGGTGACGACGACCGGCCTGCCGGTGCTGCCGCCAATGTTGATTCTCACGGCACTGACGCTAGCCAGCGCCGTGATCGGCCCCGTCGCCGGCGCCGCGGCCCTGCGGGCCGGGATGGAGTAGTTCGCGTGGTCCGAGACGCGCCGAGGTGGGTTGAACGCCTGCAACTCCAGATTTGCAGGCGATAAGCGACTCAAGACACTCATTTTGTGCCCTAGATTGGGACACTCCGCCGATACGCTCGGAGCGCATACTCGCGCCGGCCCTGTGGATAAACAATGATACGCCGCGCCGTAACCGATTGATAAATAACGGCTATTCAGTCGACCAAAGATCAAAAGGGGAACAAAGATCGGGGGACGCTTGACTTGGCGGCATGTAGTCGGGCAAAGGCAATTAGGCACCCGAAATAGAAAAGCCATCTCGGTTGCACCCGAGATGGCTCCAAATTTCAGGCCCCGCAATGATTTTGAGCATCAAGCGGCGGGACATGAGCATTTCTAGCGGCTCTTTGTGAGTCAAATTATGCACGTGGTCAAGCTTGATGTCCGCTCGCAAGCGAAAGGACACTTCATGCGAGACCTGTTCGGAGCCCCGTCTCACGAGCTGACTTTCGAAGAAGCAGTAGAAGTACACCTGAAGCTGATGGAAGGCTGGCTGCAAAGCAGGATCGCAGCTTTCTATGATGTAAACGGTGGCCGCATTTCGGAAATCAACACCGGAAAGCGCCACCCGGGCAGTAAGGCAGAGGCGCTGAAACGGCGATGGCGTGCCGCCTGAAACTTGGCAAAAAGCCCAGAGAAGCCGTTAGTTGAGCTACTTCTCTTTAGCGTTGAGACGCGGCCTCCACGGCCGCGTCTCTCACCAAGCGTCCGCTCAGTGGCGGAAGTGGCGCATGCCGGTGAAGACCATGGCGAGGCCGGCTTCGTCGGCGGCGGCGATCACCTCGTCGTCGCGCATCGAGCCGCCCGGCTGGATGATCGCCGTCGCGCCGGCCTCGGCCGCGGCCAGAAGACCGTCGGCGAAGGGGAAGAACGCGTCGGAGGCGACGACAGAACCCTTGGCCAAAGTTTCCGGCAGACCGGCGGTGCGGGCGGCGTCGGCCGCCTTCTTGGCGGCGATGGTCGAGCTATCGACGCGGCTCATCTGGCCGGCGCCGACGCCGACCGTGGCGCCGTCCTTCACATAGACGATGGCGTTCGACTTGACGTGCTTGGCGACGCGGAAGGCGAAGAGGAGATCGTCGAGCTCGGCGTCAGAGGGCGCGCGCTTGGTCACGACCTTCAGATCCGACTTCTGGACGCGGCCGGCGTCGCGGTCCTGCACCAAGAGGCCGCCCGCCACCGTCTTGACCGTCGTGCCCTTCGCCGCCGGATCCGGCAGGCCACCGGTGACGAGCAGGCGGAGGTTCTTCTTGGCGGCGACGATCGCCACTGCCTCGTCCGTCGCATCCGGGGCGATGATCACCTCGGTGAAGATCTCGACGATCTTCTTCGCCGCCTCGGCATCGAGCGTGCGGTTCAGCGCGACGATGCCGCCGAAGGCCGAAACCGGATCGCAGCGCAGCGCCTTGTCATAGGCCTCGGCGAGCGTCGCGCCGGTGGCCACGCCGCAGGGATTGGCGTGCTTGATGATGGCGACGGCCGCCGTCTCGGCCGGATCGAACTCGGCGACCAGCTCGAACGCCGCGTCGGTGTCGTTGATGTTGTTGTAGGAGAGCTGCTTGCCCTGCAGCTGCTTCGCCGTCGAGACGCCGGGGCGGATTTCGCCGGAGGCGTAGAAAGCCGCCTGCTGATGCGGGTTCTCGCCGTAGCGCATGATCTCGCGCAACGAACCGCCGAACGAGCGCCAGGCCGGCGCCGGCTCTTCCAGCACGCGGGCAAACCAGCCGGAAACGGCCGCGTCGTAAGCCGCCGTGCGGGCAAAGGCCTTGGCGGCGAGGCGCTTGCGGAAGGCGAGCGGGGTCGAGCCGGCATTGGCGTCGAGCGTCTCCAGCACCGAGGCGTAGTCGGCCGGGTCGACGACGATCGAGACGAAGCCATGGTTCTTGGCTGCGGCGCGCGTCATGGCCGGGCCGCCAATGTCGATGTTCTCGACGGCGGTGGCGTAGTCCTCGGTCGAAGCGATCGTCTTCTCGAACGGGTAGAGGTTGACGGCGACGAGATCAAAACCCTCGATGCCGTGCTCTTCCATCTCGGCCGCGTGCTGGGGATCGTTGCGGATGCCGAGCAGGCCGCCATGGATCTTCGGATGCAGCGTCTTGACCCGGCCGCCGAGGATCTCCGGGAAGCCGATGACGTCGGCGACGTTGGTCGCGGGCAATCCGGCATCAAGCAGCGCCTTGCAGGTCGATCCGGTGGCGACGAGCGCGACGCCGCGCTCATGCAGCGCCCGGGCGAAGTCGATCAGGCCGGTGGAATCGGAGACCGAAAAGAGCGCGCGCTTCATCGGAACGAGTTCGGGAAGGGCGACCTTTGACGGCGGTACGGCCATGGCATCCTCGCGGGGGTTTGTCGATGAGGCCCGCGCGATAGCACGATTTTCCGCGCGATGCAGCCCGCTTCACGCCCCGAGCGGCAGATCGTCTTCCGGCTCGTCGTGATAGCGCGGATGTCCGCCCGGCTCGACGACGCAATGCAGGTACCAGTGCACCTCGGCCTGGTTCAGGGCACGGCCATAGACGACGATCTGCCCGGTGCGGCGGCTGCCGCGGATGTCGGAGAGGCGTATGCTCTCCTCCCAGACGACCTCCAGCCCCGGCGCGCCGAATTCCCAGGCCGAGCCGTCCGGCAGTCCCAGCAGCACCGCCTCGCCATTGCCGATGCGCTCGGCGCTGATGGCGGGATGCAGGTGGAAGCGGATGGCGAAGGCGTCGCGGCCGCCGCGCGCCACGCTGGTGAACGCATCGACGCCGTCGACGCGATCGCCATAGGGCGACAGCACGATGCGACGCTGATGGCGGATGCCGAAGCGGGAGACGTAGCCGTCATGGGTGGCGGTCACCGTCGTCTGGCCGCGATCTTCCTCGCGGGCGACGTCGACCCGGCCGGGGCCCCAGACGATCGCCTCGCCCAGCCGGTCGGCCAGGAAGCCGCCGGAGAGGAAGCGGCAGGAGGAGGAATCGTTCAGCGTCACGGTCGAATGCGCCGCCGTGGTGCGCGCCATCCGGCGCAGGGCGGCCGCGCCCGGACCCGGCACGCCGCAATTGACGATCAGCGGCTGGCGGCCGACGCTCATTTCGAAGGAGAGGCAGCCGGCATGCGCGTCGAGCGACAGCGCGGGCGGCGGCGGCGCGCCGGTATCCATCAGGATCACCGTGTCGCCGGCCTCGAGGCGCTGATAGCCGACGAAGGGCGCGTTGCGGCCGGCCGAGCCGCGCGCATCGTCATAGGCGAGCACGGTGGCGAGCAGGCCGAGCTGCGTCTCGCCCATGCCGTTGAAGCGGGCGAAGGAGCCGTCGCCGTGCCGGAAGAAGCGCAGCATCGGCATCATCCGGTCGATAGCGCCGAGCAGCACGGCGGACGGCTGCTGGCCGCGCGCAGTATAGGCCTGGCGGAGCGGCAGCAGGTCGACGAGGATTTCCAGCACGGTGCCGGGATTGCGGCCGACATGGCCGCCATCCGGCAGGATCTGCCTCTGCAGCTCCTGATCGAGCCAGCGCGAGACCTGGCGCACCATGCGGGGCTGGTCGGAGAGCGACAGTCCCGCCGCCGCCAGCGCCATCATGACGCGGAGGCGCGGCAGACCCGGCTGGACATCGCGCGCGACGCGCCGGAGATGCCGCACCTGCCGGGTCAGCGAGCGCATGAAGCGGCGATAGAAGCCGTGGTCACAGCCTTCGAGCACCAGCGGCGTCTGCGCCAGCCAGGACAGGATCCGCCGCGCCGTCACGTCCGGATCGCGCGCCGCGCGGTCGTGGTTCTTCTGGAAGCGGATCCATTCGTCGACCAGCGCCCGCGCATTCGAGCGCGACACGGCGAGGTCGGAGGCGCGCAGATGCCGCAGCCAGCCGAAGGAATGCAGCCGCTCGGCCCAGGCGCGCGACGGCGCCTCGATCTCGAACACCGAGAAGCCGGCGACGTCGACCACCTCGCCGGCGAAGACGAAGCGGCCGGCATAGATGTCGTTGGCGATGGTGGGATCGGCGGTGCGGAGATCGGTCGGCGCGATCAGCAGCCGCTCCGGCACCTGGCCGTAATACTTCCAGCGATAGAGCGGGCTCGCATGGAACGCATAGCGCGCGCGTCGCCAGGCGGAGGCGAGTGCGAAGCGGACGAGCCGACCCCGACCGGATCCTGCTCCGAACGCCATACCCTCTCGCTCCTTCATCTGCCGCTGATTGTCTTCTGAGCTGTCGATGCGACGCGGCGAACGAATCAGTCCGCCAGCCTTGCGCCCCATCTAATTGCGCCTTGATTCAAATGGAAACCGTTTCCGGCGGGCTGGACCCCGCTCCATCCCAAGGGAAAAGGGATGGAGCGCTCGGATTTCGCGTGTCGCCGCCATGCCGGCCAACGATAGGTTGCTTCGACGGCCCCGCCTCTAGAACCGCCGGAAGCGCGCGGCGAAGAAGCCGTCGAGGCCGGAGAGGCGCGGCTCCCCGTTCGGCAGGTCGGAGGGCAGCGTCCTCAGGAAGCCGTCGCGGCAGATCGCCTCGAGGCCTCCGACCTCCTCCGGCCGGATCGGCTCCAGCGCCAGCGGCAGGCTCGCCAGGGCGAGCGCCACCTGATCCTCGCCCTCGACCCGCTCCAGCGAGCAGGTGCAGTAGACCAGGATGCCGCCCGAGCGCAGCATGGAGGTTGCCCGCGCCAGCAGCGACATCTGGATATTCGCCAGCGCCTTGATGTCGGCGGGCCGTTTCAGCACGGCGACGTCGGGATGGCGGCGGATCGTGCCGGTCGCCGAACAGGGCGCGTCGAGCAGGATGGCGTCGAAAAGCCGCCCCGGCTGCCAGGTTTCGACATCGGCGGCGATCGTGCCGATCTGCAGCTGCAGCCGCGAGAGATTCTCACGCACCCGCTGCAGGCGCGGCTCGGAGATGTCGACCGCCATCACCTTGGCGCCGGCAAGCGCCAGCTGCGCCGTCTTGCCGCCGGGCGCGGCGCAGAGATCGGCGACGTCGAGGCCGTCGACATTGCCGAGCAGCTTCGCCGGCAGCGCGGCGGCGGCGTCCTGCACCCACCACTGGCCCTCGGCGAAGCCCGGCAAGGCGTCGATCGGCCCATGCGGGATGAGGCGGACGCTGCCGGTCGGAAGAACGATGCCGCCGAGCTTCTCGGCCCAGCCCTCGGGGTCCGACTTGACGGTCAGGTCGAGCGACGGCTCCAGCAGATGGGCCGCGGCGATCTCCGCCGTGGTGGCGGCGCCATAGTCGGCGACCCAACGCTCATACAGCCAGTCCGGCACGTTGAGGCGAACCTCATCCTGCGACGCCAGGATGGCGTCGCGCTGCTCGGTCAGCCGGCGCAGCACCGCGTTGACCAGGCCCTTGAAATGGCGCGCGTCGCGATCGGCCTCTGCGGTCTCAACGGCGATCGAGACGGCGGCATGGTCCGGCACGTCCATGAACAGGATCTGCGCGGCGGCGACATGCAGGATGGCGGGCAGCGGGCCCGACTTGCGCGGCAGCGCCTTGTCGAGGAAGCGGCCGAGCGCGTCGTCGATCTGGCCGCGCCGGCGCAGCGCGATGCCGAGAATGGCGCGCGCCAGCCCGCGCTCGCGCGGGTCCAGCGTCTCAAAGGGGCCGTCGGTCGCGTCGATGGCGCTGTCGAGCGGGCGATGCTCGGCGAGCACGGCCATCAGCGCCGTGGTGGCGGCCATGCGGGCGGCGACACCGGGTGCGAGGCGGGGCGCGCGCGGCGCGTGGCGGGAAGGACGGGCGCCGGACGGCGTTGTCTTCTTGCTCAACCCCACGGCCCCCGGCCGGAGGAACCATTGGAGCCCGAACCACCCCACGGGCCCCGGGGGGCGGCGCCGGCGGAGGGACGCGCCGAACGGAAGCCGCCCGGCAGGCTCACATTGGCCTTGGGCCGGCCCGGGGCCGAACCGCCGCCGCCGCGACGGCCGCCGAATTCGGCCTCCATCGCCATCAGGGCCGCGATCCGGTTCTCGGTGTCCGGATGTGTCGAGAAGAGATTGTCCATACGCTGCCCGGATAGGGGATTGATGATGAAGAGATGGGCGGAGGCCGGATTGGCCTCGGCCGCCTCGTTGGGGATCTCGTGCGCCCCGCGCGCGATCTTGGCAAGGGCGCTCGCCAGAGCGCGCGGCTGGCCGCAGATCTCGGCGCCGAGGCGATCGGCCGAATATTCGCGCGTCCGGCTCACCGCCATCTGCACCAGCATGGCGGCGAGCGGCGCCACGATGGCGGCGGCGATCACGCCGATGATGCCGAGCGGGTTGTTGTTCTCGCGGTTGTGGCTGCCGCCGAAGAAGAAGGCGAAATTCGCCAGCATCGAGATCGCGCCGGCAAGCGTCGCGGTGATCGTCATGGTCAGCGTGTCGTGGTTCTTCACATGCGCCAGCTCATGCGCCATCACGCCGGCGATCTCGTCGCGGGTCAGGGCCTGCAGCAGGCCGGTCGACGCGGCGACGGCGGCGTTCTGCGGATTGCGGCCGGTCGCGAAGGCGTTGGGCTGGGCGGAATCGATGACATAGACCTTCGGCATGGGAAGACCGGCGCGCTGCGCCAAATCGCGGACGATGCCGTAGTACTCCGGCGCGCTGCGTTCGTCGACCTCGTGGGCGCCGTACATCGACAGCACCATCCTGTCGGAGTTCCAGTAGCTGAACACGTTCATGCCGGCGGCGATGACGAAAGCGATCATCATGCCGCTCGAACCGCCGATCAGGTAGCCGACTCCCATGAAGATGGCGGTAAGGGCCGCAATCAGCATGGCAGTACGCATCACGTTCATCGGTCACTCCAGCTCCGGGTGGCGCGCGGCGCCTACATTGCAGCACCGTGCGGGATCGACCTATATGATGGGAAGATGCAGGTCGACCTGCAAGTTGCGGCCCTGTTGCAGCTCCCTTCCGCCGCATGGCCAATCCCGCCGGAATCAGCCCTTTCCGGTACAGCCACCCCGAGGCCCATGACCAACGAAGCACCCGCCCCCGCCCCGCGTCCCCTGAGCGAAGCCGCGCAGCGCGCTCTCGCCGAGGCCGAGGCCCGCCGCGCCGAGATCGACGCCGCGACGAAGCGCCCGCGCGAGATCCTCGGCCGCTCCGGCCCCGAACCAGTCCGCTACGGCGACTGGGAAAACAAGGGCATCGCCAGCGATTTCTGAGGCGGCGACGAGCCCGTCTTCCTGTGCTAGCCTCGCTCGGCAATCGACGTGATCGGGAATGCCATGACGTTGTCAGTCAAGCTGGATCCTGATGTCGAGGCGCGCCTGAAGGCGCTGGCCGAGACGCGTCGTCTCGATCCGGATGTCATGCTGCACGAGGCGATCGAGGAATATCTCGATCGCGAGGAGGCGCGTCAGGCCTTCAAGGCGGAAGCGTTGGCCTCGCTCAGCGCCTTTCGCGAGGACGGGTTGCATTTGACCCTCGACGAGACCGAGGCCTGGCTCGACGGCTGGGGCACGGATGCGGATGCGCCTCCGCCGCCTTGCCACTGAGGCTCCCACACACTCGCCGTCATCCCGGACGCAGCGAAGCGAAGATCCGGGATCCATGCTGCCATGGCCTGAGCCTTTGGCGCGATGACGGGCTTGCAGCGAAGCGATTCCGGGTGAGGCAGCGGATGGATGGATCCCGGGTCAAGCCCGGGATGACGGCGAGGGTGTGGCTCGCGTCGTGCCAGTCCGGATGGGCGACTGTCGAACCTCTGAGGCTTGGCTCGACGGCTGGAGCACGGATGCGGCGACGACCCCGCCGCTTTGCCACTGAGGCTTCCACACACTCGCCATAGGGATCCGCCGGCCCCAGTGGACCGGCGGATGATTTTGGAACTACCGCTTGTTCTGGCGGTTGGCGACGAGGTCGTCGACGACGGCCGGGTCGGCCAGTGTCGAGGTGTCGCCGAGATTGCCGAATTCGCCCTCGGCGATCTTGCGCAGGATACGGCGCATGATCTTGCCGGAGCGCGTCTTCGGCAGGCCCGGCGCGAACTGGATCAGGTCCGGCGAGGCGATCGGGCCGATCTCCATCCGCACCCAGCCGACCAGCGCCTTGCGCAGCTCGTCGCTCGGCTGCACGCCCGCCATCAGCGTGACATAGGCGTAGATGCCCTGCCCCTTGATGTCGTGCGGATAACCGACGACGGCCGCTTCCGAGACATGCTCATGCGCGACCAGCGCGCTCTCGACCTCGGCCGTGCCCATGCGATGGCCGGAGACGTTCAGCACGTCGTCGACGCGGCCGGTGATCCAGTAATAGCCGTCGGCGTCGCGCCGGCAGCCGTCGCCGGTGAAGTAGGCGTTCTTGTAGGTCGAGAAATAGGTCTGCACGAAGCGCTCGTGGTCGCCATAGACGGTGCGCATCTGGCCGGGCCAGGAATCGGTGAGGATCAGATTGCCCTCGGCGACGCCCTCCAGCACCTTGCCTTCGCCGTCGACGATCGCCGGCTGGACGCCGAAGAAGGGCAGCGTCGCCGAGCCCGGCTTCTGCGCGATCGCGCCCGGCAGCGGCGTGATCAGGATGCCGCCGGTCTCGGTCTGCCACCAGGTGTCGACGATCGGGCAGCGATCGTCGCCGACGACGCGGTGATACCACTCCCACGCTTCCGGATTGATCGGCTCGCCGACCGAACCGAGCAGGCGGAGCGAGGCGCGCGAGGTCTTCTTCACCGGCGCGTCGCCGGCCTGCATCAGCGCGCGGATCGCCGTCGGCGCCGTGTAGAAGATGTTGACCTTGTGCTTGTCGATCACCTCCCAGAAGCGGGAATTGGTCGGATAGCTCGGCACGCCTTCGAACATCAGCGTCGTGGCGCCGTTCGAAAGCGGGCCGTAGACGATGTAGGAATGGCCGGTGACCCAGCCGACATCGGCGGTGCACCAGTAGATGTCGCCGTCCTGATAGTCGAACACCTTGCTGTGCGTCAGCGAGGCATAGACCAGGTAGCCGCCGGTGGTGTGCAGCACGCCCTTCGGCTTGCCGGTCGAACCCGACGTGTAGAGGATGAACAGCGGATCCTCGGCGCCCATCGGCTCGGGATCGCAATGCTGCGGCACCGTCTTGGCCAGATCGCTGTAGAAGGCGTCGCGGCCGTTCCGCATCGGGATATCGGCGAAGGTGCGCTGCACGACCAGGGTCTTCACGTCGTCGGCGATCTTGGCGAGCGCGGCGTCGACATTGGCCTTCAGCGGGATCTTCTTGCCGGCGCGCAGGCCCTCGTCGGCGGTGATGACGAGCTTCGAGCCGCAATCCTGGATGCGTCCGGCGAGGCTGTCGGGCGAGAAGCCGCCGAAGACGACCGAATGCACGGCGCCGATGCGCGTGCAGGCGAGCATCGCGAAGGCCGTCTCCGGGATCATCGGCATGTAGATGGTGATCCGGTCGCCCTTCTTGGCGCCCATCTCCTTGAGCACGTTGGCGAAGACGTTCACCTGCTCGGAGAGCTCGCGATAGGTGATCGAGCGGCTCTCCGAGGGATCATCCCCCTCCCAGAGGATCGCCACCTGGTCGGCGCGCTTGGCGAGATGCCGGTCGACACAATTGGCCGAGACGTTGAGAACGCCGTCCTCGAACCACTTTATCGAGACGTTGTCCGGCGCGAACGAGGTGTTCTTCACCTTGGTGAACGGCTTGATCCAGTCGATCCGCCTGGCCTCGTCGGCCCAGAAGCCATCCGGATCCGCGACCGAGCGCTCATACAGGGCGCGATAGGTCGGCTCGTCGATCTGCGCGCGCTTCGCCCAGTCCTCCGAGACCGGATAGATCTTGTCTTCCATAGTCTTCCCTCCCTGGCAGCGCCGCGCGAAGCGGTGCGCCGTGATACCGGCGCGCATTATGCGAATCCCGGGCGGCCGGGCAAGGCAGACTAGAGCGCTTCGCAAAAGCCGAGTTGCAGCACGCTGACCCGCTTCATCGTGGCGTCCTCCAGCGCGGGATGAACCGGCACCTCATATCGGGCGAGATCGCGCCGGCCCGTGGCCGGCGCATAGGCGCGGTCGGGGTCGCCGGCGATGACGGTCATGCCGCCCGCCGCGAGTCTCTCAAGCCATGGCAGCAGCCCGGCGGCGAAACCGCGATCGTAGAAGACGTCGCCGGCCAGGAGCACTTCGCAGTCGTCGAGCGCTGCGCCGATGAGATCGACGCGGCGAGCGGAGACGGCCACGCCGTTCGCCGCCGCGTTCAGGCCGATCGACGCCACCGCGAAGGGATCGATGTCGACGGCCTCGACATCCGCCGCGCCCGCCAGCGCCGCCGCGATCGCCACCAGCCCGGAGCCGGAGGCGAAATCGAGCACGCGCTTGCCGCGCACGGTTTCGGGATGGTCGAGGATGTAGCGCGCCAGCCCCTGCCCGCCGGCCCAGGCGAAGGCCCAGAACGGCGGCGGCAGATCAGCCTGGTCGAGCGTCGCCTCGGTCAGGTGCCAGAGCGCCGTTGCCTCGTCGGCCTGGTGCAGGCGGATTTCCGGCACGAAGGCGACCGGCGAAAGCCGGGTCTGCTCGCGGACGAAACCCGCCGGGTCGGCGATCAAGCCGGGCTCAGATCGCGGCCGGGTCGAGCCCGCCGAGTTCCAGGATGAGCTTCCACTCCCGCTCCGTCACCGGCTGCACGGAGAGGCGCGAATTACCGACCAGCGCCATGCCCTCGAGCCGCGGCTCGGCCTTGGCCGTCTCCAGCGAATAGGGCTTTGGCAGATCGCGGACGGCGCGGAGATCGACGCATTCCCAGCGGCCGCTGTCGTCGGTGGAATCGGGATGGGCCAGCTTCGCCACCTCGACGATCCCGACGATCTCCTTGCCGATGTTGGAATGGTAGAAGAAGCCGCGATCGCCGAGCTGCATGGCGCGCATGTTGTTGCGCGCCTGGTAGTTGCGGACCCCGTCCCATTCCTGGCCTGCGGCTCCCTTCTTCTTCAGATCGTCGAAGGAGAAGACATCGGGTTCGGACTTGAAGAGCCAGTAGGCCATGGGACGCTCCGGGTCGAGATCAGGAAGAGAGGCTGGCGCGGCCGATCAGGCCGGCTTGCCGACGGCCCAGCGCCAGGGGCGAACCACCGTTTCCTTGAACAGGCCGGCCTTGGCATAGGGGTCGGTGGCGAAGACGGCGCGGGCGGCGGCCTCGTCCTCGGCCTCGAGGATCAGCAGCGAACCGCACATGTCGCCGCTCTCGTTCAGGAACGGGCCGGCGATGGCGATGCCGGTTTCCTTCAGCCACTCGATATGGGCGGGGCGGTTCTCGAGACGGACCGGCAGGCCGTCATCCTTGTCGGTGAGAATGGCAACGAAATGCATGAAACCCTCCTGGAGCGTTTTCGGGCGAAGGGAATGGGTTCGCCGAATGAAAACGCGATCGAACAAGAATTGGAACCGTTCAGCGGAGCGGTTCCGGAATAGCGGCGGCACGTTAGGCGGCGCGCCGACGCGCGTAAAGAGCGGCGGCGCGCGCGGAAGGGGAAAGGCGTCGACGCCTTTGGATATAGGCATCGACGCCTCACGGATCAGCCCGCGCCATTGCCGCGAAACAGAGCCGCCTCGCGCTTGAACAGCGCCACCAGCGCGTCGCGGACGAGGCGCACCGGCGCCGGCGTCGCGCTCTCGCGGCGGGCGAGCAGCCAGAGCTCGCGCAGCGGCGGCGTTCCCTCGATATCGACGGGGACCAGCGCCGGATCCGGGCCGGCGAGGAAATGCGGCAGCAGCGCCACGCCGAACCCCGCCCGCGCGGCGCCGGCCTGCGTCAGCTGGCTGTTGGTGCGGAACGCCAGACCGCGACCGGGAAACCGGCGCGACAGCCAGACCGCCTCCGGCAGATGCGCGCTCGCCTCGTCGAAGCCGACCAGATCCGGCTCGGCGCCGGCGGCGATCCGCGCCGCCCATTCGGCGCTGGCATAGAAGCCGAAGCCGAGCGTCGCGACCTGCCGGGCGATCAATTCGCTGTCCGTCGGCCGGCCGAGGCGCAGGGCGAGATCGGCCTCGCGGCGGGCAAGGCTGACCAGGCGGCGATCGGCGATCATCTCGATGTCGATCGCCGGATGCTCGCCGCGGAACAGCGCGAGGCGGGGAAGGAGATAGGCATCGGCGAGGCCCGGCGTCGCCGTGATCCGGACCAGTCCGGCCGGCGCTTCCGCCTCGCCGTGCCGTGCCAGGGAGCGGGCGGCCGTCTCCATCGCGGCGATCGCCTGCAGCGCGTCGCGGCCGGCGGCGGTCAGCTCGTAGCCGGTCGGCCGCCGCTCGATCAGCCGGGCGCCGATCACCTTTTCCAAGCCGGCGACGCGACGGGCGACGGTGGCGTGGTTGACCGCCAGCGCCCGCGCGGCGGCCGACAGGCTGCCATGGCGGGCGAGCGCCGCGAAGTAGCGCGCGTCCTCCCAATCCACCTCTGTGCGAAAACGCTCAGCCATGGCGAAAGATTAGCGAATTTCTCGCAGCGCCACGAGCGCCTATCTCTCTAACGAACGCGGCCCGACCGCGCATTGTCGAATGGAGGCATGGATGAGCACGCCCGAAACCACGCTGACGCTCGTTGGCGGTCCGACCCTGCTGATCGAGACCGGCGGCCTTCGCCTGCTGACCGATCCGACCTTCGACGCGCCCGGCCACTACGCCGGCGCCGTGCATCTCGAAAAGACCAAGGGCCCGGCACTCTCGGCCGAGGCGATCGGCGCGGTCGATGCCGTGCTGCTCAGCCACGACCAGCACTTCGACAATCTCGACCATGCCGGCCGCGCCTTTCTCGGCACCGCCGGCACCACCTTCATCACGAAGGTCGGCGCGGCGCGGCTCGGCGGCAACGCCCAGGGGCTGGAGCCCTTCGAGACGACGACGCTTCAGACCGGGGCCGGTCGCCTGTTCGTCACGGCGGCGCCGGCGCGGCACGGGCCGGCCGGGTTCGAGCCGATCTCGGGCGACGTCATCGGCTTCCTGCTCGGCCGCGACCAGCCCGGCGACGCGATCTACGTCACCGGCGACACGGTCTGGTACGAGGGCGTCGCCGAGGTCGCGCGGCGTTTCGCGCCCAAACTGATCGTCGCCTTCGCCGGCTCGGCCGAGCCGCGCGGCAAGTTCCACGTGACGATGGACAGCAACGACGTGATCGAGACGGCGCATGCCTTTCCGGCGGCGAAGATCGTCGCCGTGCACACGGATGGCTGGGCGCATTTCAAGGAAAACGCCGCCGATCTCGCCCAGGCCTTCCAGGCGCTCGGCATCGCCGATCGTCTCCTCAGCCTAGAACCCGGCAAGCCGCTCCGCCTCGCGCTCTGAGGCGCGTCAGTCGGCCTCGCGCTTCAGCGGGCGCAGCATCAGCGCCTCGGCGGCGGCGTCGATCGACAGCGCGCCGTCGAGGATAGCGGCGACCGCCTCGGTGATCGGCATCGGCACGCCGAGGCGGCGGGCGAGATCGCGCGCCACCGGGGCCGTCACCGCGCCTTCGGCCAAGGCCGGCGGCAGTGCGGCGCCGCTGCCGAGCGCATGGCCATAGGCGAAGTTGCGCGATTGCGTCGACGAGCAGGTGAGCACGAGGTCGCCGAGGCCGGAAAGCCCCATCAGCGTTTCCGGCAGCGCGCCCATCGCCTCGCCGAGACGGCGGAGCTCGGCGAAGCCGCGCGCGACGACGGCGGCGCTGGCGCTGGCGCCGAGTTCGCGGCCGGCGACGATGCCGGCGGCGATCGCCAGCACGTTCTTGAAGGCGCCGCCGATCTCGACGCCGAGCATGTCGGTCTCGGCATAGGGGCGGAAACTGACCGAGCCGAGCGCCTGGCAGAGCGCCATCGCAAGCCGCAGATCGGTCGCGGCGATGGTGACGGCGGTCGGCAGGCCGCGCGCCACATCGACGGCGAAGCTCGGACCGGAGAGGACGGCGGGAGCGGCCGGCGGCAACGCCTCGGCCAATACCTCGGTCATCCGCTTGGCGCTGCCGCGCTCCAGCCCCTTGGCGCAGAGCACGACCGGCGTGTCCTCGCGGATGGCCTCGAGATGGCCGGCAACCTCGCGCACCGTCTGCGCCGGCGTCGCCAGCAGGATGGCGTCGGCGGAAAGCACCGCCTCGATCCGCTCGGTGACGGAGAAGGCCTCGGGCAGATGCACGCCGGGCAGATGGGCGGCATTTTCCCGCGCCGCGGCGATCGCGGCGGCGTTGCGGCCCCAGAGCGTGACCTTGCGGCCGGCCCTATGCGCGGCGAGCGCCAGCGCGGTGCCCCAGGCGCCGGCGCCGACGACGGCGATGTGGTCGATCGTCATGACGCGGTCTCCAGCACGGGCAGGGAATCAAGCATCGCATCCAGTTCGCCGAACAGCGCCTCGCCAATCGGCAGATCGAGCCAATAAAGCGCGAAGCGGATCGGCGGGCCGCCGGCGTCCGGATGCATTTCCATCTGTTCCCAGGTCTCGGCGAACTCGCCCTCGAGCGGCAAATGGAAGAACCAGCGCCGATGCTGCCGCTCCGGGCCACCCGGCGGGACATAGCGATACTCCCGCTCGCCCAACAGCGTCATGACATCAGGCGCCGTCAGCCCGGTCTCTTCCATAAATTCGCGCCGGGCCGCCTCGACCGGCGTCTCGCCCGCTTCCATCGTGCCGCCGGGCACCTGGATGCCGTATTCGGGGAAATCCGGCTCGCGGAAGACGAGCAGCTTTCCGCGCCAGGTCGCGTAGAGCACGACCTTGTTCTTGCGGATGACGCTCACGCCTTCGCTCCCTTGTGGCCGGAGCCGAGCATCGGCGCTGCCAGCTGGTCGAGCGGCCAGCGCGGGCGGGCCGGCGCGGCGAGATCGTCGACGAGGCCGAGCGCCAGCCTCTCGGCGCCGGCCCAGGCGATCATCGCGCCATTGTCGGTGCAGAGCGCCAGCGGCGGCGCGATCAGCCGGAAGCCGCGCGCCACCATTTCGGCGTCGAGCCCGGCGCGCAGCGCCTTGTTGGCGGCAACGCCGCCGGCGACGACCAGAACCGGATCGGCGATTTCAGGGAACTCTTCCCGGAACCGGTCGAGCGCGTGGCCGATGCGATCGCGCACTACCAGCGTCACCGTGCGCTGGAAGGCGGCGCAGAGATCGTCGACATCCGCGTCCGACAGCGGCGCGATCGCCTGCGCCTCGGTCCGGAGCGCCGTCTTCAGGCCGGAGAAGGAGAAATCGGCGCCGGGGCGGCCGAACATCGGCCGCGGCAGCGCGAAGCGGTCGGGATTGCCGCGCGCGGCGGCGCGCTCGACCGCCGGGCCGCCCGGATAGGGCAGACCGAGCAGCTTCGCCGTCTTGTCGAAGGCTTCGCCGAGCGCGTCGTCGATGGTGGTGCCCCAGCGCTCGTACTGGCCGACGCCGCGCACCAGCAGGATCTGGGTGTGGCCGCCGGAGACGAGGAGCAGCAGATAGGGAAAGGCGATGCCGTCGGTGAGCCGCGCCGTCAGCGCATGGCCTTCGAGATGGTTGACGGCGACGAGCGGCTTGCCGGCGGCGAGCGCGAGGGCCTTCGCCGTCGTCAGCCCGACGATGACACCGCCGATCAGGCCGGGACCGGCCGTCGCGGCGACGGCGTCGAGATCGGCGAAGGAGACCCCGGCCTCCTCCATCGCGCCCTCGACGATCCGATCGAGCGCCTCGACATGCGCGCGGGCGGCAATCTCCGGCACCACGCCGCCAAAGGCCGCGTGATCCTCGATCTGCGACAGCACGACATTGGAGAGGATCGTGCCGCGCCCCTCGGCGTCGCGCGAGACGACGGAGGCCGCCGTTTCATCGCAGCTCGTTTCAATGCCGAGAACCAGAACGGAAGAACTCACCACCGGGGCCTTTCGCCGCGCGTTTCGCGGCTTGCTTGCGGATGGGCGCGTCGTGACTAGACTGGCGCCGAATTCAGCCCTGACGGGCATGGACCCGACAGGCCCTAACATCCGGACCCGATCCCGTGCAATCCACCGCTTCGATCCCCCTCCTCCGCATCGGCACGCGCGGCAGCCCGCTGGCGCTCGCCCAAGCGCAGGAGACGCGCGCCCGTCTCGCCATCGCCCATGGCGTCGACGAGGCCACGATGGAGATCGTCGCCATCAAGACCTCGGGTGACCGGATCCAGGATCGCTCGCTGTCGGAAGCCGGCGGCAAGGGCCTGTTCACCAAGGAGCTCGAGGAAGCGCTTTTTCGCGGCGAGATCGACATCGCCGTGCATTCGTCGAAGGACGTGCCGACCTTTCTGCCCGACGGACTGACGCTGATCGCCTTCCTGCCGCGCGAGGACGTCCGCGACGTCTTCCTGTCGCCGGTCGCGGGGTCGATCCGTGACCTGCCACAAGGCGCACTGCTCGGCACCTCGTCGCTGCGCCGTCGCGCCATGGCGCTTCGCCTCCGGCCGGATCTCGTCGTCGTCGAGTTTCGCGGCAATGTGCAGACCCGCCTCGCCAAGCTCGAAAGCGGAGTCGCGCACGGTACGCTGCTGGCGCTGGCCGGCCTTCGCCGCGTCGGCCTCGCCGACCATGCGACGGCGATCCTCGAGCTCGACGATTTCCTGCCGGCCGTCGGCCAGGGCGCTGTCGCCGTCGAGGGCCGCGCCGATGACGAGCGCGTTCGTTCGCTGCTTGCCAAGATCAACGATCCCGCCACCGAGATCGCGCTCCGCGCCGAGCGCGCCTTCCTGACCCGGCTCGATGGCTCCTGCCGCACGCCGATCGGCGGGCTGGCGACGCTCGAGGGCGACGAACTGCTGTTCCGCGGCATCGTGCTGTCGCCGGACGGCCGCCAGGCCGAGGAAACCCGCATGACCGCGCCGGTCGCCGACGCCGAGACACTCGGCACGGCGGCGGCGGACGAGCTGATCGGTCGCGGCGGCAAGACCTTCTTCGCGAGCCCCTGAGGCGCCATGCGGCTGCTCGTCACCCGGCCCGAGCTTGAGGCGACGCGCACCGCCGAACGCCTGCGCGTTCTCGGCCACGAGCCGGTGATCGCGCCGATGCTTCAGACCGTCTTCCTCGACCCGCCGCTGCCGGCGATCGATCCGGCCGCGATCCTGCTGACCAGCCTGAACGGCCTGCGCGCGCTGATGCGCTGGCCGGTGCCCATCGGCTGGTTCGCGCTTCCCGTGCTCGCCGTCGGCGACCGCACGGCGGAAGCGGCGCGCGAGGCGGGGTTCGCCGATGTCCGCTCCGCCGATGGCGACGGCGTCGCGCTGGCCGAGCTGACCATGGCAACGCTGGCGCCCACGGCCGGAACGCTGCTCTATCCGGCGGCCGTCGACCGCGCCGGCAACTGGACGGAGACGCTGACGGAAGCCGGCTACGAACTGGCGCTTGTGGAAGCCTACCGCATGGATCCGGCGGCGAGCCTGCCCGATTCGGTCGCCACATCGCTCCGGGAGGGCCGAATCGACGGCATCCTCCTCTATTCGCCGCGAACGGCGACGGCGCTTGTCCGTTGCCTCGCCGCGCTCGACCCGCCGGCCCGCCTCGACGGACTGACGGTCTATGCGCTGTCGGAGAACGTCGCGGCTGCCCTTCGCGCCGGAAACCTGCGCTTCGGCGCGATCCGCATCGCGGAAAAGCCCACCGACGACGCCCTGCTGGCGCTGCTGCCGGGAAGCGTGGGAACATCCCCTTCAGGCGTCCGTTAACGCAATCGTCTATACTGGTCGCGAACGACCGACGAGATCGAGGTGACATGGCCGAAGACAACACCTTCCATCCGGCAGAAGCAACGTCCGGACAGCGCCGCAAGCGCCCGCCGGTGACGATCGATCTCGAGGCCGAATCGCGCACGCCGCGTCCGGATGCCCTCGCTGCCGAGGCCAGCCCTGAGGCGACAAAGCCCGCTTACGAACCGGAGGCCGGCGTGACCGGAACCGAGACCGCCGACGCGACCCCGCCTTCCAATCCCGCGCTCGCGCGCTTCCTCGTGCCGGCAATCGCCGCGCTCGGCGGCGGCGTCATCGGCGGCCTGCTGGTCGCCCTCCTTTCCAGCTCGACGGGCGGCGACCCGGTCGCCACCGCCAGCCTCGATTCGCGCTTCGCCGCCGTCTCGGCGCGACTGGACCGGATCGAGGCCGTCGACCGCGCGCCCGCCAAGCCCGGCGTCGATCCCGCCCGCCTCGCCGATCTCGAAAAGGAAGTCGCGGCGCTGAAGCAGGCGGCGAGCCAACCGGCCGCGGCCCCCGCCGTCTCTGCGCCGGCGGCTGCCGTCGATCTCTCCCCGCTCGAAAGCCGGCTCGCGGCGCTCGAATCGCGCCCGGCGCCCGCCGAGGCCGCGCCCGTCGATCTGACGCCGCTGCAATCGCGCCTCGACGCGCTGACGACGCGGCTCGACACGGTCGAGCAGCACCCGCCGGCCGATCCCAAGACGGAAGCCGCCGCCCGCGTCATCGCCGTCACGGCGCTGCGCCAGGCGGCGAGCGGCTCCGGCCCCTTCACCGACGAACTCTCCGCCGTCGCGGCGCTTGGCGACAAGAATGCCTCGCTCGACGCGCTGGCGCCGATCGCCGGCGCAGGCACGCCGTCGAAGGCGGAGCTCGCCGCCGCTTTCCCGGCGGTGGCGGAGCAGATCCGCGTCGCCGCCGCCAAGGTCGATCCCGGCGCCAGCCTGATCGACCGGCTCGCCGCCTCGGCCGGCTCGCTCGTCTCGGTCAAGCCGACCGGCCCGATGGCGGGCAACTCGGCGACGGCGATCGTCTCGCGCATGGAAGCCGCCGTGAAAGCAGGCAATCTGGCCGAAACCTTGCGCGAGGGCGAGGCGCTCGACGCGATCGCCCGCGCGCCTCTCTCGGACTGGGCCGACAAGGCCTCCCGCCGCATCACCATCGACACCGCCCTCGCCGGCCTTCCCGCCGCCAGCCCTTCGAACTGACGGAGCGACGATGATCCGCATTCTCGTCTATGTCGCCCTGGTCTTCGCCGCCGCGGCCGGATTCGCCTGGCTTGCCGACCGGCCCGGCGAGATCGCGCTGACCTGGCAGGGCTACGACTACACGACCAGCCTGATGGTCGCCGCCGTCGCGATGGCCGTGCTGTTCATCGTGCTCGCCTTCGTGCTGTGGCTGATCCTCGCCGCCGTGCGCGCGCCGCGCCTGTTCGGCGGCTGGCTCTCGGGCCGCAAGCGCGATCGCGGCTACCGGGCGCTGTCGCGCGGCATGATCGCGATCGGCGCCGGCGACCTGAAGCGCGCCAAGCGCTTCTCGGGCGAGGCGCAGAAGATCCTGCGGGGCGAGCCGCTGACGCTGCTGCTCGCGGCGCAGACGGCGCAGCTCTCCGGCGACAGCGCCGGCGCGCGCAGCGCCTTCGAGACCATGCTGGACGAGCCGGAAACCCGCCTGCTCGGCCTGCGCGGGCTCTATGTCGAGGCGCAGCGGAGCGGCGAGCGCGAGGCGGCGCGCCACTATGCCGAGGAAGCCGCCAAGGCGGCGCCGAGCCTCGGCTGGGCCGGCACGGCCCTGTTCGACGACCAGGCGGCGCATGGCGAATGGTCGGCGGCGCTGACGACGCTCGGCGCCAACCTGCACGCCAAGCTGATCGATCGCGCCACCGCGCACCGGCTGCGCGCCGTGCTTTTGACGGCGCGCGGGCTCGAGCTCGAACTCTCCAATCCGGAGGAATCGCGCGCCGCCGCGCAGGAGGCCGCCAAGCTGCGGCCGGATCTCGTGCCGGCGGCAACGCTCGCGGCGCGGCTCTTCACCCGCCATGGCGACGTCAAGCGCGCCGTCCGCGTCCTTGAGACCTCCTGGAAGCAGGCGCCACATCCCGAGCTCGCCGAAGCCTATGGCAATGTGCGCGCCGGCGATTCGGCGCAGGACCGACTGAAGCGGGCCCAGCGCCTCGCCTCGCTGCGCCCCGGCCATGTCGAGAGCCACCTCGCCGTCGCCCGCGCTAGCATCGACGCGCGCGACTGGGAGCTCGCCCGCCGCGAGCTCGCCGCCATCGACGAGAAGGACCGCACCGAGCGCTTCTGCCTGCTAATGGCCGAGATCGAGGAAGGCCCGGACGGCAATCGCGGCCATGTGCGCGAATGGCTGTCGCGCGCCGTCCGCGCCCCGCGCGATCCGCAATGGACCGCCGACGGCTACGTCTTCCCTGCCTGGGCGCCGGTCTCGCCGATCACCGGCCGGCTCGATGCGTTCGAATGGCGCACCCCGACGGCGGCGCTCGCCGACGACCAGCGCCCGGCGATCGACCTGGTCGTCGCCGAGGAGGAGCCGGAGCCGCTCGTGATCGAGGCGATCGAGCCCACAGCGGCCGGTACGGCAGCGACCCGGACGTCCGTTCCGGACGAGGCGCCGCGCCAGCCCGAGCGGGCAACCCCGGTCGCCGTCGAGCCGCGCCCCGTCTTCTCGGCGCCCGCGCGCAATGGCGGCCCGCAAGCCACGGCCGTCGTGCCGCCGATCCCCGACGATCCCGGCATCGACGACATCGAGGCGGAGCCGGTCGATCGGCTGCGTGTGCAATGAGGCGGTGGAGAAGCGCGACTAAGGCTTGAAACGCTCCGGGAATGTGGCTATGAACCCTCTCGATTTCACCGCAGCCCTTCGGCAGCGCCCCGTGAAATCCTCGAAGTAGGCCGCTTTAGCTCAGCTGGTAGAGCACATCATTCGTAATGATGGGGTCAGGTGTTCGAATCACCTAAGCGGCACCACTTCCCTCCCTGAAATCATGGATGTTTTTCGGTTCGCCGCCCCGGGCGCTTGCGCGGTTTGGTGAACGCATGGCGACCCCGCGCGATCTTTTCGCTCGAGCACGTAAGCGCGAGCGACGAGGCGGGCGCAGATTTTCCATCCTCGCGTCGGCCATGACCGCCCCGGCGGCGATCGGCGCGGTAGGGTGTCGTTCATTGCCCCAGAGGCATTCGCTCATCCCTATGATGACCATCACCCCGCCCAGGTCTGCCGAGCGTTGAATCCATCAGCAAGTAGACTCGACGTAGGGGAATGTTGGTATCAATGTGGCGCAAGAGGCAGTAACGCTTCCAGCCGGCTTGCCTGATTCCGGGAAGCCGCCACGAAGAACTGGGGGACTGGCTGGATGCCAGACGAAACTATTCTGAACGACCGTCTTTCAAGTGAGACGGCGGCGTGAGCCACGTTTCGTTGCTGCAAGAGTCCCGCCGGCAGACACTGCCGGTCGTTCGTCAAGTGACGCTCGCCCTGGTCGTGGCCTGGGTGGCTCTGGTAGCCGGCCTGGGTTGGTGGCTGTCGCAGAGGGCGCTGACCGCGGAATTGGGCAATTTGGCGGCCAGCGCCGAATACGAGGCCACGACCACGGCGCGCGTCGTGGACCGGCTGTTCACCCAGATGGTCAGCGTCGCCAACATGGTGGCGCGGCAAGGACAGGTCATTCAGCTTGCGAGCCGCTACCACACCGATCCGCCCGGCGCCGCCGCGCTCACGCGGGAACAGCGCGCGTCGCAGTTCACGAGCGACCCGCTGGTGCGCAAGGTCGGTGATTACATGGACGCGCTGTCGAGCGACCTGGGCTACGCGCGTATCTATATGAACAATGCCTCGTATGACACCGTGACCGCCAGCAACTGGGCCGAGCCCGACAGTATCGTCGGAATGATCTACGACGGCCGGAGCTACCTGACCGACGCGCTGCGCACCGGCAACGGCCACTTGTTCGGTATTGCCCGCCTGAACAGGACGGCTGCCTATTTCGTCAGTAGTCGGATAGAAGATGCGAACGACGTGGCGCTGGGCGCCGTCACGGTGAAGTTCGACGCGCCGGACATGGCGCTCTATCTGGCAGGGCGGCATATAGCGTTAATCGTGGACGGTCAGGGGCGCGTGACCACCACGTCGTCCGAATCCTTCATGCTCCGCAACGTGGCGGCGCTTCTGCCGCCTGGGACGGTGCAGCCGCCTTCCGGCGACGAAGATCCCGGCAAGCCCATGGATGTGAGCGCCGTGCCCGGGTCCGGCCAATCCGACCAGTGGCTCATCGAAGGCAGGCCCTATCTGCTGCGGCTTCAGCCCTTGCAAGGAACGCAATACCGGCTACTCACGCTGGCCTCGCTCGACCACCTGCCGGCGATGCGCCGCCAGCATGCCTTGATCGCCGGGCTGGTGGCGGCATTCGGCCTGGTCCTCATTTTCCTCTCCAGTCGCGTTGCAGGGCAGGTTGTGTTGCGTCACCAGGATGAACGGTATGCGGCCAATTATGATGTATTGACCGGCCTTCCGAACCGACGCGCGATCCTGGCCGATCTGGATCGGTTGTTTGCGCTCGCGAAGCGGAACAAGGCTTGGGTTTTGGTCGCGTTCATCGACCTCGATGAGTTCAAGACGATCAACGACACCCATGGCCACGAGGTCGGCGACGAATTTCTGGTTGAGGTCGGCCGGCGGATGTCAGCCGGTCTGCGCGCGGGCGACCTGCTGGGCCGGTTCGGCGGCGACGAATTCGTGGTGATCGGGTTGGCGGCCCCGTCCGGGCCAGAAGGCCCGGACCGGATCGCCGAAGCGATGCGCAACCGGCTGATGCCGCTATTGAGGGGCACCTATACGTTCGCCGAGTGCCGTTTCGACTATTCCGGCGGAAGCTTCGGCGCAGTCAGCGTGGACCCTTTCGTCAGCTCGGCGCAAGCGGTGCTCAGGGACGCGGATCGGCTGATGTATGCCGACAAGCTGGCGCGCCGAACAACCGCATAGCCACACGCCGGCCCTCAACTCGGCGAGAATGTCGTGCTCGCTCGCGAACAGCTCAGTGGTACTCGCGATAGATATGGGCAATGTTCTGGCGCACGGTCGCAGCCTCCAGCTCCCACCGGGCGCCCCTCACCATCGCTTCGGGACAAGATCGCCCGATGCCGAGCAGGCGTAGAAGCCTGCCGAAGGGCCGAATGCGTGCATCGTCGCCAGGGCGACCGCCGGGCGGGCCCCCTCCTCGGGCGAATGGCCGGGTCCGTTCCCCGTCATGTCGGTGGAGGTCAGTCCGGGGTCCACCGCATTCACCTTGATCCCCTCGCGGTCCAGTTCCTTGGCGAGCTTTACCGTCAGCATGTTCAGCGCCGTCTTCGAAGCGCAGTATCCGGCAAAGCCGACCGACCAGGTTTCGCTCCGCATGTCCAAGGCATCGCTGAGCGAGCTCAAGCCGCTGCTCATCATGACGATCCGCGCCGCTTCGGACTTGCGCAGCAGCGGCAGGAAAGCCTGCGTCACCCGGAGGACGCCGAACACGTTGGCCTCAAACATCTGCCGGATCTCGTCGATCGATTCCTCGGCGACGGAAGGAGGCGGGCTGAACATGAGGCCGGCGTTGTTGACCAGCACGTCCAGCCTGCCCGCCTCGCGCGCGATGGCCGCGGCGGCCGCGGCCACGCTGGCGTCGTCCGTAACATCCAGCTGTACGACGCGAGCGTCGATGCCGGCATCGCGCAGTTCACGCGCTGCGGCGTCACCACGCTGCAGGTCTCGACATCCCAGCCAGAGCGAGTGGCCGTTGGCGCCGAGCTGGCGCGCAATGGCGAGGCCAATGCCTTTGTTCGCACCGGTGACAAGCGCGATGAGGGGTGTGTTGGCCATGCTGAATTTCCTGATCGTTTCGACAGCATGTCCATACTACGATTTTCGTAATGTTCAACGTTCGTAGTTTGCGATTCTTTCCGTCAGGCGGACAAATTCGGCCCGCTCGGCAGGATCGAGCGATTCCAGCATCGCGCGGCAGGCATCGCGATATCCCGCCATATAGCCTGCGACGGCTTCCTTCCCTTTCGGGGTGATCGTCAGCGCCACGGTCCGTCGATTCGCCTCGTGCCGCTGTCGCTCCATCATCTCCCTGCGGACCAGCCGGTCGGCCGAGGAAGACATCGTCGTCAGCGCGACTTGCAGGTTCCGGGCAACATCCCCCAGGCTGCAATCAGGATGCTCGTTGACGAACAGGAGGGCTTGGACGTCGAGGGCGTTGAGCGCGTTTTCCATCGCCGCCGATGCCTCGGCAACCTTGAAGCGACGGGTGAACCGCTCAAAAGCGAGGCTGAGTTGTCCAATTTGCTCGGGCGTGGGTTCTGACATCCCTCCTTTAAGCAATTCCGCTCGCCAAACGTAAGCCATCACCGGGCGGGCGCCGTCTCCCGCGAAAACCTTTCCCGCCCGGGGCGAAGGGCAGCGCGGTGTTCGGGCGCGGTTCGCGGCGATGCCTTGAATCCTCCTCCAGATTGCGCATTGATGCCTCGCCCATTGGCGACGCTGTCGCGCCCGCGCCTTGCCAGCGGCGGAATGAAACCGAGGAACCAAACCATGTCGTCAGACAGGCCCCGCCGTCCCCAGGACCCCTTCGCGGCCGCGGAGGCGATGTTCGCCAAGAAAAAGCGGGCCCCGGACATCAAGTCGAACGCGCTCCCGAACGCCAAGGAGCTTGTCTCGCTCCGGATTGATCGCGACGTGCTGGAGCATTTCCAGGCCGAAGGTCCGGGCTGGCAGGATCGAATGAACGAGGCATTGCGCGCCGCGGCGATCGCCGACGGCTTGGAAGCGCCATCCACCGACGCCGAGACCTGACCGAAGGCGGGTTGGCGCTCTCGGTGCCTCAGTGGTACTCGCGATAGATATGGGCAATGTTCTGGCGCACGGTCGCGACCTGCATCGCCGCTTCCAGCAGTTCCTTGCGCCCGAGCGAGGCGGCCTCGGGATCGACCGGACCGCCGCTTTCATACTGCAGGAAATCGTACCGATCGCAGATCAGGCGCTCCCGACCCCGGGCCAGCGCCACGGCTGCGCCGTGCCAAGGCCGCCATTCATTCGCGCTGGTGGCGATGGCAATGCGCGCGGCCGGGATCGGTTCGAACAGGCTGCGTCCCGTATAAGCGAGACCGTCCGACAGCGTCGCGCCCAGGAGATGCGCGAGCGTCGGTGCGATATCGACATTGGCGATCAGGCGATCGACATTTCCATGCAACGCCTCGGTCATCGGCGCCGGCAGGTCGCGCGGCGGCTTCAGCAGGAACAGAGGCCGCAAGACCCAGTCGCTGAAATTCTCCTGGCGGGGAATGGTCGCGCGCGGCAGCTCCTGAGAGCCTGGAAGTTCGCCATGATCGCCAACCGACACGATCAGCGCGTCGTCATATCGCCCCGCCCGCTTGAGCGCTTCGAACAGGCGATGATGCGCCCGCTCGGTGATCGCCAGCGCTCGGGAGCGCCTGTCCTTCAGGCCGGCGTCGAGGGGAAACTCGCTGTCGGCCTGGAACGGCACATGCAGCGCGTTCAGGAAGACGACCGCGAAGACGGGACCATCTTCCCGCTCGATCATCTGCTCGAAGCGGCGCACCGTGAAGGCATCATCGATGCCGAGGTCGTTGATGATCGGCTTCCCGCTCAATTCGGCCGAGTAGAGCTCGTCGAGGCGGGCGGCCGAGAAGAAGCGGTCGAGGTTCAGCCATTTCAGGACCGACGACATCAGCAGAGCCGTGCGATAGCCCCGAGATTTAGCCAGATCGAACACGAAGGGCAGCCGATGCAACGTCTCGATGCTCTCATGCGCCCCTGCGCCGGTCAGGATCGAGGGAAAGCTGATCTCGGTGCAACAGGAGTTCGTCACGACATTGCCGGGCGCAACCCATTCGTCCGGGCGGCCGCTGAGGGCCCGAATCCGCTCGGCAAGGGACGTGTCCCCCTCGCTGGACGGGAGGTAATGGCCCGCCGATTCGTTGAGGATCAGAAGGATCGTCTGCGGAAGGGCCGGCGCAGACCGCTCGAGCCTGTAGCCGTTCGAGCGGTCGGCGGCATACAGCGCGTCAGGGGATCGCGCCCCGCCTGATATCTTCGGCTCGTGCAGCAGGAAGGCCAACGCCTCCTGCGGCAGATCCGGCCTCGCCCGCAGCTTTTCGAGCAGGGTCCAGACGAGCAGAGCCGTGAAAAAGAGCGAAGAGGCCGCCCAAAAGGAAGCGCCGGCGGACCCGGCCAGCCCGGACACAAGCGCCCAGGTCGCCACGAACAGAACGGTCGTCGCCAGCACGAAGCCGGCCGGGAGAAAGGCGCGAAGATAGGTGGAGGCGAGGACGGGGACCGAGAAGCCGGCGCTTGCAAACGGGATCTGGCGCCAGACCGTCAGCGGCGCCGCGCCCAGATACCGCCGGCAACAGAGATCAATCGAGACGGCGACGGCGAGCGAAGCGGCACCGAGCGTGACCAGAAGACCCTGTGCCAGCATCGACGGAAGATTGGCCGTGACGCCGAGCCACATGCAGAACAGGCTCGCGACGACCAGCGGCCAGCCGAGCTTTTCAGCGCGCAGGCGAACCCGGCGGTGATACGAACGCAGATAGCGTCGACGGAGACGATACAGGACGGAGGCCAGAGCCAGGACCACGGCTATCGTACTGAACGCGTTACCCATTTCGAAGAAGGTCTCATGGCCGGGTACTCGCGCCCGCGAACGCCCGCAACAGCGTCAGGCTAGTACAACGATGCGCCGACCTAAGCCAACCTGAAAGCAGTACTCCACAGCTTCGCAACCGATGCTATCGCCAGCGGCCGCATTCGTCCGATCGGATGCGAAAAGCGCGGCCAGCCCGGCTAGGCGGCGAACGAAAAGCGCGCGAGTTCGGCCCGTCGCGCAACCTTTCCGCGCCGGCGGATTCCACGGCTAACTTACGGAAATAGCTGGCAATAATCCGTTACAAATTTAACCTGCCAGACATACGATATCGATTGCCGGCAAAGCGTCCTGCTGCAAAATCAGCGCATCGGCGGCGGCTGAAAAGCGAACCAAACCCCGTGGTTCCACCGCTCCGAACTTTGTGTCGATCCCCCCGTATCGACCAGGAGAGAACCCCATGCGCACCCTCATCCTTGCCGCGGTTTCCGTCACCTTCCTCGCCTCCGGCTCGGCCGCCTTCGCGGTCGAGCAGACCGAAGGCAACGTCACCAGCGTCAACGCCACCACCGGCACGCTGACCCTGCAGGGCGGCGCGACCTATCATTTCGCCAATGGCAGGCAGCTTCTCGGCATCGTCCCCGGCGAGCTCGTCGGCGTGGCGCATCAGGGCAATGAAGGCATCGGCGCGTACAATCCCGACCCCGCCGAATGAACCCATCCGATCGGTCATCCGTCAGACCGACCTGTCGACGCCCGTCCCTGCGGGCGTCGTTTTTTTTGAACGGCACCAGCACACGGAACCACATGCGCGGCTCGCCCGTTGTACAACCGGCGGCTCGTCTTGCCCGATCGCCTCGCCCCCGAAACTGAACGGCAGTTCACGCGCTGAGCCAAGCTCGAAGCGCAAATTGAGGCATCCCGAACATGGCCACGACGAGCTCCACTGCGCGGGTGAGCTTCAAACATCCCTTCCAGCTGCCGGGAATGGATCGCCCCTACCCTGCCGGCAGCTATGAGGTTGAGACGGACCTGGAGACCCTGGATACCGTTTCGACGGTCATCCATCACCGCGTCGCGACCCGGATTTTATTGACCAGACCGGGCATCACGGAAGCGCTGACGATCGACCCCAAGGACCTTGAGGCCGCTCTGCTTCAGGACGTGTCCGCCGCGTAATCTGGCGCAAGGCAGTCCGTCGAGCGGGGCACGATTTGCGACAGGGTGGCGCAGGCCATCAACTTAAGTTGGGGAGACATCGCGGCGCCTTGTCCTCATATTCCGCTACGGAAGCAGCGGGCAGAGCCGTTGCAGAACGAAACAAAGTCAGGCGTCCCCCATGTTGATGATGACTGAACTTCTGATCTGCGAGGTGATGATGGCCGTCGAAAACGATGAGCCGGTGAACATCGATGTGGCCGCGCAGCGATGTCGGAGCCATCTGCCCCAGCACCCCGAATCCGATCAAAGATTGAGAGACAGGCTTCGCTATCTGGCGGTCGAATACGGCGCCGACGTCGTGACCATGAGGGCCAGGGCGAACTAATTATCTGCCCTTGCTCTCCAGACCATGCGCTACCTTCGACCGTCGTCCTGGGCGCAGCCCTACTTGGTGATGCGGCGTGGCCGTCCCGGTCTGCGCCGTCAAACAGGGTCGGATAACGGCGAGCCGGATATTCGCAGCGCCCCACCAAAGCCCAATGCGCAAGTCGCAAACCGGACGCTGCCCCCACAGGCGCGGATCCGCCTTTCCCTGCATGACATTTTGAGCTTCGCTTCCTGGCGCCCCGGTGCCGGGTTTCGAGCCTTGCCTGCGCCTCCGTCAACTTCATAGTGTGTTTTGATGGGGCGCCGCGATTCGGTTGTCGACGGTCGATGGCTGTCGATAGGCCGGGCTGTTCGGCGCGACCTCCGGACTGCAAGCCGCGTTTCGTCAGGCGAGAAGAAGAACGATGACCCCTATGGACGTGATGTGGGTGGGACTGGGCGGCGGCGCGGGGTCGCTGCTGCGCTGGTTCATCGGCAAGGTCGTCGGCGAGCGCTATCACGGCAGCTTTCCGCTCGGCACCTTCCTGATCAACATCAGCGGCGCCTTCGTGATCGGCTATCTGTCGATCCTGTTTTCGGTCGATTGGCGCGACCGCTTCGGCAACGGCCTGAACGCCGGAATCCTGACCGGAATCCTCGGCGGCTACACGACCTTCAGCAGCATGCAGCTGGACGCGGCCAAGCTGAGCGGGGCGGGGCGCAGGTTCTATGCCTATGCCTATCTGCTGGGATCCGTCGCGGCTGGCCTGATCGCCGCGGCCGGCGGCGCCGGGCTGGCAAGGCTGCAGGGTTGAGGGGCGCGCCATGATCAACGCAATCGTCCTGGTCTTCGTCGGCGGCGCCCTCGGCGCCATGGTCCGTGAATTCCTGATGCTGGGGGTTCCCGATCTATCCGACGGGTTCCCGACCTCGATCCTCGCGGCCAACGTCGTCGCGGCGTTTCTGCTCGGCCTGGTGACCGGCCTTCACAATCGCAAGTCCGTATCGGACGACGTCAATACGCTGGTTGCCACCGGCATCATGGGCGGATTGTCGACCTTCTCCAGCTTCGTCTATGGCTCCTATGTGCTGATGTCCGAGACGGTTTCGGGCGCGGTCGTCGCCGTTCTCTATCTCGTGGTCAGCTTAGTCGCGGGCTACGCGGCCGTGGAGGCCGGGCTGAAGCTCGGCGGACCGCGCGGCGCGAAGGAAGTCCCCCAGCCGGGACGCGCCGGAGGACAGTAGCCGCCGGCGGCGCGGTCGGAGGACGGCTTCAGAGCTCCGAGGCGATCTTCTCCGGCGGCATATTCTCGCCGGCGATTTCGCTCTGGCTCTTGGGCGGCTGCGGCTGCCGCGACTTCAGGTTTTCGATCGCCTGCTGCCAGTGGCTGGCGGCGCGGCCTTCGGGGCTTCCCTCGGCGAGCCAAAGCCGATGGGCCTCGTCGGCGATTTCCTGTTCGGTGAAGGGATGGGACATGGCGAACTCCGGCTCCTCGGCGCGCCGGACGAGGCGCGCGCTCCCGGAATCAATACCCGAACCCGCCCAAGGTTTCGTGCGAATCCCGCTCGAAAGACGTGACTCCCGAGGCGGATGGCCGCTCCCCCGGCGTAGCTCTGGCCGTTCGACGCGGCTTCGGATAGTTTGCATCCGAGCCGATCTCGGCTCTTAAGACGACGACTGGACCGACCCGTGAACCGCAAGCGCATTCTCACCTTCGGCAGCTCGCTTCTCGTCCTGCCGCTCGCTCTCCTTCTCTACATCTGCATGCTGCTCGTGACGGGCAATTTTCACACGGTCATCGCCGGGACGCTCTATCGCTCCGGCCAGCCCACGCCGCATCGCATCGACGAATATGCCCGCAGCTACGGCATCCGCACGATCATCAACCTGCGCGGCGCCAATGTCGGCGCCAGCTGGTATGACCAGGAGGTCGCCGAAGCCAAGCGGCTGGGCATCGCGCATGTCGATTTCCGCATGTCATCCCGCGCCGAGCTGCCGCAAAGCGACGCCGAGACGCTGGTGCAGATCTTCGAGACGGCCGAGAAGCCGGTGCTGATCCACTGCGCCGATGGCAGCGACCGGACCAGCTTGGCCGCGGCGCTCTATGTGGCGGCCGTCGCCAAGCTCGGCGAGAAGGCGGCCGAGGACCAGATCTCGCTGCGCTACGGCCATTTCGCCATTCCCTACGGACCGACCTGGCCGATTGACCGGACCTTCGAGGATCTGGAACCCTGGCTCGGTTATCATGATTCCTGAGCCCTCGATTCCCGACTTCCCGTCCGCTCCAGCCCTGGCCGGCCGACGTCGTTTCGCCCAACCCGCACTCTGGGCGGCGCTGACGCTTTTCGGCGCCGGCGCGGCGGAAGCGGAGGGATTTCGGCTCGACGCGCCGCCGGTCGACCCTCCGTCCAGGCGCGAGCGGAGCGCGGCGCCGGAGCCCAAGGAGGCAGAGGATTCCAGCTACGCCCGGATCTGCGAAGCCTTCGGCGAAGGATTTACCTATTCGCCGGCAACAGGCGTCTGCATCAAGATCGGCGGCTATGTTAAGTTCGGCACCTCTTTCGGCCGCGGCAGCGGGGCGGGAACGCGACCGGGGACGCAGGCGTTCGAACTCCGGTAAGCGCGATGCCTCCGGCCGGTTGCTGATCCGCGAGCCACGCCGCTCCCCCGACAAACCGACGAACAGGCAGGGCTGATGACGTCCGCGAAACTTCCTCCCGAGCTGCTGAACGGGGATCTGTCGCCCCGCGCGATGGAAAAGGCGATCGACGAGGCGGAGCCGGGCCGGGGAAGGCTTGCCAACACCCCCGCCGACATCCCGGCGCGCGGATGGAAGGACATTCTCTGGCGCGTCTTCGAAAGCTCGCTGGAGGACCGTGTCCTGACGCTCGCCGGCGGCATGGCGTTCTTCTGCCTGCTGGCGCTGTTCCCGGGCCTGAGCGCGATGGTCACGCTCTATGGGCTGATCGCCGACAATACCACCATCAACAGCCATCTCTCCGGCCTCGCCTTCGTGCTGCCCGCCGGAGCGTTCGAGCTGATCGCCGACCAGGTCAATCTGGCCGTCCGGGCTTCGAGCGGCACGCTGAGCTTCAGCTTCGCCCTCTCCTTCCTGTTCGCGATCTGGAGCGCCAATGCCGGCATCAAGGCGACGATCGACGGCCTCAACGTCGCCTATGGCGAACGCGAGCGGCGCAGCGTCATCGCGCTCAACGTCGAAAGCCTGATCTTCACCTTCCTGGCGATCGCCGCCGGCATCGGCGCCATCGTCTTCATCATCGCCGTGCCGATCGCCTTCCGCGTGCTCGAGGTCGGCCGGTCGTCGGAGACCTGGATCACGCTTTTGCGCTGGCCGGTGCTCGGCTTCTTCGTCTGGGCAGCGCTGGCCATCCTCTATCGCTTCGGCCCCTGCCGCGAGCAGCCGAAATGGCGTTGGGTGACATGGGGCAGCACCGTCGCCGCCACGCTCTGGATCATCACCTCGATCAGCTTCTCCTGGTATGTCTCGAGCTTCGGCAGCTACGACCGCACCTATGGCGCGCTCGGCGCCATCATCGGCTTCATGACCTGGATCTGGCTGTCGGCGACGGTGATCCTGATCGGCGCCGAGCTCAATGCCGAGATGGAGCACCAGACGGCGCGCGATTCGACCACGGGCCGGGCCAAGCCGCTCGGCAAGCGCGGCGCGGCGGTGGCCGATTCGATCGGCAAGGCCCAGGACTGAAGTCCCTGAATGCCTGAAGCCCAAGGCCGCTGAAGTCCCGAGGCAACGAAACGGCGGCGACCGCGTTTTCCGGTTCGAAAGCCGCGTGGCCGGGCCCCCGTCGCGCGCGATTGGTTGTTTTTGCCAGTATCCCGAGATGATACGGATGAAAGCGAACCCGCCGATGGCCGAGCCGCTTCGGATCGAGATCCCGACCACCGACACCGAGCCGCTGGAGCCGCCGGAACTCGCCGGCGAGGCCGGGCCGCTGCCGGCGGACCCGAAGCTGGTCATCCAGGCCTGCCTCCTGACCATCACCATCCTGGCCGTCTGCTCCTTCGCCGCCGACATCATCCTGCCGATCGTGCTGGCGATCGTGCTGAAGCTGCTGTTCCAGCCCGGCATGCGGCTGCTCGATCGGCTGCATGTGCCGCGCGTGATCGCGGCGCTGCTGCTGATCCTGGCGGTCTTCGGCGTCATCGTCGGCGTCGGCGCCGCGCTTTCGGGCCCGGCGACGGCCTGGGCGGAGAAGCTGCCGGAAGGCGTGCAGCGGCTGGAGGAGCGGCTCAAATTCCTGAGCCAGCCGATCGGCGCGCTGCAGAAATTCCTGCATCAGTTCGACGGCGCCACGGCCGGCGGCGCCGGGCCGACGCTCTCCGAGACGCTGATGAAGGGCACCCAGCATTTCGCCAGCGGCTTCTTCGAGACGATCCTGGTGCTGTTCTTCCTGCTGGTCTCCGGCGACACCTTCCTGCGCCGGATGGTGGAGATCCTGCCGAGCTTCAGCGACAAGCGCCGCGTCGTCGAGCTGTCGCAGCAGATCGAGGAGAACGTATCGGCCTATCTGGTGACGATCACGCTGATGAACATCGCCGTCGGCGTCGCCACCGGCTTGGCCATGTGGGCCTGCGGTCTCGGCGATCCCATACTCTGGGGCACGCTGGCCTTCCTGCTAAACTACGTGCCGATCATGGGGCCGGTCGCCGGCGTCGGCCTGTTCCTCCTGGCGGGATTGCTGACCATCGACCCGCTCTGGCAGGCGCTGCTGCCGGCCGGGCTCTACCTGCTCATCCACGTGCTCGAGGGCGAGGCGATCACGCCGATGCTCTTGGCGCGGCGCTTCACGCTCAATCCGGTGCTGGTGATCGTCTCGCTGATCTTCTGGTTCTGGATGTGGGGCGTGCCGGGGGCCGTGCTGGCGGTGCCGATGCTCGCCATGGCGAAGATCATCTGCGACGGCGTCCGGCCGCTCAACGCCGTCGGCCACTTCCTCGAAGGATAGCGGCCAGAAAAGCGGCCAAGAAAAAGGCCCGGCGTCCACGCGGACGGCCGGGCCTTCCTTAAAGCAAGAATGCCTGGTGTCAGCGGCTCAGCACTGGGCGTTGATGGTGCCCGCGATGGCGACGCCGCTGGCGAGGCCCGGCGCCTGCAGGATCATGCGCACCGAGGCGCCCTCGACCAGCGTGGCATAGCCGGACGGCATGCCGACCTCGCCCTTGGTGCCGTTGCTGCGGGTGTATTCGAGCACGACGGAGGCCTTGGGCGGAACGCCGCCGACCGAGACGCGCCAGACGCGGTCGACGCCGCCGTCAACGATCGTCTTGGTGCCGGCGCCCTTCAGGTCCCAGCGCGTCTGCTTGCAGGACGGGTCGGCCGCCTTGGCGGGCGCGGCCGCCGCCTTCGTCTTGGCGAAGCTCTCACCGGCGGACAAGGCGCCGACGGCGGAGATGACGGCGAGAGCCAGCGGAATTGCGAAGCGGTTCATTCTGAATCCTCGGCGAAACGATCGCCATAGCTATCAAGACGAGGCGACAGGCTTCAAGCCCGGCTCCAGGTTGCAATCCATTTTGCGCGACGGTGTGGCCCAGCCGCCCGCGATCCGCGCTTCTCAGCGCAAGGCCGGCGGCATTTCCTGATAGCCATCCGTGGCGGCGGCCTCATAGGCTGGGGTCGGCTGACGCGCCGGCGCGACCGACGCCGTCGGCGTCTGGTCGACAAACTCGACGTCGACGCCCACCTTGACCAGCTTCACCAGCTCCTGCGCGTCCCAGTTGGTCAGGCGCAGGCAGCCATGGCTGTTGGTCTTGTCGATCTTGCTCGGTTCCGGCGAGCCGTGAATGCCGTAGGTCGGCTTGTCGAGGCCGATCCAGACGGTGCCGACCGGGTTGTTTGGGCCGCCCGGCAGCCGCAGCGCCTTGGTGTTGTTGCCCTGCTGGAAATTCACCTTCGGGCGGTACCAGTAGTCGGGATTCTCGGCGATCGCCTTGACCATGTGGATGCCCGAGGGCGACGGCAGGTCGGTGCTACCGATGGTGGCCGGATAGGCGACGACGACGTCCCAGTTTTCGTTGTAGCCGATCAGCTGGCGCGTGCTCGCGTCGGCGACCAGATGGGCGACCTTGGCCTTGGCATTGGGGCCGACATCCGCGACCGTGATGATCGTGCCCGCCACGGTGAAATCCGCGTTCGGGTTGAGGCGGCGCAGAAACGTCTCGTCCATGTGGAATTTTTCGGCCAGGAGCTCGACGGGATCGCGGTAGGACAGCGCCGGCAGCAGCGCCATCTCCGCATAATCCTTCGGCATCACCGGCACGAACGGGCCGGCGACGTCCTTGTCGGTGATGGCGTAGTCCATCAGCACCGGGCGACTGTCGGCGGCCTGCAGGATGTCCCAGATATCCGGCCCGAGACGGCCGTCGGCCGGCAGATTGTGCATGCTCTGCAGGGCGGAGATCGCCTTGTTGAGGTTGCCGCCCTTGTGGCCGTCGATGACGCCGGGCGAGACATGCACCCGGTCGAGCAGGATCTGCAGCTTGACCACCAGCGGATCCGGCTTGTCGCTCTTGGCGGCCAGGGCGCCGTCGAGGGGCGTCTGGTTCACCAGCGCGACGAATTCGGGCGGAAGCGGCGATACGGCCGGGCGCCGCGCCGCGGCGACGGGCGCGGGAGCGGCAGGCGCGGGCGGGGCGGCGTATTCCGCCGGATAGCGGTCATAGGCGGGTGGCGCGCGCTCATAGTCGGCCGGCGGCGGCTCGTAGGCCCGCTCATAGGAGCGCTGCTCGTCATAGCGATCGCGCATCGATGGCTCGCCCCACTCCTGCGCGCCGGCCGGCAGGGCAAGGAGCAGCATCGCCAGGGAAGGCAACAGCGTCACGCGGGACAAGGCAACGAACAAGGCAGGCACTCCAGCCAAAATGAACGCGGCAGCATCGGCAGTCTTCCGGCGGAATTTAATAAATCAGGGTTAAAAATTCTTAACCGCGCCGCTATAGGCCTTGTCGCCTGCCCGCCACGACAGGCGACGACCTCCCGACGACCCGGATTTTGCCATGAAGGATTTCTCTCTCCGCCAGAAAGGCCTCGCCTTCGTGCTGGCCGCCATCGCCGGCTATGTCGACGCCATGGGCTTTCGCCATCTCGGCGGCGTCTTCGTCTCCTTCATGAGCGGCAACACCACGCGCTTCGGCGTCGACGTCGCCATGGCCGACTGGATGAAGGCGGCCGAGATCGCCGGCATCATCGCCCTCTTCGTCGCCGGCGCGACCTTGGGCGGGCTGATCGGCCAGGATGGCGAACGCAGCCGGCGGGCGGCGATCCTCTGGACCGAAGCGGCGCTGCTCGCCGTCGCCGCGGCCTCCCACAATCTCGGCATCGCCATCATCGGCACGGTCGCGATGACGCTCGCCATGGGCGTCGAGAACGCCGTCTTCCAGCGCAACGGCGCGCCGGGCATCGGCCTCACCTATGTCACCGGCGCGCTGGTCAAGGTGGGGCAGAGCCTCGCGGCCGCGCTTCGCGGCGGCGATCGCTGGGCGTTCCTGCCGAGTTTGCTGATCTGGGCCTCGCTCTGCCTCGGCGCGGTGCTCGGCGCCGTCGTCTATGGCGTCGTCGGCCTTGCCGGGCTGTGGTTCGCCTGCGCCGTGATCGCCGCGCTGGCGATTTTCGCCCGCTAGCAGGCCGGTTACGTCAACGGCAAGCTCGATTGCTGCACTGCACTATGACGTCCACGTCGAATGTTGCTCTGCATTGAGCGCAGGGCAGGCATGAGTTTTTTCGCAGTGCTCATTTCTGCGACCGCCGACTAAATTCAACTCATCAGAACGGCGACAGAGAGATCGGGCGCCACTGATAGTCCGAATGGCCGGCGTGAAAGGAACAGACGATGGTCAGCCTCGTTGCCTCCTACAAGACCTGGATGAAGTATCGCGAGACCCGCAGCGAGCTTTCGCGGCTCGACAACCGCGAACTGAGCGATCTGGGCATCAATCGCGCCGACATCAAGGCGATTGCCAAGCAGGCCGCCGGATACTGAGAATTTCCCAGTTCGTTGGGGAACGAACCTCCTCCCTCGTTCCCTGCGATTAGGTGCCCCACAAACCTCCTCCCTTGTGTGGCACCATCAACTAAGGCGCCCGTCGACCTCCTCCCCGACGGGCGCTTTTTTTATGCGCGTTTCCAAGCGCACCGCGCCATCGGCGCCGATCCCGAACGATCTCCCCGCCTGCCCCTTGAAATCGATGCCGCCGCACGCCCATCTGCGTTTCCGCAACGCGGACGCGGACGTCCGCGAACCATCGGGGTCAACATGGCGCTATCGATCTACGAAGCTTCGCTTCCGGTCTTCATCCGTTCGTTCGGAAATCTCCAGGCGATCCTCGACAAGGCCGTGGAACAGAGCGTCCGCGACGGCATCGATCCGGCGACGCTGATCGAGGCGCGCCTCGCGCCCGACATGCTGCCGCTCTCGGGCCAGGTGCAGCGCGCCAGCGACACCGCCAAGGGCGCGGCCGCCCGCCTGGCCGGCATCGACAATCCGAGCTTCGCCGATACCGAGACGACGTTTCCCGAACTGAAGGCCCGCATCGAAAAGACCGTCGCCTTCCTGAATTCGGTCAGGCCCGAGCAGCTCGAGGGCAGCGAGACGCGGACGATCTCGATGCGCAACGGCGCGGTCCAGCTCGACGGCCGGACCTATCTATTCACCCACGCGCTGCCGAACTTCTTCTTCCACGTCTCGACCGCCTATGGCGTGCTGCGCCACAAGGGCATCACGATCGGCAAGGCGGATTTCCTCGGCAACCGCTAGCACGCCGCGCTGTTCAACGGGCGAGGGCGGCCCGGCTCCGCGCCGGGTCGCGCCGCCAGCTGCCGCCCTTGTCCGTATCCGCCAGCCAGCCGCCCAGCTCGCGTTCGCTCGGCGTGCAGCGGTCGGATTTCCGGCAATCGGACGCGGCGACAGGCTTCGGCGCCGCCTCCGCCCCGGAGGCAGCGCGAGACGTCGCGCCGGCGCCGAGCAGGAGCGCGACGATCGCGATGGCAAATCCGGTCTCGCGGGGCATGGCGTCCTCCTGTTCGAGGCCGCCAGCATACCGCGTATCGAAACAAGGGGCTGTGACAGCGATCACGCTCGGTTCACGCCAGCCGCGGCTCGCTTTATCGCGTCAGCGTCCGCCGCACGGCATCGCGCCATCCGGCGAGCTTCGCCTCCCGCACCTCCGCCGCCATGGTCGGCACGAATTTCTGGTTGAGGCGCCAGCTCGCGGCGAAACCGGCCTCGGCCGGCCAGACGCCCACCTGGCGTCCGGCGAGCCAGGCCGCGCCGAGCGCCGTCGTCTCCAGCACCACCGGCCGGTCGACCGGCGCATCAAGGATGTCGGCGAGGCTCTGCATGGTCCAGTCGCTCGCCACCATGCCGCCATCGACGCGCAGCACCGTCTCGCCCGCCCGCGCCCAGTCGCGCCGCATGGCGTCGAGCAGGTCGCGCGTCTGGTAGCAAACGGATTCGAGCGCCGCGCGAACAAACTCGTTCGGCCCCGTGCCGCGCGTCAGCCCGAACAGCGCGCCCCGCGCCTCGGCATCCCACCAGGGCGCGCCGAGCCCGGTGAAGGCCGGCACGAGATAGACCTCCTGGTGCGGATCGGCGGCGGCGGCCATCGGCCCCGACTGGTCGGCGCGATCGAGCAGATGCAGCCCGTCGCGCAGCCACTGGATCGCCGCGCCGGCGACGAAGATCGAGCCTTCCAGCGCATAGGTCGTCTTGCCGTCGAGCCGATAGGCGATCGTCGTCAGCAGCCGGTTCTGCGACTGCACGAAATCCGAGCCGGTGTTGAGCAGCGCGAAACAGCCCGTGCCATAGGTCGATTTCAGCATGCCCGGCTGGAAACAGGCCTGGCCGAGCGCCGCCGCGTGCTGGTCGCCGGCAATGCCGGCGATGCGGATCGCCGCGCCGACCACGGCCGGATCGGTGACGCCGAAATCGGCGGCGGAATCCAGCACGTCGGGCAGGATCGCCTTCGGCACGCGCAAAAGCGCCAGCAGCTCGTCGTCCCATTCGCCGGTGCGGATGTTGAAGAGCAGGCTGCGCGAGGCGTTGGTGGCGTCGGTCGCGTGCACACGGCCGCCCGTCAGCCGCCAGAGCAGGAAGCTGTCGACCGTGCCGAAGGCGAGCTCGCCGCGCTCGGCGCGGGCCCGCGCACCCTCCACATGGTCGAGGATCCAGGCGATCTTGGTGCCGGAGAAATAGGGATCGAGCAGCAGGCCGGTCTTCGCGGTCAACTCCGCCTCGGCGCCGGCCGCCTTCAGCTCGGCGCAGATGTCCGACGTCCGCCGATCCTGCCAGACGATGGCGTTGTGGATCGCCTTGCCGGTGGCGCGGTCCCAGACGATCGTCGTCTCGCGCTGGTTGGTGATGCCGATCGCGGCGATGTCGGTCAAAGCCAGCTTGGCGTTGGCAAGCGCGAACCGCACCGTCTCCATCGCCGTCCGCCAGATGTCCTCCGGATCGTGCTCAACCCAGCCGGAGCGGGGGAAATGCTGCGGAAACTCCTGCTGGCCGACGCCGCAGACCTGATAATTGCCGTCGAAGACGATCGCCCGCGTCGAGGTGGTGCCCTGGTCGATCGCCAGGATGAAGCTGCTCATGGGGTCCTCCCGAACCGTATTCGGCCTGGCCGCGACGCCATGCAGCCACCCGTCGCCGGCCGGCCAGTCGCCTGGCAGGCGGCTGACGCCCATGCCGCAGGAGCCCTCCCGGAATCCGTCTCGTCGCCGATGCTAGCGATTCGCCGCCCGATGCGCGAGGGACGCCAACACCTTGACTTGATGTCCTTCTGCAACAGTTTGATCGGGAATAGGCGCGCGGGACGGATGCAGACCGAATGATGCGGAATTTTGACCGGCTGGTTGATATGCTCGACGCTGTCGAAGCCGGATAACCGAGGCGATGACGGAAACACCCGATGACGTGGCCGAACAGGAACCCGAGTTCGGTACGAGGAAATCCTTCGCAGCGCTCGTGCAGGAATTCAGCGCATTCATCTCCGCGCTGTGGAATTCGTCCGGCCGGCGCAACTTCCTGCTCCTGACCATTGCCATCATCGGCGTGATCATCGCCACCTCCGGCATGCAGGTGGTTCTGAACGCGTGGAACAAGCCGTTCTACAACGCGATCGAAACCAAGAACGTCAAATCCTTCCTCTACTATTTGATGGTCTTCGGCGGCATCGCGAGCATCCTGCTCGGCCTGAATGTTGCGCAGACCTGGCTCGCCCAGATGATCACGCAGCAGACGCGCAAGTGGCTGACCCGCGACCTGATCGAGCAATGGCTGGCGCCGCGCCGCCTCGTCGTGCTGGGCGACGCCGGCGATATCGGCATCAACCCCGACCAGCGCGTGCACGAGGACGCCCGGCACCTGGCCGAGCTCTCGACCGGGCTCGGCATCGGCCTGTTCCAGTCGACGCTGCTACTCTTCAGCTTCGTCGGCGTGCTGTGGGTGCTGTCGAGCGGCGTCGTGCTCTCGGTCGCCAGCTACAGTTTCATCATCCCCGGCTACATGGTCTGGTGCGCGCTGATCTTCGCCCTGACCGGATCCTGGGTCAGCTGGCGTGTCGGCCGGCCGCTGATCGGCATCGGCGTCGAGCGCTACGCGCGCGAGGCCGACCTTCGCTTCGCGCTCGTCCAGGTCAACGAAAACGCCAGCGGCATCGTGCTGAACGCCGGCGAGACCGACGAGAAGAAGCGCCTCGACGACGAGTTGGACCGCGTGCTCGACGTCATGCGCCGCCTCGTTAACGCGGTGGCGCGGCTGACCTGGGTGACGGCGGGCTATGGCTGGATCGGCATCGTCGCGCCGATCGTCATCGCGGCACCCGGCTATTTCGGCGGCAAGCTCTCCTTCGGCGAGCTGATGATGGTGGTCGGCGCCTTCAACCAGGTGCAGAACTGCCTGCGCTGGTTCGTCGACAATTTCAGCGCCATCGCCGACTGGCGCGCCACGCTGGCGCGCGTCATGAGCTTCCGCCAGGCGCTCGTCACCCTCGAACAGCCGCGCGACAGCGGCACGCGCATCGAATACGACCTCGATCCGCTCGGCCGGCTCGAGCTCGACAATGTGGCGGTGACGTGGACCGGCGAGCGCGCCGCGCTCGACACGCCGCATGTCGAAGTCGCGCCTGGCGACCACCTGCTGATCGTCGACCGCACCGGCTCGGCGCATCGCGCGCTGTTCTCGGCGCTCGCCGGGCTCTGGCCCTGGGGCTCCGGCAAGATCAGCCTGCCGCCGCGCAGCAAGATGATGTACATGCCGGAACGCCCCTATGTGCCGGACGGATCGCTGCGCGCCGCCCTCACCTATCCGCTGGCGCCCACCAGCTTCAGCGACGAGGACCTCATGGCCGCGCTGAAGCGCGCCGACCTGCCGCGGCTCGGCGCCTCGCTCGACCGCAAGGCGCGCTGGGCCCGGGAGATCTCCTATGACGAGGAAGTGCGGGTAACCCTCGCCCGGCTGCTGCTCCTGAAGCCGGAATGGATCTTCTCCGAGCAGACCATCGACGCCATGGACGAGGGCCAGCGCGCCATCTTCACGTCGATCCTCGGCAAGGAGCTGGCGAAATCCGCCGTCATCACCGTATCGGGCCGGGCCTCGGCGACCGACTTCTACAACCGCACCGTGAACCTGGTCGAGGAAGATTCCGACGCGGACAAGGCGCCGGCGGAGAAGACTGACGCCCCCTCGGTGGCCGACACCAGCGCCCCGGACCCCGCGAAACCCGAACGAGCGACAGCGCATGACGACCAAGAAGACACCCGCGCGGCAGACACCGCCAAGGCGACCTAGGGCGCTCTCCGACGCGGCGCTGCTCGATCGCGTGCAGCGCCAGACGCTCCGCTATTTCTGGGACTTCGCCCATCCGGTGAGCGGCCTCGCCCGCGACCGCACGCTCGGCGACGACGACATCGTCACGATCGGCGGCTCGGGCTTCGGCGTGATGGCGATCGTGGTCGGCGTGGCGCGCGGCTGGCTCGTCCGCGACGAGGCGGTCGAGCGGCTGCACAAGATGATCGGCTTCCTGGAGCGCACGCCGAGCTATCACGGCGCCTTCCCGCATTTCATGCAGGGCGCCACGGGCGCGACGATCCGCTTCAGCCGCAAGGACGACGGCGCCGACCTGATCGAGACGGCGTTCTGGATCCAGGGCCTGATCGCGGCGCAGCACTTCTTCGATCGGCCGGACGGCAAGGAGCCGTGGCTCCGGGGCCGGATCGAGCAGATGCGGCGCGCCGTCGAATGGGACTGGTTCACCCGCGACGGCCGCGAGGTGCTGACCTGGCACTGGAGCCCCAACAACGGCTTCGCGATGAACCTCGAGCTGCGCGGCTGGAACGAATGCCTGATCGCCTATGTGCTGGCGGCGGGCGCCGACGACCACGGCATCCGGCCGGCCGTCTACCACAACGGCTTCGCCCAGAGCCGCAGCTTCCTCAACCGGCGCATCCAGTACGGCATCGAGCTGCCGCTCGGCCCGGATGGCGGCGGCCCGCTCTTCTTCGCGCACTACTCGTTCCTGGGGCTCGACCCGCGCGGCCTCAGCGATCGCTATGCCGACTACTGGGACCAGAACGTCGCCCACACCCTGCTCAACCGGGCACACTGCATCGCCAATCCCGGCGGCTTCGCCGGATACGGCCCGGATAGCTGGGGGCTGACGGCGAGCGACGGGCCGGACGGTTATTCCGCCTATGCGCCGGACAACGACCGCGGCGTGATCGCGCCGACGGCGGCGATCTCCAGCCTGCCCTATGTGCCGGAGCTGGTGATGCCGGTGCTGCGCCATTTCCACGACGATCTCGGCGACCGGCTCTTCGGCGAGTACGGCTTCTACGACGCCTTCAGCGACAGGGCCCACTGGACGGCGAAGACCCATCTCGCCATCGACCAGGGGCCGCAGGTGGTGATGATCGAGAACCACAGGAGCGGCCTGCTCTGGGATCTCGTCATGCGCGACCCCGAGGTGCGCCGCGGCCTCGCACGGCTCGATTTTCGCAGCCCGCATTTTTCCGGCGCGGCGGTGGCGTAGAGCCCGCGTCGTACCTCACACCACCCCCATCATGCTGAGGAGGCCCGAAGGGCCGTCTCGAAGCACGCAGAGCCGTTGAGCAGCGATAGGTTGCACCGCGACCGTGCGTCCTTCGAGGCCCGAGCTGCGCTCGGGCACCTCAGGATGATGAAGATTGAGCGCCGCATGACGGCCGGAAGCGCCGCGTGAATGGCGGAACAGGCGGTATCGACGGATACCCTCAAACCAGCAGCGGCTGCGCCATCAGGTCCTGGTGGCCGAAGACGCGGCGGTAGCGGGCGATCTCGTCCGCCGGGCCGGTCGCCTTGTTGGCGTTGTCGGAGAGCTTGACCGCCGGGCGGCCATTGGCCGAGACGACCTTGCAGACCAGCGAGATCGCCTGCAGCCGGTCGTCCTTGCCGTCCGGGGCGCAGTCGCGAAAATCGTTGGTGACGTTGGTGCCCCAGCCGATCGAGAGATTGACCCGGCCGCGGAAATGGCGCGCCGCCTCCTCGATCGTGTCGATGTCCATGCCGTCCGACAGCACGATCAGTTTTTCGCGCGGGTCTGAGCCATGCAGCTGCCACCAGGCGATCGCCTCCTCGGCGCCCTCGATCGGCGGCTTCGAATCCGGGCGCAGTCCCTTCCAGTTCAGGATCCAGTCCGGCGCATTGCGCAGGAACTGCGTCGTGCCATAGGTATCCGGCAGCATGACGAGCAGATTGCCGTCATACATCTCCTGCCAGTCGCGCAGCACATCGTAGGGCGCATTGCGCAGCGCCTCGTCACTCTCGGCCAGCGCCGCATAGACCATCGGCAGTTCGTGCGCATTGGTGCCGATCGCCTCGAGGCCGGCGGCCATCGCCATCTTGACGTTGGAGGTGCCGACGAAATTGTCGCCGAGCCCCTCCTGCAGCGCCTCGACGCACCATTTCTGCCAGAGATAGCCGTGGCGGCGCCTTGTGCCGAAATCGGAGACCTTGAGCGGCCCTTCCTGCGCCAGCACGCGCAGCCGCTCGATCTTGCCCCAGAGCTTGGCCTTGGCCTTGGCATAGAGGACATCGAGCTCGAACCGGCTCATGCCCTTCATCGCGGCGCGGGCGCGCAGCTCGCTGACGATCGCGAGCGCCGGCACTTCCCAGAGCGTCGTTTCCGACCAGAGCCCCTCGAAGCGCAGCTCGTACTGGCCATCCTCGGTGCGGCGGAGCTCATATTCCGGCAGCTGGAAGCCTTCGAGCCAGTCGAGGAACTCCGGCTTGAAGATCTGCTTCACGCCATAGAACGTATTGCCGGCCAGCCAGATCAGCTCGTTCTTCTGGAAGCGCAGCGTTCGCGCATGGTCGAGCTGGTCGCGCAGCTCCTGCTCGTCGATGACCTCGCCGAGCCGCACCGATTTGGTGCGGTTGATCATGCCGAAGGTCGCCCGCACGTCCGGCGACTTGGCCCGGATCAGCTGCAGCATCAGGAACTTGTAGAAGTCCGTGTCGAGCAGCGTCCGCACGATCGGATCGATGCGGAAGCCGTGATTGTACACGCGGGTAGCGATATCGAGCGACATGAAGCTGTCCGTAACGGGAGGCGACGCCCGGTCTCGGCCCTGTGGCGGGCGATGGAGCAACGGGGCGTTCGAGAGGCGGGCGTTATCCTTGGTAACCTTGCCCACCAGTGAAGCAGCCCCCGCGCCCGCCCGCAAGACGGACCGCGAAGCGAAGCGGCGACAGAACGCCAGTTTACGTCACTTCCCCCCTGTTTTGGGCCGAGTTTTTCGCTGGCACCGCCGCCTCCGGCGCCCGATCGGCCCGCGCGCGCCCCCGATGACGGCGGAAACCGCGCGGCAGTATGGAATTTCTCTGATCTTTCCGCCATATATGCGCCGACACCCACGGGCTGCCGACGCAGCCCGCAGCGTGATGATCGGAACGTCATGAACGCCCCCTTCGCCAAGATGAACGGTATCGGCAACCGGATCACCGTGCTCGACATGCGCGGCGCGGAAACGCGCCTGAACGCTGACCAGGCGCGCGCGATCGCCGCCGATCCGCGCACGGAATTCGACCAGCTGATGGTGATCGAACCGCCGCGAACCGCCGGCACCGACGCCTTCATGACGATCTTCAACACCGACGGCTCGCTTTCCGGCGCCTGCGGCAACGGCACGCGCTGCGTCGCGCTGGTGCTGAACCGCGAGAATGGCCGCGAGGCAGTCAAGCTCGAGACCTCGGCCGGCCTGCTCGACGTCCGCGTCCGAGATGCCGACAGCATCACCGTCGACATGGGCGAACCGCGCTTCGGCTGGGCCGAGATCCCGCTTTCCCGGCCGTTCGAGGATACGACCGCCATCGATCTGAGCTTCGGTCCCGTCGACGCGCCGATCCTGTCGCGGCCGGCGGTGGCGAATATCGGCAATCCGCATGCGATCTACTGGGTCGACGACGTCGCGGCGATCGACCTCGGCCGCATCGGCCCGATCCTCGAGCGCGACCCGATGTTCCCCGAGCGCGCCAACATCTCGATCGCCGAGGTGACGTCGGCGAGCGCGATCACGCTCCGCGTGTGGGAGCGCGGCGCCGGGCTGACGCTTGCCTGCGGCTCCGCCGCCTGCGCCACCGCCGTCTCTGCCGCCCGCCTCGGCAAGACCGGCCGCATCGTCGACGTCCGCCTGCCCGGCGGCGTGCTGAACATCGAATGGCGCGCCGACAACCACATCTGGATGACGGGCGCCGCCGAATTCGAGCATGAGGGCGTCATCGGCCTCGGCGACGAGATCCGCATCGAGGTTGCGCCGGACACGGTCGCCCTCCGCGCATGACGATCGAGACGATCACCTTCGGCTGCCGTCTGAACACGCTCGAAACCGAGGTGATGCGGACCCGGGCCGCGGAAGCGGGCCTTTCCGACGCGGTGATCATCAACACCTGCGCGGTCACCGCCGAGGCGGTGCGCCAGGCGCGGCAGACGATCCGCCGGACCCGCCGCGAGCGGCCGGACGTGAAGATCGTCGTCTCCGGCTGCGCCGCGCAGACGGAACCAGCCACCTTCGCCGCCATGGACGAGGTCGATCTCGTTCTCGGCAATGAGGAAAAGCTGAGCGCCGCCGCCTATCGGCCGCTGGGGCTTCGGATCGCCGACCATGAGCGTGTCAAAGTCGCCGACATCATGGACGTGCGCGAGACGGCGGGGCATCTCGTCGCCGGCATGGACGGGCATACGCGAAGCTTCGTGCAGGTGCAGAACGGCTGCGACCATCGCTGCACCTTCTGCATCATCCCCTATGGCCGCGGCCCCTCGCGCTCGGTGCCGATGGGCGCGATCGTCGAGCAGATCCGCCAGCTCACCGCGACCGGCCATGCCGAGATCGTGCTGACCGGCGTCGACATGACCGCCTATGGCGCGGATCTCCCCGGCAAGCCGACGCTCGGCACGCTGGTCTCGACGATCCTGAAGCTCGTTCCCGAGCTGCCGCGCCTCCGCCTCTCCTCGATCGACACGATCGAGGTCGACGACGCGCTGATGCGGGCGATCGCCGAGGACGAGCGGCTGATGCCGCATCTGCATCTGTCGCTGCAGGCCGGCGACGACATGATTTTGAAGCGCATGAAGCGCCGGCATGGCCGCGCCGACGCCATCCGCTTCTGCGCCGAGGTTCGGCAGCTCCGCCCCGACATCGTCTTCGGCGCCGACATCATCGCCGGCTTCCCGACCGAGACGGAGGCGATGTTCGAGAACTCGCTCGCCATGGTCGACGAATGCGGGCTGACGCATCTGCATGTCTTCCCGTTCTCGCCGCGCCCCGGCACGCCCGCCGCGCGCATGCCGCAGCTCGATCCCGCCGCCATCAAGGCCCGCGCCGCCCGCCTGCGCGAAAAGGGCCAGGCGACGCTCCAGGCGCATCTGGCGCGCGAGGTCGGCGCGACGCGCCGTGTGCTGATGGAAAAGGGCGGCGTCGGCCGCACCGAGCATTTCACCCCGGTTTCCATGCCGGGTATCGCCGCCGGAACGCTGGTTCCGGCGCAGATCGTTGGACGGACCGCTTCGGGCCTCCTTGCCACCCCACTCGCAGAGGCCGCCTGAACCATGGCAGAAGAAAAGAAGGGCCTGTTCCGCCGCTGGTTCGGCGGCGGCGCGCCGAAGCCGGAGGAGCAGGCGCCCGAGCTCGTCGCGACGCCCGAGCCGGTCGCAGTCGCCGAGCCCGAGCCGGTCACCGCCGAGGCCCCTGCTCCCGTTGTCACGCCGGCGGAGGCGATCGAGCTTGTCGAGACCGTCGCGCCGATCGAGGCCATCGTGGTCGAAGCCGCGCCCGAGCCGACCGTGGCCGAGCCGGAAGCGCCCGTCGTCCTCAAAGCGCCGGAACCCGAGCCCGTCGCCGAGCCCGCGCCGATCCCGGCCCCGGTCATCGCCCCTCGCCCGACCGGCTTCTTCGCCGCCCCGGCCGCGCCGGCCCCTGCCCCGGAACCCGCGCCAAAACAGAACTGGTTCCAGCGGCTGAAGGCCGGCCTGTCGCGCTCGTCCAATGCGATTTCCGACGGCATCGTCTCGGTCTTCACCAAGCGCAAGCTCGACGCCGACACGCTGGAGGAGTTCGAGGACGTGCTGATCCAGGCCGATCTCGGCCTGACGACGTCGTCGGCGATCATCGAGGCGCTGAAGAAGGGCCGCTTCGGCAAGGAGATCGACGGCGCCGAGGTCAAGGCGATCCTGGCCGAGGAGGTGACAAAAGTCCTCGCGCCGGTGGCGAAGCCGCTCGTCATCGATCCCGCCCGCAAGCCGCATGTCGTCCTCGTCGTCGGCGTCAACGGCACCGGCAAAACGACGACGATCGGCAAGCTCGCGGCGAAGCTCCGCGCCGAGGGCCGTTCGGTCATGCTCGCCGCCGGCGACACGTTCCGCGCCGCGGCGGTGGAGCAGTTGAAGATCTGGGGCCAGCGCACCGGCTCCGCCGTCGTCGCGCGCTCGATCGGCGCCGACGCCGCCGGCCTCGCCTTCGACGCCTTGAAGGATGCGCAGGCGAACGGCACCGACGTGCTCCTGATCGACACGGCCGGGCGGCTGCAGAACCGCACCGAGCTGATGGCGGAGCTCGAAAAGGTCATCCGCGTGATCAAAAAGCAGGATCCGACCGCGCCGCACAGCGTGCTTCTGACGCTCGACGCCACCACCGGGCAGAACGCGCTGCAGCAGGTCGAGATCTTCGGCCGCGTCGCCGGCGTCTCCGGCCTGGTGATGACGAAGCTGGACGGCACGGCGCGCGGCGGCATCCTGGTCGCCATCGCCTCCAAATACGGCCTGCCGATCCACTTCATCGGCGTCGGCGAAGGCATCGACGATCTCGAGCCCTTCGCGGCCGATGATTTCGCCCGCGCCATCGCCGGCATCGCCACCTAGATCCTTTCACCGTTTCGTGGAAACGATCTAGCCATTTGTTTGGTCGCGTTTTCTTCACGCGGGCATCCACTTCGCTCGAAAACGCTCTAGTGATCGTCCGGGCTGCCGCGACGTGACCGACGCCATAGATCAGCCGCCTTATTGGCCCTATCTTTTGGCGACCACCACCGAAAGCCGACCATGACACTCGAAATCGAACGCGCCCCCAACGATCCCGCCCGCAAGGAGCTCAATCCGCTCCTCAAGCTGGCCCTGGAGCTCGGACCGCTCGGCGTTTTCTTCTTCGCCAACGCCCGCGCCGACATCTACTGGGCGACGGGCCTGTTCATGGCCGCGACGCTGGCGGCGCTGGCGGTTTCCTACGCGATGACGCGCAAGCTGCCGATCATGCCGCTGGTGACGGGCGTCGTCGTCGTGGTGTTCGGCGGGCTGACGCTCTGGCTGCACGACGACACCTTCATCAAGCTGAAGCCCACCATCGTCAACACGCTGTTCGGCGCGGTCCTGCTCGGCGGCCTCGTCTTCGGCCGCTCGCTGCTCGGCTATGTCTTCGATAGTGTCTTCAAGCTGACCGACGAGGGCTGGCGCAAGCTCACCTTCCGCTGGGGCCTGTTCTTCCTGGCGCTCGCCATCCTGAACGTCGTCGTCTGGAAGGCCGCCGACGCCTACTATTCCGCCGACGCGAAGGCGGCGACCGATCTCTGGGTGAATTTCAAGGTGTTCGGCATCATGCCGCTGACCTTCCTCTTCACCCTGTTCCAGCTGCCGCTGATCTCGCGCACGACGATCGCCGAGGACAAACCCGAGACGCAGCCGACGCGCTGAGAGGCGTCATCTCTCCCTGAGCACACCTTCACGCAACACCGTCCTCATCATGCTGAGGAGGCCCGAAGGGCCGTGTCGAAGCACGCAGGGCCGTCCGGCGATCGATGGGCTGCCTGGGCCGTGCCACCCTCCGCCGTCATCCCGGCGAAGGCCGGGATCCAGACACACCGGCCGTGGCCGGAAGGCTGAGCTGGAATTTCCCGGCCGGTGTTCATGGGCCCCGGCCTCCGCCGGGGCGACGGTGCCCTGCCCATAGGCCGTGGCCACATGGCGACTTTTCGGCGATCTGCAAAGTCCTGCCGGGCAGCCAAAGCGATCAGGACGCGGCCAGCGCCTTTTCGATCTCCGGCATCATCACTTTTTCGAGGCTGTCGTCGCTGAGCGGGCCGACGAACTTGAAGCGGATCGTGCCGTCGCGGCCGATGAGAAACGTCTCCGGCACGCCATAGACGCCCCAGTCGATCGAGCTGCGGCCCTTTTCGTCGACGCCGACCGCGGCATAGGGATTGCCGAGCTGGCCGAGGAAGGCGCGCGCGTTGGCCGGCTGGTCCTTGTAGTTGATGCCGACGAGCTGGATGCGCTTGTCGGCGGCCAGCTTCTCGAGCAACGGGTGTTCCTCGCGGCAGGGCACGCACCACGACGCCCAGATGTTGACCAGCGTCACCTTGCCGGCGAGCGCGGCCGTATCGAGGCCGGGTTTGTCGAGGCCTTCGAGCGGCGGCAGCACCGTCACGGGCGCCGGGCGCCCGATCAGCGCGGAGGGGATCAGCGACGGATCGCCCCCCTGCTCCAGCCGGATGACGAAGATCACGGCGAGCGCCGCGAAGGCGGCGATCGGCGCTGAGATCAGCAGGCGCCGCGCGAGCGAGCGAGGCGGCTTCGCCTCGACCGGAGACCGGGTCTCGCTCACGGCTTCACCGTGGTGCTGTCGGCGGCCTTTCCGGCGGTCTTGCCGGCGGCCTTGCGCGCCGAACGTCGGCGGATGCCGCGCGCCTCGAGATCGGCGAGCTGGCGGCGCAGATGCCTTCCGTCGAGGACGATCCAGGCGAAGAGCGCCAGGACGATGACGATCGTCACGCAATAGGCGGCGAGGATGAAGCCGGCATGCGGTCCCAAGGCTTCGATCATGCCGGCGCTCCGGCGGGGCTGGCGGCGGCGACGAGGCGGAGCGCGCGAATGCGGCGGCGCAGGATCTCGTTGCGCATCGCCATCAGGCTCAGCGCCAGGAACAGCAGCGTCGCGCCGATGGCGCAGATCAGGAGCGGATAGAGCATGCTGGCGTCGATGGTCGAGCCGCCCATGCGGAAGACGCTCGCCGGCTGGTGCAGCGTGTTCCACCAGTCGACCGAAAACTTGATGATCGGCAGGTTGACCGAGCCGACCAGGATCAGCACGGCGCCGACGCGGCCGCCCTTGTTCGGATCCTCGATGGCGTTCCAGAGCGCGATCAGGCCGAGATACATCAGGAACAGGATCAGCACCGAGGTCATCCGCGCGTCCCATTCCCACCAGGTGCCCCACATCGGCTTGCCCCAGAGCGAGCCGGTCAGGAGCGCCATAAGCGTGAAGGCGGCGCCGATCGGCGCGATGGCGCGGGCGGCGACGTCGGCGAGCGGATGACGCCAGACCAGCGTGCCGAGCGCCGAGACCGCCATCATGCCGTAGCCGAACATGGAGAGCCACGCGGCCGGCACGTGGATGAACATGATCTTGACCGTCTCGCCCTGCTGATAGTCCGCCGGCGCGACGAAGAGGGCCAGATACAGGCCCGTGCCGAGGACGAGCGCCGTCACCGCCCAGAGCCAGGGCAGGATGCGATCGGCGAGCGACATGAAGCGCGTCGGATTGGCGAGATCGAGAAGGGCCATGCGGATGTCATAGGGTCGCGCCGCGATAATCGCAACGCGACGGATTGCAGCCCCTGCAAAAAGTGCCGGTGGGGCGGCGGACGGACCCGATGCGAAAACGGCGCCGGACAGGCCGGCGCCGTTCGTCTTGCAGGAAGCGCCAGGGATCGGCGGTGCCGACGCCTCGGAGCCAAGGTTCATTCCGCGGCGCGGCCGGCCGCGACGGTGGATCCGGCCGGCTCGGAGGGCGTCGTCCGCAGAGCAAAGACCGCGACGGCGAAGCCCGCGAGCGGCAGCAGCGCGGCGATGAAGGCGACCGATCCGAGCCCGCCATGATCGATGACCGCGCCGCCGAGCCAGGCGCCGAGCGCATTGCCGAGGTTGAAGGCGGCGATATTGAAGCTGGAGGCGAGGCTCTGCCCCGCTCCCTTCGCCTTTTCCAGCACCCAGAGCTGCAGCGGCGCCACGGTGGCGAAGGCGGAAGCGCCGAGAAGGCCGATAGAGACGACTGCGAGGATGCGGTTCTCCAGCGCGAAGCCCATCAGCCCGAGCACGATGGCGAGCGCCATCAGGCTGCCCAGCATGGTCGGCACCAGATGCTTGTCGGCGAGCTTGCCGCCGAGAAGATTGCCGAGGATCAGGCCGCCGCCGAAGACGAACAGGATCGGCGACACGGCGCCCTCCGCGAAGCCGGTGATCTCGGTCAGCAGCGGCACGATATAGGTGAAGACGGCGAAGACGCCGGCATAGCCGAGCACCGTCGTCAGCAGCCCGAGCAGGACCGGCCGGCGCATCAGCGCCCGCAGGTCGCGGCGGAAGTCCGGCGCCTCGGGGGCCGTGCGGTCGCGCGGCACGAACGCGGCGATGATGGCGAAGGCGACGAGGCCGACAAGCGCCACCGCCCAGAAGGTCGCGCGCCAGCCGAAAGCCTGGCCGAGCCAGGTGCCGAAGGGCACGCCGAGCACGTTGGCGACCGTCAGGCCGGTGAACATGATGGCGATGGCCGACGCGCGGCGGTCCGGCACGACGAGCGTCGTCGCGACGACCGAGCCGACGCCGAAGAAGGTGCCATGGGCGAAGGCGGTCAGGATCCGCGCGGCCATCAGCGTGGTGTAATCCGGCGCTAAGGCGCAGGCGATGTTGCCGATGGTGAAGATCGCCATCAGCGCCAGCAGCGTGGTCTTGCGCGACAGCCGGGCCGTCAGCGCGGTCAGGACCGGCGCGCCGACGACGACGCCGAGCGCATAGCCGGAAATGAGCAGGCCGGCGGCGGAGATCGAGACGCCGAAATCGACGCTGACCTCCATCAGGAGGCCCATGATGACGAATTCCGTGACGCCGATGCCGAAGGCACCGGCCGTCAGGGCGTAGAGGGCGACGGGCATAGGTTTGCATCCCGGGTTGAACAGGTCGACCCGGAAGGTGGCCTCGCCCCGGCCCGCGAACCAGATCGCCGCCCGGCACGGCATCTATGAAGCGAATTCACAGACGCGGCGCGAGGCCCCTCCCGCGATCCCGGGTACGGATCCTAGGCTTCCGGGCGCGCCGCCCAGTTGAGGCCACGCCGCAGGATCGTCCGCATCTCGACATTGTCGAATTCGGCCGCGACATGGCCAAGCGCCGAATAGAAGATGCGCCCGGCGCCGAACCGCCGCTTGAACACAACCGGCATCACGACGCCGGCGGTGACCGGATCATGCTCGCCGGTAAACGTCGTTGTCGCCAGGATCTCGATCGACGGATCGTAGTGCAGGTAATACTGCTCCGACACATAGTCGAAGCTCGAGATCCCTTGCATCACCGGATCGTCCGGCCGCGTGACATCGACCCGGTAGCGAACGATGTCGCCCGGATGCGCCACCCATTGCACCCCGACCAGATAGTGGAACTGCACGATGTTGCGGAACGAGGTGGCGAGGCCGCCATGATAGCTGGCGAGCCCGAGCCCGTTCCGCACGGCGAGCGAGAGACGCTCGATCGGGGCCTTTTCGATCTCGTCGCTGGTGATGATCGGCACGACGAGGTCGAGTTCGTCGAGCTGGTCGCTGCCGAGCGCGCGGTAGTCCCGGGTGATGTGGGTGTCGAATCCGTCTTGCCTGAGGATTTCTTCGACTTTTTTTGCGCCTTGGTCGGGTTGGTGACCTGGCCATCCGCCGTAGACGATCAAGGCGTTTCGCATGTTTTTCCCCGTGTTGGTTGTTTTGGTTTTGGGGATGATGGCGAAGGCTTTGTTTTTGCGCCAGTGTCCTTGAGGGAGCTGGAGCTTCGTCCGGTCGGATCGGGGGTTGGCTCGGCCGCGGCCACCCGGTTTTGAGCTTGCGCGCTTGTGCGGGTCTGTTCCGGGCAGGTGCTGTTCCGCGCCGTGGCGCTAGTGCCGGCGTCGCCGCCGCCCTGCCCTCGCCGCCCTGCCGTCTTCCGCGCCTTGGTGCTTGTGGCGACGTCCGGCCTGGGACCGCCGGCGTCCGGCGTGATGGCGTCGCTTCCCGGCGGTTTTCGTGGTGCTTGAACGCAAAAACCCCGCCGGCGAAGGTGTCGCGCGGCGGGGTTTTTGTTGTGTTTCATCGTAGAGAGAATGTTTCGAAGGGTTTCTGTGCTTTGCAGGCCTGGCAGCGACCTACTCTCCCGTGTCTTAAGACAAAGTACCATTGGCGCGGAGGAGTTTAACGGCCGAGTTCGGAATGGGATCGGGTTCAGGCTCCTCGCCATGACCACCAGGCCGGCGAAGCACAGAAGAAACTGGTTTTGCAGGGTTAGCTGCTTTTGTCGTCGATGGTCATCTGCGTTGGAGCGGATGAGCATGGATTAATGGGAGTGATCAAGCCGATCGAGTTATTAGTACCGGTAAGCTGCATGCATTGCTGCACTTCCACACCCGGCCTATCAACGTGGTGGTCTACCACGACTCTCAAGGGAATACTCGTTTTGAGGTGGGTTTCCCGCTTAGATGCCTTCAGCGGTTATCCCGTCCGTACATAGCTACCCTGCAATGCGGCTGGCGCCACAACAGGTCCACCAGAGGTACGTCCATCCCGGTCCTCTCGTACTAAGGACAGATCCTCTCAATATTCCTACACCCACGGCAGATAGGGACCGAACTGTCTCACGACGTTCTGAACCCAACTCACGTACCACTTTAATCGGCGAACAGCCGAACCCTTGGGACCTTCTCCAGCCCCAGGATGTGATGAGTCGACATCGAGGTGCCAAACGATGCCGTCGATATGGACTCTTGGGCATCATCAGCCTGTTATCCCCAGAGTACCTTTTATCCGTTGAGCGATGGCCCGTCCACGTGGGACCACCGGATCACTATGGCCGACTTTCGTCTCTGCTCGACTTGTCAGTCTCGCAGTCAGGCGGGCTTATGCCATTGCACTCGACGACCGATTTCCGACCGGTCTGAGCCCACCATCGCGCGCCTCCGTTACACTTTGGGAGGCGACCGCCCCAGTCAAACTACCCACCATGCACGGTCCCG